>NZ_CP040021.1:728976-1432953 GCF_005280275.1 Salinivibrio kushneri
GAATACACTCTACCGCGACAGCTGGTGTATCAATTTGCGCAAGTGACACGCCAAACAGCTGTCCTGTGGCATAGGTTAGAAAGGGACGAATGCGTTTGCCCCCCAAGAGCAAACCATGGCGCATTGCCTGAATAAGCGGTTGATCTTGGGAGGATAAGGTATCGAGCCACGCTTCGAGTTGTTGATTGCTTCGGGTTTGCGTTTCGCGCAGCGCATCGTGTACAACAGTGTTAATCATCGTCTTGAGGAGAAAACTCAGTCAGTGGCCCATCATCTTCTTGCGAGAGCAAGATCTCGACGCGTTGTTCGGCGTCAGCAAGGGTTTTCTGCCCTTGACGAGTGAGTGCGATGCCGCGCTCAAAACGTTTCATTGCGGTGTCGAGAGGAAGTTCGCCGGATTCGAGCGCGCCGACAATGGTATCTAACTCTTTGAGCGTGTCCTCAAAGGTCATATTTTCTGGTTTCTTCACAGCCATGATGCCATAAAATTAAAATAGAGAGGCTAGACGGTAACGCAGTGGCCACAGGCGGTCAAACCACTCTATGTGTTTTTGTGTGCTTGGCGCCACCACCGTAAAAGGCATGTTATCCTTGTTGATATCTGCGTATTTACGCTAAACCTATAGGGTTGGTTGCCGATATAACCAATACCCTAAAAAATGAAAAACAATGACTTGACGTAATTTAAGGGAGACTGACGTGGATATAGCGACGCTCATCGGCATTATCGGCTCGTTTGCATTCGTAATAATGGCGATGCTGTTGGGCGGCACCATGAACATGTACTTTGACGTACCATCGGTGCTGATCGTCATCGGGGGGAGCTTATTTGTGGTTCTCACCAAGTACACCATGGGGCAGTTCTTTGGCAGTTTTAAAATTGCAGGCAAGGCATTCATGTTCAAATCCGATGACCCAGAGGACTTGATTGCCAAGATTATTGAGATGGCCGATGCGGCGCGTAAAGGTGGCTTCCTTGCCTTGGAAGAGATGGAAGTGAGCAACTCGTTTATGCAAAAGGGCGTGGACTTGCTCGTCGATGGTCACGATGCCGATGTAGTCCGTGCCACATTACACAAAGACATTAACCTTACCGAGGAGCGGCACGACCATGGCATTGGCTTTTATAGTGCCTTGGCGGACGTGGCACCCGCGATGGGGATGATCGGGACCTTGATTGGGCTGGTCGCCATGTTGTCGAATATGGATGACCCAAAGGCGATTGGGCCAGCAATGGCGGTCGCCTTGTTGACCACCATGTACGGTGCGATGTTGGCGAACATGGTGGCGACCCCCATCGCCAACAAGCTGGCGCTGCGTAAGGAGCAAGAAAAATTGAATCGGCGTTTGATCATGGACGGCTTACTCGCGATTCAAGATGGACAAAACCCGCGTGTCATTGATGGCTTTTTGAAAAACTACCTCAATGAGGGTAAGCGTGAGGTGGATGTCGATAATTAATCGGTCTGAGGCGCCGGCCTCAGCGAGCGAGAAGTAAGGAGTCTTCATGGCACAACAGCAAGAAGAAGAGGAATGCAAATGCCCGCCTCCCGGCTTACCGCCGTGGATGGGGACGTTTGCGGACTTGATGTCGCTTCTTATGTGCTTTTTCGTCCTTCTGTTGTCATTTTCAGAGATGGATGTGCTTAAGTTTAAGCAAATTGCTGGGTCAATGAAGTTCGCTTTTGGGGTACAAAATGTGCTCGAGGTGAAAGACATTCCTAAAGGAACCAGTGTGATCGCGCAAGAGTTTCGTCCGGGTCGTCCTGAGCCGACGCCGATTGAAGTGATCATGCAACAAACCATTGATATGACGCAGCGCACCTTGGATTTTCAAGAGGGCGAGGATGATCGGTCCGGCGGCTCGCAACGCAACACGTCAGATAAGGAAGGCGGCACCAGTGCCCAAGTGGCGTCACAATTGGAGCAGCAGAGAATGCAGCAGCAACTTGAGCAGCTGCAAAAGGCGTTGATGCAAGCGTTGCAACGCGAAATCGATGAGGGGGCGGTTGAAGTCGAAAACTTAGGGCAACAGTTGGTGATAAGGATCCGAGAAAAGGGCGCTTTCCCACAAAACTCTGCGTTTCTTCAACCCAAGTTCCGCCCCATGGTGCGTCAAATTGCGCAGTTGGTAAAAGATGTGCCGGGGGAAATCAAGGTCTCAGGGCATACCGATAGCACACCTTTGGAGTCGGAGCTTTACCGCTCGAACTGGGATCTTTCGGCACAGCGTGCGGTGTCAGTGGCGCAGGAGATGGAAAAAGTCCCTGGTTTTAACCATTTACGTATGAAAGTGGAAGGATTAGCGGATACCAAGCCGCGTGCGCCGAACAATTCTCCGGAAAACCGTGCGTCAAACCGGCGTGTGGAAATCGCTGTGATACAAGGAAAACCCACCTTCTCGGATGAAATCTCTACCGAGAATGCGCCACAAAACGCACCTTAGTCCTGTCTCTCGGCGATAACTGATTGTGGGTAAAGACAAGTTATCGCCGAGCACTTCCTCTTTCTACAGACGTGAAAATAGCCGGTTTCAGCGGCAGCCTGGTTATTGTATAATCCGCGGCTTTGTTCCCAGCTGTATCGAACCGGTTATGAAGTTTATCGTTAAAATTCACCCTGAGGTGATCGTCAAAAGTGAGTCAGTCAGAAAGCGTTTTACAAAAATCCTCGAATGCAATATTCGTAATATTTTAAAGCGTCGGACTGATAATACGGCGGTATATAACCGTCGGGATCACATTGAGGTGACGTTAAAACAACCTAACGAGCGCCAACTGGTTCTGGATGTGTTAACCAACACACCAGGCGTGCAAACCGTGCTTGAGGTTGAGCAAACTCTGTTTAACGATTTACACCATATCTATGAGCTTACTTTGGCCGGTGTGCGTCACCAAATCGAAGGGAAGACCTTTTGTGTGCGCGCTAAGCGTCGTGGGCAGCATGACTTTACCTCTATCGATCTTGAGCGCTATGTCGGTGGTGGACTAAACCAAGCCGTGCCGTCGGCCAGTGTGCAACTGAAAAAACCGGATGTCACCGTGATGATGGAAGTCGATCACGATAAGCTCAACGTGGTGAAACATCGTCACGCAGGTTTAGGGGGCTTCCCACTCGGTACACAAGAAGATGTATTGAGCTTGATCTCTGGCGGGTTCGATTCAGGCGTTTCCAGTTATTTGCACATTAAACGTGGCAGTAAAGTGCACTACTGCTTCTTTAATCTGGGTGGTAAATCGCATGAAACGGGTGTGCAGCAGGTGTCTCATTACCTTTGGAACAAATTTGGCTCATCGGCCAAAGTGAAGTTTATTTCGATTGATTTTGAGCCGGTCGTCAATAGCATCTTGGAAAATATCGATAGCGCGCAAATGGGCGTGGTGTTGAAGCGTATGTTTATGCGGGCGGCGGCCATGGTGGCAAAACGGTTTGGTATTCAAGCACTGGTGACCGGCGAGGCGTTGGGGCAGGTGTCGAGCCAAACGCTCACCAATCTGCGCATGATTGACAACGTCACCGATAGCTTGATCTTGCGCCCTCTGATTAACTGGGACAAAGAAGACATTATTCAAACGGCGCGTAAAATTGGCACAGAAGATTTCGCCAAAACCATGCCTGAGTATTGTGGCGTGATTTCCAAAAAGCCAACGGTGAAAGCGGAAAAAGCCAAGCTTGAACACGAAGAAGCCAAGTTTGATTTTCGTCTGCTTGAGCAAGTGGTCGACAACGCGACTGTGATGGATATCCGTGATATCGAAGCCTTGAGCCAAGAAAAAGCGCCGGAAGCGGAGCTGGTTAATGAGGTTGAGAAAGGCGCAGTGGTGCTGGATATCCGCAGTCGAGAAGAGCAAGAAGATAAGCCGCTTGAGATTGAAGGCGTTGATGTGGTGCACATTCCTTTCTTCAAATTGGCGACCCAGTTTGGCGACCTTGACCAAACGAAAACTTATTTGCTCTATTGCGAGCGAGGGGTAATGAGTCGCTTGCAAGCGCTGTATCTCAAAGATATGGGCTTTGATAACGTGAAAGTGTATCGGGTGTAGGCCGAGTGGCTTACCGCAGTAAGACAACAGGCAGCCATTTAGCTGCCTGTTTGCGTTTAAGCCTCGTGCAAATCTAGCCTTCTGTAAACTTTTTCTCATAGTGCAGTTGAGGCAGGGGCATCATTGGCTCCGCCACTTGCCAGGCCAAGGCTTTGCCGCCAAGCACGTGAACGAC
The DNA here is from genome assembly GCF_005280275.1 of Salinivibrio kushneri. NCBI lineage: Bacteria > Pseudomonadati > Pseudomonadota > Gammaproteobacteria > Vibrionales > Vibrionaceae > Salinivibrio > Salinivibrio kushneri. The sequence goes on from NZ_CP040021.1 coordinate 733,195, forward strand.
TTCGATCGCGAACTCCATTGCCGAACCTGGCCCCTGGCTGGTAATCAAACGATGGTCATAGTCGGTCATCACGCGGCGGCGGCTTAGCCACTGTGCTGGGATCTGATCGCTGACGCTGGGATGACAGCTCATGTGTGACTGTGGGAATAGCTGGTGGCGTTGTAGCACTAACGCCGGTGCGGCACAAATGGCAGCCACCCACGCATTGTCGCTCTGCTGCTGTTTGATGATCTCGGTGATCAGGTTACTTTCTCCTAAGCACTGGGCGCCCTCGATACCACCGGGTAAGATCACACAGTCAAAAGGCTGATCGGCGACTGTTGCCAGTGCTGCGTCGCAAACTAGCTTGACGCCACGTGAACAGGTTAGCGTGAGCTCGCCTTCGGGATCGGCGCTGGCCACGATGACATTGAAGCCGGCACGTTTCATCACATCAATGGCAGTCACGGCTTCCATTTCTTCTGTGCCATTGGCCATACAAATCAGGATGCGTTTATCACTCATGATGATTCCTTATCTCTCCACTTGTTGAACGGCTTGGTGTAGCTGCTGGTGGTGTGGGGTTGAAATCTGGTGTGCTTGGGCGCGTTGCAGCACATAGCCCGTAATATACGCCAGCTCGGTCGGGCGACGGTAAAATACATCGCGATTCATTGAAGAGTAGTTGTCTGCGGTTGCCTTGGCGACCGTTTCCACACGTTGACGTACTTGGGTAGCCGAGGCAAGGATCCGCTCCGCCCGCATTACAGTGGCTAATTCTTGGCATAGCGCATCAATGATTGGCGCATAGTCTCGTTTGAGCAATTCACCGTTTTTTATCCCATGTAAGGCGGTAAGCGGGTTGATGACACTATTGACCGCCAGTTTATACCACAGCGATTCCAGGATATCGCTCTGCCAGGTTGCTGCCGGTAGGGCATGATCCAAGACATCGGCGAGAAACTGACAGGCTTCACCGGCTTGGTTACCTGCCCCGAGCGCTGTGGGCCCATTGCCCGTGTGCCGATACTCGCCTGTTTCCGCGCGAAACACGCCTTGTGAGGTGGTCGCGAGCAGCAGCGGCTGGCTGGCAGGTAGGGTATCAATGAGCCATTGATGAGGTCCCATGCCGTTATGCATCAACATCACCATGGTTTCCGGCTCAAGATGAGCAAAGCACGGAGTTAAGGCGGCTTGCACGTCATAGGATTTGGTGCAAACCAGCCAAAGATCACTATAACGCAGTAAGTCTGGTTGGTTGGCGGGCAAAGTAAGGGAGGTATCGTCAAGGTTCAGCGCCCGCTTATCAGCGCCATCGCGCGTGATAAGATGAACGTGATGACCCGCTTGGCTTAATTTGACCGCCCATAAGGTGCCGATCGCACCTGCGCCTATCAAGGTGATCCGCATGACACTTGCCTATCGATAAAAAGGCCAGTGTATCATAGACAATATAAGGCGGGGAGGACAGCGCCGGCAGGGACCGGCGCTGGATAAGATTAGAATTTGTAGGTCGCGCTAAGGTAGTGAGAAATACCTGAGCTGTCGGCGACAGCACCTACAGAGTTGTTGGCATTGCCATCTTCAAAGAGATAAACATCATTATAGGCTTTCAGACCATAACCGAGGGCGTAGTTATCTGAGTGCCAATACAGGCCGTTAAACATCGCGCCGCCATGAGTCGCTTGGTTGTTGCCTTTAAAGGTATCGTCGGCACCGAATTGGTAATCAATATAACCTTGGTATGACAGGAAGCTGCCATTGTCGAAAAAGTGGAAAGGTTTAAACCAGTTAGTCGAGAACTGATAGCCATTCCAGTCTTTTTTATTGATGTCATACAAGCCATAGAGGTTCATGCCCACTTTGCCAAACCATGGCAGCTCAACATCAGCACCGACCCCCCAGAATGAGTTATTAACAATATCATTGCCACCATCCCAGTTAAACAGGGTCGAAAAGTAGACTTCTTGTACTGGGCCAAACGACAAATCTTGCCCGGTGATGCCATCAATCGAGAATCGCGGTGCCAGCTTCATGAACAGCTTAGAAGCACCTTTTTTGTTGTTGTTGCTGCTATCGTCTTCACCCAAGTCAAAAATATCCACATAACCATAGAGATCGACCACGCCTTTACGGCCGCCAAACTCCATTTCTAGATAGTTATGATCTTTCTCTGTGCCTTCGCCAAAGTCGAACTGTGCTTTTTCATCGATTGCATACATGGCGTTAAACTGAAGCCATTTGTGATCATTTTTGTAAATGTCATCTGAGTAATCGGCGGCGTTAGCAACGGATGCGCTGCTAGCGGCGATAACGGCGAGTGCGAGTAGGGATTTTTTCATAGTGACTGCCTCTGCTGGGTCTTGTTGTTGCGCAGTGCGCATGGGACAGAGGCAGTATATTGATTAAGTTCACGATAAAGAATGTAATAAACATAGACACAAAAATAGGCTGTGATCAGAGGCGGTTTGTAAAGGGTTGCATGACAGTTTTATGTGATCTTTGTTACTCAATAAGTCACAGCGGCGCGCAAAATTTTGCACTCCACTGTGATATGTCAGGGTTAGTCGCGACGAGAATCTAGGCAGTGTCTAGCATGCTTATCATTTTGTGACGGAGGTTGGCGAAAGTGTCTACCGATGTAGATCAGCATGACCAGTCCCGGGATCACCATTAACGCAGTTATTACGAAAAATGTTGACCAGCTATCGAGCCAGTCGACCATCATGCCACTGAATGACGCGACTGTGGTGCGGCCTAAGTTCCCCAAGGACGCGAGCAGCGCATATTGAGTGGCTGAGAACGCGCGACCGGTTAAGAAGGTTAAAAAGGAGACAAACGCAATGGTGGCAAAAGCCGAGGTAAAGTTGTCTACCAGGATGGCCCCCAATAGCAGGTGCTCGTTGGGGCCGACCATGGCAATCCAGGCGAACATGAGGTTGCTGGATGCCATGGCAACACCGCCAATAAACAGCCCTTTAATCACGCCAAAGCGCAGGTTGATGTAGCTGCCTATTAAGGTGTAAACCACGGTGAGCCCCCAGCCGACTAGCTTGGAGTAATACCCAATTTGCTCATTGGTAAAGCCAACATCTTTGTAAAACACGATCGACATGCGACCGAGAAAGGCTTCGCCCAGTTTAAACAAAAACACAAATAACAGCAGCGTAAGGGCTACCTTAATCCCGTTGCGACGAAAGAACTCGGCAAAAGGTTCCACCACCGTCACGGCAAACCAGGCTTGGAAGCCACTGTAGCCTTGGTTGAGGTAATGTTTGGTGGCCTTGTCTTGGCGCTGTTCCCGATCACTGGCAGGCTCTTTGACATACAGGGTGGCGAGAATCATTAAGCCGACAAATCCGGCCATAATCACATAAACTTGGTTCCACCCGATGGCATCGGCATTGATAAAGCCGATATAGCCAGGCACAGAATAGCCTGTCCACCAACCAATGACCGACATCGCCGAGGCGAGCGGGAACTTCTCGGTTTCGTGCTCGGCGAAGTTATCGATACGGAAGGCATCAATGGCTATGTCTTGTGTGGCCGACGCGAGGGCGATAGAAAAAATCAATGACGAAAGGACAAGGGTGGTGATCCAGGGATCAATCGCTTGCAGGCCTTGCATGTTAACGCGAGACAAGGCCAAGGTGGCGACAAGCATCAGTGATTGTGTCACCACAATCCAGCTACGACGATGGCCAAGCTTTTCATTCAGTACCGGGATCTTAAGCCTATCCAGCAGGGGGGCCCACAAAAAGTTAACGGCGTAAAGCACGAACACTGAGCCAAAAAGGCCAATAGCCGTGCGCGATAACCCCTCATCGGCCAGCCAACCATTTAAGTTGGAGCCAATTAATACCCAAGGGAAACCACTACAGCACCCCATTAAAAAAACAAAGAGCAGGCGACGGTCGGCGTAGGCCGCCAAGGTCGTTTTTAGCTTGGATGACTGCATAATAAGGTGGCCTACTTAAAGACTAGGGAGTTGAAACACGATTGATAGCAGTAATAATAATCGGTTGTTGCGGCACATCCTGCATCCGTTTGCTGGGGATAGTAACGGTTGGCTGCTCGGTGATGGTCAGGATAGTGTTAAACCCTTCCACGACGCGGCCAAACACCGTGTACCCCAGCTTATTGGGGGTTGCATCTAAGAAACCATTATCACTGACATTGATGTAGAACTGGCGGGTGGCAGAGTCCGGGTCTTGGGTTCTGGCCATCGCGATGGTAGCACGACGGTTACGTAGACCATTAAGTGATTCATTATCAACAGGTTCATACGTGGGGCGACGATTGAGGTCTTGATCAAATCCGCCTCCTTGCACCACAAAACGTGGGATCACCCGATGAAATTGAGTGCCGACATAGCTGCCGTCATCGACATAGCGTAAAAAATTGCTGACAGTTTTGGGAGCTTTATCCTCATTAAGTTGCAAGACAAAGTCTCCCTGGGTCGTTTCAACAGCGACCATCACGCTGGCTTGCACCGGCGCCACCACCAGTGCAAGTATCCCTAAAAGTGCCCATATTTTCATGATTAAAAGTGCGCTTTCATGTGATCAAGTAGCTGCTCATCGTTGGCAATGTCTTGCAAGACAGCTTCTAGCAGGTTGTTTAATGCCATTTCGATATCGTCGGGCGAAGCGCTGCTAACGCCGCTCTGGGTTGATTTGCCGGTGTAACGTTTTACAAAGCGACCATCCGGCGATTCAGCGACTAGCTGCAGTTGCACTGACGCTTCCATATCGTGCTTGAATACCGTGTGCTTAACACGAACTAAGGCGTCAAGAATATCGAGGCGGAGCATGCCCGGGCCATTTGCGACGACACGGAACCCTTGTGCTGAAAGCTGGCGTGAGAGGGTATCTTCAAGGACAACGCGCAAGTTTTGGGTGGCATGCAGCGGCTTAACATTGGAGCGACCGCTATCAATCACCGCAACGAACTGAGCTGTCCGTAAGTCCTTACTCTTTACCACCACAGGAAGGTTGTTGACCTGCTGCTGATTGGATGACGCTGGAGACGGTGCAATGGTTAGTTGTGGCTCGCGAGGTGTTGAGCAGCCCGCTAGGACTAACACAGCGGCGGCAATAATCAGTTTCTTCATGGGGTTCAGCATCCTTTTGTTAAAATTGGGCGTTGACTGCCTTGAGAATAACGAATTTTTTATTTGACGCAACGACAGTCACGTTACCAAAAAGACGTTTTAGCTTAGTATGATAGCCAAGATGACGATTGCCAATCACTAAAAGCGCGCCATTCGTGGTCAGAACACGTTTTGCGTCACAAAACATTTGCCAAGCAATGTGATCAGTGATGGTTTGTTGCTGGTGAAAGGGCGGGTTACACAACACAAGATCAATATCTGTGTGGTTAAAATCGGTCAAGCAATCTCGTGCTTCACATTGGAAACGTTGTGAGTCAATATCATGGCTTTCAAGGTTGTGTTGGGCACTGGCGACGGCCATATGGCTCTCGTCGACTGCATAAATGTATGCCTTTGGGTTGTTACGTGCCGCCTGCAGGGCAAGCACACCATTCCCACAACCTAAATCCAGAATATTTTTTTCTTCGTCCGAGCTTGGGATTTGCGGAAGCATTAAGTAAGCCGCGATATCCAGCTTTTTGGCGGAAAACACATTGGGCCAATTAGCCAAGCGCATGGAAAACTCAGGGACATCGACATAGCTAAGTGGCTCGGTGGGCTGTTGGGGGAGGGCGTTAGCGGTAGAAAAAATCAAGCGCGCTTTTTTCTTTGCCAACGAGGTGGTGGTTGCCCCAAGCCAGTGCTCAAACTGATTCAGCGTAGAGGTATGGATCGCTTTTGCCTTGTCTCCGGCGAGGATGCGTGTGGCCGGTGTCGTTACAGACGCCAGTTGCTGGAGCTGCCATGCCAACATTTTGCTGCTTTTAGGCACTCGCATGATCACCGCATCAAACTGTTTAGGCAGTGGTTCCGTACTCTTAAGCAGCGTAATGTCTGGAAGCTGGTTTTGGCGAAGGTTCGCGAGAGTCGCTTGCTGTGACACCACAGAATCGCTGATTTGAATGACGTCATAACCTTGCGAGCATGCCCAACAACTCAACGCGCCAAATTGATCATTGAGAATTAAAACCCGATTGCCTGCCTCAAGTTGCCAGGTGTTGGCGTGCTCAATGATATATTCATCGGCTGCATCAAAGGCTTGAAGCGTTTCATTTTTTCGGCGCGGGTAGCGGTGTAGTGTCAGGGGAGATTCGTCGCTTGAGATTACAAGTTCTGTTTTCATGGGAGCGTTTGCGTCAGAGGTCACTGACTGCGTATATTGTCGCACTCACACCACAACTGCAATTCAAACTCGATGGGTATGCCATCAATGATGGCGTGATCAGGCTATTGAATTCGCAATTTTATCGATAACGACTAAAATCTGGGCAACTTGCCCTTGATAGGTTGGGGAAGCCATGAAAATTCAAACGCAAATTACAGAGAAACTGACACAGGCTTTTGCGCCCGTTCATCTTGATGTCCGCAATGAAAGCGATATGCACAATGTACCAGAAGGGTCAGAGAGCCATTTCAAGGTTGTCGTGGTGTCAGATGAGTTTGCAGGTAAGCGTTTAATACAGCGGCATCGTGCGATCAATACCACCTTGGCGGACGAGCTTGCCAATGATATTCATGCATTGGCTATCCATACTTACACCCCAGAAGAGTGGCAAGAGCAGGCAAATGCGCCAGACTCGCCAGCCTGTCGCGGGGGTGGTGTAAAATAAGGGTGAGCCAATGTGCTTAGGCGTGTTGATTCTTCACGTTATGGCAACAAATTCTTACATAAAGTCGCTGGTGGGGTGGGTATCAACGTGCCACTTGGCGCACCACGCGAACAGCGTGGGGTCGGTGACCGTCACCTTAAGGCGAGCAAAAAAACAACAGTAAAACTGTGAGCTTACAACGAGCATTGTTTGTACAAGTATGCATAATTGCCACGCCCTAGTGACAATACCCATAGAATCAATACTGGGGTTAGTGATAGAATATCGCGCTTAAAGACTAACCTAGGCTACCTTTGTGTAACGTCATGGTTAGCAGGATGTTGCGACGGTGCGCCCTCAGGCCACCATACAGTCGAAAGTCGTGTCTTTAACTGCGCAATAACAGAATTCTTTTTCCCGTTAATGTAGTGCAAGTGCGTATGATTACAATAAAAAAGGGTTTGGATATCCCCATTGCTGGGACTCCTGCTCAGGTGATAAATGATGGCCCAGCTGTCAAGAAAGTCGCCTTGCTTGGCGAAGAGTACGTTGGAATGCGCCCCACAATGCATGTGCGAGTGGGTGATGTGGTGAAAAAAGGCCAGGGCCTTTTCGAAGATAAGAAAAACCCTGGTGTGGTATTTACTGCTCCCGCAGCCGGTAAAGTGGTTGAAGTCAACCGCGGTGCCAAACGTGTTCTTCAGTCTGTCGTCATTGAAGTCGATGGTAACGAGCAAGTCACATTCAACAAGTATGAAGCGTCGCAACTGGCCTCTCTTGAGCGCCAAGCGGTGGTTGATCAATTGGTTGAGTCGGGGATGTGGACAGCGCTCCGCACGCGCCCGTTCAGCCGTTCGCCCGCGATTGATGCCGTGCCGGAAGCCATTTTTGTGAATGCAATGGACACCAATCCGCTCGCCGCGGATCCGAAAGTGATCATTGATGAGCAAAAAGAGGCATTCGTTGCAGGTCTTGATGTACTCTCTCGCTTAACTGAAAAGCAAGTGTTTGTTTGTAAGGCGAATGTAGAGTTACCCACCAGTCAGCAATCTAACGTTGAACAACATGTCTTTGCTGGCCCTCACCCAGCAGGCTTAGTGGGCACCCATATCCACCACTTGCGCTCAGCAAGCATGGAGAAAAAGGTGTGGCATCTTAACTACCAAGATGTGATTGCGTTTGGCCACTTGTTCCTTACCGGTGAAATCAACACTGATCGTGTGGTGTCATTGGCAGGCCCGATGGTTAACAAGCCACGCTTGGTACGCACGCAGCTAGGCGCAAACCTCGACGAGCTGACTGATGGCGAGCTGATGGCGGGTGAAAGCCGTGTTATTTCTGGCTCAGTGCTGTCGGGGACCAAAGCGTCTGGCCCGCATGCTTACTTGGGCCGCTTCCACTTGCAAGTGTCTGTATTGCGTGAAGGCAACGAGAAAGAGCTGTTTGGTTGGTTGTCGCCGGGTAAAAACCGCTTCTCAGTGACGCGCGCCTACCTTGGCCACCTATTCAAAGGCCAACTTTTCAATTTGACCACCTCGACCAATGGCAGTGATCGTTCCATGGTACCAATCGGTAATTATGAGCGAGTAATGCCACTAGATATCGAGCCAACAATGCTGCTGCGTGATATCTGTGCTGGCGATACAGATAGCATGCAACAGCTGGGCGCGCTGGAGTTAGATCCTGAAGATTTGGCCCTTTGTACTTTTGTCTGCCCAGGCAAGTACGAGTACGGTCCAATGCTCCGCGAGAGCCTAGAAAAGATTGAGAAGGAAGGGTAACTGATGAGCCTTAAAAATTTTCTAGAGCAAATCGAGCCACACTTTGAGCCAGGCGGCAAACATGAAAAATGGTTTGCCCTGTACGAAGCGGTTGCCACCATTTTGTACACCCCGGGTATGGTGACCAAAGCCGGCGCGCACGTGCGTGACAGCATCGATTTGAAACGCATCATGATCATGGTGTGGTTTGCTGTGTTCCCCGCGATGTTCTGGGGCATGTATAACACAGGTAACCAAGCCATCATGGGATTGATGGATTTATATTCTGGTGACCAACTGGCACAGGTGATCAGTGGTAATTGGCATTATTGGCTCACCGAGTCGATTGCGGGGCCGCTATCCGCTGCCGGGTGGGGAACCAAAACCATTCTAGGCGCTACCTACTTCCTGCCTATTTACGCCACCGTATTTATTGTGGGTGGTTTTTGGGAAGTACTGTTCTGCATCGTGCGCAAGCATGAAGTCAACGAAGGTTTCTTCGTCACCTCGATCCTCTTTGCACTGATCGTGCCGCCAACCTTGCCATTATGGCAGGCTGCACTGGGTATCACCTTTGGTGTGGTGGTTGCCAAAGAGATCTTCGGGGGAACTGGACGTAACTTCTTGAACCCAGCGCTTGCGGGACGCGCGTTCTTGTTCTTTGCTTATCCAGCGCAGATCTCTGGCGATCTAGTGTGGACAGCCGCAGACGGTTACTCAGGCGCAACGGCTTTGAGCCAATGGTACTCCGGCGGTGAAGGCGCGTTGCAACACAATGTCTCCGGGCAAGCGATGTCTTGGATGGATGCCTTTATCGGTAATATCCCTGGCTCTATCGGTGAAGTGTCAACCCTTGCTATCTTGATTGGTGGCGCGGCCTTGGTATACATGCGCATTGCCTCATGGCGTATCATCTTGGGTACATTCGTCGGTATGGCGGTGGCGGCAACCCTGTTTAACCTGATTGGTTCCGACACTAACCCGATGTTTAGCATGCCTTTCTACTGGCACTTGGTTCTAGGTGGCTTTGCGTTCGGCATGATGTTTATGGCAACGGATCCCGTTTCGGCCGCGTTTACCAATAAAGCGAAATGGTGGTACGGCGCATTGATCGGTGCCATGGCAGTGATCATTCGCGTGGTTAACCCAGCATATCCTGAAGGCATGATGCTGGCGATCCTGTTCGCTAACCTGTTTGCACCCTTGTTCGATAACTTGGTGATTCAGGGCAACATCAAACGGAGACTGGCTCGTAATGGCAAGTAGTAACGATAGTATTAAGAAGACGCTGATCGTTGTTATCGCGTTGAGCTTGGTATGCTCAATCGTGGTGTCCGGTGCAGCGGTAGCCTTACGTCCTTTGCAGCAGATGAACGCAAAGCTCGACGTACAGAAGAACATCCTCTCGGTCGCTGGCATTGAGGTGTCGGGCGGTAAGAGTGCGATCAATGATGCTTATAACAAGTACATTGAACCGCGTCTGGTTAGCTTAGAGAAAGGCGACTTTGTCAGCCCCGACGCGGCCAATGTCGAAGACGTCGCAGACTACGACCAGCGTGAAGCCGCCAAAGACCCTGGGATGTCGAAAAAGCTAAGTGGTGACGAAAATGTCGCTGGTTTTGGCCGTCGTGCCGATATTGCGAAGATCTACTTGGTGAAAAACGACACAGGTGATTTGCAACGCCTCATCCTGCCAGTGAAAGGCTCGGGTCTTTGGAGCATGATGTATGCGTTTGTTGCGGTCGAGCCTGATGGCAATACGGTGGCTGACATCGTCTATTATGAGCAAGGGGAAACCCCGGGCTTGGGTGGCGAGGTTGAAAACCCGAAATGGCGCGCGAAGTGGGATGGCAAAAAGCTATTTAACGAACAAGGCGAGCCTGCTATCAAGGTGGTTAAAGGTGGTGCACCGAGTGATAGCGAGCACGGTATTGACGCGCTATCGGGCGCAACCCTGACCAGTAACGGTGTCGAGAAACAATTTGATTTCTGGCTAGGTGATTTGGGCTTCGGTCCATTCTTAGCAAAAGTTCGAGAGGGAGGCCTGACCAATGGCTGAAACGAAAGAACTGAAGAAGAATCTGCTGTCGCCGGTGTTAGACAATAACCCGATTGCCCTTCAGGTTCTCGGTGTATGTTCGGCACTCGCGGTGACCACGCAGATGCAGACGGCTTTTGTTATGACCTTGGCGGTGATGTTCGTTACCGCGATGTCTAACTTGTTCGTATCGCTGATCCGCAACCATATCCCGAATAGTGTACGTATCATCGTGCAAATGGCGATCATCGCGTCATTGGTTATTGTGGTTGATCAGACATTGAAGGCCTTTGTTTACGATATATCCAAACAGCTGTCGGTATTCGTTGGTCTTATCATTACCAACTGTATCGTGATGGGGCGTGCGGAAGCCTATGCGATGAAATCGTCGCCGCTGCCGTCATTTATCGATGGTTTGGGTAACGCATTGGGTTATGGCTTCGTGCTGATGACGGTTGCCTTCTTCCGTGAGCTGCTGGGCTCAGGCTCTGTCTTTGGCGTGTCTATTCTGCCTGTGGTCAGTGAAGGGGGTTGGTATCAACCAAACGGCATGATGCTGCTGGCCCCATCTGCATTCTTCCTAATCGGCTTTTTGATTTGGATTGTGCGTACCTTCAAACCAGAACAAGTTGAAGCGAAGGAGTAACAGCACATGGAACATTATTTGAGCCTGCTGGTGCGCTCAATCTTTATTGAGAACATGGCGCTGGCATTCTTCCTCGGCATGTGTACGTTCTTGGCGGTGTCCAAGAAGGTAAAAACAGCGTTCGGCCTCGGTGTCGCCGTGGTGGTGGTATTGACTATCGCAGTACCGGTTAACAATTTGGTCTATAACCTGATCCTACGTGAAGATGCACTGGTGAAAGGGATCGATCTTAGCTTCCTCAACTTTGTGACCTTTATCGGTGTTATCGCCGCATTGGTTCAGATTTTGGAAATGGTATTAGATCGCTTCTTCCCGCCACTTTATAACGCGTTAGGTATCTTCCTGCCGTTGATCACGGTGAACTGTGCCATCTTTGGTGGCGTATCATTTATGGTACAGCGTGATTACAACTTCGCAGAGTCAGTCGTATACGGCTTTGGCTCTGGGGTAGGCTGGATGTTAGCCATCGTCGCCCTTGCGGGTATCCGTGAGAAAATGAAGTATTCAGACGTGCCGCCAGCACTGCGGGGATTGGGGATCACCTTTATCTCTGTTGGCCTGATGGCATTGGGCTTTATGTCTTTCTCTGGTGTGCAACTGTAAGCCGGGTAAACTGCGAGAAAAGGAATAGTCAATGGACATTATTCTTGGTGTAGTGATGTTTACTCTGATTGTGCTGGCGCTGGTATTGGTGATTTTATTCGCCAAATCCAAGCTGGTACCAACCGGAGACATCACAATTGATATCAATGACGATCCTGAAAAAGCGATCGTGACTCAGCCAGGCGGCAAGCTGCTTGGTGCACTGGCCGGTGCTGGTGTGTTTGTATCGTCTGCCTGTGGTGGTGGTGGTTCATGTGGTCAGTGCCGCGTGAAGATTAAAGAAGGTGGTGGTGACATTCTGCCAACCGAGCTTGACCACATCACCAAAGGCGAAGCGCGTGAAGGTGAGCGTCTTTCATGTCAGGTGGCAATAAAACAAGACATGAAAATTGAGCTGCCGGAAGAAATTTTTGGTGTGAAGAAGTGGGAATGTGAAGTTATCTCCAACGATAACAAAGCCACCTTCATCAAAGAGCTTAAACTGCGCATCCCTGATGGCGAGTCGGTTCCCTTCCGAGCCGGCGGTTATATTCAGATTGAAGCGCCACCGCATCACATCAAATACTCAGATTTTGATATTCCTGAGGAATACCGAGAAGACTGGGAGAAGTTTAATCTTTTCCGCTATGAGTCGAAGGTGGATGAAGAGATCATTCGTGCGTACTCGATGGCTAACTACCCAGAAGAAGAAGGCATTATCATGCTGAACGTGCGTGTGGCAACACCACCACCACGTAATCCTGATGTGCCACCGGGTCAGATGTCATCTTATATTTGGTCACTTAAGCCAGGTGATAAGTGCACAATTTCAGGCCCATTCGGTGAATTCTTTGCTAAAGACACCGATGCGGAGATGGTGTTTGTGGGTGGTGGTGCCGGTATGGCGCCAATGCGTTCACACATCTTTGACCAGCTTAAACGTCTGAATACCGACCGTAAGATCACCTTCTGGTATGGGGCGCGTTCGAAGCGAGAAATGTTCTACGTCGAAGATTTCGATATGCTTCAAGAGCAAAACGATAACTTTGAGTGGCACTGTGCGCTGTCAGATCCGCTTCCAGAAGATAACTGGGAAGGGGATACAGGCTTTATTCACAATGTGCTTTATGACAACTATCTGAAAGATCATGAAGCGCCAGAAGATTGTGAGTACTACATGTGTGGGCCGCCGATGATGAACGCCGCCGTGATTGGTTTGCTTAAAGACCTGGGTGTCGAAGACGAAAACATCCTGTTGGATGATTTCGGCGGGTAAACACCTACAGTCTATCTTACCGCTTAATGGCTGGCCTATGGGCCAGCCATTTTACGTATGAAACTGATGTCCAAGGACACCGCTATGAAGACGTTATGGTTACGCTGTGCATGGGTATTTGCGCTGATTGTGGGGTTACTCGGTTGTGACCGTGCTCCTGAGTTGGTGCATCTGACCGGTGAGACCATGGGAACATACTACTCGGTGAAATATATCGCCACAGAGAACACCCCACCTCAAGATAAGGTTCAAGCTGAGATTGATGCGCGTTTGGAAACGGTTAATGATCAGATGTCGACGTATCGTACCGACTCCGAATTAAGCCAGTTCAATCAGCAGAAAGCGGATATACCAATGGACGTATCACCCGCAACCGCAACGGTAGTAAAAGAGGCGATACGGCTGAATACGTTCACTCAAGGGGCGTTAGATGTCACCGTCGGCCCATTGGTGAACTTATGGAGCTTTGGGCCAGAGAAACGCCCCGAGAATATTCCGAGCGACAAAGACATCGCCTCTCGCATGGAAAGGGTCGGGTTGTCGCATTTACAGGTTGAGGGTAACACCCTTACCAAAACCCATCCTGATTTATACGTCGACTTATCGACCATTGCCAAAGGGTATGGCGTCGATGTGGTCGCCAATTATCTAGGGTCGCTTGGGCTCGATAATTATTTGGTTGAGATTGGTGGTGAGTTACAATTAAAGGGTGTCAATCAAGATCAAAACCCGTGGCGGATTGCCATTGAAAAACCCAGTGCTGGCGCGCAATCTGTGCAAGAGATCATTCAGCCCGGTGATATGGCCGTCGCCACGTCTGGCGATTACCGTAACTATTTTGAGCAAGATGGTGTACGTTATTCGCACATTATCGACCCCAAAACAGGACGACCCATTAACCATCACCTCGTGTCCGTCACTGTGCTTGATCCGTCTTGCATGACCGCGGATGGCTTAGCGACGGGTTTTATGGTGTTGGGGCCAGAAAAGGCCATGGCGCTGGCCAATCAAGCGGGTATTCCCGCGTTTATGGTGGTCAAAACCGATGACGGGTATAAAGAAATGGCGTCAGAGGCCTTTAAACCGTATCTAAACCGTTAGTGCGTCACGCACTGGCGTCTATTACACGCATCAGGCGTGGAACTAGCGCTCAGCGTTATCTCGCTGAGCGTGACGACTAAAAGTAGGTGAGCAATTATGTCAGTTTTTCTTATCACCTTTGCTGTCTTTGTACTCGTCATTGCCGGCATGGCGATTGGTTACATTGTGCAGCAGAAAACCATCAGTGGTAGCTGTGGCGGCCTAGGGGCCGTCGGTATCGAGAAAGAGTGTGACTGCCCAGAGCCATGCGATGCGCGGAAAAAGCGAGAAGACCGTGCAGAAAAAACGCGTGAATGGAAGAAAAACCAAATAATCTAGGGACAATGCCCATCGTGGTGATCGCCACCGATGGGCTTTTTAGCGACGCAGCATAATGACCAGCTCAATAACCGGCCGTGCGAGCAAGAAAATCATCCATATCGATATGGACTGTTTTTATGCGGCCGTCGAAATGCGCGATAATCCTGCGTTGCAAACCATTCCCTTAGCGATTGGTGGGTCTGCGAATGGACGAGGTGTCATCGCCACTTGTAATTATCCGGCGCGCCGATTTGGGATCCGCTCGGCGATGGCGACGGCCCAAGCCCTCAAACTATGCCCTGGGCTAACCGTCATGCGCGGCGACATGGGTAAATACCGCCGAGTGTCTCAGCAGCTTCATGCTATCTTTCACCGCTACACTGATACCATAGAACCGCTTTCCCTTGACGAAGCCTATCTCGATGTCTCTGAAACGCAATGTTATCAAAATTCTGCGACCTTAATAGCCGAAGCCATCCGGCGAGACATTCGGCATGAATTAGCGTTAACTGCCTCCGCGGGCGTGGCTCCGGTGAAGTTTGTTGCTAAAGTCGCGTCAGACAAAAACAAACCCGATGGTATTTGTGTCGTGGCGCCAGATCAGGTCGATGACTTTGTCCGTGACCTCCCTTTGCAGTCGATTCCTGGTGTGGGGCGAGTCACACTGACGAGATTGCACGAATGGAATCTTTTCACCTGCGCAGATATCCAGGCTTGCGACCAAACAGCCTTGATACAGCGGATGGGGAAATTTGGTGCCGTGCTATGGCAGCGTGCGCACGGTATTGACCCACGAGAGGTTGAAGTTGAGCGAGTTCGCAAATCCGTGGGGGTGGAGCGTACCCTATCTGAGGATATTGACCAGCTCGAGGCTTGCTTACCCTGGATAGAGCACCTGTACCAAGCATTGTTAGTACGCTTGGAAAAAGCCGATGCTAGTGGCCGAATTTGTCGGCAGGGGATAAAAATCAAGTTCAATGATTTTCAAACCACCACGGTGGCGCATCGATGCGAGTCACTTGACCGCGCGTTGTTTGATACCTTGCTGCATGAGGCGTTTTATCGTGGCGAGGGACGACACATACGACTGATTGGGCTATCGGTGGGATTGGGGGACGATAATGCCCCCCAACTTAGCTTACTGGGTTAGGCTGATTTAGCGGGGATCGCCTTTAAAATCGCCTGCATTTGCTGCCAGTAATGGCCCACACTATCGATATGCACTTTTTCATCGGGTGAATGTGGGAACTTGATGGTCGGGCCGAAGGAGATCATATCCATCGTTGGATACGGCTTCTTAAACAAGCCACATTCAAGGCCAGCATGAATCACCATAATGTCAGGCTTACGCTGATAAATACCTTCATAGGTGTCACGGAAAATATGCATGATTTGTGAGTCAGGATCGGGCTTCCAGCCTGGGTATGCCCCTGAGAACTCGACCGTGACATTGGCAAGACTCGCCAACGACTGTAGCATTCCTTGCATCATTTCTCTGCCCGAATCGATTAACGAGCGGATCAGAAATAGTACAGTGATACGATCCTCTTCGGTGTTGATAACCCCTAAGTTCAGTGACGTCTCCACGACGCCAGGTATATCATCACTCATTCTTACGACGCCGTTTGGTGCTGCATTTAACGCCGCTAATAAGCGAGACTGCACGGCGCGTGTCAGTGGCGCGACGGGGTTGTCACATGGCTCTAGAATGACAGTGATTTGCGGTTCAAGCTGGCCGAGCTCCGCTTTCATCAACATGGCAAAGTCATCGATCGCGGCCGCCAGTGCTTGCTGCTGATCGGCAGAGACGGCGATATCGGCAAACGCCTCTCGTGGGATGGCATTGCGCAAGGTGCCGCCGCGTAATGCAAGTAGGCGAGTATCTGTTTCACCAAGGTGGTGACTGAGCAAACGGGCCAGTAATTTATTGGCATTGGCGCGACCCGTATGAATATCGACGCCCGAATGGCCGCCTTTTAGCCCTTTGATTCCCACCGTAAAACGTGCAAGTCCTTCATCGTCTGCCTGACGCTCTATTGGAAAGTGCATACTGGCGTCGACGCCACCGGCACAGCCCATGTACACTTCCCCTTCTTGCTCCGAATCCGTGTTGAGCAAGATGTCCCCGTTTAGCCATCCTGCTTCCAAGCCAAACGCGCCATCCATCCCGGCTTCTTCATTGATGGTGAGTAGCACCTCTAGCGGACCATGTTCGATGTCATCAGCGTCCAGTACCGCAAGGCATGAAGCCATGCCAATGCCATTATCTGCGCCTAATGTCGTGCCATCAGCGGTCACCCAGTCACCATCGACATAAGGGCGAATAGGATCGCGCGTGAAATCGTGCACAGTGTGCTCGTTTTTCTGCGGCACCATATCCAAGTGGGCTTGGAGGACAACCCCTTTACGATTTTCCATTCCGGGTGTTGCTGGCTTACGAATCAATAGGTTACCCGTTTGATCCTGACGGACGTCTAGGCCGCGTCCTTTGGCCCAGTCGATAATAAATTGAGCAAGTTGCGACTCATGATAAGAAGGATGAGGAATAGCACAGATCTGGTCGAAGAATGCCCAAACGGGGCGAGGTGATAATTGGCTGATTTCAGACACGGTAGACTCCATTTTATTTTATCTATGGCCTTTTTCGTAGCAGGCCTCACTAGAATGGAAAAACAAACCCAAGGATATCACTGTCTCTATATTGACAACAGTCACCCATAGAAACCGCTTATGCCGGCTTTACTAGGCGTTTTTATTGTAATTAAATTACACATATGAATTTTTTTGTGACTATGGTCACCTTAATGCTTGTAAATAAATTACCATTGGGTTATTATCTAGACATTGGCAACCAAGCTTGCCAGTTGTTCATGGAGTGAACCCGAGTATTCGCCTCCAAGGAACCGAGATAAATGTGAACAACATTGGTTTAAACTTGAGAGAGGTTAAAAATGGAAGGCATGGTATCAAGCTACTACTGGAACCAGCAGTCAGTCTATACACAAGGTTTTACATATCCGGCATCGTTCGGGTATAGCAAGTAAGTTTTACGATTCCCCCGCTCTTACAGAGTCATTTCTGATCCAGAAGCAAACGCTTTAATTCTGGCGCCGCACTATGTGTGGCGTTTTTTTTGTCTTGCTCGTCCACTGTCCAACTATACTGACTGTTTTGATAGTTATTCGTTCTAATCAGCGATAATTACGGTGATTTCGGGCTTTTTATCCTGGAAATTTCCGCCGCCGATCGGTAAGATTTGCGCCAAATTTTAGCACGCAAACGTTTTCCTTTTGTATCTCGCGGTACACCACGTTTAGTTTGGGACAAAAACCGATGTTAGAGCGTTTATTTAAACTCAAAGCCCATGGCACGGATCTTCGCACGGAAGTGATTGCTGGGTTTACCACCTTCTTAACCATGGCGTACATCATATTCGTCAACCCATCGATTTTGGCCGAAACAGGCATGGACAAAGGCGCAGTCTTTGTCGCCACCTGTCTCGCCGCCGCGATCGGTTGTTTAGTGATGGGGATTGTGGCTAATTACCCAGTGGCGCAAGCGCCGGGTATGGGCTTGAATGCCTTTTTCACCTATACGGTGGTATTGCAGATGGGTCACTCGTGGCAGGTTGCGCTAGCGGCGGTGTTTATCTCGGGTCTATGTTTTATCTTGCTGAGTGTATTGCGCGTGCGAGAATGGATTATTAACTCTATTCCCATGTCACTAAGAACCGGGATTTCTGCCGGTATTGGCCTTTTCTTAGCGCTCATCGCCTTACAAAATGCGGGGATTGTGGTCGATCATCCCGCCACCCTCGTGGCGCTCGGTGATGTCACTGCGTTCGCACCTGCAATGGCGGCATTGGGTTTCTTCCTGACCATTGGCCTTGTGCACCGTGGCTTGAAAGGGGCGGTGATGATCGCCATTTTAGCGGTCACCGTGATTGGTGTGGTGGCCGGTGATGTGTCTTATGGTGGCGTGATGTCAGCTCCACCCAGCTTAGCACCAACCTTTATGCAGTTAGACTTTTCCGGTGCATTGGAAGTGGGTCTGGTCTCGATTGTGTTCGCATTTTTGTTTGTTGACCTTTTTGATACCGCAGGAACCTTAGTGGGTGTGGCACAGCGCGCGGAACTGCTCGACAAAGATGGTAAACTACCGCGCTTAAATCGTGCTTTACTGGCAGACAGTACCGCGACCTCCGTCGGGGCGCTTTTAGGCACGTCAAACACGACCTCTTATATTGAGAGTGTCTCCGGGGTCGCCACGGGCGGGCGCACAGGCCTAACGGCGGTCGTTGTCGGTATCTTGTTTTTGCTCGCGCTCTTTTTTGCGCCGCTTGCTGGTATGGTGCCGGCTTATGCGACCGCCGGCGCATTGTTTTATGTGGCGATTTTGATGATGTCGGGCTTGGTTGGCATCAACTGGCGAGATCTCACTGAAGCGGCACCCGTGGTGGTTGTTTGTTTGCTGATGCCGCTCACTTACTCGATTGCAAGCGGTATCGGGCTTGGCTTTATTGCATTTTGTGCCGTAAAAACCTTTGCGGGCAAAGGGCGAGAAGTCCCTGTCAGTATTTGGATTTTGGCGGGGTTGTTCTTACTCAAGTTCGTTTTCTTGGTGTAAAACAGCTGTCCGCATTTGATGTTATAACAAGGCGAGAGTCGCCACGAGGTTTTCACCATGAGCAATAAGTTTATTATCACTTGGGACAATATGCAGATGTACACCCGTCAATTGGCGGAGAAGTTGCTGCCCGCAGAGCAATGGAAGGGAATTATTGCCGTCAGCCGCGGGGGCCTCGTGCCTGCTGCCATACTGGCGCGTGAGCTGGGTATTCGTCATGTCGATACTGTGTGTATCTCAAGTTATGACCATGATCATCAACGTGATATGCGTGTGGTGAAGCAAGCGCCCGGTGATGGTGAAGGCTTTATCGTGGTCGATGATCTGGTGGATACCGGTGGGACCGCAGAAATGGTCCGCCAGTTATATCCGAAAGCCCGTTTTGTCACCGTCAGTGCCAAGCCGGCTGGGAAGCCTTTGGTTGATGACTATGTGGTCGACATTGCCCAAGACACTTGGATTGAACAGCCTTGGGATATGGCGGTCAGTTATATTGATCCCATCGCCAAGTAAGTCATTCATGCTCGCACCTTTAAACGCCGCGTGATCACGCGGCGTTTTTGGTTTCTGTGGCTGCGTTTGGACGGGTGTGGCTGATTAGTGCGGAAAATCATGGCCTTGATATGTGTATGGTTTAAACTAACAGCACGTTACATAAAAAGCCTAGGAGTGGGTGTGTCGGACAACGAATCACAAAACCTATCGGTCAAGCTGTTTGCTAAACACAAGCATGCCACCGAGACATCGACCCTGTTCGGGGCCGTCCAGCAAATCCAACAGTCAGATTACTCGGCATTTGATGGTGACAGTGAGTCGAGTTGGTATCGAATGCGCCGCCGTGGTCAATGGACATGGCAAGGGGTCGACCCATTGGAAATGGAAGCGATTTTTGCCCGCATCGCACACTCGGATAATTCACGTTCGGTCGATTCACTGCTTGATACGGTAGAAGGCTATCGCTCGGGAAACTGGAACTATGAATGGACCGCGGTTGGCATGCAGCATCAAAAAGCCGCCCAAGCCTTGATGGATGAGGGAAAAGCCAAACAAGCGGGGGAGCAATGGTTACAAGCTTGCACGTATTTTGGTATTGCCGCATACCCTCACTTGAAAGGGGACAGCTTGGCGCTGCAGTCGGAAACCTTGGCATTTAAGGCATTTGAAAGTGCGATTGCGCAATTGCCGTTCACAGTAAAAACGGTGGAGACGCGACTCGATGGAAAGTCACTGAAAGGGTACCTCTATTTACCCCGCACCGACGCCACTTTGCCGGTGGTTATCTTAAGCGGCAGCTTAGATAGCTTACAAACTGACTTGTGGCGCCTGTTCGTTGACTACTTTGCCCCCGCCGACATAGCGGTATTAACCCTGGATATGCCGTCCGTGGGGCATAGCTGTCATTGGCATCTCAATGAAGATACCAGCCGTTTGCACACCGCGATGTTGGATAAATTGGTCGATGTACCCTGGGTGGATCATCACCGTGTGGGCACCATGGGGATTCGCTTTGGTGCTAACCCGGCAGTCAGAATGGCGTTTCTCGAGCCGCATCGTGTGAAAGCCAGTGCGTCACTGGGTGGCATTGTTCATGCGTTGCTGACAGACGCTTCCCTAATGAAAAAAATGCCACCTATGTACCTCGATACCCTGGGGTCACGCTTAGGGCGTCGCATTCCTATCGACACATTGAAAACCCGTTTACAGGCGTGGTCATTAAAAAATCAAGGGCTACTCACCGGGCGGTGCACAGAGGTGCCTATCCTTGCACTTAGCCTTAAAGATGATCCTGTTTGTCCGGAGTCAGACAATCAAATGATCGCCAGATATAGTCGCGGTGGCAAAGCCATGACCTTACCGAATACCCCGCTACATGATGGCTATCACCGCGCCTTGACTGAAACCGTTAAGTGGTTTGAGGATGTGCTTTAATCGAATGATGAGGGCACGGATAAAAATGAAGATGTGATCCACCGCTGAAAGCGAGATATTGTCGTTCACCTGATGGCTAAGCCCATGATATACCATGAACAAGGACGTCAAAGTGCCATTGGAGGACACGATGAGCGAGCAATTACCGCTTTCATATGGACGATTAAAAACACGTTTTACTGCATTGGGCCCTTACTTTCGCGAAGGAAAGTCAGACACTGAGCGCTACTTTTTCGATAGCCTATCTGTCTGTGTAGATGCTAAAAAAGATCCCGATGCACGCGAATTCTGGGGCTGGTGGTTAGAACTCACTCCGCACTTTGAAGGCTTTGAATATCGCTATGGCTTTGGTTTGTATGATAAAAAAGGGGATTGGGTCGCCAAGTCGATTCCGCGTGAAGCGCAAGCAGCAGTGGATAAAACCCTGACTCACTTTTATGACAAGTTGTGCGCCTTGCTAGAAGATGAATTAAACCTTGCCCTTTCACCAAGCCAAGCTCTGACTGAACCCGAACTGGCTTGCTCAGAGTAACCCGCCATTTGCCTGATCCCACCCCTTGTTAAATACACGAGGGATTGATAAAAGAGAGACATATGCTTTTGTGGATCAGGCAACCATGACAATTCAAGATGTATTCCAAGACGGTGACCTTGCGGCCAGCGTCTCTCCCCAAACGTTGGTGGTAAAACTCGGCACCAGTGTGTTAACGGGCGGCTCTGCGCGTTTAGACCAAGCACATATGGTCGAGCTGGTACGCCAATGCGCGCGTTTACGCCAGCAAGGTCACCAGGTGATCATTGTGTCATCCGCGGCGATTGCCGCAGGCAGAGAGCACCTCGGCTATCCGGTACTCGCTGACACCGTGGCTAACAAGCAAATGCTGGCCGCGGTGGGGCAATGCCGTTTAATACAAACCTGGGAGCACCTGTTTGCTTTGTACGGCTTTCAAGTCGGTCAAATGTTGCTTACCCGGGCCGATCTAGAGCACCGAGAACGTTTTCTCAACGCCCGTGATATGCTTCAGGCCTTGCTGGATAATGGCATCATTCCGATTGTGAATGAGAACGATGCGGTCGCCACTTCTGAAATCAAAGTCGGTGATAACGACAACTTATCCGCATTGGTCGCGATTCTCGCGGATGCCGACAAACTCCTGCTGTTAACAGACCAACCCGGCTTGTTTACGGCCGATCCGCGTTCCAACCCCGATGCCGAGCTGATTCGTGAAGTCCATACCATTGATGAAACCTTACGCAAATTAGCAGGTGGCAGCGTAGGGGGCCTTGGCACCGGCGGGATGGCGACCAAGCTTCAAGCGGCTGATATTGGCCGTCGAGCGGGTGTTGAAGTGACCATTGCCGCGGGGAGTAAGCCTGAAGTGATTCAAAAAGTCATCGTTGGGGATAACGCTGGCACACGCTTTTTGCCTCTAGAAAGCCCGCTAGAGAGTCGTAAACGCTGGATCCTTGCCGGGCCCCCACCAGCGGGTGATATCGTCGTCGATGCAGGTGCGATTACCGCGGTGACGCAAAAAGGTAGCAGCTTGTTGAGCAAAGGCATCGTTGCGGTGAAAGGGGCGTTCTCACGCGGCGAGGTAGTGCGTATTCTCTCAGTGGAGGGAAAATGCGTTGCGCGTGGTATTTGCCGCTATACCGCCAGTGATTTGCGCCGTATTGCTGGCGCGCATAGCCAGCAAATCACGGATATTCTTGGTTATGAATACGGGCCTGTCGCGATGCACCGTGATGACCTTGTGGTAGTAGACAATTAAAAAAGAGCAAGACGGGGACACAATGAGCTTACAAAACATGGGTAAAGCGGCCAAAGAGGCTGCACACCAACTGGCTGTGACATCCACGGCCATCAAAAACCAAGCACTCGCCATTATTGCCGATGAGCTTGATGCGCAGCAAACGGCGATCTTAGCCGCCAACCAAAGCGATCTCGCCGCCGCCCGTGAGGCAGACATGGATCCTGCGATGTTGGACCGCCTAACCCTGACCTCAGAACGTTTAACCAATATGGCCAGCGATGTGAGGCAAGTGATTGCGCTGGCTGATCCCGTCGGACAGATGCTTGATCATAAGCTGCTGGAAAACGGTATGTCCTTGTCAAAGCGCCGTGAACCGCTAGGGGTGATTGGAGTGATTTACGAAGCGCGCCCCAATGTCACGATTGATATCGCGGCGTTGTGCTTAAAAACGGGCAATGCCGCCATTTTACGAGGCGGGAAAGAAACCTTTGCGACTAACCAGGTATTGGTAAAGGTTATTCAAGCAGGGTTAGAGAAAGCCGGTCTGCCACATGCCTCGGTGCAATATATTGAAAAACCGGATCGTGCGCTGGTCTCTGAGTTACTGACCCTTGATGAATATGTCGACATGATCATTCCACGTGGTGGGGCTGGACTACATAAAATGTGTAAACAAAACAGCACCATCCCTGTGATTATCGGGGGGTTTGGCATTAGCCACTTGTATGTGGATCACTGTGCCGATCTTGATAGGGCCCCCGAGGTGATCCTCAATGCCAAGACAGATCGCCCCTCAGCCTGTAATGCCTTAGACACCTTACTGGTGCACAAAGACGTCGCAGCACAACTATTTGCTCGTTTGACCCCTCTCTTTAATCAGCACGGTTTGCACATTGTTGCTGGTTCAAGCGCATTGCCTTATCTTGATGGCGTCGAGCAACTGCGTGAGGCGCAGACAGGGGACTTTGATAGCGAGTGGTTGGGGCCAACGCTTGGTGTGGTGGTGGTTGATAGTGTGGATGAAGCGCTCGCGCATATGCGCGCGCACAATGCCAGCCATTCCGATGCCATTTTGACCAACGACTTACAGGCAGCTGAAACCTTTATTAATGGTGCTGGCTCGGCGGCAGTGTATGTCAACGCTTCAACGCGCTTCACCGATGGTGCGCAGTTTGGGCTGGGGGCAGAAGTGGCGGTTTCGACGCAAAAGCTGCACGCACGTGGCCCGATGGGGCTTGAGGAGCTGACTACCTATAAATGGGTGGGGCGTGCGGACTATTTATCACGTCACTGAGTACCCAAGATCATCGATAATAAAAAACCGCTAGTCTGGCTAGCGGTTTTTTTTGTCTCAACAGCTTGGGCGTTTATTTAATTTCCACGCCTTTCGCCTGTAGATCGGCATGGTAGGAAGAGCGAACAAACGGGCCGCATGCGGCATGCGTAAAGCCCAAATCGAGGGCAATCTCTTTCAGCTCGTCAAACTCTTCAGGTGGCACATAACGCTCAACCGGTAAGTGGTGGCGGCTCGGTGCCAAGTACTGGCCAAGCGTAAGCATAGTCACGCCGTGCGCACGCAAGTCCTTGAGAACCTCGATGATCTCTTCTTTGGTTTCACCCAAGCCCATCATCAAGCCTGACTTGGTGGGTACCTCAGGGTGCATCTCTTTAAACTTTTTCAGCAGATCCAGTGACCACTGATAATTGGCACCAGGGCGGGCTTTGCGGTACAACCGCGGCGCAGTTTCCAGGTTGTGGTTGAACACATCGGGTGGATTGTTTTGCAAGATATCGAGTGCGCGATCCATACGGCCACGGAAGTCAGGCACCAATGTCTCAATTTGGATCTCTGGGTTGAGCGCGCGGATTTCACGGGTGCAATCGACAAAATGCTGGGCACCACCGTCACGCAAATCATCACGGTCAACTGAGGTGATCACCACATAGCGCAGTTTCATGTCTTTGATCGTTTGCGCTAGGTGTTTGGGTTCTTCGCTATCAGGGGCGACAGGACGACCATGGGCGACATCACAAAAAGGACAGCGACGGGTACAAATGGCCCCGAGAATCATAAAGGTCGCCGTGCCGTGGCTGAAGCACTCGGCAAGGTTCGGACACGACGCTTCTTCACACACAGAGTGAAGGTTGTTTTTGCGCATCGCGTCTTTGATTTCTTTAATGCGTGCGGTTTCAGCCGGGAGCTTGATCTTCATCCAATCAGGCTTACGCAGCACTTCTTTTTGCTCGGTCGGCATATTTTTGACCGGGATAAGCGCCATTTTGTCGGCGTCGCGGTACTTAACACCGCGTTCCATCTGAATCGGTTTGCTCATAAATCGCTGCTTTCCGTTGTAAACTCAACCTCAGAATACATCAGCTGTTGAGTTAAAGTGTCTACCAGCACAGGTTGAACGTCCTCGAGCGTGACTTTGCCAACCTGATCGCTCAGTTGCGTCATGGCCATACCAGCGTAACCACATGGATTAATACGCTGAAACGGTGATAAGTCCATATTGATGTTGAGTGCCAGTCCATGGAATGAGCACCCGCGACGGATACGGAGCCCAAGAGAACATATTTTTGCATCGTTAACGTAAACACCGGGCGCATCTGGGCGAGCGTAAGCGTCAACGTGGAAGTGTGCTAATGTGCTCACCACAAGATCTTCAATATGGCTAACGAGCGCCCGCACACCGACTTTTTTACGTTTGAGGTTTATCAGGAAATAGGCGACGAGCTGGCCTGGCCCATGATAGGTCACCTGTCCGCCACGATCTGATTGTACGACTGGGATGTCGCCAGGGACCAATACATGTTCCGTTTTTCCCGCTTGTCCTTGGGTAAAAACCGGATCATGCTCAACCAGCCAGACTTCATCACGCGTGTCTTCGTCGCGACGATCGGTAAAGTCTCGCATCTGCTCCCAGACGCGTAGGTACGGTTGACGGCCAAGGTGCCTTACAACGAGTTGGTGCTGCAAACCCATTTCCCGTGTTGTTGTCAGTGGCGATATTATAGAGGCTGGCAGCGTGATTTAAAGCCGCCAGTCGTGTGGGTATTCGAATTAGAGAACCATGCGGACAATTTCAATCTCACCCAGCTCTTTATATAAGGTTTCTACTTGCTCAATAGATGTTGCCTTAATAGTAATAGAGACCGAATGATAGTTGCCCTTGGCACTCGGTTTGACGGCTGGGCTGTAGTCGCCAGGCGCATGACGCTGGATCACGGTCAGCACATGATCGGGTAGCTCAGGTTTTGCCTGGCCCACCACCTTGTAGGTGAATTGGCAAGGAAACTCCAACAGATCTTTTAATTTCGGTTGCTCTTGCATGTTAACTCCCAACTGCAGGCTGATAGAGGCACGCGTTTGTGCGATTGATCACGATTAACGCGAAATACTAATCTGCCAAGCGCGAGAAAACAAGCCGCCCACCAAGTTGGTGGGCGGCACAG
Organism: Salinivibrio kushneri; assembly: GCF_005280275.1. Taxonomy (NCBI): domain Bacteria; kingdom Pseudomonadati; phylum Pseudomonadota; class Gammaproteobacteria; order Vibrionales; family Vibrionaceae; genus Salinivibrio; species Salinivibrio kushneri. The sequence goes on from NZ_CP040021.1 coordinate 759,383, forward strand.
AGAGGGATTAACCGACGAGGTTTTTAAACATCATCACGATGTAATCTATTAAGCGACTAAAAAGCCCACCCTTTTCAACATCGTTTAGAGCGACAAGTGGGTATTCCGCCACATCCTCATCATCCACTTGATAGAAGAGTTTACCCACGACATCACCTTTACTGATCGGGGCTTCCAAGGTGTTGTCGAGGACAAAACTGGCTTTCAGATCTTGCGCCTTGCCACGGGGAAGCGTGACAAAGGTGTCTTCTGTCACGCCCAGCGCGACTTCGTCTGTATCACCCATCCAGACCTTCTCAGTCACAAAGGTTTCGTTGGCTTTGTGAGGCGCGACGGTTTCAAAGAAGCGGAAACCATAGTTGAGTAGTTTCTTGCTCTCTGCTTTGCGGGCATTGGCGCTCTTGGTGCCCATGACCACCGAGATAAGACGCATGTCGCCCTCGGTGGCAGAGGTGACAAGGTTATAGCCGGCACCGTCAGTGTGGCCGGTTTTAATACCATCGACGTTGAGGCTCTTGTCCCACAGCAAACCATTACGGTTGTATTGCGTGATGCCGTTATAGGTGAAGGCTTTCTCTTTATAAATACGGTATTCCGCCGGTACATCACGAATAAGGGCTTGGCCGAGTAGCGCCATATCGTACGGCGTGGTGTAAAGATCTTTGGCATCTAAACCGTGGACATTAGAAAAGTGAGAGCTGTCCATGCCCAGGGTTTCGCCCCAGCGGTTCATCAGATCGACAAAGGCGTCTTCTGAGCCGGCAACATGTTCAGCCATCGCCACACAGGCATCGTTGCCTGACTGGATAATAATGCCACGATTGAGATCTGCCGCTTTGACCGTGGTGCCGACTTCGATAAACATCTTCGAAGAGCCGGGGAAGTTTTTGGCCCACGCATTCTCACTAATGACAACGTCATCATCCATCGAGATATTGCCACGCTCAACTTCCTGACCAATCACGTAACTGGTCATCATTTTGGTCAAACTCGCAGGATTAAGGCGTTGATAGGCGTTATTTTCCGCCAGCACCTCGCCGGAATGATAATCCATCAATACGTAGCCTTTGGCGGCAATTTGCGGCGCATCAGGCACAACAGCAGGCGCGGCTTGAGCAGTCGCAGAGGCGAACAGGGCTGCAGAAAGCAGTGTACGCATGCGGAAAACGGTTTTATTCATCATTGTTAGTACTTATGTCGGTTATCGATGTCGATACTGTGCTCTCACTATACCAAATTGCGGATAGAGGGACAGGCTCGATTTCTTTAACTTATTGATTGTTTGTTTTAGCACCTGTGACAGATGTGTCACCATTCACAAGTGCTTCGGTAACGATAAATGCCCCTGGCAACTGATGCTGCTTTGCCGTGCGCATCGCTTGCTGTGCTTGGTCTCTATCGTAAAAAGGTCCAAAGCGAACACGATACACGGTATCACGGCGGGCGATATGTGTCGGTAGACCATGGGCCTTCGCCAATTGTTCCGCTTTTTGATTGGCTTTTAGGCCATCAGATAGCGCGGCGAGTTGTACATAATAAGCATGATGGCGCGCGGAGTGCCACTCGTCATCCGCAGGCTTACTCGGCGAGAGTAGACGCAGTGATACGGGCGCTGTGCCTGTTTTTAATACATCTAGCTTTTTGGCGGCAGCGTAGCTTAGGTCTATCAAGCGTTGATTGTGAAAGGGGCCGCGATCATTGACGCGCACAATGGCCTTTTTACCATTATTTTGGTTGGTCACTTCCACGTAACTGGGCAGGGGAAGAGTTTTGTGCGCGGCTGACATAGAGTACATATCGTACACTTCGCCATTAGAGGTGCGATGGCCATGAAATTTTTCCCCGTACCATGAAGCAATGCCCGCCTCTTGGTAGCCTTTTGGATCGCGTAAAATTTGATAGCGCTGACCCTTTAACGTGTAATCTTTGTTACCCGCGAGGCTGTAGGGCTCATATCTGGGTTGCGCGTTTTCTGCGTGAATAACTGGTGGCACCGTCTCGGGTGCTTTATCACTGTGCATGTCGTAGCGGCCTTGCTGGCTGCTGCATGCACTTAATAAGACGATAGCGCTAGAAACGATAATAGCTCGCATGTTTATGCCCTGGATAACATTTTACGATGAGTGTGAATAGACATCAGAATGCCAAAACCGGCCATCAGTGTGACCATCGAGGTACCGCCATAACTGATAAGTGGTAAGGGTACCCCAACCACAGGAAGAATGCCGCTGACCATGCCAATATTGACAAATACATAAACAAAAAAGCTTAACACGATGCTGCCAGCCATCATCCGGCCAAACGCCGTTTGGGCACGGCTGGCGAGCATTAGCCCGCGGCCAATCAAAAAGAGGTACAGGGCCAGCAGTACACAGACACCGATCAACCCCCATTCTTCAGCGATAACGGCGAAAATAAAGTCTGTGTGTCGCTCAGGGAGAAACTCCAATTGGGACTGTGTCCCTTGCAGCCAGCCTTTGCCGCTTAAGCCACCAGAGCCAATGGCAATTTTAGATTGAATGATGTGATAGCCTGCGCCCAAGGGATCGGATTCTGGGTTAAACAAGGTCAGCACGCGGGTACGCTGATAATCATGCATTAGGAAAAACCAGAGTACAGGGACAAAACTGGCGAGCGCGACGACGGCAGCAATAATAATTTTCCAACTGATCCCGGCCAAAAACAGTACAAACACTCCAGAGGCGGCAATCAGTATGGATGTGCCTAAATCGGGTTGCTTAGCAATCATAATGGTGGGGACAAACAGTAACACCAGAGCGATGAGTAAGTGGGTGAATTTGGGAGGAAGCGGATCTTTGCCAATATAGCGGGCCAGCATGAGCGGTACCGCAAGTTTTATGATTTCTGATGGCTGGAAGGTCACCACCCCGAGATCGAGCCAGCGCTGAGCACCCTTTGCGGTTTCGCCAACCAATAGAACGGCTGCTAGTAAGACCACGCCCACGGCATACAAATAGGGCGCCCAGAACTCATAGTGGCGAGGTGGTACTTGGGCGAGGGCAAACATGACCGCGAGCGCCAACAGCATGCGGATCGCCTGACGTTCCATCATCACCATACTTTGACCACTGGCGCTATACATCACCACAAGGCCGAAGCCCATCAGTAACAAAATGCCAACCAGCATCGGCAGGTCGAGGTGTAAGCGATCGAACAAAGAGCGTTTCGCGCTAACTTGGGCAAGTGAACTCATTGTTTGGCCTCGTTTGTCTCTTTGTCTTCTAACAAAATATGGTCGAAGATGCGACGGGCAATAGGGCCGCCGTTGCTCGAGCCACCGCCTGCGTTTTCCAGTACCATAGAGACAGCGACTTCTGGGTTTTCAAAGGGCGCAAAGCCCATGAAAAGTGCGTGATCACGTAGATGTTCAGCAATTTCATCCGCGTTGTATTCTTCGTCTTCACCCAGCCCAAATACCTGAGCGGTCCCTGATTTTCCGCCAGACAAATACTCTGCAGAACGGAATGAACGGCGCGCGGTTCCTTTGCGACCGTGGTTAACCAGTTGCATACCTTTAAGGCCGACATCCCAATATTTATCGTCGACTCCTTTAATCGGTGGAAATGGCTCGGCGTCGGGTTTGTGGGTGCCATGTTCATCGCGCGTTTTGTTTAATAGTTTGGGTGCTTTGACGTCGCCACGGTTGAGTAGCACGGTCAAGGCTTTGACGATTTGCATCGGGGTGGCGGTCCAATAACCTTGCCCAATCCCGACGGGAATCGTGTCACCTTTATACCAGGGTTGGCGGTAGCGACTCATTTTCCATTCGCGGTTAGGCATATTAGCGCTACTTTCTTCTTGAATGTCGATGCCCGTGTATTGGCCAAAGCCAAATTTTTCCATCCACATAGAGAGTTTATCGATCCCCATGTCATAAGCGATTTGATAGAAGAAGGTATCGACCGACTCCTCGATCGATTGCACGATGTTGACCCGTCCGTGCCCCCAAGGGAGCCAATCGCGGAAGGGGCGCGTATCCGAGTTGGGGATCCGCCAATAACCCGGGTCGTTACGCGTGGTCTTGGTGGTGACCACGCCTTCTTCGAGCGCGGCAACGGCAATGAAAGGCTTCACCGTCGAGGCGGGGGGATAAATACCGAGAGTGGCGCGATTGACCAAGGGACGATCTTTATCATTGAGCAGCTGCCGGTATTGCTTGCCAGAGATGCCATGGACAAATAAGTTGGGGTCATAGCTTGGGGTAGAGACCATCGCCAGTACGCCTGAGGTGTCAGGATCAACCACCACCACCGCGCCTCGTCGGTCACCAAGGATCCCACGCACATAGAGCTGCAGATCAATATCGAGGTTGAGGATAAGGTCTTTGCCTGGTTGCGGGGGCACATATTTGAGCGTGCGTATCACGCGGCCACGGCTGTTCACCTCAACTTCTTGGTAGCCGGCTTTACCATGCAGCGTTGACTCGTAGTATTTCTCGATCCCCAGCTTGCCGATGTCTCGGGTTGCTTTGTAGTTGTTCAGCACCCCTTTTTGTCTTAGCTTGGCAATATCGCGATCATTGATTTTGGCGACATAGCCGAGCACATGGGTCAGTGCATCGCCGTAAGGGTAATGGCGTTTTAAGTAGGCTTTTATTTCCACCCCAGAAAACTGATGCTGGTGCGCGGAAAAAATGGCAACTTCTTTATCGGTGAGCTGAGTTTTCAATGCGACGGCATTAAACCGTCGCGAGCGACGACGCTCTTTTTGAAAGCGGGCAATGTCTTTGTCGGTCAATGAGAGTAAGTCTTTTAGCTGGGCGAGGGTTGCCGGCATATCATCGACTTGCTCAGGGGTCACTTCTAGGTGATAAACGGGACGATTTTCCGCTAGTAATTTTCCATTGCGATCATAAATAAGGCCACGGTTAGGGGCGACGGGAACGACCTTGATACGGTTATCGTTCGAGCGGGTTTGGTAGTCTTGGTGCTCGGTCACCTGAATATGATAAAGGTTAGTCAGCAGCACCCCGACCAACGCCATAATACCGACAAAGCAGACGATAGCGCGACGCACAAACAAGGCCGCCTCGGCGCTGTGGTCTCGTATTTCAACTCGTTGGCGCTTCATCTCAACTTATTCTCGATGGTACGGATGATTGGTGGTGACACTCCACGCGCGGTAAAGGCTCTCTGCCATGATAACCCGAACTAATGGGTGAGGCAGAGTCAGTGGTGACAGCGACCAGCTTTGCTCCGCAGCAGCCTTACACTGTGGCGCAAGCCCCTCTGGCCCACCGATCAAAATAGCGACATCGCGGCCATCAAGTTTCCACTTTTCCAACTGATTAGCCAATTGTGGTGTGTCCCAAGGCTTGCCGGGAATATCGAGTGTCACAATGCGACTACCCCGGCTGACGGCCGCCAACATGGCGTCCCCTTCTTTTTGCAAGATGCGGGCGATATCGGCATTTTTGCTGCGCTTGCCAGCAGGGACCTCTATTAGCTCGAGTGGCATGTCTTTTGGAAAGCGGCGTTGATACTCCTCAAAGCCTTGCTCTACCCATTTGGGCATTTTATTGCCGACCGCAATCAGTTGGATTTTCATGATGGTTTAGTTCCAGAGCTTTTCCAATTGATAGAGTTGGCGTTGCTCCTCTTGCATGACGTGCACCATGACGTCACCTAAATCGACGACCACCCATTCGCTGTCATCTTGGCCTTCCGTGCCGAGCGAGTCGATATCCACTGCTTGGGCTTGTTCACACACATGCTCGGCAATAGAGGCGACATGACGGCGAGAGTTGCCGGTGCACAGCACTAAAAAGTCGGTAATGCATGATTTGTCGCGGACATCCAGGGTCACAATATCGCTGGCTTTTAACTCATCGACCTTATCGGTCACAAACTGTTTTAACTCGTTCGCTTGCAAAGAAAACCTCTGTGTTTTGCTCTTGGTTTTATCTGGGCAGTATACCACTTGCTACCGCTTTGGACACGCTAGGGCGTGAGTGGTTCGGACGCTTGGGTCATGAGTGCACAAAAATACTGCAGATCCGGCCAAGGATCGCTACCAAAGTCCGTTTTTAGCCTGATTTCTATCTGCGCCAAGCGGCGTAGCAGTGTGGTTAACCGGGCTTTATTGAGTCGATTGAGAGCGGCTGTGAGCATGGGACGACGGGTTTGCCACACACGGAACTGATCAAAGATGGCATTCAACGGCCTGCCTTTTTGTCCTTGCTCTTGAATGCTGTACAGCTGCTTAAGCTCTTTTTGAATCAGTCGCAACAGAAGTGTTGGCTCTTCCCCTTCAGCGCGAAGCTGGTCGAGTATCCGCTGCGCGCGTTGTGCCTTACCGGCTAGCAGCGCATCGGTGAGCTGGAAGGGGGTAAAGTGATGATGGCGTGACAGCGAACTTTCAATACGAGGCAAGGTGAGTGCACCATCGGGATAAAGTAGCTGCAAGATATGCAGACTTTGCACTAAGGCGAGGAGGTTTCCTTCATGCCATTGTGCTAATAGCTGTAGCGCAGGTTGATCAGGCTTTAGTCCCAAGTGACGACAGCGTTGCTCAATAAAGCGTGGTAAGTGACGAGCTTCCGGGGTGTTACACACCACGTATAAGCCGTGTTGGGCGAGCGCTGAAAACCATTTGGCGCTTTCTTGCTTTTTGTTGAGCCTTTCCCCTTGCACCAATAAGAGGATATCAGGATGCAGATAAGCGGCCAGCTCGGTAAGCTGCTTGGCTTGCGTGCTGGTGAGGCCATTGTCAGGGCAGGTAAGTTCAATAATTTGCCGAGACGCAAACAAGCTAAGTGCTTGACAGCAATCGATAACTTCTTGCCAATCTAGCTGACCATCAATGACAAATTTATGATGCTCTTCAAAACCTTGGGCGCGCGCCGCGTGTGCAATGGCATCGCGTGCTTCGAGTTTAAGTAATGGGTCGGAGCCAAAAACCAAATAAGTTTGGCGCAGCGGTTGGTTGAGCTGCTGCGCCAATTGGTCGGGATAGGTTCTCATCATTGCGCGGTGTTCGTCTCGGTTTGTCGCGTTTCGATGATAACGTCAGGCTTAGTCGGTGTTTCATCTTGCTCGAGTGTCTCCATTGCCGCTTGTTCGGCCTGTTGGCGCTCAAACTCGGCGATATCGCCTTTTAATTGGGAAAGCTGACGCATAATTTGCCGAGTGGCTTCTGTACGCATCTCCGCGACTAACTTATCTTCCTCTACAGACTTTGCCAACGCTGTCAGTGGGTTATCAAGGAAGTTACGACTCAAGGTGGTGTTATAGGTATAACTGCCTTTATCGGGTACGGTGACGCGATAACGGGCGACATAGCGAAATTCTTTCTCCGCCACACGGCTGTTTTGATAAAGCGATAGCGTTTGTTCACTATTGCTTTCCCCGAGCAAGTGGATATTAGCCACCTCCTTGGAAGGGGAGACGAGATCGACCTTGTGTTGACGCAAGGCATTTCGCATTTGTCGGGTTAACTCGCCATAAGGGTCAAAGCTGGTCAATGAGACCTTATCCACTTCATCGGGCAGATTGTAGCTGCCGCGCAAGGCAAACCCGCAAGACGCGATGGTCAAACAGACCATCGCGACAAGCAGGGAGCGAAGCATTGTCTTAAACAGATTCACTCCATCGCTCCTTGTTAGTTGGCAACAATGTTAACCAGCTTGCCAGGCACGTAAATCACCTTGCGCACGGTTTTGTCTTCGGTAAATTTCACCACGTTTTCATCTGCCATCGCTTGCGCTTCTACGGCCTCTTTCTCCGCATCTGCAGCGACGGTGATCTTGGCACGCAGTTTACCGTTGACTTGGACGATAATCAGTTTCTCATCCTCAACCATGGCTGCTTCGTCGGCCTGTGGCCACGCCGCGTCATCAATGTGAGTCTCACCGAGTGCCTGCCACATGCTAAAGCAGATATGCGGGGTGATCGGATAAAGCATGAGCACCACAGCTTTGAGGGCTTCATCAAGTACCGCACGGTCTTGCTCGCTTTGTTGTGGGGCTTTCACCAACCGGTTCATCAGCTCCATAATCGCCGCGATAGCGGTGTTAAAGGTCTGACGGCGTCCCATGTCATCACTGACTTTGGCAATGGCTTTATGCACCTCGCGGCGCAGCGCTTTTTGCTCATTATTGAGCGCGCTCGCATCCAATACCGCCACAGGCCCTTTTTGGCTGTGCTCGTAAACCAGCTTCCACACGCGACGCAAGAAGCGGTGTGACCCCTCAACCCCTGATTCTTTCCACTCTAGGGTCATATCAGCAGGTGCGGCGAACATCATGAACAGGCGTACCGTGTCGGCGCCGTATTTTTCCACCATTAATTGTGGGTCAATGCCGTTGTTTTTCGACTTCGACATCTTGGTCATGCCCGCATGGACCACGGCATTGCCTTGGCGGTCTACCGCATTAACAATTTGCCCTTTACTGTCACGTTCGACGGTCACTTCGGTTGGTGATACCCACACGCGCACGCCTTTGTCATCGGTATAGTAGAAGGCATCAGCCAGTACCATGCCTTGACACAGTAGTTGCTTAAACGGCTCATCACTATCAACCATATTTTCATCACGCAACAACTTGTGGAAGAAGCGCGAGTAGAGAAGGTGCATACAAGCGTGCTCAATGCCGCCGATATACTGATCCACAGGCAGCCAGTAGTTGGCAGCACTTGGGTCGAGCATCTGATCGGCCTGCGGCGAGCAATAGCGTGCATAATACCAAGACGATTCCATAAAGGTATCGAAGGTATCGGTTTCACGCAGTGCAGGCTTGCCTTGGTATTGGGTTTGTGCCCACTGTTTGTCTGCTTTTATCGGGCTTTGTACCCCGTCCATCACCACATCTTCTGGCAGGATCACGGGCAGTTCATCCGTCGGAACAGGTACCACTTCCCCGTCTTCGCTGTTCAGCATGGGGATAGGCGCGCCCCAATAGCGTTGGCGTGACACGCCCCAGTCACGAAGACGGAAGTTAACGGTTTTCTTGCCTTTGCCCAACGACTCGAGCTTGGCGGCAATCGCATCAAACGCGGCATCAAAGTCCAAACCATCAAATTCACCCGAGTTAAAGAGCTTGCCTGTTTCTGTATAGGCTTGCTCGGACAAATCAGGCGCATGGCCGTTTTCATCCAGGATCACCGGCTCAATATCGAGGCCGTAGTTACTGGCAAATTCAAAATCGCGTTGGTCGTGGGCAGGCACGGCCATGACCGCACCAGTACCGTAGTCCATCAGTACAAAGTTGGCGACAAAGATAGGTACGCGGCGGCCGTTTAATGGGTGCGTGGCGTACAAGCCCGTCGCCATGCCTTTTTTCTCCATGGTGGCAAGCTCTGCTTCAGCAACCTTGGTATTACGGCACTCTTGTACAAATTCAGCCAACGCTGGATTGTTTTTGGCTGCGGCATCGGCCAGTGGGTGACCGGCGGCAATCCCGACATAGGTCACACCCATCAAGGTGTCGGGACGGGTGGTGTACACATCCAGTGCCGGGTGCTCACCTTCCACGTCAAAGGTCAGCTCCACCCCTTCTGAGCGGCCAATCCAGTTGCGTTGCATGGTTTTCACCATTTCTGGCCAACCATCCAGTTTGTCGATATCTTGCAGCAGCTCTTCTGCATAATCGGTGATTTTGATAAACCACTGTGGAATTTCTTTTTGCTCGACAGGGGTGTCACAACGCCAGCAGCATCCTTCGTGCACCTGCTCGTTCGCTAACACGGTTTGGTCATTCGGACACCAGTTGACCGAGGAAGTCTTTTTGTAGACCAAGCCTTTGTTGTACAGCGTGGTGAAGAACTCTTGCTCCCAGCGGTAGTAATCTGGGCTACAAGTGGCGATTTCACGATCCCAATCGTAACCGAAGCCCAGCATTTTCAGCTGGCCTTTCATGTAATCAATGTTTTCGTAAGTCCAAGGTGCGGGGGCGGTTTTGTTCTTGATAGCGGCCCCTTCGGCTGGCAAACCAAATGCATCCCAACCAATAGGTTGCATCACATTTTTGCCTTGCAGGCGCTGATAACGCGAGATCACATCACCGATGGTATAATTACGGACATGCCCCATGTGAAGTCGACCACTGGGGTAAGGGAACATAGAAAGACAGTAAAACTTTTCTTTGTTAGGGTCTTCATGAGCCACAAAGGTTTTATTGTCATCCCAATGGGCTTGAACTTTTTGTTCAATATCTTGCGGGCTATATTGTTCTTGCATCGATGGCTTCCGAGATTCTGTGAGAAAGGTAAAACCTGAAAGAGAAATATCGTCATAGAATAACGAAAGGCAGAGACCGCAACAACACTTGAATCAGGACGGAACCATGAATAAAGAGAAAGAACCGCAACAAAGTATCATTGAGCGGGTAAAAGAGGCACTGGAAAACAGTCCAGAGGCTTTGTCTCGCTGGGTCGAGTTGTCTGATCAATACCTCAAAGCAGCCGCGGATCTGACCAAAGATGAGTGGGCGCTGATTGAGGCGTACTTCAAGCGGGATGTGAAAGCCTTTGGTGAGCAGTATGACAAATCTCAAACCGAAGAAATGGACAGTCAGGTGTTTAACGACCTGATTGCCAACTCGATTTGGGAACAACTGGCAGAAATCACTGATCGTACGCAGCTAGAGTGGCGTGAAGTCTTCGATGACCTTCAGCATCATGGTGTGTATGAAGCGGGTGAAATTGTGGGGCTGGGCGTATTGCAATGTGAGCAGTGCCAACACCAGTCACGCCATAGCCGCGTAGATGTGATTGCCCCTTGCAGCAGGTGTGGCCATCGATACTTTTCTCGCCGCCCTTATCCTGTGTAAGCCAAGCGCGGGGCTTGGCTTAGCCGAGGTGATCAACAGACCAAGGGCGAGGATAAAGGCCAGTTCTTAGTCAGACGAGGCGTTATCCTTGCCTTCAAAACGTTGGCGTTCTTCACGTTCCACTTGAGAAAGACGCGGCAGCTTCAGCCCTTGTGATTTTCCCATCCAACGCGCAAAGACAATGTTACTGGCGAACGCAAAGGTCACTAAAACCAGCTCGGTCGCGGCGAGCCAGCGCTCCCCTTCATCAACATAAATAAGAGTCAACGCGTGCAAAAAGTAAAACATCAAAATAAAGTTGGCCCACGCGTGGGTAAAGGGCTTGCCTTTCACGATCCCAGGCAGCGGGAGTAGCAGAGGAATCGTCCAGCCGATGGTCACCGCCAAGGCATTGAGGTGAGGGTGGGGCGACAATGATGCGTGCCAGATGACCACCCAGGCAATCAGGCCGAGGTTACTCAACAACGAAAGCTTACGCATTAATGCAAGCCGAGAGTCAGTCACAATTCTATCCTTTTATCCCAAGTGATGGTGAACGGTTTGTGCAAAACGTGCGAGACGTTGGCCTAAGGTTTTGGCGATTTGTTTTTCGTCGGCGATTAAAGGCTGGTTTGCATCAGCCACACTCGACGCACCATAAGGTGAACCACCGCCTTCTGTGGTGTGTAATGCGCACTCGCTATGCGGGACACCGAGCAGCATCATGCCATGATGAAGCAGCGGCACCGTCATGGTGAGCAGGGTGGTTTCTTGCCCACCATGCAACATAGAGCCAGCGCCAAATACCGCGGCAGGTTTATCAATCAGTGCACCTGATAGCCACTCACCACTGGTACTGTCGATAAACTGCTTTAAGGGCGCGGCCATATTACCAAAGCGCACCGGGCTGCCAAGCGCCAAACCGTGGCAATCCAACAAGTCTTGCCGGGTGACAAAAGGGTCTTTCGCCGTCGAGGCCGGGGTTTGACCATCAGGGTAAGCGGGTAGCTCGGGCACCGTGCGCAACACGGCTTCCACACCTTGTGCTTCGATGCCCCGCGCGACTTGTTGGGCGAGCTTGCGTGTATTCCCCGATCGACTGTAGTAAAGCACTAATACCTTTGTCATTTTATCAGCGCGAGTACGTTCTCAGGGGGGCGACCAATCACCGCCTTTTCCCCTTTTACTGCAATGGGACGTTCGACCAATTTGGGATTGTTGACCATGGCGTCGAGTAGTTGCGCCTCGTCTACTGACGCATCGCCCAAGTTCGCCGCTTTGTAGTCCGCTTCTTTGGTTCGCATCATCTCCCGAAACGAGCTGAGCCCGAGTTGCTGTTTTAACATCGATAAGGCTTCAGCAGAAAGCGGGTTGTCGAGATACTTGATAATAGTCGGCGTCACATCGTTGGACTCCAACAACTTGAGAGTTTCACGGCTTTTGGAGCAACGCGGGTTGTGGTAGAGAGTTATAGCGGTCACAACAATGATCCTTTTTGAGTGAATTAACGGTCGCTAAGCGCTTTAAAGCGGGCTTGTTGGCGACGTAGTTGATCAAGACGCGCATCATACCGTGCCTGCGCCAAGCTACCTAACTCAGCGAGCTGGGCGGCTTGGGTATAATTGCGAATGGCTTTGTCCCATTGTCCGCGTAAGGCATAACGCTCACCTTGGGCGGCCAGCTCACCGTCTCGATGCGTACCGGTACTTTCGTACGCTTGTTGTAACAAAAACCAACCGTTGCTGTCATCTGGATGCTGGTGTGTATATCGCTCCAGCATGGAGATCGCGTCGTCCCCTCGCTTGGCTTTGACGAGGGTATAGGCGCGATTGAGCAATAATACGCGGTTGTTTGGTTGATGGTTCAACGCCTGCTCGAGGCGTGATAGTGCCTGATCGTAGTGTTTCTCACCGATGTTTAAATCGGTCATCGCATCGATGAAAAATCGATTATTAGGTTGCGCCTTAATCAGTGGGGTTAATTTTTTCCGCGCATCGTCAAAACGACGCGCGTCAATATCAAGCAGCGCCATCCCGTAGTTAAGGCTTTGCTTTTCGGCCGGCGAGGCCTCTTTATGACGTCGTTCAAACCAGTCTATGGCCGAGCGACTGGCGATGCTACTATATCGTGCGACGATCCGCGCGCGCGCAAGTTGATAATCGGGCGAGACAGGTACCCGTTTTTGTGGGTATTGGCGGGCACGAGCGCGAGAGTCAGTGATCCGTGAAGCCGGTAAAGGGTGGGTGCTGAAGTACTCGGGCATTTGGCTGGCGTAACGGTACTCATCCGCCAGCCGTGAGAAAAATCGCGGCATGGCTTGCACATCAAAATCAGCACGTGCGAGGGTTTCAATTCCGACGCGGTCGGCCTCTTCTTCGTTACGGCGGGTAAAGTTTATTTGGCTTTGCATACTCCCCGCCGTTGCTGCATGAGCTGCGGCAATCCCTGCTTCAGGCGCTGCAATCGCGAGCATTAAAGAGCCGACTAAAGCGGCAACCGTTAGCGGCGAGGTTTGTGCCTGCGCTTCCATGCTGCGCGCAAGGTGGCGTTGGGTCACGTGCGCAATTTCGTGCGCCATCACCGATGCCAGTTCGCTTTCTGTCTTGGCATGCAGGAAAAGCCCAGAATGCATGGCTACATACCCGCCAAAAAAGGCAAACGCATTGATCGCTTGGTTATCGATTAAAATAAACCGAAAGGGTGTACGAACATCGTTAGCATTCGCCACCAGTCGATGACCTAAGCCGTTAATGTACTCGTTGAGCAAAGGATCGCTGATGATGGGCTTGCTGGCTCTTAGCATCCGCATATAGGCATCACCAAACTCTTTCTCTTTGGCCACCGATAAGGTACTGACGGCAGCGGTACCGATATCCGGTAAATCACTTTGGTATGACTCAACGCGGGCAGACACAGGCGCGCTCGCTAACACCCCCGCTAATGCATAACAGAGCAGGCGGCGAGCTTTGCTGCCTTTGTGAGAGCCAAGTGCGCGTGATGACATAAGTATGATGACCTTTAAATGCAGGGTGTACTTAGGTACAGACCGATAAAACCCGTTAGGGTTTCGTTGGCGTTCTATCTAATGTCCATTACAATACTGACGATAATACCGACCGGTGAGCCAGAATGGAATCTCAAACACTTGATTTGCGAGAACATGTTTGCCCAATGGCGCTATTGCTGGCAAAGCGCGCCGCCGCGTTATTGCCGTCAGGTGAGCAATTGGTGATTTTACTCGGTGATCAAGGGGCGAAAGACGATATCCCCAAGTATTTTAAACGCGAAGGCTTCAGCATGCAGTGGTTAGACACGCCAGCTTCGCGGCTACTCATCACAAAGAAATAGCGGGCTTTTTATGTTTGATATGTTACATCGCTGGTATCGGCGACGTTTTTCTGACCCACATGCGGTAAGCCTGGTGGCGATCCTCCTTTTTGGTTTTATTACCATCTACTTTTTTGGCAATTTGCTCGCCCCATTGCTGGTGGCGATCGTGATGGCCTATCTACTCGATTGGCCGGTCAATCGTCTCTGTCGGTTGGGGTTGCCCCGCGTGTTGTCAGTGCTGGTGGTATTGACTGTGTTTGTCAGCTTAACCTTGATGGCATTATTTGGGTTGGTGCCGACCATATGGAACCAAGGGGTCAGTTTGGTCGCTGATGTGCCAAATATGTTTAACAATATGCAAGCACTGATGCTGAGTTTGCCAGAACGCTACCCAGAGCTGATTAATCCGCATATGGTCAACACCTTTGTCGACACCTTGCAAAATAAAGTGCTTAACCTTGGTGAAACACTGGTAAAAGGTTCATTGGCGTCTTTGGTCAACTTAGTCGCGGTAGCGGTATACCTGATTTTGGTGCCGCTGCTGGTGTTCTTTTTGCTCAAAGACAAAGCGCAAATGCTGGCGATGTTTAAAGGCTTGTTGCCGCGTAATCGTCGTCTTGCCTCTCGAGTCGGGCATGAGATGAATCAACAGATCTCCAACTATATCCGCGGCAAAGTGACTGAAATCATTATCGTCGGGGTGACCAGCTACTTGACCTTTAGCCTGTTAGATCTTCGCTACGCGGTGCTACTCAGCGTGGCGACGGGCTTTTCTGTGCTGGTGCCTTATATCGGCGCGGCGATTGTCACCCTGCCGATAGCGATTGTTGCTTTGTTCCAGTGGGGACTCGAGCCTGGCTTTTGGTATGTGATGATCGCCTATGGTGTTATCCAAGCGCTGGATGGCAATGTGCTCGTCCCCGTGCTTTTTTCAGAAGCGGTGAATTTACATCCCGTCGCCATCATAATAGCCGTACTGGTTTTCGGTGGACTCTGGGGCTTTTGGGGGGTATTTTTTGCTATTCCATTGGCGACCTTAGTGAAAGCGGTGTGGCAAGCGCTGCCGGTGATTGAGCTGGATGACGATCCCAAGGCAGAGATTGAGTGATCCATCTTGTTTTCACGCCCCTAATTAAAGGGGCTGAGCGGCAGGTAAACATCGACACGCCGTGATCAGTTTGGCCCATAGAAGTAGTAATGAGAACAGGGTTGGCATGGCAGAACACAGGCAAGAAAAAACGCAAGTAGAAAAGTTTCGCGTCGCGGTGATAGGTGGCGGTGTTGCAGGAACCACAGCAGCAATGCGCTTGGCTGAGCGCGGCGTGGATACCCAGGTGTTTGAAGCGGGCACCGGCTTGGTCAGTGGGCCGCCGATTTGTCATCTGCACGCGGGCGGCAATTTGTATCGTGAAATCTCGCTCGATCAATGCCTGATCTTACTTGAACAGTCGGTAGCCACGGTGCGCATGTATCCGCATTCGGTTAATCGTCGACCGACAGTCCTTGCTGTTCCTCAGCAAGACCCAGGCTCGCTCGACAGTGTGATTGCACGTTTAGAAACCCTGCGCGAGCGCTACGCGCAATTGGTTGAACTGGATAGCGATAATAAAGTCATGGGCGAGCCGAGCGATTATTTCCGTTTGTATCAGCAAGAGGAATTGGAAGCACTGCGCGCTCAAAACTATCAAAGCGTGACCGATGCCGCGGACCAGTGGATGTGGCCTGTCGCGCAATCGCTCGATTTAAGTGCAATGAAATACCCTCTGGTGCTGGTGCAAGAATACGGGCTTAGCGTCTTTCGCCTAGCAGCGGAAGCGCAATTGACCCTTGCTGACGCGCCGCATTGTCAGCTTAATTTCAATCACAAAGTGATGGATACTCAGCCCATCTCGTCAGGGTGGCGGGTAACCTATCAAGACCAGACTGGCCAGATACAAAGCACTGAGGTTGATTATCTGATCAATGCGGCTGGATTCCGTACGGGCACGATCGATGATATGGCCGGGTTTGGTCGCAAGCGTTTGGTGGAATACAAAGCCGCGTATATCGCGCACTGGACAAGCACCGAATATCAATGGCCAGAGATTATTGTCCATGGCCAGCGGGGCACGCCACAAGGGATGGCACAATTGACCCCTTACCCGGATGGTTTTTTCCAACTGCATGGCATGACCCAAGATGTTACCTTGTTTGAGCGTGGTTTAGTGAAAAGCTCTGCGGAGTCGGCGCAACCGACTGTCGATGCACGTTATGTGAAAAACATCGATAAAGGCTGGGACTGGCAAGAAGTGTGTGAACGCACTGATCGCGCGATTGACCACTTTGGCCAGTGGTTACCGGCATTTAAGCAGGCGGAAGTCGGCGGCAAACCCTTGTGTGGTGCGCAGCAAATCCCCGGGGATGATCCTTCCTTACGTGCCTCGGATGTGTCGTTTGATGGTGAGCGTTATGCACGCTTTGAAATTGTTAAAGCGTCGTCGGCGCTGACGGCCATCAATAAAGTACTGGCGCAATTTGAAGATGCGGGTTGGATCTCGCCTACCTCTTATCAGCCACTGTCGCGCCCCAACACCGCGAAAATAATCTATACCGCTTGCGAGCTTGCGATACGCCGCGGATATCCGGAGGCGTTGGCAAAGCCTGTCGGTTAATCATACAAAAAAGCGCACGGTGGCCGTGCGCTTCTAGTCTGTAGGCTGCTCTGCCCCCAACGCTAACGTGGACTGACGTTACGCTTGGTTTAAGTAATCAAGTACCACTTGGTGGTGGTCCTTGGTTTTAAACTTATTGAACACATGTTCTATCTTACCGTCTTTGCCGACCAAAAAGCTTAGACGATGAATCCCATCGTATTCTTTGCCCATGAATTTTTTCGGTCCCCAGACACCGAACGCATCGGCGACGGCATGATCTTCATCGCTCAACAGCGTGAAGTTAAGTGCATCACGTTCAACAAAGCGGGCCAGTTTTTTCACCGGATCGGGGCTTATGCCAAGCACCACGGTGTCAAGTGCATCCAACTCAGCTTTGGTATCGCGTAATGAGCAGGCCTGCGTTGTACAGCCCGGTGTCATCGCCTTTGGGTAGAAATAAACCAGAACACGTTTGTCGCCTTTGAATTGGCTAAGCGTGACGGTGTCGCCATTTTGGTCTTGCAGTGAAAAATCGGGCGCTTGGGCGCCTTCGGTGATTGTTTGCATGCGCTGCGTTTCCTTTTTGTCGGTCAACCGAATCCACGATGATAGAGGGTGCTCGAGATTACGCAAGTTTTTGATAATAGGATCACTGACTTGACAGGATTTGACTGCCCATTGACGCAGGCTCCCCCCTTCTTCGATTATAACGTTAAGACACATTGTCTATCGATGAAAAAATGTCGATTAAGACATGCCTAGACGCAGGGTTATTCTTGTGTTTGCCCAGCGCCAAAAGTAACATTGCAAGCATCACTAATAAGGGAGACGAACATGGTTTCTGGAAGCATTGTGGCGCTCGTCACACCAATGGATGCACACGGCGAAGTTGATTACGTTAGCCTGGAAAAACTGGTCGAGTTTCATATCCAATCGGGCACTGATGCGATTGTCGCAGTGGGCACGACGGGTGAGTCGTCGACAGTAACCGTGGATGAGCACATTAAAGTTGTGCTAAAAACCTTGGAATTTGCTAATGGGCGTATTCCGGTTATCGCGGGAACTGGTGCCAATGCCACCCACGAAGCCATCACTTTCAGTAAAATGTTTGCTGGCTCGGGCGTGGCGGCCTGTCTAAGCGTGACCCCTTATTACAACAAACCGACCCAGGAAGGCTTGTTCCAGCATTACAAAGCCATTGCTGAAGCCACTGACCTGCCGCAAATTTTATATAATGTCCCCGGGCGTACGGCGGTCGATATTCAACCGGAGACAGTGGCGCGATTGGCTGAGTTTGACAATATTATTGGTCTTAAAGATGCAACTGCTGATGTAAGCCGAGTCGCGATCCATCGGGAACTTTGTGGCGATGATTTCCTCTTATTCAGTGGCGATGATTTAACGGGCCTAGATTTTGTCTTGGCTGGGGGGCATGGCGTTATCTCTGTGACCAATAATGTGGCAGCGGCGCAAATGGCGAAAATGATCAAACTGGCGCGCGCGGGTGACGCAGAGCAAGCACATGCCATCAACGAAACCTTGATCCCCCTACATCGCCACCTGTTTGACGAAGCCAATCCGATCCCAGTGAAGTGGGCAGTCCGCGAAATGGGCTTGATTGCGGATGGACACCTTCGTCTGCCATTAACTGAATTAAGCGAGCACTTGCGTCCAGATGTGCGAGAAGCACTGCGTGTAGCAGGTGCGGTGTAAGCCGTTGGAGTGTCAATGAAACCAGTATTTAAGCTCGGCCTTTGTGCCATCATGGCCACCAGTGTGGTGGCCTGCAGTGGTGGCGTCGAGCAGCGTCGTCAAGCCAAAGATGACTTTGGCTACTTGCAAACAACCCCGTTGTCGCCATGGCAAACCTTGCCGGATCAAGCGCCGTATTTTTCCACCAATTATCAGATCCCGACACAAGACTTTAATGGTGAAGTGGGTCAGAACGTTGATATTCGTCCGCCGCGCCAAGTGCTGGACTTAATCCCGGGCGCACGGATACAACGTGATAGCCGCGGTGTCACCCTTGCGGTTGCCAATGAAAAGCAACTCGATAAAGTGTGGCAAACGGTGGAGCGTTTGGTCAGCGAGCAGACCATTCCAGTGGCCTCACAAACCGCAGACCAAGTAGAAACCGGTTGGATTGCTTGGGAAAAAGAAGACAGCGCCCATCAAGCACGCTTCCGTCTATCGCGTCTTGAGCAAGGTCGCCGTTTTGCGCTAGGGGTGAATATGATTGACTCGCGCGCGAAAGCCAGCGATGAGCCACTCACGCCTGCGTTGCGTGAGCGCTACAACACCTTGATGACCAACCTTATCACGGTCAGTCACGATGCGGCCTTGCGTGCCGAAGCGCGCCGTCTGGCCGAGCAACGTCAAGCAGATATTCCGATTAGCTTTGGTACCGATCGCAGTGGCCTGCCAGTGATTATTGCTCGTGCGCCCTATGATGTAGTGTGGGAAAAGCTGCCAGCCATCATTAAGCCTTTAGGGTTCACGGTAGAAAGTCGTAACCAGTCGCAGGGCACGGTAAAAACCCGTCACGTTGCGCCAAGTGATGAGCGTTGGCAATCTCTTGGCGTTGATCCGATTTCGTTCCCAGACAACAGCTATACCTTGTTGCTAGGCGATCTCGGCAACCGCACATCACTTAACGTCACCAACAGCGATGGCAAACCCGTTGATGAGGCGACGTTAGAAGCGCTGAGTCCAGCGCTAAAAGCGGTCATTGCCCAAGTGAGTCAAGTATCAGAGTAATTTTATAGGGACGCGGTGAGCGTCCCTTACTTTTAGCGCCTAATGGAGAGTATAGGTAATGGAAAAACGTGCTGAGTTGTATCGCGGTAAGGCAAAATCTGTCTATGCCACAGAGGATGAGCACCGCTTTGTTCTGCACTTTCGCAATGACACGTCTGCGTTTGATGGCGAACGTGTCGAGCAGCTTGAGCGAAAAGGTGAAGTGAATAACAAATTTAATCACTTCATCATGCAAAAGCTTGAGCAGGCGGGCATCCCCACCCAAATGGACCAATTATTGTCCGATACCGAGTGCGTGGTGAAAAAGCTAGATATGATCCCAGTAGAGTGTGTGGTGCGCAACATCGCGGCCGGATCGCTTTGCCGTCGCCTCGGCGTCGAAGAAGGTACGGCATTGACGCCACCGACCTTTGAACTGTTTTTAAAAAACGACGCACTGCACGATCCTATGGTCAATGAATCCCTGTGTGAGTCTTTGGGCTACGCGACACAAGCACAACTGGCGACGATGAAATCACTGACCTATAAGGTGAATGATGTTCTCAAAGCCTTGTTTGCCGACGGTGACTTATTGCTGGTCGATTACAAACTTGAGTTTGGTGTTGATCATCAAGGCAATATTGTTCTGGGTGACGAGTTTAGCCCCGACGGTTGTCGATTGTGGGATGCCAATACCCGAGAAAAACTGGATAAAGACCGCTTCCGCCAAGGCCTAGGTGGTGTTGTGGATGCTTACATCGAGGTGGCAAAGCGTATCGGCCTTACCCTGTAATTTTTGGACTCAAAAAGCAAACGTTTGCTTTTTGAGTGAGAAAAATAGCGCCATTAACGTGGCGCTATTTTAGTCTTTGTGTTCATCAGACTGCGATGGCTTGCTATCCGCATCGTTTTCCTTGGATGACGCGGTTTTGTCTGGCTTGTCTTTATACTTAAGGCCAAATTTTGCGTTGGCGGTGTACTTGAGTGCCATGATATTACTGACCACCACGGCAACTACGATGGCAATAATGACATAAGGGTTGGTTAGCCATTCCATTGTTCCACCTCGCACAAGTTAGTGACGTAGGTTGAATATATCCAATCCAACTGCTCAAGAATAGTCTCTTTACCACAAATAGGCGCATTGCTGATCGCGCTGGCAAGCATGTCTTGGCTCAATGCTGACAAGAGGGCGGCGCTGGTGGCGATATGGCTGATATGCCAAGGCTCTCTCGCAACCCCACCTTTATCTTCGGCATAAGGCAGGAAGAACCCCCACTTGGGGGCATGCACTTTGAGCCATTGTGAGAAGGCCGCTTGAGGGCCATCATCATATTCTGGTGGAGTTAGCGCCAACCTTTGATCCGGCCCCAGTGCGCGCTTGTCATACACGTCTATGTCTGTGCCCCAATGGTGGCGGCTTGCCCCTGGCAAGGCTGACCAGCGCAGTATCGCTTTGACCCGCGCTGCCTCTGACAATGTTGACACATCTAACGGTCGACTCTCAGTATCTAACACTGGCTTTTCGCCATTAAATTTACCATTCCAAATGGCTAACTGGCGCGCAAACGAGCGATAGCCGCTGGCAATCATGAGCGCGAACCCCGCTTGCGATGCCGCCTGTTGTAAGGCGGCAAAGTCGGCGAGTACCGCTTGGTGCAAGCAGGGCGCATTAGGTCGGCTGTTAATCGGTGTTAGCGCGGAGGCGTCTTGCCCTGTGAGCTGTGCGGGTGTCGGCATCAAGGGAGTGCTTTCTCCAAGACCTTTTGATACATGTCAGTCAGCTTTTCTAAATCCGGGATGCTCACACACTCATTGACCTTGTGGATAGTGGCATTCACCGGACCTAGTTCAATCACTTGCGCTCCCATTTGCGCAATAAAACGTCCGTCGGAGGTGCCGCCAGTGGTCAGCAATTCTGGTGTTTGATGGTTCACCTCTTCCACCGCAGCCACCACTGCATCCAGTAACGTGCCTTTATCGGTTAGGAAAGGGTCACCACTGTGCGTCCACTCAAGGGTATAGTCGAGCCCATGGGCGTCTAAAATCGAGTAAACCCGCTTTTTGATGGTTTCACTGTCCAACTCTGTACTAAAGCGGAAGTTAAACTGTGCATGGCACTCCCCCGGAATGACATTGGCCGCGCCCGTGCCGGCCTTGATGTTGGGGATTTGAAAGCTTGTGGGCGGGAAAAACGCATTGCCTTTATCCCACAGTGTTTGCGCAAGCTCGGTGAGTGCTGGCATCGCCTGATGCACCGGATTAGTCGCAAGGTGAGGGTAGGCAACATGCCCTTGTGTGCCTTTGACGTAGAGATCCCCTGTGATGGATCCGCGACGGCCGTTTTTCACTACATCACCGACATGGTGGGTGCTGGACGGCTCACCGACAATACACATGTCAATCTTTTCGCCGCGCGCCATTAGAGTATCGACCACACGGGTAGTGCCATTGATAAACGGGCCTTCTTCATCAGAGGTGATTAAAAACGCCAGTGAGCCAGAGTGGTCTGGGTGCTCGGCAATAAAACGTTCAACGGCCACAACCATGGCGGCCAGTGAGCCTTTCATGTCGGCGGCGCCACGTCCGTGGAGATGATCATCAATCACCGTCGCTTCAAACGGCGGTGTGTGCCATTGTTCGTGCGGCCCTGAGGGAACCACATCGGTGTGGCCGGCAAAAGCAAAAAGAGGGCCTTCCGTTCCCCGTCTGGCCCACAGATTGGTGGTATCTTCAAACACCATGGTCTCAATGGTGAAGCCCAAGGCTTCTAATCGCGCAATCATTTGATCTTGGCAGCCGGCATCTTCCGGCGTGACCGATTCTCGGTTTATCAGATCTTTCGCTAAAGCCAGCGTGGCAGAGTCAGTCATCAGGGTTTCCTTACAACAAAAATGAATCGGCTATCACATTACGCGAAAATATCAGCGTATTGATTCTCTTTGAAGCCGAGATAATAGCTACCGTTGTGTACGAGCAATGGGCGCTTAATGATCGCTGGATTATCAAGCATGATCGCGATTGCGCGGGTTTGATCTAAATTGGCTTTTTGCTCATCACTCAATTGGCGGTAGGTGGTGCCACGTTTGTTGACTAGCGCTTCCCAGCCGAGTGCTGAGACAAACGTCTGCAGCATTTGTGCGTCTAGGCCATCTTTTCGATAGTCGTGATATTGATAGTCGATACCTTGGTTATCCAACCACTTTAGGGCTTTTTTTAGAGTGTCGCAGTTTTTGATCCCAAATACAGTTGTCATGGTCTTATCGTGCTTGTTGGCAAAGGTTTAAGAGTGACACTGCTGGTTAATGAACGCAACACCTAGCGTGGCAGGCATGTGCGTCATTTGATGGCCCAAGAATGTGTGAAATGCGTAGGTAAATGCGCCTGCAGCACGTCGATTTGATGGCGTTTTGATCAAACGCAAAGCCTCTTAGTAGGCACCATGAATAATGGGATCATTCGTAATTGTTGGAGGTTCATATGGAACTCAACCCGGTATTTGCTCGGCGCTTGTATCTCGCCGCACTGGTAGAAGAGATGGAGCGCCCAAACGTGCCGCGTTTGATTGAGGCAACAGGCTGGCCACGCCGCACGATCCAGGATGTGCTCAAATCATTGTCAGGGCTAGGCATTGATATGACATTTATCCAAGATGGCAAGCGCCATAACGATGGTTATTACCAGCTAAAAGACTGGGGCCCGTTTCGTCGCGATTGGGTCGAGGATAAAAAGCGAGATATTCGCTCTTATATCAACTAATGCGCACCAGAGGGTGTGACTAATTTCGCCTCAATGAGTGTACGGCGAATAGCATCTGCACGCCGACGGTTTGCGCCAAAGTCGTAATAGCCGACACGAGAGGCAGAGCGAAGCGCAATCTGGTCTCCGTTGAGTGAGACTTCAACATCATCGACAAAGCGCAACACCCGGGTGGTGAAGCGTAAGTGTGCGTAGTTGTCTTGGGCTGAAACGAGTTCTGCATGGGGCATTGAGGCAATTTTCTCAACAATGTTAGCCAAGGCAACGTCGGTGTTAGCCAGCCGCAAAGGCGCTAACTGAAACGTTGCGCGCGTGTCTTCTGTTGAAACACAATTAGGGCTGTCACCACAGGCAGTGACAGGCGGTTGTTTTGCCATGGGGCCTCCTTTTGAGCAGCCGAACAGCGTAAAAACGACAATGAGGCCGAGCAGATTTTTTCCCATTATGCCCCCACGAGCGCGTAACCAATAAATCCTATCCAGCTTAAGACGAGTAAAAGCCAAGGTAAATGGCGGTAGCCTTTATCCTGTGGGGGTGGTTGAGAGGAAGACGCAGGCTCGCGAGGTTGTTCGACGGTCGGTGTCGCCTTTTGCTGTTTCTTTCGTGCTTTATCCTGTGCTCGCGCCTTTGCCTTTTGTTCTTTTTTGTACTGCGCAATCCCTTTCTCAATCCCCTGAGCGATCAGTTTTGTCTGAGCCTTGGTTTGTCCGGGCTTTTGCGTGGCTTTGGCAACGCGCATGGCGTCTTGTTGCGTCTCGGGCGAAATCGTTGCTTTTGCTTTGGCCATGAAGGCTCCATATAACGCTAAATAAATGGCTCGCCCCTAGGATAACAAATTTTGCTTTTGCGCTTGCAGTTTTTATCGCATGTCGCCATGGTAAATGCGTGACTTCTCAATCAAAAATCTTATGGACACGTTTCATCATTTCGACGACAAAGGGTACATCAAAGCGCCCCAGATCGCCGTGTTGTGCCTACTACTGTTAAGTCGCGCATGGTGGCTACTGGCGATGGCTGGAGTGAGCCGAGAGCAGGGCAGCGAGCTGCTCGCGCTGGTTTATCCTGACACGTCTGCGTTTTATCTCAGCTTAGTGATTGGTTTAGTGCCGCTTGCGCTATTACTGTTGGTGGGAAGCTGCGACAAGGCGCCTGAATGGTTAACACAGCATTGGCACTTGGGTTATTGGTGGGTATGGCTGTTGTGGACGTGGGAAGCCTATCAAGTGGCGCATACGCTCACGATGACGGGGGGACGATTTGATTGGTTGCTTGCCTTGCATGGGCTTTGGTTAGTATGGGCGAGTCTTTATTGGCTGAGAAGCCGGCGAGTGAAGCGCTTTTTTTACCAGTTCACATAAACAGGACAAGCATCGGGCATAAAAAAACGCAGCACGAGGCTGCGTTTTTCTTCACTAAGAAATCTGAATTACTTAGTGACGCGCAATACAGAGGTTTCGCCTACAGTGACGGCACCAGAGAGCTTAGTTAGCTCTTTGATTTCGTCCATGTTAGAGATAACCACTGGTGTCAGTGTTGATTTGGCTTTCTCTTCGAGCATGCCTAAATCAAATTCGATCACGGTGTCACCGGCTTTCACCGTTTGACCTTCTTCCGCAATGCGTTTGAAACCTTCGCCTTTTAGCTCGACGGTGTCGATACCAAAGTGTACGAACAGCTCAACGCCGTCATCTGACTCAATTGAAAAAGCGTGGTTGGTTTCGAAAATCTTACCGATAGTGCCGTTAACTGGCGCAACCATCTTGTCGCCTGATGGTTTAATCGCAACACCATCACCGACGATTTTCTCAGCAAACACAACGTCAGGTACGTCTTCGATGTTGACGATCTCACCCGACAATGGGGCGATAATTTCAATGGCACTTGCGTCGTTGCCGTCTTCAGACACCAACTTCTTCAGTTTGTCGAACAGACCCATAGTGTTGCTCCTAAGCAGTGATTCTTTGCTGATTGTATATTAGCAAGCGGTTTTTTCCGCAATAAATTTTTCGACATAGGCCTCGATTTCTGCCGCAGTTGGCAAAGTGAGTGCTTTGTCGGCCATCGCTTTCACATCAGCAAAGTTGGCATTACGGATAATCTTCTTGATGCGAGGGATAGAGATGGCACTCATACTAAACTCATCCAAACCCATTCCCATCAATAGTAACGTTGCTTTCTCGTCACCTGCAAGCTCTCCGCACATCCCGGTCCATTTACCTTCCGCATGTGAGGCATCAATCACTTGCTTGATAACCGTCAATACAGCAGGAGACAGAGGGTTATACAGGTGCGAAATCAGCTCATTACCACGATCGACCGCCAAGGTATACTGAGTCAAATCGTTGGTGCCAATGCTGAAGAATTCCACTTCTTTCGCGAGGTGGTGAGCGATCGCAGCCGCGGCTGGCGTCTCAACCATCACACCGATTTCCAGATCGGCGTCGAAGTCGTGACCTTCTTGGCGCAGTTCTGCTTTGTAGGTCTCGATCGCTTCTTTCAGCTCTCGGATTTCTTCGACAGAAATGATCATCGGGAACATCACACGGATTTTACCGTGCGCCGAAGCACGAAGAATAGCACGAAGCTGATCGCGAAGAATTTCGCGACGATCGAGGCTAATACGAACTGCACGCCAACCCAAGAATGGGTTCATTTCTTCCGGCAAGTTCATATAAGGCAGATCTTTGTCACCGCCGATATCCATGGTGCGGATGATCACAGGATGGCCATCAATCGCTTTCGCTACCGCTTTGTAAGCTTGGTATTGCTCTTCTTCAGTCGGAAGCGCGTCGCGGTCCATAAACAGGAACTCGGTGCGATAAAGCCCCACACCTTCACCGCCGTTACGGTTTACGCCGTCACAGTCTTTGACCGTGCCTACGTTACCGCACACTTCGACTTGGTGACCGTCAAGCGTAATGGCTGGCAGATCTTTAAGCTTCGCCAGTTCCGCTTTCTCGGCGATGTGTTGGTCACGAATCACTTTGAATTTGCTGAGTTCTTCGTCTGAAGGGTTGACAACGATTTGGTTGTTAATCGCATCAAGCACCAGCATGTCGCCGTTTTGTATTTTGTTGGTCGCATCATTGGTGCCTACAATCGCTGGCAACTCAAGCGAGCGTGCCATGATTGAAGAGTGTGAAGTGCGACCACCAATGTCGGTGATGAAACCAAGCACATAATTCAGGTCAACCTGTGCTGTTTCTGAAGGCGTCAGGTCGTTTGCAACCAGGATCACTTCTTCGTTGATAGCGCTCAACGACACCATATTGATGCCAAGTGCGTTTTTGACGAAGCGTGAACCGATGTCACGGATATCCGCGGCACGCTCTTTCAGATAATCGTCGTCGAGTGACTCAAGCGTGACCGCTTGTTCTTCGATAACGCTATAGATAGCGTGATCAGCGGTCGCTAGGTTTGACTTGATGAAGCTGACGATCTCTTCTTCGAGTTCCTCATCTTCAAGTAGCATGATATGACCTTCGAAGATAGCTTCTTTCTCTTCGCCGAAGGTCTCCCTTGCTTTGTCCTTGATCGCTTCGAGTTGCGTCTTAGACTGTTCGCGAGCATCCAATACGCGCTGAATTTCTTGATCGATTTGAGACGCAGCAATCTTATCTTTATTGATAACAACGTCTTCTTCTTGCAGCAGCAGTGCTTTACCAAAAGCAATACCAGGTGATGCCAGGATGCCTGAAATCATAGCTTTACCTTACGTTTATCCAACTTAAAACCGATAGAAAAAGAGCCGGATTACTCCAGCTCGTCCATCAGTTTTACTAGGTGATCAACGGCTTGTTGTGCTTGCGCACCTTCAGCAGAAATAGTCACCATAGTGCCTTTGGTCAAGCCAAGGGTTTGAAGTTTAAATAGGCTTTTTGCGCTCGCGCTCTTACCGTTAGATTCAACAGTGATGTCAGCGTCGTAGCTTTTCGCTTCTTTAACGAACTGCGCCGCTGGACGAGTGTGTAGGCCGTTTTCTGCAGTAATCTCAACTTGCTTCTGATACATGATTCACCCCGTTTCTGTATTTTTTTAAATCTATGTATTAAATATAAGGTTAGCTTAACCGCTAACGGGCGACTTCGCTATCCGTTGACGCTAACCTAACCAAGAAATCGACCTGATAGCTTAATCCATGTCAATTTCGTGTCATCTTTTTGCCATTTTTGACCTTCCACTCATTAGGCGCGAGGGCTTTTATTTTGATGCGGAAAATAAAAAGGCAGACGTGTTTTACTAAAGCTTAATATAAAAATCAAACAAAAAAGGCCCAATTTGGGCCTTTGCGAATAGGGGGTTGTAAAGGCTTGTTGGCTAACCTGCTGTTACTGCTCAGTTTCCAGCTCGGTGAACATGCCAGCAAACAGTGGCGAGCTGAGATAACGCTCTGCTGCACTTGGCAAAATTGTGACGATCTTCTTATTTGCAAACTCGGGAAGCTCGGCAATTTTGTTAGCCGCAACTACTGCGGCACCTGAAGAAATCCCGCCCAAGATGCCTTCTTCTTCCATCAGGCGGCGAGCCATGGCAATGGCTTCGTCTGAGCTGACAGACACCACTTGGTCAACAAGCGTGACATCCAAGTTTTTCGGCACAAAGCCCGCGCCAATACCTTGAATTTTGTGAGGGGCAGGTTGCACGTCTTGTCCCGCGATGGTTTGCGCAATCACTGGCGACTCGGCAGGCTCGACGGCGACTGTGGTAATGGCTTTGCCTTGGGTGTTTTTAATGTAGCGGCTGACACCGGTTAGGGTGCCACCAGTGCCAACACCGGATACAAACACATCGATTTCGCCGTCAGTGTCTTCCCAGATTTCAGGCCCAGTGGTCTTTTCATGGATTTCAGGGTTGGCGGGGTTGTCGAACTGTTGCAGCATCAGATATTTACCTGGCTCTGCTGCCATGATTTCTTCCGCTTTGGCAATCGCGCCTTTCATGCCTTTTGGCGCTTCGGTCAGCACCAGCTTCGCGCCCATGGCTTTGAGCAGTTTACGGCGCTCAAGGCTCATTGACTCCGGCATGGTTAGGGTCAGCTTATAACCACGTGCTGCCGCGACATAGGCAAGCGCGATACCCGTGTTACCACTGGTCGGCTCAATCAATTCGATACCGGGTTTGAGGGTGCCTTTTTTCTCTGCATCCCAGATCATATTGGCACCGATACGGCACTTGACGCTAAAGCTTGGGTTGCGTGCTTCAACTTTGGCCAGCACGTTTGGCTTCGCCACGCGGTTTAGGCGAACTAGCGGTGTGTTTCCGATGGTTTGTGTATTGTCTTCGTAAATCTTGCCCATTGTATCGTTCCTTCATGACACCGATTTTAATCACCCTCCAAGCATATCTCTGCTGCTTGGTTTTGAAAGGATCGGTTGGTTATATCTTATTGTGACATTAACCAATAACTGATTGGTTAAACGAAAAAAGCCCACATTGTGGATGTGAGCTTTCGCGTAGACGGTCCAGATTAATGGCGCCCCAATGAGGATTTGTGTTTATCCACCCACATAGCGGTTGCGCCGCATACTGCCGCAGGCATCACCAGTAGGTTGAGAAAAGGAGTCATGGTAAACAGCATGACTATTGCGCCAAAGCTAAGCGATGCGCCCCGTTGTTGGTTTAACGTCTGGCGCATGGCGGGAAACGACACCTTGTGATTATCGAACGGATAATCACAGTATTGAATCGCCATCATCCACGCGCTAAACAAAAACCAGATCACTGGCCCCACGGTTTGTCCAACCGCGGGGATCCATAGCAGCAGTAAAAAGCCTAATGCTCTGGGGATGTAGTAGGCGAGTTTTTGCCACTCTCGTTTCATCACCCGCGGGATATCTTTAATGATACCAGCCAAGCCATCATCCGGTGCCCGTGTGCCTGACAGCTTTGCCTCCACATGCTCGGCCAGCAAGCCATTAAAGGGCGCGGCTATCCAGTTTGCCAGTGTGCTGAACACGTAGGAGAATACGACCAAGATAGCAATCACCACTAAAGGCCAAATCAAAAAAGAGAGCCAGGACAACCACTCAGGTAGACTGGCCATCCAATGTTCGATCCAGTCACCCACCTGCGAAAGCAAATAGATGAACGCGCCACCCAGCAGCAACACATTGATCAAAATAGGAATGATTACAAACCGGCGTAAGCCGGGTGCCATCATCAGAGAAAAGCCTTGGAACAGATAACCAGCACCACTTTGGGGGCGAGGGCGAGCATAATTCGCCATGATATCTCCTTGAGAACAATGTCGGTCACAACAAGCCGCATACATGCGGTCGATACAAAAATAACGGTGTGCGCTATATTACGGGGGGAATCATTGCGATGACAACGACCCAATAATGGGAAAGTTTAACGATTTGTGTGTCTTGATTCGTTAAATTCTCCCCAACTTTTGATACAGTTAACTAAGTTGACCATTAACGCATTGCGTCAGCCAACAGGCCCCGCTTATGATCACACTAACCTTTGCAACCTGGTTGGCGTTGTGACATAAGCGAATCAAAACGCTGAACATAGATAGATTTGAGAATCGATGATGCAGGAATTGCGCCTTGTACTGATTGTGTTGGGGGCACTAGCAATCGCAGCTTTGCTTTTGCATGGCCTCTGGACAAACAAGAAAGAAAAGACGACCAAGTTTGGTGAAAAGCCGTTGGGAAAGCTGGATGACGACAGTGACGATCAAAAGTTTGACCAAGATGGTATTGGCGCCGTCAGAGTCGTCAGTCGCGCTAAAAGCGAAAGCGACAAACCTGTGCGCCAAGAGCCAGCGATGAACTTTGGGGAGAAACCTGACGTCGACCCCTTGTTCGCTGGGCAACCTGGCCCCCAGTCTGAACCTGAACAACCCCTGTATCCTTCAATGTCCGCCACTGACGATGAACCTTCGTTTTCAGCCGCCACCCCGCAAGCGGCAAATCACGATAATGAAGAACCAGAGATGCCGCAGGCACACGCGACCATGGCTGATGATGAGCCATTAGCGCCAGCGCAAAGCGCGCGTCAAGGTGATACAGAAACGGCTGAGCAGGGCGAGTCGCAACACAGTGATGAATCGCCACAGGCGGATGAAGCCGCGGATGAGACAGAAGTGCTGGTTTTGCATGTGCACGCGAACAATAGTGACGTATTCACTGGCCTTGAACTGATCCCGATCCTTGAGCAATACGGCCTCCGTTTTGGTGATATGGGTATTTATCATCGCCACTCTGATCTATCGGGGAGTGGAAAAGTCTTATTCAGTGTGGCCAATATGGTCAAACCCGGTACCTTCGATGTAAGCCATAGCGAAAGCTTTGAAACGCCGGGTATTAGCTTTTTCATGACCCTGCCGTGTTACGGTGAGCCAGAGCAAAACTTTAAGCTTATGCTGCAAACGGCCCAGCAAATTGCGGACGAGTTGGGCGGATTAGTGCTGGATGATTCACGCACCATGATGACCCCGTCACGATTGGATGAATATCGCGAGCGCGTCAAAGCCTTTATGGCCAAATAGCCTGCGCTAACGCGACCACGGTTTAAGCATACAGCGGGACATGGCTCCCGCTGTCTGTGATTTATCGATATACTTGCCCGCAACCGACTCCGCTCAGACGACGAATCAAACATGGCTTACAGCAAACAACAACTCGATGATTTAAAGCACCAGCTTAACTATCACGCCTACCGGTACTACGTTGAAGACAGCCCAGAGCTGCCCGATGCCGAGTACGACCGCCTGATGCAAGACTTATTGGCCATTGAGGCGGCACACCCTGAATGGATAACTAGCGACTCACCGAGTCAGCGAGTCGGTGGCGCACCGCTTAGCGCGTTTGAGACGGTCACCCACGAGTTGGCGATGTTATCTTTGGGGAATGCCTTCAGTGATGACGATCTGGCTGACTTTGAACGCCGTGTTAAAGATAGACTCGGTGATGGCGAGCCGGTCACCTACACCTGTGAGCCCAAGCTCGATGGTTTAGCGGTGAGCCTGATTTACGAAAATGGTGAGCTGGTTCAAGCTGCGACGCGGGGAGATGGCACCACCGGCGAGAACATCACCCACAACGTCAAAACCATTCGCAACGTCCCCCTTACCTTACAGAAAGGGGATTGGCCAACGCGGCTCGAAGTGCGTGGTGAGGTCTTCATGCCGAAAGCGGGCTTCGAGGCACTTAACGAGGCCGCGCTTAAAAAAGGCGATAAAACCTTTGCCAACCCGCGCAATGCGGCGGCAGGCAGCCTGCGTCAACTGGACCCCAAAATCGCCGCTAACCGACCATTGAGTTTCTATGCCTATGCGGTGGGCGTGATGTCGACTCCCTTCGGCCAAGGGCAAAGTGAGCGCTTACAGAAGCTCAAACAGTGGGGCCTAGCGCTCAGTCCAGAAGTGAAACGGGTGGAAGGCCTAGACGGCGTGAAAGCCTACTACCAAGACATTATGGCGCGCCGTGATGCACTGCCCTACGAAATAGACGGTGTCGTCATCAAAGTTGACAGCATTGCCAGCCAAGAACGGTTAGGGTTTGTGGCGCGCGCGCCTCGTTGGGCGATAGCTTACAAATTCCCGGCGCAAGAAGAAATCACCACTGTCAACGATGTGGAGTTCCAAGTGGGCCGCACTGGGGCCATTACGCCAGTTGCCAAGCTTGAGCCTGTGTTCGTGGGCGGCGTCACGGTCAGTAATGCCACCTTGCACAACGGTGATGAAATCGAACGGTTAGGCGTTCATATTGGTGATACTGTGGTGATCCGCCGTGCCGGTGATGTCATCCCTCAAGTTGTTGGTGTGGTGGAAAGCCGGCGTCCTGATCAGGCACAACCAATAGTGTTTCCCGATGCGTGTCCGGTCTGTGATTCAGCGGTGACCCGTATCGAGGGGGAAGCGGTCGCACGCTGCACCGGCGGATTAATTTGTCTGGCACAGCGCAAAGAAGCGATTAAACACTTTGCGTCTCGTAAAGCCATGGATATTGATGGCTTGGGCGATAAAATCGTCGAGCAGTTAATCGAAAAAGAACTGATTGAGACGCCAGCCGATCTCTTTACCTTGACGCCCGGTCGGGTGACGCAGCTCGACAGAATGGGGCCAAAATCAGCGCAAAACTTGGTTGATGCACTGGAAAAAGCCAAAGCCACCACCTTGCCACGCTTTATTTATGCCTTGGGCATTCGTGAAGTGGGCGAGGCGACCGCGCAAAATCTCGCTTTGCACTTTCATACCCTCGACGCGTTGCGCGCGGCCGATGAAGAGGCTCTCATTAACGTGCCGGACGTGGGTGCGATTGTCGCAGGCCACATCGTTCGCTTCTTTGCCGAGCCGCACAACCAGAGTGTGCTAGAAGCCCTACTGGCAACTGGGATCCACTGGCCCGAAATCAGCGCGCCGTCAGAGCCAGATGCGCAACCGTTAGCCGGTAAAACCATTGTCCTGACGGGCACCTTATCGCAAATGTCTCGCAGTGATGCCAAAGCGGCGTTACAGGCGTTGGGCGCGAAAGTGACGGGCAGTGTCTCGGCAAAAACCGACATGTTAGTGGCGGGGGAGGCCGCAGGCTCCAAACTCACCAAAGCGCAAGATCTGGGCGTCACTGTACTCGATGAAGATCAAATGATTGCCATGCTTAATCAGTAGCTTTATCCATCACGCTGTGTGCGAGCGACTCGAGCGAATCATCGCGCACAGGTGCAATAGTTTACATGGCCATGTTCCGTGTCTGAGCATGGCCGGATTGTGGAATTTACCTGTACTGGTAAACTAACCGTTACATATTATTCTCAGCACTGGGATAGGGATCCTAATGACGATTAAAACCCGCTTTGCCCCCAGCCCAACCGGCTTTTTGCATGTTGGTGGCGCGCGTACCGCACTTTACTCTTGGCTAGCAGCACGCAGCCAAGGTGGTCAATTTGTGTTGCGTATTGAAGATACAGATATCGAACGTTCAACCCAAGAAGCCATTGATGCCATTCTAGAAGGCATGAAGTGGCTGGGCCTTGATTGGGATGAAGGGCCGTACTACCAAACGAAACGCTTTGATCGCTATAACGAGCTTGTTGATCAGCTGTTGGCAGAAGACAAAGCCTACAAGTGTTATGCCCCCAAAGAGCTGCTAGAAGAAATTCGTGAAGAGCAAAAAGCGAATGGCTTGAAAGCACGTTACGATGCCAATCATCCTAAAGTGATGGCGGCCAACAGCCAAGCAAACGCTGACGACCCACACGTCATTCGTTTCCGTAACCCCAAAGACGGCAAGGTGGTGTTTGATGATAAGATCCGCGGTCGGATTGAAATTGCGAACAGCGAGCTTGATGACTTGATCATCCGCCGTACCGACGGCAGCCCAACCTACAACTTCTGTGTGGTGGTTGATGATTGGGATATGGGGATCACCCAAGTGGTGCGTGGCGAAGACCACATTAACAACACCCCGCGTCAGATTAATATTTATGAAGCGCTGGGTGCGCCTGTCCCTGAGTTTGCCCATTGCTCGATGATCCTCGGTGACGATGGTGCCAAGCTGTCTAAACGTCATGGTGCAGTGAGCGTCATGCAATACCGCGATCAAGGTTTCTTGCCACAAGCACTGCGTAATTATTTAGTGCGTCTGGGCTGGTCTCACGGCGACCAAGAAATCTTCTCGATGGAGGAGATGATTGATTTCTTCTCCCTAGAAGCGATCAGTAAGTCAGCCTCTGCCTTTAATACGGAAAAATTGCGTTGGCTGAACAACCATTACATCAAAAATGGTGATCCGGCTGAGGTCGCGTCACACTTGCAGTGGCACCTGGATCAACAGGGTATTGATGCGTCCACAGGGCCGGCTCTGACTGACGTGATCCAGCTGGTGGGTGAGCGTTGTGACACCCTAGTGGAGTTGGCCGAGCAAAGCCGTTACTTCTATCAAGACTTTGATGAGATTGAGGCAACCGCCGCCAAGAAACACCTGCGTCCAGTCGCGCTTGAGCCATTGCAAGTAGCCAAAGGCAAGATTGAAGCGTTGGATGAGTGGACAGTGGATGCTCTAAAAGCCGTGATCGCGGATACCTGTGCCGATCTCGATGTTGGTATGGGTAAAGTTGGTATGCCATTGCGTGTTGCAGTCACTGGTGGTGGTCAATCACCCTCGGTGGATGCGGTGATGCACCTGATTGGTAAAGACCGTGTGGTGGCGCGTATCGATCAAGCCATCAAAGTGGTTGAAGCTCGAGCCGCACAAAGTTAAAAAAGTCGCCAAACCGCGGCACAATCAAAAAAGGGCGCTGCGGCGCCCTTTTTAAGTGTGTCATCGCCTGTCTTAATGCGACTCTTCTTCCATCTGTGCGCTATCAACGATGTGGTTCTCGCCCATTTGACGAGGCAGCACCCAGTTAAGCACGATGGCGACCAAGCCACACAAGCTGATGCCTTGTAAGCTGAAATCGCCAATGCCAAAGGCCATCCCGCCAATCCCAAAGACCAAGGTGACGCCGACAATCGCGAGGTTGCGCGAGTCGTGAAGATCTACTTGATTGCGAATCAAAGTATTCAGACCCACGGTAGCGATAGAGCCAAACAGTAGGATCATAATGCCGCCCATCACCGGCAAAGGAATGGTCAGTAGTAGGGCTCCCAGTTTACCCACAAACGCCAGCACAATGGCGGTGATCGCCGCGTAGGTCATTATTTTCGGATTAAATGCTTTGGTGAGCATCACCGCGCCGGTGACTTCACTGTAAGTGGTATTGGGCGGAGCACCAAACATGGATGCAGCGATCGTCGCCGCGCCGTCACCTGCCATGGTGCGGTGCAAACCGGGCTTTTTCAGGTAGTCTTTACGGGTGACATTGGAAATTGCCAGCATATCGCCCACATGCTCCACCGCGGGCGCAATGGCCACGGGGATCATAAATAAAATGGCGTTGATGTTAAATTCTGGCAAGGTAAAGGCAGGCATCATCAACCAGCTGGCATTGGCTACCTGGGTAAAGTCGACAATGCCCATCACCAGGCTGGCCACATAGCCAACCGCAATACCGGCCATAATGGGGACCAATTTGAAAAAGCCCTTGGCAAAGACACTGACCGCAATGGTGGTCAGTAATGAAAGCAGGGAAATCCAGATAGCGATATCACCGGCGATGAGTTGCTCACTGCCGTCGCCACTTTTACCCAGCGCCATATTGACGGCGGTAGGGGCCAAACCAAGCCCAATCACCATAATCACAGGGCCTACCACCACGGGAGGAAGCAATTTGTGAATAATGTCTACGCCTTTCACGCGAATAATGCCCCCCATGATGAGGTAGATAACCCCGGCAGCCATTAGTCCACCCATGGTGGCGGGAATACCGAAATTGTTAACGCCGTACAGAATGGGAGCAATAAAAGCAAAAGAAGAGGCGAGAAAAATAGGAACAGAGCGGCGGGTAATAACTTGAAAGATTAGGGTGCCTATTCCGGCACCAAAAAGTGCGACGTTTGGGTCAAGCCCGGTTAAAAGCGGGACTAACACCAAGGCTCCAAATGCGACGAACAGCATTTGTGCCCCTTGTAAAACTTGCATCATGATCTCACCTCCAAAAAAAATCGCGCAATGCTAGCACAAAGCGTTTCTGTGATTCCTGTCATGTTTTTAAATGTGAGACCGATAGCAAATAAATGATGTAACGGATTTCATTGATAGGAGGGAATCGTGAAATAGACCGTTTTACAGTGGCACCTATCACTATATCGCGTTTGCCCTATCTTTTTTACAAATGAGGATTGCTGAACCTAGAGTTGTCAGCTTATGATCGCTGGACTCCCATTTATCCATGTGGAAAGACTATGAATCGATTTGTGTTGGCCTTCATTGCCTGTATATGGTTGCCTAGCGCGCTGGCAAACGACCTTTATCACGCCAGCGTTCCGCTTGATAATGGCGCGCAAACCTCCCAACAAGCGGCAAAAAAACAAGGGTTAAGTGCCGTTCTGACCAAGGTGTCCGGTCAGCGGAACTTGTCTGACAACCCAGCGGTTAAACAAGCGCTGCAAGAGGTAGATAGCCTAATCACCCAGCTCGGTTATGGTGAACATGAGCAAGGAGCGGATGGCGCGACGCAGCGCACGTTAGAAGTTGGGTTTGATAGCCAGCAGGTGCGTGAAATATTGCGTCAAGCGGGGCTCCCATTGTGGGGAAGTCCGCGCCCGTCGGTGCTGGTGTGGCTGGTGGATGACCGCGGCCTTGAACGGCAAATTATTTGGGAGCAAAGTGAGCGCCCAGTGATAGATGAGCTGCGCCAAGCGGCGGCATTACGTGGGTTGCCTGTGCTTATTCCTGTGGGCGATTTTGATGACCTGATGGCGATTTCGAGCAGTGATTTGTGGGGCGGGTTTATTCAGCCCGTTGAACAGGCCAGTGAGCGTTACCAACCAGACGGTATCGTGATTGCCAAACTGACCGACCAGGGGATTCGCTGGCAGCTTTTTCCTGAAGCAAACCAAATGCAAACCAATCAAACGCGCGGCCAGGCAAGCGATGCCAGCGCAATGATTCATTCATTGGCCGACTATTACGCGCAGCAAACCGGCGTCATCCTGGATCAAGACGAAGACAGTGCGTCTGTGGTTATTGCGATTGGCGGCATTGAGAGCGGAGATGATTACGTCGCACTCGAGAAAACACTGGCAAACTTGAATGCGGTACAAAGTGTACATTTACGCAAGCTTAATGATCACACCCTGGTATTCGATGCGCAGTTGGCCGCGTCACAGCAAGCTCTGATTAAAGAGCTAACCGCCAACCGAGAAGTGCGGTTGATGACCATGCAGGAGCAAGAGGCTTATACGGCAAGGACATCGCCAACCGCCAGCGAGTCGGCAAATACCGCGCAGCCGGCTGTTGAGCTGGAACAAGGTGATCAGGCGGTCGAACAGGGGGAGAGCGATCTTGTTCCCGAGCCACAACCGTCGGCGGAAAAGCGTCTGTGGTTTGTTTGGCAGCCGTAACAATGTACTGGCAACGCCACGCTAAAAAGGCTAGCCAATACGGCTAGCCTTTTTGATGCGCAGATAAGGCGTTTTACGCTCTGTACGCGTCAGTGACTACCAGTTGGTAGGAGTAAATTGTTGACCGGCGAGGGCGGCTTCTACCATCAGTCCTCCCTTTGCATGGGTAAAGACAGTCAGGCCATTGACGTAATAGGCTTTCGACTGACGGTTACTGGCGGAGGCTGAGGTGCCAGAGGTACCGGTTTGCGCCGATGCCCCCTCGGTCAATGCGGTGGCAGACGCTTGCGCGCCGAGTTCCACTTGCCCTTGCATAAAGCGGTCATACGCTGGTTTGTCTTTAAAGAAAACAATTTCACTGAACGCTTGGCCACCAAAGGTCAGCCCGACCGATACCTGTTTGAGCGCCGCGGCACTGACCGGCGCATCTTGACGATAAACGACGCCCTTACCATAGGCACCACCTACCCAAAAACCCCCTTTGCCGACAGAAGGAAAGACGGCATAGCCGTAGGCGTTATCAAAAAAAGGTTGGGTTTGTGGGTACTGCTTAAATTGTTCGCGTGCGAGGTTGGCTTGACGCACCTGGTCTTGCTGCGAGCTGGTCGCGCAACCGGTCAATGCCGTCAGTGCGACAATGACCAATGCAAACCAGCGATGAGAACGACGTAACATGGTTATCTCCTTATGGCGTTAATCTAAATGACCAAAAGCACAATCAGGTTACGTCAGTCTCTTGCTGGCAATGTCAGAGGTTTGTTGAGATTTTACTTGGTTTACGGGTATCGCGGCGCCAAACCATTACGCCCAAACAGCCACTGATCATGACCCAAAGCCACAGCGGCGTATTGCCCCATTGGCGGTAAGGCGTGATGCCTTCTGTCCCGGTTATCTGCGTGGTCAGCACCTGGGTTTCAAACTGAGGCAGCGTCGCTTCAAGCTTGCCGTGCTCATCCACCAAGGCCGTGACACCGTTGTTGGTGGCCCGTATCACTGGTAGGCCAAATTCAAGTGCGCGCATTCGAGCAATTTCAAGGTGTTGCCAAGGGCCAATTGAGCGACCAAACCACGCATCATTCGATAGCGTAATAATTGCGTCGCTGTCCGCGTTCAAGTTGTCGCGGATTTGCGCGGGAAAGGCTATTTCATAGCAAAGCGCGGTAATGTAGTCCCAGCCGTTGGCGGGCAGGGCGGGCTGAACCGGCTCACCTGGTGAAAATGATGACATTGGCAGGTTAAACAGCGGCGCGAGCGGGCGTAATAGCCCCTCAAAGGGCACAAACTCGCCAAACGGTAGCAAGTGATGCTTGCTGTATTGGGTGGGGGCCGGATAGCGATACGCTGGCGTCCCTGCGCCCAGTGCCAGTACATTGTTAAAGTACGCGCCCTGCTCATTTTGGTCGAGCGCGCCAGTGATCACCGTGGTTTGATTATGCTTGGCGGCTTGATCAAGCTGGGAGAAAAAACGGGGCAGTTCGCGTTCTAGAGCGGGAACGGCGGCCTCTGGCCAAATAATGACATCACTGTCCCAATGCTGGCGGGTTAAATCCAAGTATTTCATCAGCGTCGGCCAGCGTTGATCAGAACGCCATTTCAGCGCTTGCGGCACATTGCCTTGAATTAACGAAATTTGCTGTTGTTGGTCGGTTTTTGTTACCCAGTTAATGCTGCCGAGGCCATAGCTGACCGCGACCAGCCCTAATCCCGCGGCGACCGCACCATAACGTGCTTGTCCTTGCCAGTGACCCCAGCGAGGCGTGATGAGTGCGAGCAGGCCTGCCAGTACGACCAACACGAGTGTGATCCCCTGTACCCCGAGCACAGGAGCAATGCCAGCCAGTGGGCTGTCGATTTGGCTGTAGCCAGGCCATAACCAAGGAAAGCCGGTAAACACCCAGCCTCGAAGCCAATCAATCACCAGCCATAAGGCGGGGGCGAGGATTAACCACTTGATACCGGGCTGACGAATGGACAGCTTGTTGACCAATGCGCTAAATAACGCCGGGTAGAGGGAGAGATAAGCAATCAGCAGTGCCATCAACGACAAGCCGGCGATGGCAGGCATGCCACCAAAATGATCGATGCTGACGTAAACCCAGCTAACGCCGGTGGTAAATTGGCCGAGTCCCCAGCAAAATCCCAACCACGCACTGCGCTTGGGCGAGGCGTTTTGTAGCAGGGTGAATAAGCCCCACAAGGCAACCAGCATCAATGGCCAGTACGAGAAGGGAGAAAAAGCGAGGGTGGCGGAGGCACCAAAAGCGGCAGCCAGTAATGACTGCCCGCTTTGGTATAAACGGTTAGGCGTTTTCACTGTTAACTTCGCTACTGTCTGGGATAGTGACTTGTAGCTGAATGATACGACGACTATCGGCGGCCGTCACTTTAAAGTGATAATCACCAATGTCGACTTCTTCACCGCGATCAGGGAGATGACCAAAGCTGGTCATCACCAGACCACCGATGGTGTCTACCACATCGTCTTGGAATTGAGCACCGAAATGCTCATTAAAGTCTTCCAGGGTCGTCAGGGCTTTGACCGAGAAGGTATGACGGCTGAGCTGGCGAATTTCCTGCTCGTCTTCGTCATCGTACTCGTCTTCGATCTCACCGACGATCTCTTCGAGAATGTCTTCAATGGTCACAACCCCTGACACGCCCCCAAACTCGTCAATGACAATCGCCATGTGATAGCGCTCTTCTTGGAACTCTTTGAGCAAACGATCCACGCGTTTACTCTCAGGTACCACCACAACGGGGCGTAACACTTTTTCGATGTCAAAGTCTTCGGCATCTGGGCGCAGGTAGCGCAACAAATCTTTCGCAAGCAAAATGCCTTCAACATGGTCTTTGTCATCACTGATCACAGGATAACGAGAGTGTTGGGCATCAATAATAATATTAATGATCGCTTCCAATGACTGCGATCGTTCAACGATTACCATCTGCGAACGGGGTATCATGATATCTCTCACACGCATGTCAGAGATTTGCATTACACCTTCCAGCATGTCCCGAGTGTCATGATCGATCAGGGCGTTTTGCTCTGAGTCTCGAAACAAGTCCACCAGTTCTTGTCTGTCTTTTGGGTCAGCTTGGAAAAACTGACCCAGCCGCTCGAAGAAGGTCTTCCTACTCGGACCGTCTGAGTTTTGCGAATTATCGTCGTTCATTCAATTTCATTCAGTTGGTTAACGCTCGATGAAGTCGTTAGCATAAGGGTCACTGACCCCCATAGCGGCGAGAAGCTCTCGCTCCAGCGCCTCCATTTGCTCGGCTTCATCATCCTCAATATGGTCGTAACCCAGTAAGTGTAAGCTACCATGGACAACCATATGTGCCCAATGATCCATCAGTGCTTTGCCTTGTTGTTGTGCTTCTTGTTCAACAACTTGGCGACACACGACCAAATCACCGAGTAAATCAATCTCCACCCCAGGAGGGGCATCAAACGGAAAAGATAACACATTTGTGGGTTTATCTTTGCCGCGATAATCGCGATTGAGGCTTTGGCTCTCGCCTTCATCGACGATACGTATCGTCACTTCCGCTTGGGGCCGAGCGGTGCGCACCGCCTGCTCAAACCAAGCTTGGAGCTGATCGTCACTGGGCAAGCCTTGTTCGCTTTCACAGGCAATTTGCACATCGACATAGTAGCTCATGACGGATCCTGTGAGTCAGTGGTGGCAGGCTGCGCAGCCACTTGCTGGGCTTCACGCGCTTCTCGACGACGTGCCTCGGCTTCTTTTCGCGCTTTGGCGTCTTCCGCTTCCCACTTATCGTAGGCTTGAACAATGCGGGTGACCACATGGTGGCGGACGACATCATCTGCTTGGAAAAAGTGGAAGCTAATTTCGTTCACGTCCGCGAGTACCTCAATCGCATGGCGCAGGCCTGAGCGCGCATTGCGCGGTAAGTCGACCTGGGTCACGTCACCGGTGATCACGGCCCGTGAATTAAAGCCAATCCGCGTCAAGAACATCTTCATCTGCTCGACCGTGGTGTTCTGGCTCTCATCCAAGATAATAAAGGCATCGTTCAAGGTTCGGCCACGCATATAAGCAAGAGGTGCCACCTCGATCACGTTACGATCGATCAATTTCTCGACCCGTTCAAAGCCGAGCATTTCAAAGAGCGCATCGTAAAGGGGACGTAAGTAGGGGTCGACCTTTTGGCTCAAGTCACCGGGCAAAAAGCCCAGCTTTTCACCGGCTTCAACCGCAGGACGCGTCAGGAGGATACGACGGATCTCTTGACGCTCAAGCGCATCCACCGCCGCCGAGACAGCAAGGTAGGTTTTCCCCGTCCCCGCTGGGCCGATACCAAAGGTGATGTCATGATTGACCATGTTGGCGATGTACTGCGCTTGGTTGGGCGTACGCGGTTTGATCACCCCTTTTTTGGTCTTGATGTTGATTTCTTTACCGTAAGGAATGCTCGACTCGGT
This sequence comes from Salinivibrio kushneri, assembly GCF_005280275.1. NCBI lineage: Bacteria > Pseudomonadati > Pseudomonadota > Gammaproteobacteria > Vibrionales > Vibrionaceae > Salinivibrio > Salinivibrio kushneri. Next base: position 801,010 of record NZ_CP040021.1, read on the forward strand.
GTTTTGCTCCAACACGCCCGACTCTTTGATCGCCAAATGAATCGCTTCGGGCTCAATGTCTGGCGAGCTACCACGCACAGGGGCGGTGTCGACGTATAAGCGCTTTAAAATATCGACCGCGGCATTGGCTGTATGGGGTTTGCCCATCACAGTAAATGCATTATGGCGGTGGCTAATTTCCACACCCAAGCGACGCTCAAGCTGTTTGATATTATCGTCAAACGGGCCACATAAGTTGGCAAGACGGGTGTTGTCGGCAGGTTCTAGGTTCAGGTCAAGAGAGATGATTTTAGACAAGATTATCCTCGCTTTCGGCGCCGGTTACCCGGCGCCGTTGAATTGATGAACGCGTTATGGCGTGAAAACACCAACACCAAGCTCGTTTTCGTTGCGCGTCTTCGCCATGATTTCGGTTGGCGAGACGGCGACACGCAAGTCCATATCTTTTTCGGTACGAACCAGCTCGCCGCGCAGCGAGTTTGGCATCACTTCAGTTATTTTGACGTCAACAAATTGGCCAATCAAATCGACAGAGCCTTCAAAGTTGACCACTCGGTTGTTCTCGGTACGACCACGCAACTCCATCAGATTTTTGCGTGATGGGCCTTCAACCAAGATACGTTGTTCGGTATCCAGCATCATGCGTGAATAGCGCATGGCTTGGCTGTTCACTTGTTGTTGCAAGCGGTATAAACGCTCTTTTTTCACTTGCTCTGGGGTATCGTCTGGCATATCTGCAGCCGGCGTGCCTGGACGAGACGAGTAAACAAAGCTAAAGCTCATATCGAAATCGACATCTTTAATCAATTTCATGGTCGCTTCAAAATCTTGCTCGGTTTCCCCCGGGAAGCCCACGATAAAGTCAGAGCTGATGGTGATATCCGGACGCGCCTGACGCAATTTACGGATTTTTGATTTGTACTCAATCGCCGTGTGCGGGCGTTTCATCATGGTCAAAATCCGATCTGAGCCGCTTTGTACCGGCAGGTGCAAGAAACTTGCAACCTCAGGGGTATCACGATACACCTCAATGATATCATCGGTAAATTCCACCGGATGGCTGGTGGTGTAACGGATACGGTCAATACCGTCAATGGCCGCGACATAACGCAGCAACTCTGCAAACGTGCACACATCACCGTCGTGAGTGTCGCCGCGGTAGGCGTTTACGTTTTGTCCCAACAGGTTCACTTCACGCACACCTTGTTCAGCCAGCTGTGCAATTTCGAACAATACGTCATCCAGCGGGCGGCTGACTTCTTCGCCACGGGTGTAAGGGACCACGCAGAACGTACAGTATTTTGAGCAGCCTTCCATAATTGAGACGAAGGCGGTCGGCCCTTCTGCACGAGGCTCAGGCAGACGATCGAATTTTTCGATCTCTGGGAACGTAATGTCCATCACTGGCGCATGATCCGAGCGTGACTGCTTGATCATCTCTGGCAGGCGGTGCAAGGTCTGTGGGCCAAAAATCACATCCACATAAGGCGCACGCTCACGAATATGGTCGCCTTCTTGAGTTGCCACACAGCCACCGACGCCGATCACCAGCTCTGGGTTTTTGTCTTTGAGGGTTTTCCAACGCCCGAGTTGATGGAATACCTTTTCTTGTGCCTTTTCTCGAATCGAGCAAGTATTGAGAAGGAGAACGTCTGCGTCTTCTGGTTGTTCGGTCAGCTCATAGCCACCGGCAGAATTGAGCAGATCTGCCATTTTGGATGAGTCATACTCATTCATTTGGCAACCCCAGGTTTTGATCAGCAGTTTCTTAGCCATGTAACTTCACGCTCATTGTTAATCTTATGGACGACATTACCCTTTCAAGCTGTATGGTTTTTAATCAGTCAATCAGCTTGGCAAGCCGCGTATTGTACTGCTTTCCAATATCGCTGACCAGATCACAGGTTCGGAGAAATCATGTCGATCTGGCTAAACGTTTGAGCGGCCGCGACAAAGGCCCGCTCGGAAAAGCGAATTCGCCCTCACTTTGATCGGATTGATATCGAATTCTCGTTTACCTTCAGTAGAATGCTTGCATCAACGGCACAAAGAGACGGTCATGAATCAATTTGAAGTTATTATAGTCGGCGGTGGCATGGTTGGCGCCGCGGCGGCACTTGGGCTTGCTCGCCAAGGTCGCCAGGTGGCGTTAATTGAGCGCCAGCCCCCTGAGCCTTTTGAACCTTCACAACCGATGGATTTGCGCGTTTCGGCGATTTCTCAGGCATCGGTGAGCTTGCTCAAGGATCTCGGTGCGTGGGCCAGTGTTGAAGCCATGCGTGTTTGCCCGTATCGCCGCCTAGAAACTTGGGAAGCGGAAGACAGCCGTGTGTGTTTCAGTGCTGACCAACTCGACTTGCCACAATTAGGATATATGGTCGAGAACCGCTTGATTCAACTTGGTCTGTGGCAACAGTTTGCTCGTTTTGACAATTTGCACCTCGTCTCACCGGCCTCGATCACGGGTATGATGCAGGCGGGCGAGCTGCATCAAGTCCAATTAGAGAGTGGTGACACCCTGAGTGCCCCTTGGCTTATCGGCGCGGATGGTGCCCACTCCAAAGTGCGAGACTACGCGAAAATCGGTCTCACTAGCTGGGATTATCGTCAGCATTGCATGCTCATCCATGTCGAAACCGCTGCGCCCCAACAAGACATTACCTGGCAGCAGTTTTTCCCCTCCGGACCACGCTCGCTGTTGCCGCTTTGTGGCCACAATGCCTCGCTAGTGTGGTATGACAGCCCAGCGAGAATTCAACACTTGTGTCAGCTTAATGCCGAACAGCTTAAAGCCGAGATAGTGAGCCATTTCCCACCACAAGTGGGCGACGTCACCCCAATCAACTGGGGCGCGTTTCCACTGACACGTCGTCATGCTCAGCAGTACCATCGTAATGGGGTCGTAGTGATTGGTGATGCCGCCCACACCATTAACCCGCTGGCAGGGCAAGGGGTGAACTTAGGCTTTAAAGACGTCGCTGCACTGCTGGATGCCTGTGCCGATGCGGGCGCAGAATGGCAAGCGGAGTCAACGTTAAAGGTATACGAAAAAGCACGCCGTACGGATAACATGATGATGCAAACCGGAATGGATGTGTTTTATACCGCGTTCAGTAACCAAGTGACGCCTTTAAAACTAGCACGTAATGCGGTGTTTAAACTGGCTGAACACAGTGGCCCGGTGAAAACGCAGGTGTTGAAGTATGCTCTAGGGCTTTAGTCTTGGTGACAAGAACAAGGACGTGATATGGCTAACTACCAGAACATTATTTTTGATATTGGCAATGTGATCGTGCGTTGGTCACCAGAAGAAATTATCCGTTTAACCTTAGGGGACGCGGCGGATGCCGACGCGCATGCCAATCAAATCTTCCAGAGCGATACCTGGCAAGCGCTGAATCGTGGCACGCTCACCGAGGCGCAAGCCAAGCAGCGTTTTGCCGATGACACGGCGCTAAGCCCCGCGCAGCTTGAGGCGCTGTTTTATTACATCAAACAGACTCAGATTTGTCTTTACGGCAGTGTTGATTTGCTTCGCTCGGCCAAAGAGGCCGGATACGGGGTTTATTCGTTAACCGATAATGTGCGCGAAATCGTGGCGTTCTTAAAACAGCGCTATACGTTTTGGTCACTGTTTGATGGTGCGATTGTGTCAGCGGAAGTGGGCTGTTTGAAACCCGAGCCCGCCATCTATCAACGCTTGTTGGATGATTACCATCTCGACCCAGCTTCTTGCGTGTTTTTGGATGACAAAGTCGCGAACGTCGAAGGCGCGAAAGCGCTGGGCATGGCGGGCATCCCCTTTACCGATGCACAGCAAGGTCGCGCCGAACTCGCCAAGCTGGGGATTGTGATTTAACGGATGCGGTAAACATGAACGCTAAACGCAAAAAAGCCCACATGATGTGGGCTTTTTAATATGGCTGGGGTACCAGGATTCGAACCTGGGAATGACGAGATCAAAACCCGTTGCCTTACCGCTTGGCGATACCCCAGTAGGCGTTGCCTAACTTGGTGCGGAGAGAGGGACTTGAACCCTCACGTCCTTTCGGACACTAGCACCTGAAGCTAGCGCGTCTACCAATTCCGCCACCTCCGCAAAAGGTGGGTAACTCGGCAATAAAAACGCTGCCAAATTACAAAAATAAATGGTGGCTACGACGGGATTCGAACCTGTGACCCCATCATTATGAGTGATGTGCTCTAACCAACTGAGCTACGTAGCCACGCTGTAAGGCGAAAGCCTTAAGACGGAACGGATTATGCGGATCGAGAGCTAGAGCGTCAAGTATGGCTGGCCATTTTTTTATTATTTTCATCTCGTTGGCTGCATTATTCACCAGTTTGTGCTGGTTTTGCCAACAATATGCGCCCAAGGCTTACGCTTAGCCTGTGGTTAGCGCGATTCAAATAAAAAAAAGCCAGCCCGCAGGCTGGCTCAAAATCAATAGGGTGGGGTCTCGACAACACACCCAGAGGGGCTTAACGCTTGCGCGTTAAACGTTGAAACGGAAGTGAATGACATCGCCGTCTTTAACAATGTACTCTTTGCCTTCCAGACGCCACTTACCGGCATCTTTGGCACCGCTTTCGCCATTGTTAGCAATGTAATCATCATAGCCAACCACTTCGGCGCGGATAAAGCCTTTTTCAAAGTCGGTGTGGATTTTACCTGCCGCTTGTGGCGCGGTAGAGCCGATCGGCACCGTCCAAGCACGCACTTCTTTCACCCCTGCGGTGAAATAGGTATGCAAGGTTAGCAGCTCGTAACCGGCGCGAATGACGCGGTTTAGGCCCGGCTCTTCTAGACCCATTTCATCTAAGAACGCGGCCGCTTCTTCGGCGTCCAGCTCGGCAATTTCGCCTTCAATTTCCGCACACACAGCCACCACGGTCGCGCCTTCTTTAGCGGCGATGTCGCGGACTTGGTCCAAGTACGGGTTGTTTTCAAAGCCATCGTCGTTGACGTTGGCAATGTACATGGTGGGCTTGAGCGTCAAGAAGTTGAGGTATTGCACCGCCGCTTCTTCTTCTTTGCTCAACTCGACCGAGCGCAACATGTTGCCTTCTTCTAGTACAGGCAGCAGTTTTTCCAATACCGTCAGCTCAAACTTGGCGTCTTTGTCGCCGCCTTTGGCTTTTTTAGCGTTGCGCTGCATCGCGCGCTCACAGCTTTCTAGGTCGGCGAGCGCCAGTTCGGTGTTAATCACGGCAATGTCATCAGCAGGATCGACTTTGCCCGACACATGAACAATATTGTCATTCTCAAAACAGCGCACCACATGGCCAATGGCGTCGGTTTCACGGATGTTGGCCAGGAATTTGTTACCCAGGCCCTCACCGCGTGATGCACCCGCGACCAAACCGGCGATATCGACAAACTCCATGGTGGTCGGTAGCACTTTTTGTGGGTTCACAATCTTGGCTAACGCATCCAAGCGTAAGTCAGGCACAGGCACCACGCCCGTGTTTGGCTCGATGGTACAAAATGGAAAGTTAGCGGCGTCAATGCCCGCTTTGGTCAGTGCGTTAAATAGTGTGGATTTACCTACGTTTGGTAGGCCCACGATGCCACATTTAAAACCCATGAGATGGTAACCCTTTAATCAAAATTACTGTGCTTTGAAGGTATGTAAACGATTTTGCGCTTTAGCAAGATCGTCTTTGAGCAGTATTTCAAGGCTGCGAACCGCCTCATCAGTGGCCTGTTCTAACAGACTCTGCTCATTGGCGGGGGCTTTGGTAAGCACATATCCCGCCACCTTATCCTTGTGACCCGGATGGCCAACACCAATCCGAAGTCGATAAAATGATTTATCATTTGCCAGTTTGCTGATGATGTCACGCAGGCCATTATGGCCACCGTGCCCACCACCTTGTTTAAACTTGGCCACACCGGGTGGTAAGTCTAGTTCGTCATGCGCCACCATGATGGCGTCGACGGGAATATTGTAAAAGTTCGCCAGTGCTTGCACGGCCTTCCCGGACAAATTCATGTACGTGGTTGGGATCAACAAACGCAGATCTTGCCCGTGGACATTGATACGGCCCGTCAAACCAAAGAATTTCTTTTCTTCTTTTAACGGTGCATTGTGGATCCGCGCAAGCTCTTGCACGACCCAAGCGCCCGCGTTGTGGCGTGTTTGGGCATATTCTGGCCCTGGATTGGCCAATCCAACTAGTAAGCGGATCTGATTACTCACGACGTTTCTCGCTATCTGTCTACTCATCGTAGCCGGTGAGCATCGCGCCCACGCAAAAAGGCGACATATCCTACCATTGTTGTGACTAAAGGGTCGAGCCAGCACCGGTAAATGGCCGATAAAAAAACACCCTGCACAAAGGCAGGGCGCTTAGGCGCGGTTGCTGTGGCTAACTCAATGCCTAGTGGCTAACTTACGAGTTAAACATCGCAGAGATAGACTCTTCGTTGCTGATACGGCGAATTGCTTCGGCCAGCATGCCAGAGAGCGTTAATTGCGATACGCGGCCAGTGGCCTGGATCTCGGCGCTCAGTGGGGTAGAGTCAGTCACCACGATTTCATCAATCACAGACTCAGCGATATTCTTCGGAGCATCGCCAGAGAAAACGGGGTGAGTCGCGTAAGCGAAGACGCGCTTAGCGCCGCGGTTTTTCAACGCTTCGGCCGCTTTACACAGGGTGCCACCGGTATCAATCATGTCATCAACGATGATGCAGTCACGCCCTTCAACATCGCCAATCAAGTGCATAACCTGTGAGACGTTGGCACGTGGACGGCGCTTGTCGATAATCGCGATGTCAGTGTCATCCAGCAGCTTCGCAGTGGCACGCGCGCGGACAACGCCGCCAATGTCAGGAGACACAACCACAGGGTCTTCCAGGTTCTTCGCCAGCATGTCTTCAAGCAGAACAGGGGTACCAAAGATGTTATCGACCGGTACGTCGAAGAAGCCTTGGATTTGTTCAGCGTGGAGATCAACGGTCAGGACGCGGTCAACACCCACGTTAGAAAGGAAATCTGCAATGACTTTTGCGGTGATAGGAACACGAGAGGAGCGGACGCGGCGGTCTTGACGGGCATAACCAAAGTAAGGGATCACAGCGGTTATGCGGCCAGCCGATGCACGTCGAAACGCGTCTATCATAACGACCAGTTCCATTAAGTTGTCATTGGTCGGGGCGCAGGTGGACTGGAGGACGAACACGTCACTACCGCGCACATTCTCGTTAATCTGAACGCACACTTCACCGTCAGAAAAACGGCCTACAGTGGCGTCACCCAGTGACATGTAAAGACGGTTTGCGATACGTTGGGCGAGAACGGGTGTCGCGTTACCAGCGAACAGCTTCATATCAGGCACGGTGGAAACCTCGGGTTGCATCCATTTAGTAGTCACTGACCGACGGTTTGTTGCTGCAGCACATCAAGTAGGGGTGAACGATTCAACCCACGTGCAACAAACCCTGTCAGCCAGTTAGGCATAGTGTCGAGTGTGGCCTGGGCATCTTGTGCAGTGTCAAACTCGGCAAACACGCACGCGCCTGTCCCAGTCATCCTAGACGGCGCGTATTCTAGCAGCCACGAAACAGCCTTATCAACCTCGGGGAATTGTTTACGGGCTATCTTTTCGCAATCGTTTTCGTATTTTTGTGCCATAAGCGCAGAAACTGTGCGCTTTGGCGTGTTTCGTTGCAACTGAGGGTGAGTGAAAATGGCTGCGGTGGAAATAGACACGTCAGGCTTCACCACCAAGTAGTATTTCTCGCGTGGCGCAACGGGCGTAAAGACTTCTCCAATGCCTTCAGCCACTGCCGCCTGCCCATAAATGAAAATCGGCACATCGGCACCTAGCGTCAGGCCGAGTTGCGCCAGCGTTTGTTGGCTTACTTGGGTTTGCCACAAATGATTGAGTGCAACCAGCGTGGTGGCCGCATCGGATGACCCACCGCCCAGACCGCCGCCCATGGGGAGACGTTTTTCCACATCGATGTGCGCGCCTTGTTGGCATCCTGTATGCTGCTGCAACGCTTTCGCGGCTTTGACAATCAAGTTGTCGTTTTCACTGACCCCCTCTATCGCGGGACTGAGGCTGATCGTGCCACTCGCGTTCGGCGTAATAGCTAGTGTGTCGCCATGGTCGAGAAACTGAAACAGGGTTTGCAGCTCATGATAACCATTGTCGCGACGGCCGGTGATGTAGAGAAATAAGTTAAGTTTGGCAGGCGCGGGCCAAAAGGTGGGTTCAGTCATTATCGAGCGTCCAATCAGAAATCATCAATTTAACGGTTTGCTGGTCTCGGGTCAGGGTAATACGTGTGGGGAGCGCAGGCTGCGTGTCAGCGCTGTAGTCTTGATAGTCAATGTCCCAGCCTTGCGCCCCGTTGAGGGTCGCAACACGGTTATCTGACCCCAGCGAAAAGCTATCTTGTGCGCGTGGTAGTCCAATGAGCCAAGGGGCAAGCGCGTCGATAGGTAAGTGTGCCCCAGTCAAATAGGCGACCAAACGGGCCGGATCGGTATCTTGATAGCGATCACCTTGGTCATCAATTAAGACCGCACCTTGTTCATTCATGGTTAACGACAGCAAGGTGGTGCCGAGAAAGTTGGTGAGCCGCAGTTGAGATTGGGCGGGCGAATACCGCCAGTACAAATTGGCAGAAAAACGTGTGCTCGGGGCAATAAACGCGACCTTACCCCGTGCGGTGTAGCTATCCACCGATACCAAGGCGTCGCGATGACTCTGCCACTCAGTCGTGGGGGCTGGGGCAGTGGCACACCCCGCTAGTAGCGTTAAAAACAGTGCCAAGACGCTCACGCGTATAGAGGAGAACATCAAACCGAGTATCCTTTTTGTTTTCGTCAACCGACCGCTTGTTGTCGTTCGCCGACTCCAATCGCTGTGTAACGCTACTTTGCCACAAGCGCCGGACGGAGAGAAGCCAGTCAAGCGCTTGGTTGTGTGGAGGAAATAAAGGCATGTTAGCTGTTGTATACCTTTACATCGATTTCGCGAGGCTTCACATTTCCGTGCCACGAAAATGCTGCGATACAATGTTCGCTTTAATTCGCGGGGGGCATCAAGTAAAATCCTCCGCTCCAATCCTTACTGGTGCTGTCGGTAACAACGCTTCATGAGCCTGTTAGTTCTCGGAATTAATCACAAAACGGCCCCCGTCGAGCTGCGGGAAAAGGTCGCCTTTTCGCCGCAACAACTTGAGCAGGCGTTAGGGCAGCTTTCCGAGCATCCACAGGTGCGCAGTTGCGTGATCGTTTCAACCTGCAACCGCACTGAGATTTATGCGGAGCTAAATCAGCCGGGTGTTGGGGTATTAGTGGAATGGCTAACGCGCTTTCATCAGCTCAGTAGCGATAGCCTGATGGCCAGCATTTATTACCATGAAGAGCAATCTGCGGTGAAGCATCTGATGCGGGTAGCCTGCGGGTTAGACTCCTTGGTGTTAGGCGAGCCGCAAATATTGGGGCAGGTCAAGCAAGCGTACGCCAGTGCCGGGAAAGCGGGAATGATTTCTGGCTCATTGGAGAAATTGTTTCATAAAACCTTTGCAGTGGCGAAGCGGATCCGCACCGAGACCGAGATTGGCGGCAATGCGGTATCAGTGGCTTTTGCCGCTTGCACATTGGCGCGCCAAATTTTTGAGTCGTTATCGGACGTGACAACCTTGCTAGTGGGCGCCGGCGAGACCATTGAGCTGGTGGCCAGGCATTTAAAAGAGCATCAATGCAGTCAAATTATATTTGCTAACCGCACACAATCACGCGCGCAGGCACTTGCCGAACAATTTGACGCCAAGATGTCGGGGCTTGAGGCGCTTCCAGAGCAACTCTGCCAGGCCGACATCGTGATTAGCTCGACGGCCGCGCCCATGCCATTGATTGAAAAGGCGATGGTCGAAAAAGCCTTGAAACAGCGGCGTCATCAACCCATGTTGCTGATTGATATTGCTGTCCCGCGTGACATTGATGAAAACGTGGGCAGTCTCGCGGATGCGTACCTATACAGCGTGGATGACTTACAGTCGATTGTGGAGCACAACCGCGAGCAGCGAAAGTTAGCGGCGATTCAGGCCGAAGCGATTGTGACCGAAGAAAGTGCTGATTTTATGCGCTGGCTGCGCTCACGCGAAGCGGTAGACAGTATCAAGCAGTACCGCACACAGTCTGAACACATTAAACAGGCGGAATTGGAGCAAAGTATTCAGGCTCTAGCCAATGGTGCTGACGCAGAGAGCGTATTACGCCAGCTGAGTAACCGCCTGACCAATAAACTGATCCACCCCCCCACGCAGGCGATGCAGCAAGCTGCACAAAATGGTGAGCCGGATAAACTGGCGGTGATGCGTGTTTGTTTGGGGCTGGACAGTGACAACTAACGAAGAGATATATGAAAGCATCAATATTAGCCAAGCTAGAGTCGCTATCTGAGCGTTACGAAGAAGTTCAGCACCTGCTCGGCACCCCAGATATCATTAATGATCAGAACAAATTCCGCGCGTTGTCGAAAGAGTATTCGCAGCTGGAAGAGGTGATCAAGTGCTTTACTGAGTTCAAGCAAGCGCAAGAAGACTTGGCGGCTGCCCAAGAGATGGCCAACGAAGATGACGCAGAGATGCGTGAAATGGCGCAAGAGGAAGTCGCGCAGGCTGAACAAACCATTGAGTCACTGACCGATCAGCTCCAGATTTTGCTATTGCCGAAAGATCCGAACGATGACCGCAATTGTTTCCTAGAAATTCGCGCCGGTGCCGGTGGGGATGAAGCCGGGATTTTTGCCGGGGATTTATTCCGCATGTATAGCCGTTATGCTGAGCAGCGCGGCTGGAAACTGGAAATTATTAGTGCCAGTGAAGGGGAGCACGGCGGCTTTAAAGAAGTGATTGCCCGTGTTGCTGGAGAAGGTGCGTATGGTGTGCTCAAGTTTGAATCTGGCGGCCATCGCGTGCAGCGCGTGCCCGCAACAGAATCACAAGGGCGCGTGCATACCTCGGCCTGTACTGTGGCGATTTTGCCAGAAATCCCAGAAGCGGAAGCGCCAGAGATTAACCCAGCCGATCTGAAAGTTGATACCTTCCGTGCATCCGGTGCCGGTGGTCAGCACGTCAACACCACAGATTCTGCCATTCGTATTACTCACTTGCCGACTGGCACTGTGGTGGAATGTCAGGATGAGCGCTCACAACACAAAAACCGCGCCAAAGCGATGTCGGTACTGGCAGCACGCTTGATTAAAGCGGAAGAAGAAAAGCGCGCCGCAGAAGAAGCGTCAACGCGCCGTAACCTGCTGGGCTCGGGTGACCGCTCAGACCGTATTCGCACCTACAATTATCCGCAAGGGCGGGTATCGGATCACCGAATCAACCTGACCTTGTATCGTCTCGACGATGTCATGCAAGGTGACCTGGATAGCCTGGTCGACCCGGTGATTCAAGAGCACCAAGCCGACCAACTTGCCGCCTTGTCTGAGCAGCAATAATGACAGCGACGATCAGCGCATTACTGGCCGATAGCACCACAGAGCTGACCGCTTTATCGGGCGGCGCTGCAGGCGTCGACGTTAGGGCGTTGCTCTGCCATGTGTTAGGACAACCAAGCAGTTACCTTTATACCTGGCCAGAGCGCAAACTCACCGCCGCACAATTAGCGCAATTTCGTCAGTTGTTTGCTCGTCGTCTACAAGGCGAGCCCGTGGCGTATATTTTGGGTTACCGCGATTTTTGGACCTTACGACTCAATGTGTCACCGACCACCTTGATCCCGCGCCCTGAAACCGAGCTGCTGGTGGAACAAGCGCTGGCCGTGTTGCCTGCCACGCCTTGCCGTGTGCTGGATTTAGGCACCGGAACGGGGGCTGTGGCTTTAGCCATTGCCAGCGAGCGGCCTGATGTCACCGTTGTGGGCGTTGATCTGATGCCTGAAGCGGTTGCCTTGGCAAGCCGAAATGCGCACGACAACCACCTCTCAAACGCCCACTTTATTCAAAGCGACTGGTTCAGCGCACTCAGTGATATGAATCGGTTTGAGGTGATTGTGAGTAACCCACCGTATATTGACGGCGATGATCCACACCTTCAGCAAGGCGATGTCCGCTTTGAACCCGCCAGTGCTTTGGTCGCCGAAGAAAGTGGCTTAGCCGCGATTCGTCACATCGGCCAAACCGCACCCACGTATCTGGTCGATGGGGGCTGGTTGATGGTCGAGCATGGTTATAACCAAGGCGAAGCGGTCCGGGCGGCATGGAAAGACGCCGGCTGGCCCGATGCCAAAACCCAACAAGATTACGCTGGGCTCGATAGAATCACCTTGGCACAGCGACTTTAACTGACACTGATAGGAAGCAGGAATCGTTATGATCTACATGGCCCTTAAGCACACCCACTTACTTACCGTGGTGTTAAGCCTTTCGTTATTCGTTATCCGATTTGTCTGGGTGATGCGTGGCAGTGAGATGATGAATAAAAAATGGGTCAAGGTCACCCCGCATGTGGTCGATACCCTATTACTAAGCACCGGTGTGGCGCTGATTTTTGTGACCGGGTTTATTCCCTTCACCGAATCCGGCGCGTGGCTGACAGAAAAGCTGACCTGTGTCTTAGCTTACATTGCCTTGGGCTTTGTCGCCTTGCACTACAGCCGAGGCAAACTGTTCCGCACTGTGGCCTTTTTAGGCGCATTAGGGTGGGCCTATGCCGCGGCGAACCTTGCACTACTCAAAGTTCCTCACGTAATGGGATAAACATGATGCCATTAACCGATCAACAATTAGACACGCTCACACTGGCAGAAGGGGCGGCGACTCTGAACCATGCCATCGACTCGTCAGTCGATGTGCATCAGATTAAAGCGTCGCTGGATCGCCTTGCCGACGAAGCCGAGCACCAGCTTGGTGCCGAGCCCGATATGGCATTACGACTGGATGGCCTGTGTCGTCTTTTTTATCACCAGTGGCAATTTAAAGGCGACATCGAGCAGTACTTTTCATCGGATAATGTCTTTATTAATAAGGTGTTAGAGCGTAAAACTGGGATCCCAGCTTCATTGGGCGCTGTCTTCTTATACCTGTGCGAGCGCTTGTCGCTGCCGGTTAAGCCAATGGCGTTCCCCAGCCAGCTGGTGCTGCGTATTGATGAGTTAGAGGACGCCCCCGTTTTCATCAACCCGTTTAACGGCGAACGGGTTAACGAGCGCATTTTGCGTGGCTGGCTCAAAGGAAGCCAAGGCCCACTTGCCGAGCTTGAAGCGTCGCACTTGCAGCCAAGTGACAACCCCACCATTATCGGTCGTTGGCTTACTGTGGCGAAAAGTGCGCTATTACGGGAAGAAAAATACGCCATGGCGCTGCGTTGTAGTGAGCTTGCGCTAACCTTTAGCCCTGATGATCCTTACGAGATTCGCGACCGCGGCTATATTTTCCAACAACTGGATTGCGATCGTGTGGCGGCGACTGATTACGAGTATTTTATTGAGCAATGCCCGGATGATCCGGCAGCAGAGCTGCTAAAAATGCAAGTAAAAGCGCTTAACGAAGAGCAACCGACGTTACATTGATGCGTGATCACGCATGACTAAGGATACCTGTATGACGCAAAAAACCGTCCACATTGGTGACACTCCTGTTGCCAACGATCGCCCGTTTACCTTGTTTGCTGGCATGAACGTGCTGGAATCACGCGATTTGGCCATGCAAATTTGTGAGCATTACGTCAAGGTGACCGACAAGCTTGGCATTCCCTATGTTTTCAAAGCTTCATTCGACAAAGCGAACCGCTCATCAGTGCATTCTTACCGTGGCCCGGGCATGGAAGAGGGGCTCAAGATCTTTGAAGAGCTAAAAAGCACTTTCGGCGTCAAAGTGATTACTGACATCCACGAGCAATATCAAGCGGCACCGGTAGCGGAAGTAGCAGATGTGATCCAGTTGCCCGCCTTCTTAGCGCGCCAAACCGACTTGGTTGAAGCCATGGCCAAAACCGATGCGGTGATCAACGTTAAAAAACCCCAGTTTATGAGCCCTGGCCAAGTCGGCAACATCGTCGACAAATTTGCCGAGTGCGGCAACGAGAAGGTGATCTTGTGTGAGCGTGGTAGCTGCCACGGTTACGATAACTTGGTGGTGGATATGCTCGGCTTTGATGTGATGAAAAAGGCCTCTAACGGCAGCCCGATCATCTTTGATGTCACCCACGCGCTGCAATGTCGTGATCCACAAGGCGCGGCGTCTGGTGGCCGCCGTCAGCAAACGGTTGATCTAGCCCGTGCGGGTTTAGGCACCAAAATTGCTGGTTTGTTTATCGAAGCACACCCAGACCCAGACAATGCCCGTTGTGATGGCCCGTCAGCGCTACCGCTAGACAAACTCGAGCCTTTCCTCGCACAAATGAAAGCGCTGGATGATGTGATTAAAAACTTTGAAGAGATTGATATCCGCTAATTAGCGGTCGATCGATACCGATAAGAAAGCTGCCGAAATGGCAGCTTTTTTTGTCTGTATTGAAACACAATAGGTCAGCCAGTGACGGGCGCGGTTCCTAGGATAAAAGGGAAGGTCAGCTGTTGCTGAGTAATGAGTCAGCAATCTAGACAAGCAATCAAGATATTTAGATGTTTAGACGTCCATTTGTTGACTGGACGGCTAGAGGTCTGTATCTTGATCACAGTTTTAAAAGAGGTATGAAAAAAACTGCCATGACAACATCAGCAAACACCGCACCGCGGCCCTCGGCGCTCGCACTTCTCCCGCTACTTTTATTTTTAACCCTTTTTATCGGAGCGGGGGTGTATTTTACTCTAGAAGGTGCGGACTACGCGTTTTATCAGCTTCCTGCGCACGTCGCTATTCTGCCTGCAGTGATCCTGGCCATTGGCTTGAGCCGTGAGCGCCTGAACACCGCCATTGAACAATTTATTCGCGGTATGGGACACGGCGACATTATTGCTATGTGCTTAATTTATCTGCTCGCCGGTGCTTTTTCCGCGGTCGCCGATGCCACGGGTGGGGTAGAGGCCACGGTCAATCTGGGACTGACCCTGATCCCAGAGAGCTTGATCTTACCCGGACTATTTGTGATTGCGGCGTTTATCTCTACGGCAATGGGCACCTCGATGGGCACCATTGCCGCATTAGCGCCTTTTGCATTGAATATGGCGACAGCCACGGGGCAGGCACCGGCGGTGATGGCCGGTGTACTGCTAAGCGGGGCGATGTTTGGTGATAACCTTTCTTTTATCTCTGACACCACCATCGCTGCGACGCGCTCACAAGGCTGTAGCATGCGTGACAAGTTCAAAGAGAACGTGGGGATAGCCATTCCCGCCGCCATCGCCGCGATTATTCTGTTTGTATTTAACAACCAAAGCGCACCCGTCGACGCACCAGAGAGCATTAACTATCTGGCGGTATTACCCTATTTGTCGATCATTGTATTGGCGCTGGCGGGATTAAACGTGTTTGTGGTGCTCACCGCTGGGATTGCCTTGGCGCTGTGTGTGGGGTTAATGAGCACCCCTGACTTCACGTTGCTGACCTTCAGCCAAGAGGTCAAAGCAGGTTTTGCCAGCATGCAAGAAATCTTTGTCTTGTCGCTGATGATTGGCGGGATCGCCGAGCTGATGCGTTGCCAAGGTGGGCTGAGCTTTTTGACCCAGGCGGTGAATCGGGTGATCGCTCGGTTTGAAAAAAAACGTGGCTCGCATCACTCCCGCGCGAGTGAATTTGGTATCGCCTTGTTAGTGTCTTTTTCTAACTTGTGTACCGCCAACAACACGGTTGCGATTGTGGTCTCTGGGCAAGTGGCGAAAAACATCGCCAGTGAGCACGCGGTGCTGGCCAAACGCAGTGCCAGCTTGTTGGATATCTTTTCCTGCGTGGTACAAGGCCTGATCCCTTATGGCGCACAAATCCTGCTCCTCGGTGCCAGCTTTGGCTTGTCGCCGTTGGTGATTGTTAGCCACTCTTACTATTGTTTCTTCCTCGCCGCGTCGGCATTGATTGCGGTGATTAGCCGCCGATGGTGGCAAGCGCGTCGCGCTTAATCGCCATGGTTGACACATCACGGCGCTGTCTTTTCTTGTCTAGATAGGTAAGCAAAGGCTGCGCCGTTTTTGATCTGTCTAGAGTTCAGACTCTATAAATTTTGTCTCGATCACCAAAGTCGCCTTGCCTAAGCGTTGTAAGGTGATCGCAGCAACAAAAATATGAAATCACTCAGCACCATAGCATCAATTCTTTTAGACTAGACAGCGTTTTATAACCACCGACAATGATGTCGATGGTGGTTTATCCATCGCTAAAAAGGTCTATGATCATGAAGGAACGTCTTTGTTTAAAGGCAGCGGTCAGCGCTGCATTAATTGCCTCATTGGCAGGCTGTGCCAACTCTGGTTCAGAGACACAAGAGCAAGGTTGGGCGCCAGATACTACTTATAAACTCACCATTCTTCATACCAACGATCACCACGGTCGTTTCTGGCACAACCGCTATGGCGAATACGGCATGGCAGCACGTAAAACCTTGATTGATGATCTGCGCGCAGAAGCCAAAGCGGAAGGCAGCGAAGTACTGCTCCTGTCGGGCGGCGACATCAACACGGGCGTACCAGAGTCAGATTTGCTGCAAGCGGAGCCTGATTTTAAAGGGATGACTCAAATTGGTTACGATGCAATGGCCATTGGTAACCATGAGTTCGATAACCCGCTCAGCGTGCTTGAACAGCAAATGCAGTGGGCTGACTTCCCGATGCTTTCTGCCAACATTTACGACAAAGAAACCGGTGAGCGTAAGTATCAGGCTTACGAGATGTTTGAGCGCAATGGGTTGAAAATTGCGGTTGTGGGTCTGACCACCGAAGACACGGCCAAAATCGGTAACCCAGAATACATTGGTTCTCTCGACTTCCGCGACCCGAAAGCCGAAGCGAAAAAAGTGATCGCCAAGCTGAAAGAAACCGAGAAGCCCGACATCATTATCGCCGCGACCCATATGGGTCACTACGCCGACGGTAAGAGCGGCGTGAATGCCCCAGGCGATGTGGCGCTAGCACGTTACATGGATGACGGTGACCTCGACCTTATCATCGGCGGCCACTCACAAGAGCCTGTGTGTATGGAAGGCCCGAACATGTATAACAAGACCTTCGAGCCTGGGGATGCATGTACGCCAGACCAACAAAATGGCGCGTGGATTATGCAAGCTCACGAATGGGGTAAGTATGTCGGTAAAGCGGAATTTGAATTCCAAAACGGCGACCTTAGCCTGGTTAGCTATGACCTGATCCCGGTTAACCTGAAGAAGAAAATTAAGGTTGATGGCGAGAAAAAACGCGTCTTTATTCAAGATGAAATTGAAAAAGACCAAGCGCTGTATGACTTCTTGAAGCCTTACCAAGACAAAGGGCAAGAAAAGCTGAGCGTGAAAATTGCCGAGAGCAACGGCAAGCTAGTGGGCGATCGCAACATTGTGCGCTTCCAGCAGACTAACCTAGGTCGTCTGATTGCCACCGCTCATATGGAACGCGCCAAAGCAGACTTTGCGGTCATGAACTCAGGCGGTGTGCGTGACTCTATCATTGCCGGTGACATCACCTATAAAGACGTGCTCAAAGTGCAGCCGTTTGGCAATATGGTCACCTATACCGACATGAGCGGTAAAGAAGTGATGGATTACCTGAATGTGGTGGGAACCAAGCCAGTTGATTCGGGTGCTTACGCGCAATTTGCGGGTCTGTCGATGGTCGTTGAAGACGGTAAAGTCCATGACGTGAAGATTGGCGGTGAGCCCATTGATATGGATAAAACCTATCGCTTCACCGTGCCAAGCTTTAACGCTGCAGGCGGCGACGGCTATCCAAAACTGACTAATCACCCTGGTAACGTCAATACTGGCTTTGTTGATGCAGAAGTATTGAAAGACTATCTGGAAGCCAACAGCCCAATCGATGTTAATGACTATGCGCCACAAGGCGAGATCGTTTACAAATAAATGGCTGTAAGATTGTCAGAACAAAAAGCGGTACCGATGCGGTGCCGCTTTTTTTATGTAATCATTAGTGACGGGTTTACAAACAAGTGGCAAAAACGATGACGCCTGCAATTAAATTAGCAGAAAAACAAAGCATTGCGTTTGAAGTTCACCAGTACCAGCACGATCCGAATAACCTTAATTTTGGTGAAGAAGCTGTCCAAGCGTTAGGGCAAGACCCGGCTCGGGTATTCAAAACACTATTGTTTTGTATTAATGGTGACAGCAAGCAGCTAGCGGTGGCGGTTGTCCCCGTCAAAGGTAGCCTCAACCTAAAAGCCGCTGCCAAAGCCGCGGGTGGCAAGAAAGCAACCATGGCCGATCCGCAAGTGGCCCAGCGCACAACAGGCTACCTGGTCGGAGGGATCAGCCCCCTAGGCCAGAAAAAGCGGCTACCGACGCTTGTCGACAGCTCCGCGCAGCAGTTTGAGACTATTTGTGTCAGTGCTGGGCGGCGTGGATTGGAAATCGAACTCTCACCGGACGATCTGCTGTCTTTGACGGCGGGGCAATATGCCGCGATTGGCGAATAAATAAGAAGGATACACAGATGACTCTTACCATTTGGGCGTCGCTCGCGTTGGTTTGCATGCTTGGGGCGATGTCGCCCGGGCCGAGCTTGGTGGTAATGGCAAAGCATAGCCTTGCCAATAGTCGCTTACATGGCATTGTGGCTTCATGGGCGCATGCCTTGGGGGTTGGCCTCTACGCGCTTATTACGATGTTAGGGTTGGCGGTTATCTTTAAACAATCCCCGTTGCTTTTTACCGTCATTGCCTATGCCGGCGCTGGCTACCTCGCTTGGCTAGGGGTGAAGTCCTTGCTGAGTAAGGGTGGGGTGGCAGCCAAACTAGAAGCGGGACAACCCGCCAGTTTAGGCGAGGCGGCACGTGATGGGGCGATGATCTCGATGCTCAACCCAAAGCTGGCACTATTTTTTATTGCCTTGTTTAGTCAGTTTGTTGCAGTGGGCACGGATTTATTTAGCCGCAGTGTGATTGTGTTGACACCATTATTGATTGATGGGCTTTGGTACACCTTGATAGCCTTTTTGTTATCCAGCCCTGCCATTGTCGACAAGCTACGTCACCACGGCGTGTGGGTGGATAAGCTTTCAGGCGTGGTATTGATTGCGCTGGCGGTACGTGTGGTGGTGACGCTGCAATAGTGAGGCGCAGCTAGAGGCAACAAACAGACGCGTTAATAAAAAGACTGGCAGCCCGCCAGTCTTTTTGCAGTTAGGGGCGGTGACTTAAGTGGCGCTCGCGGGTTTCTAGCTTTTTCTCTTGGCTTTTTTTGATCATCACATATAACGCGCCGGTACCGCCTTGATGACGCAGTGCCGAGTGGTAGCAGAGCACATCTGAAATTTGTTGTAGCCACTGACAGACATAGCTTTTCATCATTGCCTGTGGGTTACTACGCTTGCCTTTTCCATGCACAATGATCACGGTGCGCACATCCATACGCTGGCATTGTTTTAAAAAACGTAAAATTTCATCTCGGGCTTTTTCCAATGACATCTTGTGCAGGTCGAGCCTTGCGTTGACGTCATATTTGCCTAGTCGTAGTTTACGAAACACGCCATCCTGTACGCCATCGCGCTTGTAGGCCATCACCTCGTCGGGCTTAACCATCTGGGCGTACTCGAGTGACAGGTATTCAGGATCGCTGTTTGCCAGTTTCTGTGCGGCCTGTTGGCGTGCAAGCTGGGCCTCAGTGGGCTGATGCGAGCCTGTTTGCTCCTCAACCGTGTCCTGCTTGATGGGTGCCACGTCTGACATCATTTCTCGAAACAGCTCAAATTCATTTTTATCACTCATCACTACAGTGCCATGTGCGTCGTGGAGTCATTTGGGGACAGTATAAACGAAAATAAAAAAAGAAACCTAGAGCCACACTCTGTGACCAACCATGCAACTCCAGGTTAAGCAAGTTTGCTTAAAGATAGGTAGGCAATAAAACAGGTTATTGAGGTTTGGAAGTCATCACTTTGTAGACAAAATAGCCGCCGAAAAAGCTGATCAGGCCAAATGTACAGATGATGACAATCATGGATGACAAGCCCACGGCGTTGCCGAAAAGTAGATCAAGCCAAAAGTCCATAGTCTGTACCCTCGCGTCCGTTAATGTAGGGTCAGGATGCCAATAGGAAGCGGGTTGAATACTGATCAGGATCAAGAGAAATGGCGAACAAATTATCAACATTTGTTAACAACGATCTGATCACAAACTGCGCGCAACTGATGCGACTTTCACCGTTTAGAGCGGTTGAATGAAAAAATAAGCCGCTAGGGCTTGAGGTTTCTCGGTGCTTGAGTATGATAGGCGACTTCAGCAGCGAGGATGCACTTAAGCGCATACTAAGCTGCTTGACAAGTTCGATGCCTGTTCGTAAAACTTGTTAGATATGTCGGTGAATAGCGCAGTTTGGTAGCGCATCTGGTTTGGGACCAGAGGGTCGGGGGCCGGAAGCCGGTCCAATCGAATCCTTCTTCACCGACCACTATTTTTAAGCTCGGTAATCTAGGATTACTTGGCTGATGTAAAGAACATTGTCGGTGAATAGCGCAGTTTGGTAGCGCATCTGGTTTGGGACCAGAGGGTCGGGGGTTCGAATCCCTCTTCACCGACCATTATTCAGTTAGTGGAGAGCGCGTTTGGTCGGGGGCCGGAAGCCCGGTCGCATCGAATCCCTCTTCACCGACCATTATTCAGGTAGTGGAGAGCGTATTTGGTCGGGGGCCGGGAGCCCGGTCCCGCGGGGGCCGCCCCATCAAATCCCTCTTCACCGACCATTATTTTAAAACTGAGTGATCGAAGGTTACTTGGTAGACGTAAAAAGCATTAACGGTGAATAGCGCAGTTTGGTAGCGCATCTGGTTTGGGACCAGAGGGTCGGGGGTTCGAATCCCTCTTCACCGACCAATAAGAAACCCCAGCCGAAAGGCTGGGGTTTTTTCGTTATGCTGACGGTGAGCTTATGGCTTTGGGTAATGCTGGAAGGCTTGCGTGTTGCCTGCGTCATCAAACGCCATCACTGTGTAGGGCTGGTGGCGTTCGCCATATTCCATGCCCGGCGAGCCGATCGGCATGCCGGCAACAGCGAGACCTTCATAGCCTGTGTGGGTAGCAAGAAGCTTTTTCACTTCTTGCGCGGGCACATGGCCTTCAATCACATAGCCGTTGATACGTGCGGTATGGCACGATTGCATCTCCGCGGGCACGCCCATTTCTTGCTTGATGGACGCCATATCGTCATGCGGTTTAACCTCCAGCTCAAAACCGGCTTGCGCCATATGCTCAACCCAATCGTCGCAACAGCCACAGCTGGGAGATTTATACACCACACCGCTTGCCGCCATCGCCGAGGTGCTCATCAGGCCCACGACTCCAGCAAGTAGTTGTAAACGCTTCATTCTCGCTCCTTGTTACTTATTGTCTGATTTTATTTTGAAAAAACGTAGTCGATTGGCGTTGGTGACAACCGTAATCGAAGATAGCGCCATCGCGCCCCCTGCGATAACTGGGCTCAATAACATCCCGGTGAATGGGTAAAGGATGCCGGCCGCGACTGGGATCCCTAAGGTGTTATAAATAAAGGCACCAAAGAGGTTCTGCTTCATATTGCGCACGGCGGCTTGAGATAAAGCAATCGCGTTAGCCAATGCCCCCAGGTGCTGGTGCATTAGAGTGATTTGCGCACTTTCTATGGCAATGTCACTGCCACTGCCCATAGCGACACCCACATCGGCTTGTGCGAGTGCAGGGGCGTCATTAATGCCGTCACCGACCATCGCCACACGCTTGCCTTGCTGTTGCAGCTGTTGAATTTGTTCCGATTTACCATCGGGTAGCACCCCAGCAATCACGTGATCAATCCCTAGCTGACGACCAATGGCATTGGCTGTATCAGGATGGTCACCAGAGAGCATGATCACTTCGAGCCCTTGCGATTGCAGGTTGGCAATCGCCTCAATAGCATCGTCGCGAATAGGATCACTGACGCCAATCAGCGCTTGCACACTGTCTGCATTGGCAAGATAGATGGCAGTCTCGCCACGCTGAGTCATGGCGTCGATGTCACTTTGATAGGAGGCAGTCTCGATCCCTTGTGCGTCCATCCAGGCTTGGTTGCCAATGAAGTAACGCGTACCATCAATTTGCGCCTGGATCCCCTTGCCAGACTCGCTGTTAAAGTCGTTTGACGTTGGCAGTGAGAGATCCTGTGCCTTGGCATCATTAACAATGGCCTGCGCCAGCGGATGCTCGGAGTGTTGCTCCAGCGAGGCGGCGATCGCCATCAAACGCGCTTGGTCGCCGTTAATCGCTTTTACATGGGTCACTTCCGGCTGGCCGCGTGTCAATGTCCCGGTTTTATCAAACACTAGGGTATGGAGCTTGGCCGCAGTTTGTAGCGCATCCGCATCACGAATTAATACCCCGACTTCGGCAGCGCGACCGACCGCCGCGGTGACCGATAAAGGCGTGGCGAGGCCAAGCGCACATGGACAAGCGATAATTAGCACCGTGGTGGCGGTGACTAGCATGTAGCTGACCGACGGCTCGGGGCCGACAACATACCAGATAGCCGCTGTAACCAACGCAATAGCGACCACGATGGGTACAAACACCGCGGAAATGCGATCGGCAAGCTTGGCCAGCTCGGGCTTACTGCTCTGTGCCTCGCGCACCAAATCGATAATACGCGCCAGCATGGTATCGCTACCCACACCAGTGGCTTTAAACGTCAGGCTCCCTTTTTGGTTGACTGTCCCCGCGTGCAGCGTGTCTCCCTGTTGTTTGCTGACCGGCACGGGTTCACCCGTGAGCATCGACTCGTCAATATAGCTGCTGCCTTCGACCACTTCACCATCTACCGGCACTTTCGCACCCGGTTTTACCCTAAGCGTCATCCCTTGTTTGACTTCATCAAGCGGACGCTCTGTCTCCTGGCCGTTCTCGATAACCAGCGCCGTGGGCGGCTGCAAATCAAGCAGCTGGTCAAGCGCTTTGGAGGTGTTGGCACGTGCGCGCGCCTCAATCGCGTGGCCTAAGCTGATTAAACCAATGATCATCGCTGAGGCTTCAAAGTACACATGACGCGCCTGCTCGGGGAACAAGGCAGGTGCGAGCACCACCGCGGTAGAATACAGCCATGCTGCGCCTGTCCCGAGCGCCACTAAAGAATCCATGGTGGCACGTTTGTGCTTCAGCGCTTGCCAAGCATTGGCGAAGAAATGACGCCCCCCGGTGGCGAGCAGCAAGAGGGTAAGGATGGCCACCGCGCCCCACGCCCACTGATCTTGGCTGGATTGAATGGTCATACTGCCACCCAATATTCCCCAAGCCATAATCGGGCCACCCAGGCCCAAGCCAGCGATCGTGCTGCGTTTAAAGTTTTTCAATTCCGCGGCTTGTTGGTGCTGCTGGCGCTCGCGACGATCATTGTCATCCTCGACTTTCTCAGCGCCATAGCCGGCGTTTTCCACGGCCTCAACGATAGCGTCAGGTGAGGCATCACCTTTTACAATCGCACTGCGCTCGGCCAGATTCACACTCACATTGGCCACGCCATCCACACTGCTGATGGCAGTTTCAACACTTTTGACACAGCTTGCGCATGTCATGCCAGATAACACAAACTGCATACGTGAATGGCTGGATGAGGTCTCAGTGCGTGGCGGCGTTTCGGCCTGTTGGTCAACCTTAGTGGTCGCAGTTTGAGGTTGATGCGGCTCGGTGGATGAGGGCGTTTCTTGGCTGGGGTCGATGAGTGTGGCCTCAAAGCCTAAAGATGTGATCGTTTCAATCAGCGTCTCGGCGCTAAGCGTCGTGCGTACGGTCGCCGCGTCTTTGCTGACTTGGTAGTCAAAAACCGCATCGTTTTCATCGAACGCACGCTCTACTTTCGCCACGCAGTGACCGCAGCTTAACCCCGATAATGCCAATTGATGCTGATAACCGACTTGATAGCCAAGGTTCTCAATGGTTTGGATGATGGACGCCAAGCTCAAGCTGGTGTGAATATCTGCATGAGTTTTACTGACCGAATGAGAAAACACCGTGGGCTGCTCGTCCAGCGCTGCTTCGACCTTGGCCACACAGCGGCCGCAGTTTAGCCCGCTTAAGACCAAGTGATAATGCTCACCGACCTGATAGCCGAGCGCTTCAATCGCGTTGACTGCTTGGCGTAGTGGGTACTCAGTGCTCTCACCCAGGGCTTCTAACGACACTGACTGGGTATCAATGTTCTCAATGCGAATCCCGTCGATACCCTCAAGCGCTTTTGTCGCTTTTTTCACACAGCCTTGGCAGCTTAAGCCACTCAGCGGCAGTGTGTAGTCGGTGATGTGAGTGTCGGTGGTGGTCATTGCCTCTCCTTATCGCCTGACATGATTCGATGTTGGCGTTTGTCGCAACGCCAGTTAGGCTAAACTGTAAACCTTATAGCTACTGGAAGGTCAAGCGAGAAAAATGAAGATTCAACAAGTGGCAGAGAAAACTGGCCTCACCAGCAAAACCATTCGCTTTTACGAGCAGAAAGGGCTGATCACGCCGCCGCATCGAGCGGAAAACGGCTATCGCGATTATCGCGAGCAGCATATCAATGAGCTGCAAATGATCCGCCGTGCGCGATTAGTGGGCTTTACCTTGGAAGAAAGTGCGGATTTGTTAGCGTTATCGCGCGATCCGTCGTTACGCAGTGCCGATGTCAAAGCGCGCGCCGAGACAAAATTGGTAGAGATTGATGAGAAAATGGCAGAACTGGCGGCAATGAAAACCACACTGCACGCTCTAACGCAGGCCTGTCCGGGAGATGGTGACGCGCAGTGCCCGATTATCGAAGCACTGCGCGGTGACAGTGAGCTAGGCGAGTTAGACTCCAGCCCCTCAAGTTGTTGTGCGTCAGGGGCTGAACCGCCCGCGACAAACTAGCATTTAGTAAAGCAGCGAATAGAGCTGACGACGATAACGCGACGCGACTTCATTGCCTTGGCCGAGTGCGGTAAGAATATCCATCAGGGTTTTCTTGGCTTCACCCTCGCCATGATTCATATCGCGGCGAAGAATCTTCATCAGTAACTCCAGCGCCTCTTCACTGCGATTAATCTGATTATATTGCACCGCCAACTCATAAGCGACGTTGGCGTCGTCTGGGCTTTCCTCGAGTTGGGCCTGAAGGCGGCGGATTTCAGGGGCATCAATCGCTTGGTTATGCAGCTCAATTTTTGCCACCAAGCTTTTGTAGGTGGCATCTTGATCTTGCATCAGCACGGTGTCGAGCAGCGCTTGCGCCGCATCAAACTGATGGGTCTCGACCAAGCATTCCGCCATCGCCAGTTTATACTCGCCTTTATCGCCGTGACTGGTTTCCAGTGGCTTTAAAATGACCAAAGCATCGGTATAGTTGCCTTCGGCCATGAGCTGACGTGCTTGCTCGAACGCTTGATCTTCTTGACTAGGTAGGTGCTTATCAAGCATTTCGCGCACTGTGTCGTAGTTTTGTGGGCCAGCTAAACCGTCTACCGGCTGACCGTCTTTAAACAGCGCCAGAGTTGGCAGCGCACGGACGCCAAATTGCGCGGCAATCATTTGTTGCGCTTCGCAATCGATGGTTGCAAGGGTAAAGGTGCCATGACTGTCGTGAGCAAGTTGTTCGACGGTGGGTTTTAGCTCCACGCTTTCGGGCATCATGTTCGCCCAAAAGTACACCAATACGGGCGTGCGAGACGATGACTCGAGAATTTGCTGAAAATTATGCTCGGTTAATTCGACAATATAGTTTGCGTTCATCATGGATCCTGACCAAGTGGATTTTCCTTAAGGGTGGGGGCAAACGTGCAGAAATTCAAGCAACTGGGCTTGTATTTGGGCGTGTGATGGCGGATCGAACCGAAAGGTGAAAAGGGGCGAAACGTAACAGCTACGAAAAAGCCACCCGAAGGTGGCCTATTTCGTCGGTCTGCAAGCGAAGTCATTACAAAGCAAGTGCGAGTTACAACACGAGCACCACGCACAAAGCGACGCTCAAGCAGAGCCAGTTCAATTGATGCAAGGTCATCAGCCGGCTCCTTTATGATTGTTATCGAGGATGTTGCGTTGTCGATGGACAGTGTCCTAACGGACGTTGTCCACCAGTGACTACCAGATTAGCGCTCGTCTATGACAAAAGTATGACAAATGCGACAGCAGCCACGCTTTTGTGGTGGTTTTTTCGCTGTTGCATTAACCGCCTTTGAGCAATACCCGATCGAGCCAACGACTGGGAAGGAGCCGTTTGAGGATTGCCATCCAAACCGTCGGTTGGGTCACGCGATAACGCACTTTGGGGCGAGGCGAGAACAAGGCATGCGTCAGCGGCGCGACAAGCGCGTCGGCAGGCAACGTATATTTGTTGCCGCCTTCGTCCGCCGCGAGGCGGTCAAGTTGGGCTTGGTAGGCCTGCTGATGACGGCTTTTATTGAGGTCGACCCAATGTTTAAAGGCGCTGAGCGCATTGGCACGAAATGCCGTTTCAATTGGGCCAGGCTCAATCAAGCTCACCTTAATCGGTGTGTCGCTCAGCTCTAAACGCAAAGTATCGGTCCAGCCTTCGAGGGCAAACTTGCTGGCGTTATAGGCGCCGCGATACTTCAATGCCACGATACCCAGCACCGAGCTGTTTTGCACAATGCGTCCTTCGCCGTAATTAAGCAGCATAGGCAATAAGGCTTGGGTTAAATGGTGCCAGCCAAACACATTGGTCTCAAACTGAGCGCGTAAGGCCTCGGTGGGCAAATCTTCCAGCGCGCCGGGTTGACCATAAGCACCGTTATTAAACAGCGCAAAGAGTTTGCCGCCGGTCATTTGCTCGATTGTGTCGACCGCTTGGTTGATGCTGGCCGTGTCTGACACATCTAACTGAATACAAGTTAGGCCTTCTTGCTGTAAACGGCTGACATCGTCAGCCTTTCGGCAACTGGCGATCACCGTGTGTCCTTGCTCATGCAAGGCTTTGGCGCAGGCATAGCCGATGCCGGTAGAACAGCCGGTGATTAAAATGGCGTTATTCAGCGGTGAGGCAGTGTCCATAAGATCCTCATTCATGATTCGGTTGCGTCAGACAAGTAAGGCGCGAGTTTTTCTGCCATAAAATCGGCAATCCAAGGTTGTGCGGCGGGCATCGGGTGAATGCCATCATCACGCATCCATTCAGGCTTTTGGATCACAGTCTCCATAAAAAAGGGCAGTAATGGGGTTTGTGTTTGCGCCGCCAGTGTAGGATAAATATCAGCAAACCCTTGTGCATAGCGCTGACCATAATTAGGCGGGATTTGGATTTGCACCAACAAAGGCGTGGCATCGGCCGCGCGAGTTTGGGTGATCAATTGCTTAAGGTTGTCTCGTATACGTTTAAATGGCCAACCGCGTAGGCCATCGTTGCCGCCGAGTTCAATCAGCACCCATTCGGGCTGGTGGCGTTCTAATAATTGCGGCAGACGCTGCAGGCCATTGGCGGTGGTGTCGCCGGAAATACTGGCGTTAATCACCTCAACCTCGACATTATGTTCTTCGAGCGCGCGCGGTAGCTTAGCAGGCCAGGCTTGTTCAGCCGCCATTTGGTAGCCAGCGCTTAAGCTGTCACCAAGGACAAGGAGCGTTTGTGCACTGGCACTGCTCACCCACAAAAAACACAACAAAGTAAGGATGCGTAACATGGCCTCTCCTGTTATTCGAGCCGAAAAAATTGCAAAACATGTCGTGACACGCGAACAGCCGCTTACCATTCTGCAGGATGTCTCGCTACAAATCGAGGCAGGCGAGTCGATTGCATTAATGGGTGTGTCCGGCGCAGGGAAATCCACCTTGATGACCTTGCTTGCCGGATTAGATACGCCCAGTGAAGGCGAGGTCGATCTGCTTGGCCACAAGCTTTCCACCTTGGATGAAGATGCGCGCGCGGCGCTGCGAGCCGAATCGGTGGGGTTTGTGTTCCAAAGTTTTTTACTGGTGCCCTCACTGAACGCGCTTGAGAACGTGATGCTGCCGCTGACCATTCGCGGAGAGGAAGAAGACGACACCCGCGCCAAGCAACTGCTGGCCTCGGTAGGGTTACAAGGACGGGAAACACACTTACCTTCACAGCTCTCTGGCGGGGAGCAACAACGGGTGGCTCTGGCGCGCGCCTTTATTATCCGCCCGCACGTGTTATTTGCCGATGAGCCGACCGGCAACCTCGACCAAAAAACCGCGGCGACCATTATCGATTTATTGTTTGAACTAAACGAAAAGCATGGCACCACCTTGGTGTTGGTCACTCACGATCCGGCGCTAGCCAAGCGTTGTCAGCGTACCTTGATGATGGACAGCGGCAAACTACAGGAGCGAGTGAATGGCGAGTAAAAACGGACTACTCAATCGCTGGGCGTGGCGCGAACTGTTACACGGGCAAATTTGGCCAGTGGCGGTGGCGCTGGCACTGATCATCACCTGTGTGTTTGCGCTGTCGGCATTGGCCGATCGCATTGAAAACGTGCTCACCCAGCAAGGGCGCAACCTGATTGCCGCCGATACCGTGCTGCGTGCTCGTCAGCCGCTCAACACCGAACAAATTGAGGCGTTTAAACAAGCCGGTGCCACGGTATCTGCCCAAACCCGCTTTGGCACCATGGCATTCAGCGAGCAAAAGATGCAGCTGGTGAGCGTGAAAGCGGTGGATAGCCTGTATCCGTTGCGTGGCGACTTGGTGCTGGAGCAAAACGGCCAAGCGATTGGCGGTGACCGACGTATTCAACCCGGTGAGCTATGGCTGTCTGAGCGGGTGTTCAGTTTGCTGAGCGTCAAACCCGGCGACAGCGTCTCGATTGGTAACCTTGATCTCAACGTCAGCGGTACTTTGGCCGCCGAGCCAGAGCTGTCATTTAACCCCTTTAGCCAAATGCCCGCGGTGATGATGCATCGCGATGATGTGCCTGCCGCTGGCGTGGTACGCGAAGGCAGTCGGGTGCGTTATCGCTACTTTTTAACCGGTGACGAGCCCAGCCTAAGCGCGGCTAAAGCCAGTTATACACTGCAAGATGGTGAGCGCTGGGTGGATGAAAACACCTCTGATCGCACTGGGGATATGCTGGATCGCAGCCGTCAGTACCTGTCGTTAACCGTGGTGCTGGTGATTGTGATGGCCGCGGCCACCTTAACCTTAACCTGTCAGCACTATGCTAAAAGCCGCGCCGATTTGGTGGCGATGCTAAAAAGTTTAGGCGCCAGCCAACAATGGGTGCGACGCTGGTTGGCACGGCAGTTAACCTTATTGTTTGTCCTTGCCACCGCCGTGGGGTTAGCGGCGGGTTACACGCTTGAAGTGCTATTGCGCTTGCCGCTGACCGATGTGCTGCCCTCGCCACTACCAAGCTATGGCTGGGTGCCTTGGGTGCTTGCGCCCGGCGTCGCGCTTTTGGTGGCGCTGCCTGCCTTGGGTGTGCCGCTGCTTAAACTGCTGGATGCACCCGCGTTAGCGGCGGTGCAATCGCAGGCGGCTCGTGGGCGTCGCCGTCGCGGCACCGCGGCTGTCTTGATTGCGATACCGGTAGGGGCGCTTGCGCTGTGGGCGTTCGACAACACCTTGCTATGGACAGTGCTGGGGGCGATGGCGGTGATGATCGTCTTGCTGGCGCTGGCAGGGTTAGGGCTGCTTAGGTTGGTGAAATCACGGGTGCGCGCGCCGTCGGTCAAGCTCGCTCTAAGCCGAATTACCCGCAACAAACTGGCTAGCAGCGTGCAGTTAGGGGCGCTGGCGATCTCCTTTATGCTCTTGGCGATTATCTGGCTGCTGCGCACCGATTTGCTTGCCGATTGGGGACGGATGCTGCCACCCGATGCGCCTAATGTGTTTGCGGTGAATATCGCCCCCAGTGAGCAGCAAGACTATGTAGGTGAACTCGATGACGCTAGCCTGATGCGCTCCGATGCCTACCCCATAGTGCGTGGCCGGCTGGTGGGCAAAAACGGTGAGCGTTATCAGCTCCCCACCGATGAAGCCGAACGTGATGAAGCCGATGAGGCTTTGCGCCGCGAGCTTAACTTCACCTGGCGCGAAACCTTGCCATCACACAATGAGGTGATTGCCGGAGACTGGCCAACCGAGAATGGTGTATCAGTGGAGGCCGACATTGCCGAGCGCTTGGAGATTGAGATTGGCGACAGCCTGACCTTTAGCGTGACCGGCCAAGACTTTACCGCCACGGTGAACTCGATTCGTGAAGTAGAGTGGCGCAATATGCGGCCTAACTTCTATTTTATTTTCGACCGCGAGACGCTCGCCGACAAACCCGCCAACTGGCTGGTGAGCTTCAGGCTCGATGAATCGCAAACGCCCTTGCTCAATCGCTTGGCGCGGGAGTATCCGACAGTCACGCTGCTTGATTTGCGCACCATGAGCAGCCGTATTCAGTCGATTTTGCGTCAAATTGGCTTGTCGCTTTCGGTGTTGGCGGGGCTGGCGGTGATCAGCGGCCTGTTACTGCTGCTCACCTTGCTGCGTATTAGCTTGAGCGAGCGTCAGCAGGAGATAAACCTCTATCGCACCTTGGGCGCGAGCCGCACTCGTATTCAGCGTACCTTATGGAGCGAGTACGGTGTGATGGCCTTGGTGTCTGGCCTTATGGCGGTACTCGGCGCAGAAGCGGCGATGGTTGGCTTGCTTAAGTGGGGCTTTGAAATGGAGGTACGCCTGCACCCAGAGCTTTGGGCGGTGTTGCCGGTGTTGGCGGTGGCGCTGGTGTTTGTCACGGTGGCCTCGATGCTGCGTAAACTGATTGATCCGCAACGGCGTTAACCGGGGCGGTAAGCATCCTTGTTTCACGCATAACAAAGCGGGTATCAAGAAAGTTGATACCCGCTTTTTTGTATACAACGTCTAGCAAAATCCGGCTAATAACACCGCTTGTGCGAAAGACAAAAGCCGCTACTTAAACAAAGACTGCATCGCTTCTTCCACCTTGGGGTGCTGGAAATTAAAGCCCGCGTCCTCCAACGCATGGGGTAGGGCGCGCTGGCTATCGAGCAGCAAGTGCGAGGCTTCCCCCATCATGGTTTTAATCGCCAGAGTAGGGACAAAGAACACGTGTGGGCGTTTTAAAGCACGGGCAAGCGCCTGACTAAAACGTTTATTGGTGACCGGCTCTGGCGCGGTGCAGTTAAACGGCCCTTTAAGCTCAGGGGTATTGAGCAGGTGGATAATCGCGCCGACCATATCATCAATATGGATCCACGGCATGTATTGCTGGCCTTTACCAATGGGGCCGCCAAGGCCAAGTTTATACGGCAGCATCATCCGTTTGAGCGCGCCACCTTCAGCGCTTAACACCACGCCGGTGCGCAGCAAGCACACCCGCGTCTGTTGCGAGGCACCTTTCAAGGCAATTTTTTCCCATTGATGACACACATGCTGGGCAAAATCATCGGCATGAACCACCAAGGTTTCGTCAAAGCTGCGATCTTGCTGATCGCCGTAATATCCTACTGCCGAGCCGCTGATAAAGGTGTGAGGTGGGGTGCTGCTGGCATGGATTTTCTCGACCAGCTTTTCCGTTAATCCCCAGCGACTGGTGCAGATGATGCCTTTTTGTTGCTCACTCCAGCGTTTATCGGCAATCGGCTCGCCCGCCAGATTGATAACCGCATCAATATCATTCAGGTGAGGGAGGTCATCAAGGCGCTCTAACGGCGTGACTTTATCGCCAAAGCACTGGGTGACCTTTTGCTTCGAGCGCGATAACACAGTGACCTGATGCTCGGTCAGCAAGCGAGGAATTAACGCCTGACCAATCAGGCCAGTGCCGCCAGTGATTAACAGTTTCATGCCTGATGTCCTAACGTCGAGTAATGGGTGATATAGATAACGCTAAGAGGGTTTTAGACTTAGCGCAAGTGATTGCTTTGTATCCTGTTACGTACCGCAACCAAAATCGGTTTGATCGCGCAGTTTTCTCCTCTGCCCCTCGCACGCCAAATTGGGAGTGCTAACATAAATATGCGCATAAAAAGTGTGCTTTTCATTTTACTACGCAGGGAGTCATGTCGCCTACATGCAAGCGTTATTCAAATCATTGCTAGGAAGCTTTCGCGATCTCTTACCCATCATCCTAGTGATCGGCTTTTTTCAAGTGATTGTCCTGCAACAACCGCTGCCCAACTGGATTTCGATTACCTTTGGCTTGGTGCTGGTGGTCGTGGGGCTGACCTTATTTGTATACGGCTTAGACATGGGGCTATTCCCGATTGGCGAATCCATGGCACATTCGCTGGCACACAAAGGCAGTTTAGGGTGGTTAATTGCGTTCGCGTTTTTGCTCGGTTTTGGCACCACTATTGCGGAACCCGCACTTACCGCGGTGGCGGCGGAAGCGGCAGATGTCGCCGCTAACGGCGGGATGATAAACACCACAGAGGCAGCCAAAGATAGCTACGCCAATGGGCTGCGGCTAACCGTGGCGCTTTCGGTCGGTTTTGCGATTGTGCTGGGGGTGGTGCGAATTATGAAAGGCTGGCCGATCCACCGTTTAATCATTGGCGGCTATTTGTTGGTGGTGGCAATGACCATGGTCGCACCGCCCAGCATTATCGGCATTGCCTATGACTCGGGTGGGGTGACCACCTCGACCATCACGGTGCCATTGGTGACCGCGCTTGGCGTGGGGCTGGCGACCGTGATCAAAGGGCGTAACCCCATGGTGGATGGCTTTGGCTTGATTGCCTTTGCCTCGCTATCGCCGATGATCTTCGTGATGGCCTACGGCATGGTGGTGGCATGAACAATCCACTCACTCTGTTTCTCGACACCTTTTTCTCCACCGTGCGCGATGTGATCCCGATTATCGCGATCATCTTTGGCTTTCAGCTGTTTGTATTGCGCAAAGCGCTCAACAACCCCAAACGGATCTTTCTCGGCTTTTTCTATGTGATCTTGGGCTTGAGCCTGTTTTTAATGGGGCTGGAGCTGGCGCTATTCCCGCTGGGATCGTCGATGGCCGAGCAGCTGACCGCTCCCGATTTTGTCGGCGCAGCGCTCAAAGCCGGCGGCGAGATTAATTGGCAAGCCTACTACTGGGTGTATCTGTTTGCCGCGGCGATTGGCTTTAGCACCACAGTGGCTGAGCCCTCGTTAATTGCGGTGGCAATCAAAGCAGCCAAGGTTTCGGGCGGGGCGATCCGGGTGAATGGGTTGCGCGCCTCGGTGGCGCTCGGGGTGGCAATGGGGATTGCCTTGGGGTGCTATCGCATTGTGGTGGGCGATCCGCTCCATTATTACATCATCACCGGCTATGTGGTGGTGGTGATCCAAACCTATTTTGCTCCGCCGTTTATCGTGCCTTTGGCCTATGATTCTGGAGGGGTGACCACCTCAACCGTGACCGTGCCTTTGGTGACGGCGCTCGGGCTGGGGCTAGCCTCTACCGTACCGGGAAGAAACCCGATGCTTGATGGTTTTGGCTTAATTGCGTTTGCTAGTTTGTTTCCGATGATCACCGTGATGGGTTATGCCCAAATCACAGCCTATTTACAGAAAAAGCACGCACAGCGTTCATCGTAAGGAGAGCCTATGCGGTTCAAATTAATCATGGCGTTTATTGAAGATGCCAAAACCGATGCGGTGCTCGATGCCGCCAGACAAGCCGGCGCTACCGGCGCGACCATTATTAACAATGCGCGTGGCGAAGGCTTGGTGAAAAAGAAAACCTTTTTAGGGCTGACGCTGGATGTGCAGCGGGACGTAGCCATCTTCCTAGTGGAAGAGCACTTAGCGCGCACCATACTTGAAACCATTAATGATGTAGGCGAGTTCGATGCCACCTCCGGCAGTGGTATCGCGGTGCAAATTGATGTGGAAGATGCCGTGGGCGTGGCCCACCAAATGCGAGAATTAACCGAAGTGGTGAAGGACGAGTTATGAAACAACATAAAACGGTAAGAGATGTGATGCATGCCCATGCCGTGTGTATTGATGGGCTCACCACAGTCGAAGAAGCGATCCGCATTGCACGCCAAGAAGATGTCAAAGCACTGATTATTAATAAACGCGATGATGGCGACGAGTTCGGCCTGGTGTTAATGAACGACATTGCCAAAAAAGTGCTCGCCAAAAACCGCGCACCATCACGGGTGAATGTTTATGAGGTTATGACCAAACCCGCGCTTAGCGTCTCCCCCGATATGAATGTGAAATACTGCGCCCGTTTATTCGAACGCTTCGGCATCAGCCGCGCCCCCGTAATCGAAAACGGCCAAGTCCTTGGCATGGTCAGTTATAACCTGATCGTGATCTACGGCATGCTCGCCGAAGAAGTGGATAGTCAGCATAGGAAGGATTAGGGTAGGTGTCACTGTGATTTTTAAGGGAGTAGGGGCTAGCTCATTTATGCCCCAAAGCGTCTCAGCCGAGGCATTATGATGGCGCGGTTAAGTCGTTTATATCCTAACATTGGTAATGTGACGTACTTTGAGTAACTAAATTGCTTGTCCGCTTCCGGTAACTAAATTGTTGCGATACGCTACCCATATGTATGAAGATGCTTTGATATGATGGCGATAGAGTGACTAAAACAAGAGATAACCATTTTGTGCCGCAATGGCACCAAAAAGGCTTTATGGATGAGCGAGATAATCAGCTTTGCCACTTAATGCGCCGAGACATTGACCTGAAGAATGGTGAAACCAAAACGGTCTATTCCAAGAAATGGCAAACTTCCGCTCAACGTTTCTATAAAAAAGATCTCTATTCAACATTTTTGGGAACAGAAGTTAATGATGAGATCGAACAAAAACTCTTTGGTCCTATTGATGACAATGGCTGTAGAGCTATTCGTGCATTCCTAACTGACGACCAATCTCAATGGCATCAGAATTTTCAGAATCTATTCATTTATCTTGATGCTCAAAAGCTAAGAACACCAAAAGGTTTAGACTGGGTTCAGAGTAAATACCCAGATCTAACTCAGCTACAACTCATGATGGAAATGCAATCTCTGCGGTCTATGCACTGTACTTTTTGGGCTGAAGGTGTACGGGAACTAGTATCTGCTGAGAATTCTGACGTTAAGTTTATAGTGTCAGACCATCCAGTGACAATTTACAACTATGCCTGCTCTCCAGATTCTGAGTTGTGTGGATACCCTAGTGATCCTGATATCTCCTTAAAGGGGTCGCAAACCATATTCCCTTTAGATAAGAATCGATGTTTGATTCTGACGAACCTTGAATATGCTCAGGACCCAGATAACGCAAATCCGCTTCAGCAACGAACCAATGCCACCCGTATTCGTCAAAGCATGGTCAACACCATTGAGTTTATCAACTCTCGTAAATTAACCTCGGACGAAGTGAGAAAAATTAACTACGTTATTAAAAGTAGAGCTCAATCATCAGTTGCAGCAGGCAAAGAGGAATGGCTATACCCTGAAAATGATTTAACTTGTGATTGGGCTGATATAAGGCACGTCCTGTTGCCTCCTTCTGGTGAACTGCACAGATATGGTGGTGAAATGTTTGCCAAGTTTGAAGATGGCTCCGTGCACTATCAGGATGCATTTGGCCGGATTACACCTCCAAATGATTACCTGAACAAGAATATCGACGAAGCTCAGATTGGTAGAAATTCCCTTTGTGGTTGTGGCCGAAAGTACAAGAATTGTTGTCGTAACGTTCCTGTAGACCTGCGCGCTACTTGGGATGTCGCAAGTATTCGTGAGCGAAATCTAGCATTTTGCAACTGTATTCGTAATGTTCTTGGTTTAGATAGCGGTAAAACATGGTTGGATGTCAGGCGCGAACTATCTGACGATCAGATATCCAAAATCTACGGTTTCTATTCATCCTTGTGGCCTCGTGAAACTGATATTTACTCGCTGCTGCCCAAGCCCGATGGAAAGTTTAGAGGGCTGTATACAGGCCCAGTAGACGTGCGGGTGATTGGTGCTCATGCATTACCGTTGGCGTCTGTATTTGACGAATTTTTGATAGAATCACCAATAACCAACTCTAACAATATCAGGCCAGAGTTTAGCCCTAAACAATCACCAAGTAAGTATAAATATCAAGCATTAAAGGACTTCCTATTCATGCTTGAGATAGAGCCGTTTATTGGGCTTGGCCTAGTTAACCTTATTCCCAATCCAAGCGAATTTGATCTCAGTCTAATGAGAGCCATGATGGACATGGCTAGGGATCGGGCTCGCCCAGACGAGATAATCTGCGAGCAAGATCGGCGGCTATACCTTCGTCTTTCAACTGAAGACTTGCTAAATTCAATGGCGATGATGCCTAGAGGCGCGAAAATCCAAGTACTAGTGCATCAGTTTGGGTTAACTGAAGAAATGGCAACAGATAGCATTTCAAAATTAGAACGCTATGCAGAGGCTTCACCACTGATGATGTTGCAACAGATGAATGCTGGAGAAGGCGGGCAGTTCATGCAGTTTAGAATGGGGCCAAATTATGAAATGGCACTGTTTGTTGCACAGGTAACAGGTTCAGTAATAATCACAGACAGTAATTCGAGATGGCGAGAATTAGTTTCAGCACAACACAGGGAGCAGGGAATAATAAACTATCCATGGAATGATGCTTTGAGTCAATTAAGCTCAATTCCTATCGATTACCAGTTCCTAGAAACGTTGCAGAAATCTCAACGTCACTTCTCTATAGCCAGAAATCTTATACAGACGGCAGATCGTATGGTCTTGGGCGACGATCGTGATGTAGCTAAATTGACTCGATTAGCTGGTCAGGCTAGAGAGCTTGTTGACCAACTCGGACAAGTTAACGATCAGTTAGTGACCAGCTCATTCAAAGTACTCAGCCCAGAGGGTGGATTCTATGACAGTAATGTTCAACGGTTATTGGCTCAGTCTAGATGTCTGAGATATGACAATCGAGTCAGGTCGATTTACGGTATTGGTCTTCCAGAATAAACCATATTAAGAGCCGACAGCTAGTTCGGGTAAGTACAGAACTATACCACCTATGCTAGACACGCCTTTAGGAGACTTTCCATACCTAAATTAATTCATAATTTGCTAAATTAGCAAGACCGTCTAAACAGTTTTGTTCATTTATAAGCTAAAGTCTCAATGGCTTACCCTCTAGCGCCACTCCACCAAGCAGCCCGCACTATTCAGCGCGGGCTCACTCATTTGATGGATTGTATCGGCTGGTTTAACAACTTTTGACAGCAGCGCCGCAGTGACTACTGCGCGTTTGTTGACTTAGACCAAGCCTCGACTCCACTCCCTAAGGCATCCACAATCGCCATCAGTGTCTTGAGGGATTGCCTTTTTGGCTGAGTGTGCGGTAGAGCGTTTCTCGTGAAAGACCGGTTTGCTTGGCAACATCTGCCATTCTTATGGCGCGTGCGATCACACCCAGAGCATCGGCGATAAATGCGGGGTCGCACGCTGGCATCTCTTCATCTAAGTAAGCTTGAAGTGCTTCTTGATTGTCCAAGAATGCCGCTGGAGCAAAAGTGCGTCATGGAGGTTTGGGCGTTGTTATCATAACGGTCTGTCTTCATGCGAATAAGTCAATCGGGTTGCTGATGACAGTGTAGAGAAAGAACAGGAACGCCACTCGATTCTAACCGAATGGCGTTACAGGTCGAAATTTTATCAGTGTTTTAGCGATAGCTCATCCATGATGAACCTATATATCTGATGCTTCAGCAGGTGATCGTTTCGGCTCTTTACGCAAGAGTCCGAATACCATTAAACTAACCAGTAAGGCGATTGATCCGAGTACAACATTTGTGGCTGTAAACGCATAGTTATAGGTGCGAATCACTTCTTTTAATAGAAACTCTTGATTGACTCCAGAGGTTGCTTCAACCATCGAAACAAAGTTACCGGATGTAATGCTATTCACCCATTCGCCGATGTTTGGTAATTCAAGTGCACGTAAGTTAACTGGAACAATCTCAGACAAAGTTGAACTGAGTAATGACCCATACAAGGCGACTGCAATGGCTTCACTTCCTAGTCTAAAGGTATTCAATAATCCTGCTGCCATACCTATTTCATTTGAATCAACACAACTTAGCGCTTCTCCATCTACAAGCCCGGCGGACATTCCCATCCCTATCCCGATTAATAATAAAGAGATAGATAAAACTGGGAGGTTAAGAACAATATCAATGGATGATAACAGTAGTGATGTTCCTATCAACATGCTTAAAATACTTATATACATTAGAAGCTTAGAACTCACTCCTCTTGATGCCAATTTTCCGGCAATCAAAGGAAATATTAGAACTGGTGACGTTAGAAAGATCATCATTAGTCCAGCTTTTGAGGCTGGTAGTTGCATAGGGCCTGTCAGATAGGTCGGGAAATAGGTTAACAAGGTGACGAAAGTGAAACTCGCGACGACCGGAACTAAAATAAACCCTAAAAACTTACGATTTTTAAGTAGGCTTAAATTAAGTACAGGGTTTTTGGCTAATTGAGCACGGATAAGAAATAGAATAAAAAGTATAGCGCCGCTGGCTAGCGTTAGCAGGCTTTCTGAGCTTTCCCATCCCCAGTCATAACCTTTTGACAGAGCAAGCATCAGCAAGAACATACTTGAAATGAAAAGTAGTGAACCCAAGAAATCTACTTGTGAAAGGCGTACATCCGCTGCTTCATCTGAAGGGATTTTAGTACTAACCAGCAGTACAGAAAAAAGCGCGACTGCATGCATGGCGAAAATTACTTGCCAGCTCCACATTTCTAACAATAGTCCTGAAATTGTAGGACCTAATGTAATGCCTAACCCTGCTGTCGTCCCAAATAATGCGAATGCTTTGGTACGTTGATTTCCTTCAAATACATGTACAAAAATGGCACTACCACATGAGAAAATTGCGGCTCCTCCTACACCGGCTAAAGCTCGAAAGATATCGAGCCACAGGGCATTGTTGGCCAAAAAAGAACCAACTGATGCTAATGTGTAAATCAATGCACCAGCAATAAAAGAGCGCTTTCGACCAAAAATATCAGAGAGTTTCCCCCAAATCAGTGTAAAACAAGCGAACGTCAGGTTGAAAGCATTCACCACCCATTGAAGACTTGCAAGGTCAGATTGCATATCTGCACTAATATAAGGCAGTGCAATCGCGGTACCTGAAATAGAGCTTGGTACAACAAATACAGCTAATAGTACGGAAAATAAGATAAGTAGATTTGTATTTTTATTAAGTGTAGTCATAGATTATAAACCCTATAGACTTGTCATTATTGGTAGGTTGTCCGGGCGTCTTAAAATAATACCCTCCGACCATGGTATAGAGCCGCCTTCCACTGAGCTGCGCTGCAGTTGATTTAACTTCGAACAAATTGTTGCACCTTTAAGGTCCATCTATACCTCTTACCTCTCTGTGCGTTACTAAAGATGTCGTAACGCTTTTACGTATTCATTTCAAAGTTTGAAAAAATGCATTCATATGAGAACATACAGGTGTTTTGGTATCATCGTACGTTCGATAAGTTTCGAACCTTACATATGTATGAAAAGCATGTCAATGTGTTTGTATTTTTGAGCAGGTAGGAATGTCATGGCAAAAGTTGAAACAGGAACGCAGAACAGCGGAGATGAGCTGCTGGAGATCTTGAAGGCGCTTGCACACCCCATTAGGTTAAAAATCATCGTTGACTTAATCAGTGATGAGGCTGATGCAGAAAGGCATTGCACCTCTTTTGGCCTCACGGTTACGAAAGCAACGCGGTCACATCATTTTAAAATTCTGAAAGATTCAGGCCTTATTACTCATGTTGATCGTGGCAACCGGTCGTTCGCTAAACTTCGCAGGGAGGAGTTAGAAGCGGCTTATCCGGGGTTGTTAAATATGCTAAAAAGCAGCTACTGACTGTGCATGCATGTTTTAGTAAACAATCGCTAATAATATGGACACTGCCACTCACCTACAGATAACAGTTGGTGAGTTATACGAGGAAGACGTCATCGT
Source organism: Salinivibrio kushneri (assembly GCF_005280275.1). NCBI lineage: Bacteria > Pseudomonadati > Pseudomonadota > Gammaproteobacteria > Vibrionales > Vibrionaceae > Salinivibrio > Salinivibrio kushneri. Next base: position 841,002 of record NZ_CP040021.1, read on the forward strand.
ACCCTCAGAGATAGCTTTAGCTAAACCATTCACACCACCAGAAAGCCTGCGCTATTCAGTGCGGGCCTTGTCATTTCAGTGTGTTGAGCCTGCTGGATGACCACTCCACCGCTACTTCACCGTCAAATATTCTCATCGCTGCGTTGTAAACCGTGTCGTTTTCTTGAACGAACTCCTCTTCTCACTATGTCTCTTTTTGCTGCTTTTATGTCGCGTAGTGTCAAGTTATGACGCTGTATTCCCGACACACTGTGGCCAGTTTAATCAAGCGACAAGAGGCCGAACATGAATCGCAGCGTCATCCTTACCTGCGCCGTCACCGGTGCGGGCGATACCACGGGCAAAAACCCCAATGTGCCAGTCACGCCAAAACAGATTGCCGATAACTGTATTGAGGCGGCGCGTGCTGGTGCCAGTGTCGCTCATATTCACGTGCGTGACCCTGAAACAGGCGGCATTAGCCATAATATTGATCACTTCCGTGAGGTGATGGAGCGCGTTCGCGAATCAGACGTCGATATTGTCATGAACATCACCGGCGGTGGCGGCGGTGATTGGATGCCGGACGCTCAAGATCCAAGCCGTGGTGGCCCGGGCACCGATATGCAAACCCCAGCCGAGCGTCATGCGCCAGTGGGCGAGCTATTGCCTGAGCTGTGCACCTTAGATTGCGGCAGCCTGAATTTTGGTGACATGGTGTACATTAACACCGCCGACTGGCTACGTGAGCAAGCCCGTATGGTGCAGGCCGCGGGCGTGAAAGCAGAGCTGGAGTGCTTTGACTTAGGCCACGTTTGGTTTGCCCGCCAGCTACAAAAAGAAGGTTTGCTCGAGGGCGATCCGTTGTTTCAGCTTTGCTTAGGCATTCCTTGGGGCGCAGAAGCGGACACCGAAACCATGTTGGCCATGCGCAATAAGCTGCCTGAAAACGCCAACTGGGCGGCGTTTGGAATTGGTCGCCATCAGATGCCGATGGTGGCGCAAGCCATGTTGCTGGGTGGCCATGCCCGCGTGGGCTTGGAAGATAACCTCTACTTAGAAAAAGGGGTAATGGCGACCAACGGCGGCTTGGTAGAAAAGGCGAGCACCATCATTGAAAACCTTGGCGGTCGTATTATGACGCCCGCACAAACGCGCGCTGCGCTGAAACTGGTTGATCCTAAGACGGGTAAGCCGGTTGAAGGAGGTGACCAATGAGCAAGCAGTTAGCGGTCATCGGCACTGGTGTGATTGGTAATGGTTGGATTGCGCGTGCCTTGGCGCAGGGCTGGGACGTGATTGCCTATGACCCTGACCCACAAGCGCCCACTCGCACCCGTGCCTTTGTGACCAATGCCTGGCCATCGTTAGAAAAACTGGGCCTTGCCGAAGGCGCGGATCCTGCTCGGTTAACCTTTGTTGATAGCCTTGAGCAGGCGGTGAAAGAGGCCGACCTGATCCAAGAGAACGTGCCGGAGCGCATTGATATTAAGCGCGAGACCTTGGCGGCAATTGATGCTGCTGCGGCGCCAAGCGCGATTATTGGCTCATCGACCTCTGGCTTTAAACCCACCGAGCTGCAGACGGATTGCCATAACCACCCAGGGCGGGTGATGGTAGCGCATCCTTTTAATCCGGTGTATTTGTTGCCGCTGGTTGAATTAGTGGGCGGCGAGGCTACTCAATCGGATCATATTGACTGCGCCCATGCACTTTACCAAGCGCTGGCAATGCGTCCCTTGGTGGTTAAGCGCGAAATCGAGGGGCATATTGCAGACCGCTTGATGGAAGCGCTATGGCGTGAAGCCTTGCACCTGGTTAACGACGGGGTGGCCACTACTGAAGAGATTGATGCGGCAGTGGTTTATGGCTGTGGCCTGCGCTGGTCACTGATGGGCACCTTCTTAACTTTCCATCTGGCCGGTGGTGAGCAGGGCATGCGCCATATGCTAGAGCAGTTCGGTCCGGCGCTAAAACTGCCGTGGACCAAGCTGGAAGCGCCTGAGCTGACCGATGATCTGATTGATAAAGTGGTCGAAGGCTGTGAACACCAAGCCGCGGGTCGTCCTGTTTCTGAGCTAGACCGTCGCCGTGATGCGTTTTTGGTCGAGCTTTTAGACTTGGCGCAGAAGTATTGGCCCGAGGCTGAAGGTTTGGAAGGGCGCATCTAATGGCACTGTTAACGATAGACGTCGCCCCCGACTGGGTCGATTATAACGGACACATGAACGATGCCGAGTATGCGCGCGTGTTCTCGCTGGGTGTCGATGCACTAATGGCTACCATTGGCTTGGATGACGCAGGCCGCACCCAGCATGGCTATACCATTTATACCCTAGAAACCCATTTGTGTTACCGACGTGAGGCGCATCAAGGCCAGACCTTGGTGGTCGACGTGACCGTGTTAGCGCGTGATCAAAAGCGTCTGCATGTGTTTATGCAAATGCGTGATAGCCAAGGTGAGGTGCTGGCCACCAGCGAGCAGATGCTGATGGGCATCGATACGCAAACCGGTCGCCCCGCACCGTTTCCGGATGCTGTCTCCAGCCTGATTGAGCGGCTGCCTACCGCATCCGACAATGAGTGGCCCCAGCTTGCTGGGCGTCGCATCGGCCTACCCAGTAGGCAGTGAGCGCGTCGTCACCAAGATGGTGAGCCATCATGAGGTCCCGCCCAGCAGAGCCTGGGCGGATTACGGGATCGCCGGCCCGACTTCCGGCTCAAGGAGGAATCATTATCGCTACTTCAACACCCCCAAACTCACCCCAACGTGGTGACAGCCAGCAGGCTGCTACCTCGACCGATTATATGGTCACCGAGCTTGCGCAAGGTGGCTTCTTCCAAGGCATGCACCGCGGCATGACCATTTGTTCAGCCGTATTGGTACTGGCGTTTGTGCTGTTCACCGGCTTTCAATCCGAGACGGCCAGTGTCTTGTTCGGTGCCACGCGCACCTGGATTGAAAGTACCTTTAGTGGCTACTACCTGGTCACCGTGATGCTGTTATTGACCGTGTGCGGGTTTATCGTTTTCAGCAAGTACGGCAACGTGCGGCTCGGCCCTGACGACAGTCGTCCAGAGTTTAGTAACTTCTCTTGGTTCTCGATGTTGTTCTCTGCCGGCATTGGTATTGGCATCCTGTTTTTTGGGGTGGCCGAACCCATCTTTTATCTCGATAACACCGGTGGATTTGGTTATCCCAACAATCCCCACGCCGACATGGCGGGCGCGGCGGCCATTGGCTATGAGCGCGCCATCGATGCGCTGCGGGTCACCGTGTTCCACTGGGGGCTGCATGGCTGGGCCATCTATGTGATTGTCGGTATGTCGCTGGCGTATTTTGCCTACCGTAAGCAACTCCCTTTGGCCCTGCGCTCGGCGCTTTATCCTTTTATCGGCGATCGTATTTTCGGTGCCTGGGGCCATCTGTTTGACATCCTTGGGGTGCTGGGTTGCGTGTTTGGTGTGGCGACGTCGCTCGGGCTTGGCGTGAGTCAAATGGCCGTGGGGCTGGAGCGCTTGATGGGAATCGCCTCTGGCTTATCGACCCAACTGGTGTTGATTGCGGTGATTTCGTTTATCTCGATTGTGTCGGCGGTCTCTGGTGTGCGCCGCGGGATCCGTATTATTTCGCAGATGAATATTTGGGTGTCGGTGTTTGTGGTTGGCGTCTTTTTAATTGGCGGCCCCACACTGTGGTTGTTCGGCGCGTTTGGTGAAACCTTACTCGACTATGCGATTAACTTTATCCCGATGGGGCTGTGGTTTGCTGATGAGCCGGGTACGGTAGATTGGCAGCAGGCCTGGACTATTTTCTATTGGGGCTGGTGGCTTGCCTGGGCGCCCTTTGTAGGGTTGTTTATTGCGCGTATTTCCAAAGGGCGCACCCTGCGTGAGTTCGTGTTGGGGGTATTGTTTGTGCCTACCTTGCTGATCTTTGTCTGGTTGGTGATTTTTGGCGGCAATGCGATTTACCAGGAGCTGTATGCCAGTGGTGGTGTGGGCAGTGCCGGCATTATCGACTTGGTTAATGCTTGGGAGCTGCCAGCGGCCTTATTTGCGGCAGCTGATGGCATTGTTGGCACTGGCACGTTCGGCTGGATACTCTCGGCTCTGATGGTGTTCTTGCTGATGAGCTGGTTTGTGACCTCGTCGGACTCGGGCACCTTGGTGCTGACGACAATCTTATCTCTGGGTGACGAGGAGCCGCCGCGGCGTTTCCGTGTTATTTGGGGCGTAGTAATTGGCTTGGTGGCAGCAACGCTGCTAATGGCCGGCGGCCTTAAAGCGCTACAGACGGCATTGATCGCCGCCGCCTTGCCACTGAGCGTGGTGATTCTGGTGATGACCACCGGGGTGTTGATCTCACTGTTTGGTGAGTCGCGCCGCTCGCTGGTCGCGCCTAAAAAAAGCTAGCCGCCAAAAATAGCTGGCCGCGAAAAAATAGCGGTTTAAGGCGTCGCACCAAGACGCGCTAAACGCGAGACAAGCTGCTCATTCTGTTGCCGATTAGGGTGGCGGGGTGAGCGGCTTTTTATCTATCTTGTTTTTCTTCTTTTACTGGCTTTGGGCTTTGCGCATCTGGCGCGGTGACACACCGTAATGGCTGCGAAACGCGCGGGAAAAACTCGAGCTTGAGCTAAAGCCACACGCCAACCCCACGGACAACACATCGAGATCGGTTTCTTTTAGCAAGTAGTGGGCACGCTCTAGCCGCAACCCCAAATACCAGCTTCGTGGTGACTGGTTCAGCTCGCTATCAAAAAGCCGTTGCAGATGGCGAAGTGAGATACCACTGCGCTGAGCCACCTCGGCCAAAGGCAGGGGGGATTCTATATGGCGTTCCATCACATCCACCGCGTCGACCAGACGTCGGCGATGGGTGCCTAAACGGCGGGCGAGTGTCATTCGCTGTTGATCGCGCCGAGTACGAATGCGCTCGTGCACTAGCTGTTCAGAGACGTCGATCGCTAACTGGGTGCCGTGGCGACGCGCAATCACATCCAGCGCCATGTCCATCGCCGCTGCGCCCCCTGCGCATGAAAAACGCCGCCGTCCCAGTTCAAACAGCTCATCTGAGGTGCTTACCTCCGGAAAGCGCTCTTGAAACGAGGGCAGGCTTTCCCAATGTAAGGTGACCCGCTCACCCTTGAGCAAGTCGGCAGCGGCCAGCAAAAAGCAGCCGGTATCGAGCCCGCCGAGCGCGCAACCTGCCGCATCAAGGCGGTGCAGCCAGCGCATTAAGGGGCGACTTAAATAGGCTTCAGGATCAAAACCGCTACACACGGCCAGCGAGGGCAGGTCATGCACGGCATCAATCGCTTTGTCGGCCAGCAATGACATACCGTTAGACGCCTTCACTGGTTTGCCATCTTCACTGATCATTTGCCAATCAAATAGCGGCTTGCCACTGATCTGGTTGGCAATACGCAGTGGCTCGACGGCAGAGAAAAAGGCCATCATCGAGAAGCGGGGCAGTAAAAGAAAGCCGATGCATTCTGGCATCGAGCCTGTGTATTCAAGACGCATGACCGCAAACGAACAAAGAATGGTAGAAATAATGATGAGGGGCAGCCACTAGCCGGGTCAAGATAAGGTGAGCATTTGATTGATAAAAGTATTAAATCGTTTGGCTGCCAAACGCGTGACGGTGAGGTGTACAAAAATTAACTAGACTGTATCGATATCACCAGAATATACTCCGATTCCTCTTTCTACATAAGGCATATTTTGTGGATCCAACACGCGTCGATTGTCACTCCCCTTCACTGGTACGTTGTCACCAACAAAGGATGCAGTCATGATTGAACCTATGATTACCCTCCTGCTCGGTCTTTTCTTTATTTTGTTAATTATTGCCGCCAATGGCTACTTTGTGGCGCAAGAGTTTGCCTATATGGCGGTCGATCGCGCAAAGCTTGCGACCTTAGCCGCGACGGGCGATGCGTCGGCAAAACGGGCGCTGGCGGTGACAAAACGGACGAGCTTTATGTTATCTGGCGCGCAGCTTGGTATCACGGTCACCGGCTTGGTGTTGGGCTTTGTTGCCGAGCCGTTGGTCGGCGAGTCGATGGGCGTTTTATTGCAACAACTAGGCTTGTCGCTGGAAGCGGGGATCGCGATTGGCACCATGGCGACGCTCGCGGTGGCGATGATTGTGCAAATGATTTTGGGTGAGCTTTACCCGAAAAACTTAGCCATTGCCAATGCTGAACCCATGGCGCGTATGATGTCGCGTTCGACACTGATTTATATGTCGGTGTTTGGTTGGATCATCAGTTTCTTTGATAAATCCGCCAACCTGGTGCTACGGATGGTGGGGATTCAACCGGTGCATGATCTTGATATGAGTGCCTCAGAAGACGACTTACACCATATTATTGCCGACTCGCGAGAGAGCGGGGATTTGCCGGTGGAGTTGTCACTGATGATGGATAGGATCCTGGATTTTCCTGCGCGCGATGTTGAGCATGCGATGGTGCCGCGTTCGCAAGTTGATTGGGTGTCGCCAGAAACCAAGCTGTCCGAATTGTTGGCGCTGATGGCGCAAGCCCACACTCGTTATCCTGTGCTTGATAATAATGATGCGCCTGTGGGCGTGGTTCACCTGTCAGATGTCCTCGCGAAAACAGAGGCGGATTCAAATGATACCGTGGCGTCAGTGATGCGTCCTGCCAGTGTCCTCCCCACATTAATGCCGTTGCCAAATGCGCTGGATCAGTTGGTGCGCACGACCAATCAACTGGCGTGTGTGATTGATGAATATGGCGGCTTTGCTGGCGTATTAACGATTGAAGACTTGGCCATGGAGATCGTGGGGGAAATTACCGACGAACATGATAGTGATCATGCCGAGGCGGTTGTCCCTGAAAGCGACAATATTTGGTTAATGGACGGTGATGTGCACATCGACGAAGTGGAGCGTGCGATTGGTTATGATCTGCCGCGGGGTGATGTCGAAACCATAGCTGGCGTATTGATTGCGGCGTGTGGCGCATTGCCAGCCGTAGGGGATACGGTGACCATTGCGCTGCCGATTGACCCATCCGAACTGGCGGAGAGTCAACCAATTATGCGCCATCTTGAAGTGGATGTATTAAGCATTGAACGGCACATTCCCACGTCGGTGCGGGTCACGCTTATTGAGCAGCCCATTGTGGAGGATAATCAATGACCGATCCTTTAGTGGTCAGTGTGGTCACGCTGGCTTTGATTGTGTTGAGTGGCTTTTTTGTCATTATCGAGTTTGCCTTGATGGGCGCGCGTCGACATCGTTTGGAAGAAATGGCGGTAGAGAGTGGGTCGGCGCGGGCAGCGCTGCGTGGCATGAATGATTTGACCTTGATGCTGGCAGGGGCGCAATTAGGGATCACCTTTTGTACCTTTGCGCTAGGGGCGGTCACTAAGCCAGCGGTGGATGTCTGGGTAGGGCCCGTCTTTCTCGCGGTTGGCTTACCCGCTTGGGCGGCTGATGCGGCGGCCTTCGGATTTGCGCTGTTTGTGGTGACATTTTTGCACCTCGTCGTGGGTGAGATGGCACCGAAGTCTTGGTCGATTGCTCATCCAGAAAAGTCAGCCTTGGCAATCGGTGTTGTCTCGCACGCTTATGTGTGGCCGTTACGTCCGTTACTTCGCTGGATCAATCGTATTGCCAATCGCTTGGTGAAAGCCTCAGGGGTTGAGCCGGTAGAAAGCGCCGCGGTCGGGGGACAAGATATTCAGACCATTCGTCAATTGGTTGAGCATTCTGGGCAAGTGGGAACCTTGCAACCAGCGATTCAACGGCAATTGTCGGGGTTGATCGATCTGAGTTCGATTGCAATCGAAACCTTGGTCACCCAGGGGCAGGTGATGGCACATGTTGATAAACATGCAACGGTGGCAGAGGTGCGTGCTGTCGCCGTGGCGTCAGGGCATCTGCGTATTTTAATGACTGGCAACGAGGGGCTAAAGCCGTTGGTGGTGCACGTGCGGGATACGCTACTCGAACCGGCAGACCGACTCGCACGCGATGTCGCTCGCAATGCATATGTGTTAGATGCCAACACGCCCATCTACGAAGCGCTAGCGCGCATGCGTGAGGCCAGCGTTCAGCTTGCGGTGGTCAGTAAAGAGGGGGAAATGATTGGCGTGGTGACGCTGGCAGATATTTTAAAACGCGTGCTTCCGGTCACGGCAGCAAGTTAACCCGCTATTGGCCAAGATTAAAAAACGCCACAGTTACTTCACCAGTCACTGTGGCATTTTGTTTAGCTATCGATACTCGTTAGCGTCGAGGCGTTCGTCTGAGCGAACATATTGTGACGCTAGCTTACCAGCCTTTTACCACCGCGCCGTCAAAGACTTCCATTGCGGCGTTATAAACCGCGTCAGTTTGGTAGGCTTTAACAAAGGTTTTCACGTTTTCAGCGTCGACGTTGTCTTTGCGCGCCACAATCAGGTTCACGTAGGGTGACTCTTTGTCTTCAACAAAGATGCCGTCTTTGTTTGGCGTTAGGCCCACGCCGGCGGCAAAGGTGTTGTTGATGATAGCCAAGTCTACGTCTTCCAGCGAGCGAGGCAGTTGTGGGGTTTCTAGCTCGATGATTTCTACGTTTTTGGGGTTCTCAACGATATCCAGCTTGGTGGCGTTGATGCCTGCGCCTTCTTTAAGCTTGATGATGCCTTGTTGCTCAAGCAATACCAGTGAACGGCCTAGGTTCGATGGGTTGTTTGGCACGGCAATTTTACCACCTTCTGGTAGATCCTCGACGCTATCTAGCTTGTAAGAGTAGGCCGCAATCGGATACACAAAGGTGTTGCCAGCAATCGCGAACTCATAGCCACGATCTTTGATTTGTGCGTCCAAGTAAGGTTTGTGTTGGAAAGCATTCACGTCGACTGAACCATCGTCCAGTGCCGCGTTCGGCGAGACGTAATCGGTAAAGGTGATTAGCTCTACATCAAGGCCGAGCTTTTTCGCTTCTTTCACCGCGTGTTCAGCCACTTGTGCTTCTTCGCCGGCCATCACGCCCACGGTGATGCTGTTATTATCGGTCGCGGCTTGTTCTTTCTCACCGCAGCCAGTCAGCACCAAGGTAGAGGCAAGGCCAAGCGTGGCGAGTAGCGTTTTAATGGTGGTTTTCATTGTCTGTCTCCCTGTTTGCAACATATTCGTCATTATTGTGTTTGATTTAGCGGTGATCGGCGCGTCGCACCAAGTAATCACCAAAAGATTGAATCGCTTGTACTAAGACCACCAGCATCACAACGGTGATCAGCATGACGGTGGTATCAAAGCGTTGATAGCCGTAGCGGATGCCCACATCTCCAAGGCCGCCGCCACCGACGGCACCGGCCATGGCCGAGTAGCTCACCAAGGTGACCAAGGTAATGGTGGCGCCATTGATGATGCCTGGCAGTGCTTCAGGTATCAGCACTTTATAAATAATCTGGAACGGGTTCGCGCCCATCGCTTTGGCCGCTTCTTCTAGCCCTGCCGGTAGTTCCAGTAACGCCCCCTCAACCAAGCGGGCAATAAATGGAATCGCGCCGACGGTCAGTGGCACAATCGCCGCCGCGGTACCGATCGAGGTGCCAACCACCATGCGGGTAAAGGGAATAATCGCGACCAGCAAGATAATAAAGGGGATGGAGCGACCAATGTTCACGACTGCGCCAAGCACCTGGTTAACTTGTGGTTGACCCAGCAAACCACCGGGTTTGGTCACATGCAGTAACACGCCTAGTGGGATGCCAATCACAAACCCCATGATGCCGGAGGCAAACACCATATACAGAGTTTGGCCGGTAGCCTCGAGGAGCAAGTTGATAAGGGCGCTGTTTTCATTAACCCATTGGGTGAGTTGATCAATCAACATAGCCAAGTACCTCCGTGTTGACATGGTGCTTGTTGAGGTAAGTAATGGCGTTTTCAACCGCCTCTTTGGGGCCCATGATCTCCGCGAGGAGTAGGCCGAATTTCACGCCACCGGCATAGTCGATATCTGAGCTTAAAATGCTGATGTCGATATCAAACAGGCGTGAGATCTGGCTGATTAATGGGTCATCGACAGTCGCACCGGTAAACTCGAGGCGCACTAACGGGTAGCTGCCTTCAAAGTATTCTTGTTGTAAGCGCTGGGCGAAATCATGCGGCACTGACAAGTCGAGGGTTGAGCGAATAAATTGTTTCGCCAAGTCGGATTTGGGGTGCGCAAAAATCTCGCCCACCGGGCCGGATTCAACCAGCTCACCGTCGCCAATGATGGCGACGTCGTCACAGATACGTTTGACCACGTCCATTTCGTGGGTGATCAGCAAAATGGTGAGGTTGAGCTTTTGGTTGATGGTTTGCAGCAGTGACAAAATCGATTGGGTGGTGGCCGGATCCAGTGCGCTGGTGGCTTCATCACAAAGCAAGACATTAGGGCTTGGCGCCAGTGCGCGGGCAATGGCGACACGCTGTTTTTGTCCGCCACTGAGGCTGGCAGGATACACATCACGCTTATCGGCCAAGCCGACCAGATCGAGCAGTTCGCTTACGCGGGTTTCTATCTCATCGCGGCTCGAGCCACTTAGCTCAAGCGGTAGGGCGATATTGTCGAAAACGGTGCGTGACGAAAGCAGATTAAAGTGTTGGAAAATCATCCCGATTTTACGGCGCGCTTGGGTCAACTGGCGGCTGGGTAGCGCGGTGAGGTTTGTCCCACCCACTTTGACTGAGCCGCTGGTTGGGCGCTCGAGCAGGTTAACCATCCGGATCAGGGTACTTTTCCCAGCACCGGAGGCACCGATCACACCAAATACTTTCCCCTTGGGAATAAATAAGTTGATGTCATTAAGGGCATGAATTCGGCGCTCCCCGAGTTCGAATACCTTGTTGAGGTTGGTTATCTCAATCATCACATGTCCTTGGCGAATAATTTGATCACAGCAGACTCACTCAGCGGCTTGTGCCACATTCTTGCTGTCGCTCTGGTTATTGATGCTATGAGTTAGTCAAAATTAAGTCAATGGATATTTTTACTTCTGGACGTCTAAATGGCAATAAGTCCAATCGCTTGGTTATAAACTCAACAGTCAGCTTGATCTCAAACGATAAAGGGCGTTTACTAGAGGCCCCTGTAGTGCTTTGTTCTGATTACGCTTTATGCCAACTGCTTTGATTGATACCACCATGCTTTCCTTGTTTATCCCGACCTTTTTCCTCGTCTCGGTGACGCCTGGGATGTGTATGACCCTCTCGATGACGCTGGGAATGACCATCGGGGTTAAGCGTAGCCTGCATATGATGTGGGGCGAGTTAATTGGCGTGGGGCTGGTGGCGATTGCCTCGGTGATTGGAGTGGCGGCGATGATGCTTAATTATCCGTCTATCTTTCAGGTTTTCAAATACGTCGGTGGTGCCTATCTGGCGTTTATCGGGGTGCAAATGTGGCGATCTCGCGGGAAAATGGCCATTCCTGAGGAGGATGACGCTAGCCCCAGTGAAGCGTCTGCGTGGTCCTTGGCGGCCCAAGGGTTTGTCACCGCGATTGCTAACCCGAAAGGCTGGGCGTTTATGATCTCACTGTTGCCCCCGTTTATTAATCCTAAATTAGCGCTGCCTAGCCAGTTAAGTGTGCTGGTGTTGATTATTCTGCTGACCGAGTTTAGCTGTTTGATGCTGTATGCCAGTGGCGGTCGCACGTTGCGCCAATTTCTGCAGCAAAGAGGCAACGTGCAATTACTCAACCGTGTCGCGGGCACCTTGATGGTGGGTGTTGGCGTTTGGCTGGCGCTGGGGTAGGGCGTGATTAGCCTGTGATGCAGCCGTGATGCTCAGCGACCAACGCGGTAAAGAGCGCTTTGGCGGTGGGGAGGATCGCATCTGGGAAATCATAATCAGGGTTGTGCAGCTGTGGATGATGCTCACCACTGCCAATGCCAAATAACGCCCCTGGCCAACGAGCAAGAAATTCGGCCACATCCTCCGACCAACGCATGGGCTCGGTGAGCCTGTGAACGGCTAACCCTAACGACTGCGCGGCATTGACCACATGCTGCGTATGGTGCGTGCTGTTCTCGGCCGCGATAAAGGGCTCATGCCAGCAAACACTGACCGTTAATCCTGCCCGAGCCGCCAGCGTGTTCACTTTGTCGATTAAGTCGGCCTTCATGGCGTGAAAGCAGGCGTTGTCATCACTGCGTAACGTGGCCATCACGGTCGCCTGGCCGGGGGCGACGCCGTAGGCAGGCTCTCCTAACTGGGCGTGAACCAAGGTGACGAGGCTGTTGGCGTCAGGGTAGGCGTCGGGCAGTTGTGTCAGGGTATGCAGCACGCCTGTCATCGCACTGGCAGGGCTGATCCCACGCTCTGGGTAGGCGGCATGAGAAGTTTTTCCGTACAACTCAATAGCGACTCCGGTCGAGGCACAGGCAAAGGTACCGGGGCGTACCACGATTTGATGCTGACTAAAGCCGGGGAGATTGTGAAAGGCGTAGACGTTATCAATCTGCGCGTTGGTAAGTGCGGGGGACTCGCACATACGCGCTGCGCCTTCGCCGGTTTCTTCGGCAGGCTGAAAGGCGAGCAGCACAGTGCCACGAGCGGGTGGCGTGTGGCGAAGCTCGGCGGCGACGGCCAGCAACGCCGCGGTATGACCATCGTGGCCACAGGCATGCATCACGCCTGAGTGCTGGGAACAATAAGCCAGTGATCCAGGCTCTTCAATCGGCAGCGCATCGAAATCGGCACGTAGCAAGGTGGTGGGCCCTGGTGCCGCGCCTTGAATGGTGACCAGGATCCCGTGACCGCCGACATCAGTGGCAGGGTGAAAGCCAAATTGCCGCAACTGGGCAGCGATAGTGCGGGCGGTGAGGGCTTCGTGGTTAGACAGCTCAGGGGTTTGGTGCAGGGTATGCCGTAGTGTGACGGGATCGAATTCGTTAGCCATCTTCGACTCCAAAACCAGAATGGATACGCCATGCTAGATCGCGTTGGCATGTAACGTTGTGAACGCAAACGCAAAAAAGCCAGCAACGGGTGCTGGCTTTTGTTTTATCTCGACAGGGCGTTGTGCAAATTACACTTGGCCGTTGTCTTCCGCTTGTTTCGCTTGGATAGCGGTCAGTGCCACTGTGTAAACAATGTCATCAACCAATGCGCCACGCGACAGGTCGTTCACCGGCTTGCGCATGCCTTGCAGCATTGGACCGATAGACACCAGCTCAGCAGAACGTTGTACCGCTTTGTAGGTGGTGTTACCTGTGTTCAAGTCTGGGAAGACGAACACGGTCGCTTTACCGGCAACCGGTGAATCCGGTGCTTTCGACTTAGCCACATTTTCCATGATGGCCGCGTCGTATTGCAGTGGGCCGTCAATCACTAGATCAGGGCGCTTCTCTTTGGCAAGACGGGTGGCTTCGCGAACTTTATCTACGTCAGCCCCTTTGCCTGAGCTACCGGTCGAGTAAGAGATCATTGCCACGCGCGGCTCAATACCGAATGCGGCGGCAGAATCGGCTGATTGAATTGCGATTTCAGCCAGTTGTTCTGCGTTTGGATCCGGGTTAATCGCACAGTCACCGTAAACCAGCACTTGCTCAGGCAGCAGCATGAAGAAGACCGACGACACCAAAGAGGCGTTCGGCGCTGTCTTGATGATCTGCAGCGGTGGGCGAATGGTGTTAGCCGTCGTGTGCACGGCACCGGAAACCAGACCGTCGACTTCGTTGGCTTCTAGCATCATGGTACCCAGTACCACTGTGTCTTCCAGATGCTCTTGCGCAATCACTTCGGTGATGCCTTTGCTCTTACGCAGCTCAACCAAGCGGGCCACATATTTGTCACGCGCTTTCACTGGATCGATGATTTCGACACCCGCGCCCAGGGTGACGCCTTGCTGATCGGCAACACGTTTAATTTCTTCTGGGTTACCTAAAAGCACACACTCAGCAATTTTACGCTCGGCACAGATAGCGGCGGCCTTGATGGTGCGTGGCTCGTCACCTTCCGGCAGCACAATGCGTTTGGCGGCTTTACGCGCAAACTCGGTGAGCTGATAACGGAAGGCCGGTGGGCTGAGGCGACGCTCGCGGTTAGAGCCAGAGCTTAGTGACTCAATCCAGTTGCCATCAATGTGGCTGGCTACATGGTCGTTCACAAACTCAACACGCTCTTTGTCGTCAGCCGGGACTTCGAGGCTGAAGCTTTGCAGGTTGAGCGAGGTTTGCCAGGTGTTCCCTGCAGTGGTGAACACCGGTAGGCCCGTTTCAAAGGCACGATCACACAGTGCTTTGAGCTGGTCAGGGATGGCATAACCACCTGTCAGCAACAAGGCACCGATTTCTACGCCGTTCATCGCAGCTAGACACGCGGCGACGATCACGTCAGGGCGGTCAGCCGAAGTCACGAGCAAGGAGCCTGGGCGGAAGTGTTCAACCATATTAGGGATTGAACGCGCACAGAAAGTAATGCTCTTGATGCGACGTGAGTGAATTTCGCCTTCGTTGATAATGGTGGCGTTCAAGTGCTTGGCCATATCGCTAGCACGAGTGGCGATCAGGTCGATTTTCCATGGCACACAACCCAGTACACGGATTGGGCTGGAGTTGAAAATCTGCATCACTTCAACGTTGGTTGGACGTGCGCCGTCCGCTTCGTCAAAGATTTCTGACAGATCAGGGCGGGTGCGGCCAGCATCATCCACAGGCGCATTGAGCTTGTTGATGATCACGCCAGAGATATTGCCGTTTTTGCTGCCGCCAAAGTTGGTGCAAGCAAACTCGATACGCTCTTTTAGCTGGGCTGGGTTGTCGGTACCTGGTGTGGTGACAAAGACAATTTCTGCATCCAGCGTCTTAGCAATCTCGTAATTGATTTGGTTGGCAAACGGATGGTTACGCGTGGTAACCAAGCCTTCAACCAATGCCACTTCGGTGTTTTGGGTGGCGTGTGTGAAGCGTGCAAGTACTTCTTCAAGCAACACGTCTTCTTGATCAGAGCGCAGCAGATTTTCGGCCTGGTTCATCGACATTGACTCGGCGACTTTCATATCACTGTTGGCGTGAATGATTTCCGTCGTCAGGTCTGTCACATCGGTGTCGCTACCGTGATGTGGCTGGGCAATGGGTTTAAAAAATGAGACGCGAACGCCTTTACGCTCCATCGCTCGCATGACGCCGAGGCTGACACTGGTCAGGCCGACGCCGGAGCCGATTGGGATTAGCATAATAGTACGGGACACGTTGACTTCCTCTCACTATCTGATTGGCGTGCCGGACAGGCCGGCACAAATATAAAAACGGCTGAGTGGAATCAGCCGTTGGGAATGGTCTTACAGGCCAGTTAGGCGCGCAGTGTCTTGCGCAATGACCAACTCTTCGTTGGTTGAAATCACCATCGCAGGTACACGGCTTTCGTCTGTGGTAATCACGCCTTCGCCACCAAAGCGGGCTTTCAGGTTGCGCGCTTTGTCGACATCAACACCCAGTAGCGACAAGCGCTCAAGTACTAGTTCGCGGATTGGACCTGAGTTCTCACCGATACCGCCGGTAAAGACAATCGCATCAAGACGGCCGTCTAGGGTCGCGGTGTAGCTGGCTACGTACTTAGCAAGGCGGTGACAGAACACATTCATTGCGCGAGTGGCTTCTTCTTTCTCGCCATAGTTGTCTTCGACAAAGCGGCAGTCAGAGGTCACTTCGGTCAAGCCTTGCAGGCCAGACTCTTTGGTCAGCATGGTGTTGATTTGCTCAACGCTATAGCCCAGTGCATCGTGCAGGTGGAAGATAATTGCAGGATCTAAATCACCAGAGCGGGTGCCCATGACCAGACCTTCCAATGGGGTCATGCCCATTGAGGTGTCGACGGATTTACCGTTTTTAATCGCACAAACTGACGCGCCGTTACCCAGGTGGCAGTTAATGATGTTGACTTCATCAACAGGCTTGCCAAGCTGCTCAGCGGCGGCGTTAGCGATAAAGTAGTGCGAGGTACCATGCATGCCATAGCGACGGATGCCGTGCTCTTTATAAAGGTTATAAGGCAGCGCATACAAGTAGGCTTCTTCTGGCATGGTTTGATGGTATGCCGTATCGAATACCGCCACGTTTTTCAGCGCTGGGAAGGCTTTTTTCGCCGCTTCGATACCTACGATATGGGCTGGGTTGTGCAGCGGTGCAAAGCTGGCTGCATCGTGGATCCCTTTCAGTACATCGTCCGTAATTAATGCTGACTGAGTAAAGTGCTCACCACCGTGAACAACGCGGTGGCCGATGGCACCTAGGTTCTCGGCAAGCTCAGGCTTAGAGGCAAGAATGGTATCAACAATGAAGTTCAGTGCTTCATTGTGTGCGGCACCTTCGCCGAGTTGGGCTTCATGCTTACCGTCCATTTTCCACTTAATGCGGGCTTCTGGGAGGTGAAGGCATTCGGCTAGACCGGTAAGATGCTCATCGCCTGATTGAGCGTCGACAATGGCGAACTTCAAAGAGGAGCTTCCGCAATTGAGTACGAGAACCAGCTTGGACATGTATGACTACCTATGTTTCGTAAGACAGAGTGTATTGAACAAAAAGGATAGTGGACAAACAGAGACACTACCTTTTTAAAAAAAGAATTATCTCATGCGTTGTCGCGGGGAAGAACCATCTTTATCCGTCCTGGATAAATGAACGCTCCGTCGAATACAACCAGATTAGGTTGCGAGACAATCGAATCCGAGCAACAATGATAAAGTGCGCTAAGGATAGCGGGACTTGATACAGATAACAAAAATTTTTTGAGCAATACTGGTTAATTTTGAAAGTTTTTAAACAGTTTGTTTAATTTTTATTGTAAAAGTTGAGTGACAGCGAGTCGAGTCACACTGAGTAAGTGAGGTAGGTATGACAACGAATAAGTCAATCTGGCGCTGCCTGCAAGACGGTCAGAAGTACATGCAGGAATGGCCAATGAGAAAGGAGTTGGCACCGGTTTTTCCCGAAAATCGAGTGATCACCATGACTCGTTTCGCGATTAAAGTCATGCCTGCCGTGGCGGCAATCAGTGTATTGCTGCAGATGTCGGCCAATAATGTGCAAGGGCTACCGCAAGCGGTGATTGTGGCCTTATTCGCGTTAAGCCTGCCGGTGCAAGGTTTGTGGTGGTTGGGTAAGCGTCGTGATACGCCTCTGCCGCCGGCGCTTGCGGGTTGGTATCGCGAGCTGCATCAAAAGATCACCAGCGAAGGCCATGCGATGCAGCCCATTAAAAGCCAACCTAAGTACAAAGAGCTTGCACATGCGTTAAGCCGCGCGTTTAAAGTGGATCGCGCCGCGTTGGAGCGCTGGTTCTAACAGACACGCGGCGTCGTCGCGATCGAATAGCTATCGACTAGGTATAGAGAAGAATCGACAAAAAACGCCGACCAGTTGGTCGGCGTTTTTTGTCTGTGGAAAAGCGTGAGCGCTGAGCTATTTGGTTACGCGCTTACACTGCGCGTCACCTTGCCCCTGCATTTGGCTCACCGCTTGACGCATTTCATCCATCGACAGCCAACGCTGTGGCATGGGCAGTACGTGCAAGCGCAAGTCTGGCGCGTCGTCGCTCAGCATGGCTTGGTCGCTCACCGCGGTGATCAGTGCAATGCGCAGTTCAGGGTTGCGGGCGTGAATTTGTGCGGCGGTTCCCAACCCCTCAGCCACGTGAAAACGCCCGGCGACATGCACAATTTGGCTGTTGGGGTGAGAGTCATGATACGCGACGATGCTTTCGGCCATGGTGGCATCCCACGCAAGCTGAGCGGCATATTGCGCGTCTGTTTGGCTGGCGCTGCCATGGTGCATATTGGCCTTAAACTTGCGCTTATAGGCAGAATCTTGGGTATCTACGGTGTCAGCAAACCAGCTACGCTGTTGCTCGGACAGACTATCCAGGTAGGACAAACCTTGTTGACCAATACAGCGCACCAGTCGCTTGGGGGCGTTGGCAGCAATCACCTCGATTTGACGTTGCTTGGCCAGCTCAATTAAGGGGCGGTAGCTGCCGTCATAGTTATCCCAGGCATTGGCCTGTCGTTTTAACGTGTCTTCGCCTATCTCGCCAGCAAGATATTGGTTAAGGACTGGCTGTGCATCGCGACTGAACTGCTCCATCGACAGGGCCACCGAATGCTCTGAGGCGAGCTGACTGAGTAGTTCAGTTTGAAAGCGGTGTACACCAGGATGGCCGTGCCACTCGCCAATAAGCACCACATCGGCATCCGCAACTTGAGCGGTCACTTGGGTCAGGCGCAATGGCTCGCCGTTTGCGCGGGTGACTTGGTAGTCAAATAAGGTGGCAAGCGCATCGGTTTTCGCATGGAGCGCTGAGCTAGTGAATGCGATGCAGGCTGCGGCGAGCAAGGTATTGATGAGACGAACCGATACACGACCTTGTTTCATGGCTTTTCTCCTTGGCTATGATTGCTCTGCGGCGTGATGACGATATACGCGCAGGGTGAAGTCGGCGTCGCACTCAAAGGCCTCGCTGTTGGCTAAGGTGTCACGCCACTCATCTGATGCGCGCCAAGCAAAGGGCGTCATCTGCAGTAGCGTGAGGGCTTGCTCGCCGGCTAATGTCATCGGGTAATGTAGTGAGTGCTCACTTTCCAGCTGGAAGCCTGACAATGACTCCGGTGGCGTTTCGTGTAAGCGCACTTCTTGATAGATACCGGCTTTTAGCTGAAATAGATGACGTGGACCTGGCGTGACCGTCACTACCACGCCGCCAGGCTTAATCACGCGATCTAACTCTTCACCGTTACAGGGCGCATAAATGCGTACCACACCATCAAGGCTGTTGTCGGCAAACGGCAAGCGCTGGGAAGAGGCGACCGAGAACTGACACTGTGGATACCATTTGGCCGCATAACGTACCGCCACTTTGGCAATATCTAATCCGTGTACCGACCATTGTTGCGCTGCGGTTTGATCGGCAATTGCGTGGGTGTAATAACCTTCGCCACAGCCCACGTCTAAGATGGTTTTGTGCTCGCCATCGAGCGCTTGGGTGAGGGCGTCAATCATCGCTTGGCGCATGGGGGCATAATGACCGGCATTTAAAAACGCCCGACGGGCTTGGGTCATGGCTTTATTATCGCCCGGATCTTTAGAGCGCTTAAATTGTACCGGAAGCAGATTGAGGTAGCCTTCTTTGGCGCGGTCAAATTGGTGATTGTTAGCGCAATAGGCGCCACGTGACCTAGCTTGCAGGGGCTGTTGGCACAGCGGGCATCGATAAATCATGGTTGTTCGGTGTGTTAGCGTGAATGGGCTTAAGGGTACGGGCTTGCGAGGCGTTCGACAAGCGCGGCGCGAGCAAATTAAACAGCCGCCTGGTGGGCGGCTGGCAATAAAGAGGGTTGCTTGCTCTGGTTTAGGCGGCGAGGATCTGCTCAATCTCGGTTAAGCTTAAGTGGAATTGGCGCGGGCACTCACGCCACACGTTCAGCATGCGACGGTACTTTTCCAGCATGGGCATTTGGCTGTTAAAGCGGTGCTCGCCTTGATCAAATTGCGGATAGAGCCCCTCTGTATCGACAAGAAAGCGGACATAATGCACTAAAGCACCTTCAGTGGCGGCGTCAAAGCCCCAGAACTGCACGCGACGTGGTGATAAGGCGGCTTGGTTGGCGTCGTCCAGAAGGTTGTAAGAGGCCTGTATCGCATGGTGCATTTCCATGATATCGATGATCTCACGGCATTGGGTTTCACATAACGCCTCGAACTGGCTGATCACTTCCGCCATTTGCAAGCCGTAACCGCGCTCAATAATGGTTTGTAAGCGGCGATACTTTTCGCTATTAGAGGGATCGAGGTGGCACATTAATTGGTATTGATTAGATAAAATCAGACGTTGTGCAGGGGTCATATCCATCGCGGTTGGCCTCTTAACTTTCAAATGTACAATAGTCGTTCATCAATTGATGAGGGAATAAATAAAGACTACCACCTCAATGAGGGGGAAATCTTGATCTGAGCTATGTCCGTAGCACGTTTATCACCCGCTAGTGGTTGTGTCAGTCAAAGGTATAAAAGGTCAGTGACTAGGGATTGAATATGTTTGAGTTCGCCGAAATGAGCGGTTGGCAATGGGGCGGCTGGTTATTGTGGGCAGCGGTGCTGTATCGGACCTACCCACCAGAGTTTTTCGCTAAGCTGCGCCAGGAAACCGGGTATCAGCATTTGGCGTTTTCCTCCGCGGTGGTGTTGTTTGCGCTGTGGGCGCTCCAAGCGGGGATCAAAGAAGGCCTGGATATCCACTTTTTAGGCGTGACCACCTTAGCCTTGTGTCACGGCTGGCGCATTGCCATTTGGATTGCCACTGTGCCATTGGCGTTGATGGCGGTGTTTGGTTTTGTTCCCGTTGCTGATGTGGGCATGACCGCATTGACCACGGCCGTGCTACCTATCACCTTTAGTTATGGCATTTTCGCGCTCAGTTACCACTATTTAACCCGGCATTTGTTTATTTACATCTTTATCGCTGCATTTATCGGCGCGGCGCTCACGATAGTGTTCCAGCTGTCAGTGACCTCGTTGTGGTATTGGTTAGCCGATAGGCACAGCTGGCAAGAGATTGTGCATAACTACCTGCAAATTGCGCTACTGATGTGGTTCCCTGAGGCGCTATTAAACGGTATGGCAGTGACGGTGATGGCGGTGTACCGCCCGCATTGGTTGCGTACCTTTTATGACCGTGAGTATTTATCGCCAGAGCGTTGATGGCAAAGCCTTAGGCGTTTACAGGGTATATCGATTAAATTTTCTTATTGAGACGAACAAAAAAGTTCGCTGTATTTATTCTGGATAATGGTACATATTTGCGGCCCCGGCCGTCCGTGCCACTTATCTGAGAATTGAACAAACTGTCATGAACAATCTATCCTCTGCACAAAATGGCAGCGGCGTAGCCCTGTCTGTGTTTCCATGGGTGCCACTAGTGAGCTTATCGGCATTTGCGGTCGCGAGTGGTTACTTGATGAGTTTGATTCCATTGGCGTTAATGCCGCTTGGGATGCCAGCGGAATTGGCCGCTTGGCTGGCGAGCGCCTTTTATGCGGGACTATTGTTCGGTGCTTTGTGGAGCGCCCGTATCGTTGCGCGTATGGGGCATCGTCAGGCATTAGTTTTGTTTATGAGTGTGGTGTTGCTGTCTATTGCCGCGATGGCAACGATCAAAGCACAGGGCGTATGGCTAGTGTCACGATTTGTGGCCGGTATCGCGGTCGCAGGCGTGTTTGTCACCATTGAGTCATGGTTACTGATCGCGGATTCTGATCGTCAGCGCGCCAAGCGTTTAGGCTTTTACATGGCAGCCTTATATGGCGGTAATGCCTTGGGTCAGTTGGGCGTCGGTTATGTCGGTGTGACAGGGGCCCAGCCTTATTGGTTGATTGGTAGCTTGGTCACGGCAGCGATTATCGTGCCCTTATTTATGCGTCATGGTGAGCCATCGCAGGCGATGATGGGCGCTGTTGAACACTCGGGCACCTTAGGAGCCATTCGTAAAGCTGCCTATATTGCCTGTATCGTGTCGGGGCTCACGTTAGGCGCGATCTATGGGTTATTACCCCTTTATCTTGCTGAACGTGTCGACGATCACCAACAGATTGGGGCAATGATGGCGTTAGTCATTATGGGCGGCATGGGTGTTCAGCCGTTATTGGGTGCCATCTCGACGAGAGTCAATCGAGTCCTGTTGATGTTCTATTTCTGTGTGGTGGGATTGCTTGCCGTGGCCACCATTACACTTGCTAACAGCAACGTGTGGCTTGGTGTTGGACTCGTGATGCTTGGTAGTGCCGTGTTTGCCATTTATCCTACCGCGATTGCTTATGCGTGTGCCACGTTGGCACCGGGGAAAATTGTCGCGGCCACTGAGGCGCTTCTCCTCGCGTACAGTGTTGGATCCGTCAGTGGTCCGGTATTCGCGCAGCAAGCATTTTCGGGTGAGCAAGGATTGATGATGTACTTAGCCAGTTGTTTGCTCAGTACGGCGGTGTATATGTGGGTCGCTTACTTAAGAGGACGCCGGCAGATGACTAACTGGAGTGCCGCCTGACAACGGCGAGTGCGAAAAACAACACGCCTCAGAACTGCGCTGAGGCGTGCTTTTGCGTTTGATTAGGCGCTAACAAGTCCCTCTTTAGCATCGGCAGGGAGAATATCCATGGCGTTGCCGTATAACGGTGCCAAAGCCCGAACCACATCTGAGCGACTTATCACCCCTACCAAGCGCTCGTCTCTCATCACCGGATAAATATAAGGGCGTGATAAGGTTTGCGTTTTAGCGCGTTCTAATGCCGACTGGGTGGTAAAGCGCGTAGCAATGCCCGCATCACTGACAGGGTACAGTACTTGGTTGTCAATGCTCATATACTGCGCCAGTTCAATCACCGATTGGTCTGCCTCAACGGTTTGTACCTCAGTGCGCATTAAGTCTTCGACTTTGGTGTCCATATCGGGTTGGTAATCATTCCACCATAAATCGACGAATACATCTTGCACCGAGAAAAAGCCGACTAATTCATTTTGCTTGTCGACCACCGGTGCGCCTTGTAACTGATAGCGGTTGAGTTGCTCTAATGCATCGGCCACAAACTGGTGGCTTTGTAAGGCGCAGTGAACAGGCTTCATGTTTTTTTCAATGGTTAAGGTTTCTTGGGTCATAGTAGGTCTCTCAGAATAATTTGCAGACGGGAGCGTCAATGCAGAAATGTGTGCGGTTTTGTGTTCTCTTTCTGGATTAATAATTAGCCAGTACCCCATGCCGACAAGGCCTGCGCCGCCGACAATATTGCCGAGGGTGACAGGGATTAAATTGGCACTGATAAACTGGATCAGGTTTACGTCACTAAAGGCTGCGGGAGAGCTGCCCACCGCTTGCCAAAAGCTGTCTGGTGCGAAGGTGGCGATGCTCATGCCCAATGGCACCATGAACATATTGGCCACACTGTGTTCAAAACCGGTGCTGACAAACATGGCGACAGGCAAAATCACCATCACGGCTTTGGTCAGCGGATTTTGCGAGGTGAATGTCATCCAAATCGCCAAACAAACCAACAAGTTACAAAGCACACCAAGAGAGAATGCTTGCAGCCAGCTGTGATGCAGTTTGTGCTGAGCCACATGAAGAGCGTTGAGCCCCCACTGCCCATCATCAAGCTGGTATAAACCCGCCGCCATCACGATCAGCACCAACAAGAGCGCGCCACATAAGTTGCCGATATACACCCTTGCCCAGGTATAAAGCAGGTTGCGTGTACTGATTTTGCCGTTGGCGCGCGCGAGCATGGAGAGCACGGTACTGGTAAACAATTCCGCGCCGCCCAGTACCACAAGAATTAATCCCATGCTAAAGGCCAGCCCGCCCATCAAGCGGGTGAGTCCCCAACCGGCTGTGCTCCCCGTGGTCACCGTGAGGTAAAACACGAACGCCAACCCGATAAATAGACCAGCCATCATCGCCAACCCGACGGCCATACGAGTCGATTTGCGCGGTTTACTCTCAGCGTATTGCTCGGCTTGCACCAGCAGTGCAGCGGGGCCGTCAGTGTGGATAGGGGTTACCATCGGCTGCCTCCTCTTTTGGCAATGCGTGCCCGACCTTGAAGACAAAAAAACATACTGGTTGTACTCCTTTTTAGACTGAATGTGAATAAATCCAGCCTATTCGCCTGGTTATCAGGAGTAAAATTGATATTGCTTAGGGTAATAATCACAAAAACTGATAATCTGATGTCATCAAAGTCAGACAGTAAGGATCCTAGATGCGCTACTCACTCAAGCAGCTCGCTGTGTTTGAGGCGATTGCCGCGATGGGCAGTGTGAGCCGTGCTGCCGACCATTTAGCGTTAACGCAGTCGGCGACCAGCATGGCGCTTTCACAGCTCGAAAAGCTACTTGGTAGGCCGCTCTTTGAGCGCCAAGGCAAGCAAATGCAGCTCACCTATTGGGGAGCATGGTTGCGACCAAAAGCACGACAACTGCTGTTTGATGCGCAACAAATTGAAGCAGGATTTGATGGACAGCACATTATTAGTGGTGATATTGCCTTAATTGCCAGTCAGACCGCCGCAGAGCACCTAATCCCAGACCTTATCAGTATTATTGATAGTGATTTTCCCGAGCTGAGAATCGACTTTACGGTGAAAAATACGCAAAAGGTGATTGATAGTGTGCGCCGCTATCAACACGATTTAGGGATCATTGAAGGCCGTTGTGATGACAGCCGGTTGAAACAACAGGTGTGGTGTCATGATCATTTGGTGGTGGTGGCAGCCAAGCATCACCCTTACGCGCAGCGCGATCAAGTAAGTTTGGCGCAACTTGAGCAAGCGCAGTGGGTATTGCGAGAGCCGGGGGCCGGGACACGGCATAGTTTTGATAGTGCCATTCATGGCGTTATCGAAGATCTTGATGTGCGGCGAGAATATGAGCAGGTGCCGGTATTACGTACCTTGGTGGCCAATTCCAACTACCTCAGCTGCTTACCCTATCTTGATGTCGAGAAGTGGATAGAGCGCGAAGAGCTGGTGGCGCTGAATGTGCCGGAGCTAAATATGCGCCGGACACTGTCGTTTATCTGGCGAGCGGATGCCGCCGATAATCCCTTGCGTGATTGTATTATTCGAGAAGCCATTCGGATGACCAAAGCCCGCCGTCGAGAGATGTAAGTATCAAGGCGCGAAAAACAAGGATAAAAAAGCCGGCCACGAGGTGACCGGCTGATGGGGGCTGAGGGGCGTCAGGTTAATACATGACGTTATGACCATAACTGGCAATAATCGCTTTGACGTTATCCATCACTTCTTTTGATGGGGGCGAGACGTCTTGCAGTTCGTAATCATGGCCCAGTGCTTCCCATTTGTGTGCACCGAGCTGGTGGTAGGGAAGTAACTCGACTTTTTCGATGTTATCCATGTCTTGAATAAATTGGCCGAGACGATGGGCAGAGTCATCATCATCGGTATAACCAGGGACGACCACGTAACGAATCCAAGTTTTTTGCCCAATTTTGTGCAGGTATTTGGCAAAGTCGAGCGTTCGTCGGTTTGATACACCGACTAAATCTTCATGAACCTCATCATTGAGCTGTTTGAGATCCAGCATCACCAAGTCGGTCGCATCAAGGACTTCATCAATCACCGGGGTGTGTTTGCGAATATAGCCGTTGGTATCTAAACAGGTGTGGATCCCTTCCGCGTTAGCGGCTTGGAAAAAATCACGCACAAACTCAGGTTGCAACATGGCCTCACCGCCAGATGCGGTCACCCCGCCACCAGAGGCGGTAATAAAATGGCGATAGGCACGCACATCTTTCATTATTTCATCCACGGTGACTTCTTTGCCGCCATGCGTGTCCCATGTATCACGGTTATGACAGTATTTGCACCGCATCAAGCAGCCTTGCATAAAGACAATAAAGCGGATGCCAGGGCCATCTACGGTGCCACAGGACTCAAACGAATGGATGCGACCAATTGTCGACATAGCTGTCTCCAGACTGCGAATGGCTATGCCGTCATTTTATTACAAACCCAGTGTGAAGATAAGGGAATTCCCGGCTTTTTCGCACTTCTCGCCTTGTATTGCCCCCTCATTACACGCCCGACTCAAGCTTGATCACAGTTCCAATTTTTTATTGCCCAATGAGTGAGACGTTAACCAGATAAATTCCATACAGATTTTGTGACTTTTCCCTTTTTTGTCCAAACTGACGTGCGACACGTCGCCAAAGCGATACATGCTTATGCCAGGTTGCATGCAAGCAGGGATATGCTTGGTGTCAGGCTAGGATCAAAGCAAATGCTAGGACTTATAATGAAAAGAATCAGTGATCTGAGAGTGAAAAATAAGCTTGTTGCACTAATGCTGGTTGCCGTTGTGTTGCTGGCAGGGATCAGCGCGTACACCATCAACAAAGAGCGGGAGCAATCCTATGCTGAGCGGACGGCCTCGTTGCGCGCCAATATTGAGGTGGCGCAAAGTGTGGTGGCCTATTACCGACAGCAGGCACCACAAATTGGCGAACAAGAAGCCAAAGCACAAGCGATCGCGCAGCTTAATAAACTGCGTTACGACAGTAATAACTACTTTTGGGTGCTTAAACCTGACCTTACCATTGTGAACCACCCGCTAAAGCCTAAGCTAAACGGCACCAGTGCGGATGGGCTGACCGATGGTGAAGGGAAGCATCACTGGCGTGAGATGGTGGAAGTCAGTCAAGGTGCGCAGGGTGGTGTGCTTGATTATACCTGGCGCTCACCTGAGGGCGAGATGAAGCCGAAAATCTCCTACGTTAAAAGGGTTGATGGCTGGAATTGGATTATTGGCTCAGGCGTGCATGTCAGTGATATTGAAGCACGGGTGATACAATCTGCGTGGCAAATCGGTGGTTTAACCCTGTTATCTGGCGCTATCTTGCTGGTAGCCGGTGGGTTTGTCAGCCGCGATATTGTGATGCCATTGGATGAGCTGGTAGAAAAATTCGATCGCATTGCGGGTGGCGATCTTCGGATAGAGTGTGGCTATACCCGCCACGACGAAATAGGCAAGCTCGCTCGACGGATGGATACCGCGATGAGCAGTGTACGAGAGGCGTTGCGCGTCGCGCATGACGAAGCCAAACAATCGTCGACCATGGCGTCTTCAATAGCGTCGGCCAGTGAGGAAAGTGCACAAAGTATTCAATCTCAACGTGCGCAACTTGAGCAGTTGGCCACGGCGATGAACGAAATGACGGCCACCGTGGCCGATGTTGCCGATCACGCCGAGCAAACCGCGCAAGCCACCAATGACATTTCCTCAATGGCGGACGATGGCAACCATAAGCTAGACAGCACGGTGGCCAGTATTCGTGAGGTGGCTGAGCGTATTGCCGCGGCGGATAAACTGGTGAATCAAGTGAAACAAGGCGTGATGGAGATCAGTGATGTGGCGACGGTGATCCAGGGCATCTCTGAACAAACCAATCTCTTGGCGCTTAACGCCGCCATTGAAGCGGCCCGCGCCGGTGAGCAAGGCCGAGGCTTCGCGGTGGTCGCTGACGAAGTGCGCTCGCTTGCACAAGGCACGCAAAAATCGACCACCCAAATTCAAGGCACCATAGAATCACTGACCAACAACGCGATTGAAGCGGCAGAGGCGATGACATCAAGCCATCAATCCAGTGAAGACAGTGTCAATACGGCGCTAGAAACCCAAGAGCAATTGAAAGCCATGGTGAGTGCCTTGCATGGCTCGAATGACCGCGTGGTACAAATTGCCGCCGCGGCAGAAGAGCAGGGGACGGTGTCAGAAGAAATGAACCAAAACGTGAGCAACATTCACAACTCAGCCAACGAAATTAGCGGTGCCGCCTCGCACCTTGCTGAGCAAAGCCAACTGCTTGCTGATTCAGCCCGTGAGTTGGATAGTAAGTTGGATCGCTTTGAAGTGGTGTAACCGCTGATTATCCCTGGCGGGTGTGTTGACTCGCCGTTAGCCGAGGCCGACGCGCTGGAGGCAAGTCTGGATAAATCGGGGAAACAGAGCGATAAATAGGCCGATAAACAAAAACCGCCAGCATTGCCGGCGGTTTTTTCTTTGAGCGTTAACCCTTCTTTATCGCTTACAGTGAAGAGGTAAAGGTACGGGTAATCACGTCTTGTTGCTGCTCTTTCGTCAGCGAGTTAAAACGTACCGCATAACCTGATACGCGGATAGTCAGTTGAGGGTAGTTCTCAGGGTGATCCATCGCGTCCAGCAACATTTCACGGTTCATCACGTTAACGTTCAAGTGCTGGCCACCTTCTTGGCCGCTTTCGTGGTGGAAGTAACCATCCATCAAGCCTGCCAAGTTAGCGCGTTGTGCGTTTTCGTCTTTACCCAGTGCATTTGGCACGATAGAGAAGGTATAAGAAATACCGTCTTTGGCGTGGGCAAATGGCAGTTTACCAACAGATGTCAGTGACGCGACGGCGCCTTTTTCATCACGGCCGTGCATGGGGTTAGCACCTGGGCCAAATGGCATACCGGCTTGACGACCGTCAGGAGTGTTACCCGTTTTCTTACCGTAAACCACGTTTGAGGTGATTGTCAGGATAGATTGAGTTGGAACTGCATCACGATACGTTCTCAGTGAACGGATCTTGTTCATGAAGCGCTCGACCAAGTCACAGGCAATCGCATCAACACGCTCGTCGTTGTTACCAAATGCTGGGTATTCGCCTTCGATATCAAAGTCGATAGCAATACCGTCTTCGTCACGAACTGGCTTCACTTTGGCGTATTTAATCGCGGCTAGTGAGTCAGCCGCCACCGAGAGACCGGCGATACCGCATGCCATGGTGCGATGTACATCACGGTCGTGGAAGGCCATCAGCGCCGCTTCATAGCTGTATTTGTCGTGCATGAAGTGAATGCTGTTCAGCGCAGTCACGTATTGTTTTGCTAACCAATCCATCAGGTGATCCATGCGGTCCATGACTTTGTCATAGTCCAACACTTCATCGGTCATCGGCGCGTGCTCAGGAGCAACTTGGATTTTCAGCTTCTCGTCAATACCACCGTTGATGGTATAAAGCAGCGTTTTCGCCAAGTTGGCACGGGCACCGAAGAATTGCATCTGCTTACCAACAATCATTGGCGAGACGCAACATGCAATCGCATAGTCGTCATTATCAAAGTCAGTGCGCATCAGATCGTCGTTCTCGTACTGGATAGACGAGGTGTCGATCGAGACTTTGGCACAGAACTTTTTGAAGCCTTCCGGCAACTGCTCAGACCAAAGCACGGTGATGTTTGGCTCTGGGCTTGGTCCCATGGTGTATAGGCTGTTTAGGAAACGGAAGCTGGTACGTGAAACCAGTGGACGACCGTCAACACCCATACCGGCAACAGATTCCGTTGCCCAAATAGGGTCACCAGAGAAGAGGTCATCATACTCAGGCGTACGCAGGAAGCGCACCATACGCAGCTTCATC
This sequence comes from Salinivibrio kushneri, assembly GCF_005280275.1. Classification (NCBI taxonomy): domain Bacteria; kingdom Pseudomonadati; phylum Pseudomonadota; class Gammaproteobacteria; order Vibrionales; family Vibrionaceae; genus Salinivibrio; species Salinivibrio kushneri. The sequence continues at coordinate 869,933 of NZ_CP040021.1, forward strand.
ACGAAGTGATCGATCAGCTCTTGCGCTTGCTCTTCAGTCAGTTTACCCGCTGCGATATCGCGCTCTAGATAGATATCGAGGAAGGTAGAGGTACGGCCCAGTGACATGGCGGCACCGTTTTGGGTTTTCACTGCACCCAAGTAACCGAAGTATGTCCACTGAATGGCTTCTTGCGCGGTTTCGGCTGGGCGAGAAATGTCACAGCCGTATTTTGCGGCCATTTCTTTCAATTGACCCAGTGCGCGATGCTGCTCTGCAATTTCTTCACGCAGCTGCATGGTCATTTGCAGATCTTCGCCGTTTTCGAATTTCTCTTGCAACGAATCGAATTGGGCTTTCTTGTCTTTCATCAAGAAGTCAATACCGTACAGCGCAACGCGACGGTAGTCACCGATGATACGGCCACGGCCATACGCATCAGGCAAACCGGTCAACACGCCAGATTTACGGCACTTCAGGATTTCTGGGGTATAAATATCGAAAACACCTTGGTTATGGGTTTTACGATATTCCGTGAAGGTTTTCTTCACTTGTGGATCGAGTTCACGGCCGTAGGCGTCGCATGACCCTTGAACCATGCGGATACCACCATATGGGAGCATCGCGCGTTTGAGCGGCGCGTCAGTCTGCAGACCAACAATCTGTTCCAGATCTTTCTCGATGTAGCCGGCGTCGTGAGACGTCAGGGTAGAAACCACAGACGTATCAAAATCAACCGGTGCATGCGTCGCGTTCTCTTGCTTGATGCCTTCCATCACGCGCGCCCACAGTTTGCGAGTGGCGTCAGTTGGCTCAGAAACTAGGAATGATTCGTCGCCCTCGTAAGGGGTATAGTTTTTCTGGATGAAGTCGCGAACATCAACTTCTTTGCTCCAGTTACCTTCAACAAATCCTTCCCATGCATTGGAAACGTGCTCAGACATGTTGCACCTACCTGTACTCTTTTCAAAAAGATATGTATTGGGACCAGGTTCAGTCATCGTATTTGTCAGTATGGCTGACGCCTGCGACCCATCGATTTATCCGGATACCCCGCCCGAAAGCGGGGCAATGTTATTACAACAAAGATGGAATGCCGGGAATCATTCCGACTGCCAACATGGCAGCAATACAAATGATCACTGTGGCGGTTGGAATCACCAGACGGTCAACGGTAGAGAGCGTTGTCGGGCGCTCTTTATCACCGATAAGGCCGTTGTTGTCCAAGAGCATAGTGACTGCCCAACCAAAGACTGGATTAACAGCCATGGAGGCGAAAATACAAATACCCGCTGCTTGGCTCGACTTAGCGTCTTTCACCATCTGCATGCCTGCTTCAAGCAAGGGCAAGAAAACACCTGACAGTAGCGCGATGGTCATCACGGGTGGCCAAGTGGCGACATCCATTGGATAGCCAATCAAGGCAACGGCAATACATAACAGGCCCAATACAATGGCACCGCCAGGGATGGGTCGACGCGCAATCGCCGCTGGAATCATGTAGGTTCCCCACGATGAGGTGATATTACCGCCACCCACTGAGGCCCCGACCATTTGACGAATAGAACAACCTGTCATGGTGTCATCCACGTCCATCAATACTTTTTCGGCTTTCTTAGGATAATTTAGTTCCTGGAATATACGGTGACCAAGAAAGTCCGGTGACCACATCGCCACGGCCAGCAGTGCAAACGGCAAAGAAGCAAGAAAGTGCGACAGGTTTGGAAGGCCGAGTTGCCAGCCTTGCTCGGTTGAGCCCCACCAGTACACCGGATTAAGGTTAGGTACACCCGGTTGAGTGACAAATTCTAGTGACGAGCCCGCACCCAGCGCGGTAGCAATTAATCCACCGGTGACCGCACAGACGGGAATCGCGAGCCAGCGTTTACCGATGCGCGCCAAGAAGGCATAGATCACAATCGACACGGCGAGAATCAAAATGGAGATATAGCCCATATCAATGGCCGCGCCCCATGCGAGCAGGCTCTCAATTTGGCCTTTGGCACCCCCAAAGCCCAAGAATATCAGCAAACCACCAGCCACCCCCTGGCTCGTTAAGTTCACTAATTTAGAGCCGCCTTTGAGATAACTGAGTATCAGGCCAAAGGCACCGATTAGAATCCCCAATGCCAATGGGTGCGCCCCTGCTAACGCGATGGTACCAACCAGTGGGATCATCGGTCCGTGGTTGCCCGCTAAGTTGGCGCGTGGGTTAATAAACCCGCACAACAGGACACAGAACAGAAGCGCTGGGATAAGCATTTCTACCCGCGCCACTTCGACGGCAAACGCTTTCCCTAGGGTGATGTGATCCCACGCGGCGGTTAAGCCATCCGCCCAAGACATCATCACGGCGGAGTACATGGCGATAATGCCGATAGTACCCGCTAGAGCAGGAACAAGGTCTTCGATTTCAAAACGGAAGTCACGGCCAGGCAGGTTCAAACCCCAACGGCGCGGACGCATAATTTGTAGTTCGTGATTCAGGTAGTCAGCGCGGGAGGCAAATGAAGAAGCCGGCTTGTGCTTCTTTTGATATTCGCTCTTTTCTTCGTGACTCACACTGCGGTCTTGAGCATGTGTTGCCATAATTTCCTCGTCGTACAGAAAGCAAACGCTTTCGAAACAGTGGCTTAGCCAGTCTTTATGTGTTTTTAACGCTGGCCTTATGGCCGTGTTCTGTTTCGTTATCAGCATGCTAACAACAGGGTGAGCGTAGAATGTTGACTTGGATCATTACCGTGTAATTTTTTTACGTGCTACGCCCACTTATGCCAAGGTTTTTACCGCTTTATTGGCCTTCTTTTGCCATCAAATCAGTCTTTGTGTAATTTAGTTACTAATCGAGGCGCCAAATATGTGCTACAAAACAGCAAGATAAACGCGCCCGGTGTAAAGCGGGCGTGGTGGCATCTTGAATCTGGGTCAATAAATAAAGACAGTCCCTGCGTGCTCGCTGTAGTGAATAAAAAAGATAGGTTATAGTCGATATATTGTCCTCTAAAAATGGATCCTTATGGTGCGCCGATTGTTCCGCCTTGTTGTTTGTCCTCGCATGCTGATGCCAACGTGGCGTCGTTTGAGCTTGGGCGCGTTATTGCTTTGCCCTGTCATGGTCGTGCAGGCGGCGGGGGTAGACACGGTGAGCGCCGCCATTCAAAACGGCGATTATCAAGATGCGCTTACCCAGGCGGACACCTTGCTGACCCCATCGGAGCAGCAGGCGTTAGTACCCTCTGAGCGTGCAGAGTTGCAACGTTTGCAAGCCATTGCCCACCTTTACCTTGATCAGCGTGCAGAAGCGTATCGCGCGTATCGTCAGGCGTTGACACTGAACGGACTGAGTAAAGCGAGTGAAGCGGATGCGTTGACGGCGGTGATTAGCTTGGCGTTTCGGGTCGAGCAATATGAAGAAGTATTGAACTATGCTCGCCAACTTCGTGATAAGCATACACTGCAGCCAACCTCTGCCCGTTTCGCGATGCAGGCTGCTTATGCGCTATCGCGTTTCGATGTGGCGATTGAGTATGCGCGCCAGCTGCAAAAACTCGGTGCGGAGGATGCCTTTATTCTGCAAACCAAAGGGCTTAGCGAGATGGCGCTATCACGCTTTAAGGCGGCAGCAGCGACATTCGATAAGTTGGTCAATCAACCCGATGTGGCCCCTCGTTGGTTAGAGCAGGCCGCACGCGCCCACGCCAAAGCGGGCTCGCACCAAACGGCACGTCAGTACTTAGCGCGCGCCCATGCCGATATTTCCCTTTATCGTACGCTATCGGCCTCGTTGCTAGAGCAAGATGCATCACAGCAGGCGTTGCGGTATTGGCAACAGGGATTACAGCAATTGACCCGGCTGCCCACGCGTGAAGAGCAGTTATTTCTGGTGCAGTGTTTGATTAAAACAGGCCAGCGCGTGGCAGCGCTAAACCGGATCAGTGAAGTAAATTTGAGCGAGCCAGATAAGCAAACGCTCAAACTACAGGTGATGCTTGCGTATCAGCTTAATCACTGGCAGGAAGTGATTGATACCGCGCAAGTGGCGCTCTCTTATGGTCTAAAAGATGATCGTATGCTTTGGCAGTGGTTATCCATCAGTGCGATTAAAGCCGGGGACTATGCGCTGGCAGACTATGCGTTAGAACAGTGGGAGGCGCGTGATCCCACCGGCCTTGCCGAGCGCTGGCGTGATACCTTAGAGCTGCTTAAAGCGAAGCGAGCGAAACGTCGCGACGCGCGTCTGTCATAAGGAGGTTGCCTACGTTAAAGGCGGCACTGTCTTTTTTAGTAGACGTTTAACTATGGTGTTCACAGTTTTGTTACGCACCGTGGATCGTATTGAAATGAAATAAATTGCACGTCTCTCCCCTCTAATGCCAATTTTTATCAGCTTTCTCGATAAAAAGAACCCGCTTTCTTCAAGTTAACTTCTATACTTACCTCGGTTAAAGCCGCTTTATCGCGGTTAATGGCTGACACAGCAATTGTTGGTTTTTTCAGCAGTAAATTTTACAATTGACTTTTTATGCAGTAATAGTGACTATAATGAATGCGCTTTAAAGGTTAACAAAATGTTGCTCATTGGATTGAGGGGTGATATTTTCGATCCATACTCAGTGCATTTGGTGCGCTTTAACCACAAACACAATAGATTTCACGGATGACAGGAGTTAGCGCATGACGGATGCTGTGGCGCTACAGGTAAAATCACTTAAAAAAAGCTTTGGGCAGCATCAAGTGCTCAAAGGTATTTCCCTCGACGCCCACCGCGGCGACGTGATTTCCATTATCGGCTCTTCCGGCTCTGGCAAGAGCACCTTTCTTCGCTGTATCAATTTGCTGGAAACCCCCACGGGCGGTGAAATTTGGGTCAATGGTGAGTTGATCAAAATGAAAAACAACCGTGCCGGTGAACCCGTTCCCGTCAGTGACAAGCAAGTGCAACGCATTCGTTCGCGTCTGGCGATGGTGTTTCAAGGGTTCAATCTTTGGTCGCATATGACGGTGCTGCAAAATGTTATCGAAGCACCCGTGCATGTGCTAGGCGTGCCCAAGGCACAAGCGATTGAAGAAGCAGAAGCGTTATTACACCGCGTTGGGCTTTATGAGCGCCGCGACTACTACCCAGGCCATTTATCCGGGGGCCAGCAACAACGTGCAGCGATTGCGCGCGCACTCGCGGTAGAGCCAGAAGTCTTGCTGTTTGATGAGCCAACCTCCGCGCTGGATCCTGAATTAGTAGGAGAAGTGCTGGGGGTGATGCGTTCACTGGCTGAGGAAGGGCGCACCATGCTGGTGGTGACCCATGAAATGAGCTTTGCGCGCGATGTTTCTAACCATGTGATGTTTTTGCACCAAGGATTAGTGGAAGAGCAAGGCAACCCCAAAGAGTTGTTTGATTCGCCAGAATCAGAGCGTTTGCAGCAGTTTATCTCATCGATTTATTAATCTATTTAGTAAAAATATCAATAGCATAACCATGCAATAGGGCAATGCCCTGACAACATCGTAAAAACGACAGGAGACAGGAAGATGAAAAAATGGCTAGTTGCCGCCGCTGTAATGGCCGCGGTTGGGTCAACCTCCGTAGCAGCCAAGGATTGGAAGGTCGTACGTTTTGGTATCGAAGGGGCGTATCCTCCATTTAGTTGGACCACTAACGAAGGCGAGCTGAAAGGCTTTGATGTCGATATGGCCAATGCACTCTGCGAAGAGATGCAGGCAAAGTGTAAGATTGTGGCGCAGGATTGGGATGGCATTATTCCATCGCTGCTGGCACGTAAATACGATGCCATTATCGCTGCGATGTCGATTACCGAAGAGCGGAAGCGAAAAGTTGACTTCACCAACAAATACGCGCTGATCCCTAATAAATTTGTGGCCGAAAAAGGCACGGATCTGACCTTTACCAAAGAGGGCTTAGAGGGCGTTAAAATTGGTGTACAACGTGCGACGACGCACGATAAATACCTGACTGATAACTATGGTGACTCGGTGGATATCGTTCGTTACGGCACCTTTGACGAAGCCTATCTGGACCTAAAAGCAGGCCGTATTGAGTCAATCCTTGGCGATGCGTCGGCACTCCAACAAGGGCTGCTCGACAAAGAGGGGGGTGACGAGTTTGCATTCATTGGCCCGTCACTCACTGACCCTGAGTGGTTTGGTGAAGGCTTTGGGATTGCGACACGTAAGCAAGACAAAGAACTGACCAAGAAGCTCAACCAAGCGATCGATTCGTTGCGTGAAAAAGGCGTGTATGACGAGATTGCTGCCAAGTACTTTGACTACGACGTTTACGGCGAGTAATAGGCAGGCGGGCAGCATGAAAGTGCTGCCCGATTCATATGATTGATTTGAAAGGTTACGAGTGGTCCCTGCTCGAAGGCGCATGGGTGACCCTTCAGGTTGCGCTGCTCTCGTTAGGTCTTGCCATGCTACTGGGTATGCTGGGTGCACTGGCGAAACTCTCCAAATTTGGCTGGCTGCGTGGGATAGCGACCGTCTATACCACAGTGATACGCGGGATCCCTGATCTGGTGCTGATGATGCTGATTTTTTACGGCGGGCAAATGCTGCTAAATAACAGTTTGTATGGCATCAATGAGTGGCTTAACGAATACATGGCCGGTCAAGATCCCAATCACGACTGGACATCTTATTTACCCGATTACATCGATGTGAGCCCATTTATTGCCGGGATCCTAACCATCGGGTTTATCTTTGGTGCTTACATGGCGGAAACCTTCCGTGGCGCGATTATGGCGGTGGATTCAGGAGAGATGGAAGCCGCACGTGCCTATGGCATGAGCAGTAGTTTGGCATTCCGCCGTATTCTGCTGCCGCAGATGATCCGACATGCGCTGCCAGGCTTTGGTAACAATTGGTTGGTTCTGCTCAAAACCACCGCGCTGGTATCAATCATTGGCCTTGATGACATGGTGCGAAAAGGGGCGCTGGCGGCCGGCTCAACCCAGATGCCCTTTACGTTTTACTTTACCGTTGCCCTGATTTTCTTGCTCTTTACCAGCATCTCGACCACGGGACTGCGCTGGATGGAGCGCCGTTTTAGCATTCACACGCGGTAGGTGACCATGGATTTTTCTCTTGTACTCGAAACCTGGCCGATATACTTAGACGGCCTTTGGACCACCGTGTGGTTGGTGGCTTCTGCGTTGGTGATTGGCTTAGTGGTGGCGGTGCCGGTGGCGGTGGCGCGTAATGCGCAATTTCCTTTATGGCGCTATCCCGCATGGGCGTTTATTTACTTTTTCCGTGGCACGCCGCTGTTGATTCAACTGTATTTGATTTACTACGGCTTAAGTCAGGTAGTGAATGTTGAAGATACCTTGTGGCAACATGCTTGGTTCTGCGCCTTGGTAGCCTTTGTGCTCAACACAGCCGCTTATACCGCTGAAATCATCCGTGGCGCCATCAATGGCCTTCCTAAAGGGGAAGTCGAGGCGGCGATTGCTTATGGCATGAGCCCCTACAAAGCTTTTTCGCGCATTGTGTTGCCGAGCGCGATGCGACGTGCGTTGCCCGCGTACAGTAACGAAGTGGTGTTTATGCTCCACGGCTCAGCGGTGGCAGGGATTATCACCATTGTCGATTTAACCGGTGCGGCTCGGATTGTGAACTCGCGATATTATGCGCCGTTCGAGTCGTTTTTGACTGCGGGTGTGTTCTATATGGCGCTGACATTTAGCATCCTTTGGATGTTCCGCTTAGCGGAGCGCCGCTTTCTGCGCCATTTAAAGCCGCTGAGCTAATTAGCTTAATCTCAAATAAGAAACGCCGCAGTGATCCCTGATCATCTGCGGCGTTTTTTTATCCAAAGTGCGTGCCTTGGGGCTTACTTAAAGGTCGCCCAAATCGGTGCGTGATCTGATGGCTTTTCAATCCCACGCAGTTCGTAGTCAATCCCCGCTTCAATACAGCGGCTGGCCAGATCTTGGGTGGCTAACACCACATCAATACGCAGGCCGCGATTATCGTCAAAGCCGCGAGAGCGGTAGTCAAACCACGAGAACTGATCGTTCACGCTAGGATGCAGGGCACGGAAGGTGTCAACAAACCCCCAATCCATCAGAGTGCTCAGCCACTCACGCTCTTCGGGCAAGAATGAGCACTTGCCGGTGCGTAGCCAGCGTTTAGCATTTTGCTCGCCAATGCCGATGTCATCGTCTTGCGGGCTGATATTGATATCGCCCATTACCACCAGCTGCTCACTCGGGTCACGGCCAGCTAAATAGGTCATGAGGTCTTGATAAAACTTCCGCTTGGCGGGGAATTTAGTTTCGTGGCTGCGGTTTTCCCCTTGTGGGAAGTAACCATTGAGCACAGTGATCGGCTTGCCGTGTTCGTCTTCAAAGGTCGCCATGATCATCCGGCGTTGAGCGTCTTCGTCATCAGTGGCAAAGCCTTTTTGTACGCTGATGGGGGACTTCTTACACAGCATTGCCACGCCATAATGGGCTTTTTGGCCATGAAAGTGCACTTCATAACCCATGGCTTCGACGTCAGCAAGGGGGAAGGCGTCGTCATGAACTTTGGTTTCTTGTAACCCGATCACGTCAGGTTGATGCTTTTCAATCAAGGCTTGCAATTGATGCAAACGAGCACGAATACCATTGATATTGAATGAAATGATTTTCACGTGTGAGGCTGCCTTTGTTGTCTTGTTAATAGCAAGACACTTTACCAGCTTCGTTCAATGAACGGAAAGGCGGCCTCTATTTCTACCGGTTATGGAAACGCGCGATATGGTCTAAGCGTTAGTGCGCGAGAGCAAACTCACCCAAGCATTCGCCTTGGCTAAAAATAGTGCCAAGCTCGGTGCTGGGATCAAACTGTAGCGTCGGTTGGGATAATGTTGGTAGGCGATGTAGCAAGTGCTTGAGGATAATATCCCCATTAAATTGATGGATCGCGACCTGCCAATTGGCAAGGTTAGGGAGTGAAAAGTTAACTATCAATGGCGTTCCTTACTGTTTTGTTTGTGTTGTTAGCGGTTTTCGTTTGTGTTTGCGTACGGCGTAAATGATACCAGTGACGCAGTCTGCCGTTAGTCGCGGCCATATTTTATCTCCATGAGTTAAATGATTATTGCTCTGCCCCCTCAGTGGTTATCCATCATGAGCCGCGCAAATGCGCCGGTCCCTTTGGAATGAGCGATCACCATCAATACAGTGATACCCACCAATGAGTGATAGCAAAAGGGTTGTTAACGGGTTATCAATCTAGGAAAAAAGCGAAAGTGGATTACTGCAGAGAGTCTATGCGGGAAATAGCGTGGTCTGTCTCGACTTTGACTTGATGTCTTTTGATGCTCCGTATCTAGAGCTTTAGCCACACTACAGCATTTTATGCGGATGTAAAGGGCTTTTTAGACCGCAACGAGATAGCGATAGTGCTGTGTTTGTCATTCTAGCCACTATTCTACTTGCTGTGTGATTTGACATATGGTTTTTCATATATATGATTTATCGTATATATTGAAAAGAGAAAATGCAGATGTGTCAAACGCTTAGTTTTTACAAGGCTTTATCCGAGCCCACTCGGCTGACCTCTCTATTGTTGCTCTCACAGCATGGTGAGTTATGTGTATGTGATCTGATGGAGGCGTTAGCCCTAAGCCAACCAAAGATTTCTCGGCATTTGGCGGAGCTACGTAAGCACCAATTGGTTGTCGGAGAGCGTCGAGGAAAGTGGGTCTATTATCAGCTTCATCCTGCATTACCTGAGTGGATGCGCGGTGTTTTGCACACTACCGCTATCAACAATCCTTCACTTCTCTCGCCTTTCACGCCACTGATGCAGGGAAAGACGGCTTGTGAGGATAATCAATAGTTAACCTATCGCATCATGATGGTGCTTATTATTCAACGTCAGTAATCACCAAGGATTTGTATTATGTCTCAATCTGAAACCTGTGCGCCGTCGGCCGCCCAAAAGATGGGATGGCTTGATCGGTATTTAACAGTATGGATTTTCCTCGCTATGGCCATAGGGGTCAGTATAGGGTGGGTCTATCCAGAAGTGGCGACCCTCAGTGAGCGCTTATCGGTCGGCAGCACCAATGTACCGCTGGCGATTGGCTTGATTTTAATGATGTATCCGCCACTGGCAAAAGTGAATTATCGCTTACTGGGCTCGGTCACGCGCGATAAAAAAGCCATCACGCTGTCGCTGATCATGAACTGGATCGTGGGTCCCATTCTCATGTTCGCGCTGGCGGTGCTGTTTTTACGTGATGAGCCAGGCTACATGGCGGGAGTGATATTGATTGGTCTTGCCCGTTGTATCGCCATGGTCTTGGTGTGGAACGATATCAGTGGCGGTAACAAAGAGTATGGCGCAGCCCTAGTGGCACTGAATAGTTTATTTCAGATCCTGACCTACAGTGTGATGGCATGGCTATTTATCACCGTTTTACCCCCCATGCTGGGTCTACAAAGTTTTGTGGTGGATGTGACCATGGGGGACATCGCGCAAAGTGTGCTGATTTACTTGGGTATCCCTTTTGTAGCGGGTTATTTATCACGCACCGTGCTGGTCGCTAAAAAGGGTGAGCAATGGTACGAAGATGTCTTTTTGCCACGTATCTCACCGATGACGTTAATCGCTTTGTTGGCGACCATTGTGTTGATGTTTAGCCTAAAAGGGGAAGCGATTGTTGCGTTGCCGCTTGATGTGTTGCGTATCGCTGTGCCGCTGGTGACCTACTTTGTGCTGATGTTCTTTATTAGCTCCTTTGTGGGCAAAAAACTGGGGATCCCGTATGACCGCAACGCGTCAATTGCGTTTACTTCATCCGGCAATAACTTTGAATTGGCGATTGCGGTGGCGATTGCGGTGTTTGGCATTCACTCTGATCAAGCCTTTGCAGGAGTGATTGGGCCGCTGGTGGAAGTGCCGGTGTTGATTGCCTTGGTGAATGTCGCGTTAAGGATGAAGCGGCGTTATACGATTTAATATGAAGCTTTTATGAATTCCGCCCTGTCCCAGTTGCATGCATGCTTGGGTTTATTAATATACGCATATCCATATATGCATTTAGTAAAGCGTTATGAGAGAGCCTATGTTGCCTCACCAGTTTTTCAAATTGTTGGCCGATGAAACGCGCGTGCGATGTTTGTTGCTCATTGCTCGTGAAGGGCAGTTATGCGTGTGCGAACTTACTGAAGCGCTAGATACCTCGCAGCCGAAGATCTCACGCCATTTGGCGCAACTGCGGGCCAGTGGTGTGTTGGTTGATACGCGCCAAGGGCAATGGGTGTTTTATCGCTTAGCCGCTGATTTACCCGGCTGGATGCGCAAACAAATTCAGGGGTTAGTTGATTCCAACTGCCTAAAAGACACTTATCAAGAAGATATTACGCGGCTTGCCAAGATGGCGTCTCGCCCTACCTGCTGCGTGTAAAGGAGAGAGCAATGACAATTAAAGTCGGGATTAATGGGTTTGGCCGTATCGGTCGTTTGGCATTACGGGCAGCATTTGATTGGCCAGAGCTCGAGTTTGTGCATATTAACGATGTGGCGGGAGATACCGAAACGCTGGCGCATCTGCTGGAGTTTGATTCGGTGCAAGGGCGCTGGCACCACGCGGTGAGTGCAGAAGGCAACCGCGTGCAGATTAACGGCCAAACACTGACGACAAGCCAAGAAAAAGCGATTGATGCCGTCGATTGGTCAGGCTGCGATGTGGTGATTGAGGCAACGGGAAAACACCGTGACGCAGATTTGCTGCAACAATACTTGGACCAAGGCGTAAAGCGCGTGGTGGTCTCTGCACCGGTCAAAGATGAGCGTGTGGCGAATATCGTAGTGGGCGTCAATGACGCGATTTTTGATCCCAGCAAACATCGAATTGTTACTGCGGCGTCGTGTACCACGAACTGCCTGGCACCGATTGTGAAAGTGATTCATGAAAAGCTGGGCATTGCGCAGTCGACCTTCACCACTATTCATGATTTAACCAATACCCAAACGATTTTAGACGCGCCGCATAAAGACTTACGTCGCGCCCGTGCGTGTGGCATGAGCTTGATCCCGACCACCACAGGTTCGGCGACCGCTATCGTAGAAATTTTCCCGGATCTAAAAGGCAAGATTAATGGCCATGCGGTGCGTGTCCCCCTTGCCAATGCGTCGTTGACGGATGTGATCTTTGATGTGGAAACCGATACCACCGCCGAAGAGGTGAATGCACTGTTGCAAGAGGCTGCCGACGGCGAGCTTAAAGGCATTCTTGGCTTTGAGGCGCGTCCTTTAGTCTCGATTGATTACCGTGGCGATCAGCGCTCTACTATTGTCGATGGTTTATCCACCATGGTAGTGGGCAAGCGTATGGTCAAAATCTATGCGTGGTATGACAACGAAATGGGTTATGCCACGCGTACCGCTGAGTTAGTGCGCAACGTCGGTCTTGTCGATCAGTAAGTGATACTTTGTAACGCTGGCGGTGCATGCAGTGCATCGCCTTTATTTACCGCTTTTATCAAACCTAAATAGACGGCGACTATGTTTGCTCAATTAAGCCAATCTGTACGCCAGTACATGCTGGTTACCTTTAACTATTGGAACTTCACAATCACCGACGGTGCCCTGCGGATGTTGGTGGTGCTGTACTTTTATGACTTAGGCTACGGCACCTTAGAAATTGCCTCGCTATTTTTGTTTTACGAATTCTTTGGGGTAGTGACCAATCTTGTCGGCGGCTGGTTAGGGGCTCGATTAGGGCTTAACCGCACCATGAATATTGGCCTAGGCATGCAAATTGTGGCGCTTACTATGCTGGCGGTACCCGCGGCGTGGCTCACCATCCCTTGGGTAATGGCAGCACAAGCGCTATCTGGGATTGCGAAAGATCTCAATAAGATGAGTGCCAAAAGTGCGATCAAAACCCTGGTGCCCGATAATGCACAGGGTGCGCTGTTTAAGTGGATTGCGATCTTGACGGGTTCTAAGAACGCGCTCAAAGGGGCAGGCTTTTTTGTCGGTGGCGCACTGCTGTCTTTCATTGGCTTTCAATACGCGGTGGCAGCCATGGCCGGTGTGCTGACTGTGGTCTTTATTGGCAGTGTGGTGTCACTAAAAGCGGATTTAGGTAAAGCCAAAAGTAAGCCTAAGTTTTCAGAAATATTTTCCAAGTCGCGCAGCGTCAATATCCTCTCAGCGGCACGCATGTTTCTCTTTGGTGCGCGAGACGTGTGGTTTGTCGTCGCCTTACCGATTTATTTGGGCAACACATTCGGCTGGAGCCATAGTATGGTCGGTGGCTTTCTTGCGCTATGGGTGATCGCTTACGGCGTGGTGCAAGGCATTGCCCCGAAAGTGACTGGGCGCCAAGCTGGCCATTCGCCGGGCGGTAAAGCGGCGTTAGGTTGGGCAAGTTTATTGGCCGTGGTGGCCGGCGTCATTGCTTATGCAATTGGTGAACAGTGGCATCCGCAAGGGGTGATTATCGTTGGACTCATGGTGTTTGGGGCGATATTTGCGATTAACTCTTCACTGCATTCCTACCTGATTGTCAGCTACGCCAAAGGTGACGGTGTGTCACTGGATGTGGGGTTCTATTATATGGCGAACGCCATGGGACGCTTAATTGGCACCGTGTTATCCGGTTGGATTTTCCAAGTGTGGGGGCTGGCAGCCTGTTTGTGGGTCTCTTTCGCCTTCTTGTTCATCACGACGGTGATTTCGCTGTGGTTACCCAAAACGCCGGCCGTGATAGCCCACACTTAAGCCAATAGGGGCAAGCATGCATATGCTTACCCCAGTTTCAAACTACGGCTACTCATTAAGCATGTTGCTAATTTTCTTCTGCAGCTCTTTATCTTCACGTGCTTGACGAAAAACAGCGTTATATTCTTCTATCGTCAGGCCCGTTGCTTCAATCGCTTGCGCCATTTCTTTTTGCGTCTGTGCCATTAGCGCTTTCGCTTTTTCTTCACTACGAATGCTCTCGAGCTTACTTTGATAGTCTTTAGACATTGAAACAACCTGTTCAGCGGCCTCTGCATAGCTGCTTATCACTTGGTCGGTCAGCTGATCCGCTGACAGTTCGTTTGTTTCGTTGGCAGCAAAACTTGGCAGACTGGCTGCAACAACAAACGCAAAAGATAGGGTCGCTAATAAACGTTTCATTAATACTCTCCTTTTATTCATCACGGTCACCCTAAAAGAGATGGAGAGTGACGGTCAAACGCGAATAAGCAATCAGACAAATTCTCACAAGATCATGACATTGTTGATGCTGTAAGGATTGCTCAGGTTTTTCGAATAACTCCAACAAGTTGCTCTGCCGACTTTCCCTCGCGCACTCCTTATACTGTATAGCGTAGAGAAAGGAGGACGTATGGGAAAACTGATAGACGGTATTTGGCATGATGTGTGGTATGACACCAAGTCTTCGGGAGGGCGATTTGTCCGTGAAGACGCGGGTTTTCGTCATTGGGTGACCGCCGATGGCCAAGCTGGACCCAGTGGCGATGCGGGCTTTAACGCTGAATCAGGCCGCTATCATCTGTATGTGTCTCTTGCTTGTCCGTGGGCGCATCGGACCCTGATTATGCGTCATTTAAAAGGGCTTGAGCCTCATATTGATGTCACTGTGGTGGCGCCTGAAATGTTAGAGCATGGCTGGACGTTTTCTGAGCCCGAGCCATTGTATGGGTTCCATTATGCTCATCAGCTCTATACCCACGCGAAGCCGGATTACACGGGGCGAGTCACCGTGCCGATTTTATGGGATAAGCAAACTCAGACCATTGTCAGTAATGAATCAGCCGATATCATTCGGATGTTTAATTCGGCGTTTAATGATATTACGGGTAATCATGACGATTATTACCCAGAAAACCTGCGTGCAGCGGTTGATCAGTGGAATGAATTTGTTTACCCCAACGTGAACAACGGCGTGTATAAATGTGGCTTTGCCACCGAACAAGCGGCTTATGAAGACGCCTTTGATCAGCTATTCAGTGCATTGACGGTATTGGACGACCATCTGAGTCGCAACCGCTATCTGGCCGGCAATCAGATCACAGAAGCAGACTGGCGGCTGTTCACAACGTTAATTCGCTTTGATCCTGTCTACGTAGGCCATTTCAAATGTAACAAGCAACGTATTGCCGATTACTGCAACTTGTTCTGTTATATGAAAGAGTTGTTTCAGGTGCCAGGCGTGGCCGAGACGGTCGATATGCATCATATCAAAACCCATTACTATTACAGTCACGGCAACATTAATCCGACACGCATTGTGCCTAAAGGGCCAGAGCAAGATTTGTGGTCGCCGCATGGGCGTGCATCAGTCAGCTCTCGTGGCAAGTGATTGAGCCGTTGACAAAAAACAACGAAAAAGGGCCAGCAGATGCTGGCCCTTAAAGATGGTGGTGGAGGAAGGATTCGAACCTTCGAAGGCTGAGCCGTCAGATTTACAGTCTGATCCCTTTGACCGCTCGGGAACTCCACCGGAGTCTTACTTTGTAAAGTGGTGGTGGAGGAAGGATTCGAACCTTCGAAGGCTGAGCCGTCAGATTTACAGTCTGATCCCTTTGACCGCTCGGGAACTCCACCACGGAGTCTTGCTTTGTAAAGTTGGTGGTGGAGGAAGGATTCGAACCTTCGAAGGCTGAGCCGTCAGATTTACAGTCTGATCCCTTTGACCGCTCGGGAACTCCACCACGCGATTGGGGCGAATCTTACCAAACCGATTGGAGCTGTAAAGGGTTTTCTTAACCTCAGGTTGCGGTTGGTGCTTTTTTCAACGTCTTGCGTCCAAAATCAGCAGTAAGCGTTGTTTTTATCGCTTTTTGAAACCTGCCTTCGTTTACATAGTCTGAGTGCTATGTGGCAAAATCTCGAATTTGGATGTAATAACGAGAAAAAACAACGTCTTTACAATTCTTTAAGGACAAAAAAAAGTAGATCAGTACACTGGTGCTATTCAAATAATAAGGTGTGATGTAATGAAAAAAGGGATGCTACTGGGCGCCGTGATGTTGGCCGGCGTTGCCTTCTGGCAGTGGGGAGGTATACAGCCCTCGAACGAGGAAGCCTCTGCGCCACCACCGGGTGCGCGATCTGTGGATGTGATGACTGCACAAGTGGAGACCAAATCGATTGCGCCGTCGCTGTCGTTGGTGGGTAACGTTAAAGCCCACCAACAGATTAATATCGAATCGGAAGTGTCGGCGCGCATTGAAACGGTGCACGTAAAACCGGGAGAAACGGTTGAAAAAGGGGCGCCTTTGGTGACATTTAATCGTGGCAAAGCCCAAGCAGCGGTACTGGAAGCGTCAGCTTATCTCAATGATGAGCAGCGCAAGCTAAAAGAGTACACCAAGCTGGCGCAGCGTGGTGCCTTAACGCAAACCGAGTTGGATGCACAGCAAGCCAGTGTCAATATCGCCAAGGCGCGTTTGCAATCGGCGCAATCTGATTTAGATGATCACCGTTTAATCGCGCCCTTTTCGGGTCGCATTGGTTTGTTTGATTTAAGTGTCGGTCAGCGCGTGGATGTGGGTGAAACCCTCTTTAGCCTCGATAATCTGTCGCGAATGAATTTGGATATTCAAGTCCCAGAGCAGTATTTCAGCCGCTTATATCCTGATATGCCCGTGGCAGTGACCTCTCAAGCTTGGCCGGACAAAACGTTTGACGGTGAGATTCAGGTCGTGGACTCGCGCATCAACCAAGACGCGTTATCTGTCGGTGTTCGCGTTGCGCTGGATAACCCGGAACGCCAATTACAGCCTGGTATGCTGATGGAGGCGAAACTGACCTTGCCTGAGCAGCAAGCGGTTATTGTCCCGGTGCAAGCCCTGCAATATTCCGGTACACGTCGCTATGTATTCCGTATTGATGACGAAGGCATTGCTCATCGCACTGAAATTACCCTCGGTGCGCGCATTGATAACCAAGTGGTGGTGAGTCAAGGGCTCGAATCGGGTCAAAACATCGTCGTACAAGGCCTGGTAAATATGCGCGATGGCGCACAAGTGTCGGTATTGAATGCGGAAGCGCCCAAAAACCAAGCTGATGACCAAAGCCGTGTCAGTGAGTCCGCGTCAGAGACGGAGGCAAGCTAATGTGGTTGTCTGATGTCTCGGTAAAACGGCCAGTGATGGCGATTGTGTTGAGTTTGCTGTTATGTGTTTTCGGGGCGGTTTCTTTCTCGACCTTATCAGTGCGTGAGATGCCGGATATTGATAGCCCAGTGGTGAGTATCTACACCGGCTATTCCGGCGCCTCGGCCAGTATTATGGAAAGCCAGGTTACACAGTTGATTGAAGATGAGCTGTCCGGGATAAGCGGCATTGATGAAATTACGTCAGTCAGTCGCAACGGCTCATCACGGATCACGGTAGAATTTAACCTCGATCATCCGCTGACCGAAGGCGTGAGTGACGTGCGCGATGCCGTGGCACGCGCACAAGGCGGACTACCTGATGATGCCAATGATCCGATTGTGTACAAAGACAACGGCACTGGTGAAGCGGCGGTATATATCAACTTGGCCTCGTCAGAAATGGATCGTAACCAGCTCACCGAATACGCCCAACGCACCTTGGAAGACAGATTTAGTCTGATCTCTGGGGTGAGTTCGGTCGATCTATACGGTGCGCTGTATAAAGTGATGTATGTCAAGCTGGATCCCACCCAAATGGCGGGGCACGGTGTCACTACCCAAGATATTCTCGATGCATTGCGTAGTGAGAATCTAGAGAGTCCCGGTGGACAGATTCGTAACGACGTGATGACCATGCCGGTGCGTAGCGACCGGTTATATCGTGATGCAGAAGACTTTAAACAACTGGTGGTGCGCACCACGGCCGATGGCACGGCGATTTACTTGTCGGATGTCGCGGAGGTGGCAATTGGCTCACGCAATGAAGATGCCACCTATAAAAACAACGGCATCAATAATTTAAGTTTGGCGCTGATCCCACAATCCGATGCCAATCCGCTTGATATTTCCGACCGCGCTCACAAGCTTGTCGATGAAATGCAGGCCTTCCTGCCCGAAGGCACGCGTCTGTGGGTCGATTACGATACTACGGTGTTTATTGAACGCTCGATTGAAGAGGTGTATAGCACCCTCTTTATCACAGGGGCGTTGGTGGTATTAGTGCTGTATATCTTTATCGGCCAAGCGCGCGCCACCTTGATCCCAGCCGTAACTGTGCCGGTGTCCTTGATATCTGCCTTTATTGTTGCTTCGGCGATGGGCTTTTCCATCAACCTGCTGACCTTAATGGCGTTGATCTTAGCGATTGGCCTGGTGGTGGATGATGCCATTGTGGTGGTCGAAAATATCTTCCACCACTTACAACAAGGCGATCCACCCTTGGTGGCCGCTTACCGTGGCGCACGGGAGGTGGGCTTTGCGGTGATCGCCACCACCGCGGTGTTGGTGATGGTGTTCCTCCCCATTACCTACATGGATGGCATGATTGGTAAGTTGTTCACCGAGTTTGCCGTGATGCTCGCCGTCACCGTGCTCTGTTCGTCCTTAATAGCGTTGACCCTCACGCCGGTGCTCGGCAGTAAATTGCTGCGCTTAAATGTAACATCCAGTCCTGTGAACCGTGCTATCACTCGTGGGTTTGATGTGCTTGAAGGCTACTACCGCCGTGCGTTGGGGCATGTACTGCGCTGGCGTTGGTTGGCACCTGTAGTGATCTTGCTCTGTATTGGCGGCAGTGGCGTGTTGATGCAGCACTTACCATCGCAATTAGTGCCACAAGAAGATCGTGGGGTGTTGCTGGCGTTTGTCCGTGGTGCGGAAGGCACCGCCTATAACCGCATGGTGGGCAACATTGAGCAAATTGAGCAGCGCTTGATGCCCTTAGTTGAAGCGGGCACTTTGAGTTCGGTGAGCTTGCAGACGCCAGCGTTTGGCGGTCGAGCGGGAGATCAAACGGGCTTTGTGATCATGCTATTGCCGGACTGGGATGAGCGCGATCGCTCCGCTCAAGATATCTTGGCGGAAGTCCGTCAGGTGTTAAATGGTGTGCCAGATGTGCAAGTGTTCCCGTTTGCGCCTGGCTTTGGTGGGGGGAGTTCAGAGCCCGTGCAGTTTGTACTCAGCGGCCCGGATTATCCTGAACTTCATCGCTGGGCAGAAAAATTGGGCGAAATGGGTCGCGAGGCGGGCATGATTGACAGCCCGGATTACGACTACAACCAAAACACCCCTGAGCTGGTGGTCAAGGTGGACCGTCGTCGCGCCTCTGAACTTGGGATTTCGGTGCGGGATGTTTCCGATACGTTAGAAGTGATGCTTGGTGGGCGAGCCCAGACTAGCTATGTGGATCGCGGTGAAGAGTACGATGTGTATGTGCGCGGCGATGAAAAGGCCTTTAGCAGTAAAGGCGATCTCAGTCGTATTTATATGCGCAGTCGTAGCGGTAAGTTGGTTTCGCTCGATGCGGTAACCACGGTGGAGGAAACAGCGTCCGCGCAGCGTTTAAGCCATACCAACAAGCAAAAATCGATCACCTTATCGGCGCATTTAGGCGAGGGAGTGACGCTGGGCCAAGCACTGGATTATCTGGATAGGGTCGCGGCTGAGAATCTACCGGCCGATATCTCGGTGGGCTATTCAGGGGAGTCGAAAGATTTTCGTGACAACCAAACCAGTGTGCTGGTGGTATTTGGTTTAGCGCTCTTGGTGTCGTACTTGGTGTTAGCGGCGCAATTTGAAAGCTTTATCAACCCCTTGGTGGTGATGTTGACGGTGCCCATGGGGATGCTGGGCGGCTTTTTAGGCCTGTGGTTGACCAACCAAGGGATCAATATTTACAGCCAAATTGGTCTGATTATGCTGATTGGGATGGTAACGAAAAACGGTATCTTGATCGTGGAGTTTGCCAACCAATTGCGTGACCGCGGCATTGCATTTGAAAAAGCGATTATCGATGCGTCAGTCCGTCGTTTGCGGCCGATTCTGATGACGGCGTTTACCACCTTGGCAGGGATGATACCACTGATCCTCTCCACCGGCGCGGGAGCGGAAAGTCGTATCGCGGTTGGGACAGTGATCTTCACCGGTATGGCCTTTGCGACCTTTGTTACCTTGCTGGTGATCCCAGCGATGTATCGTCTGCTCTCCATTCATACTCACTCGCCTGAGTATGTGGCGCAGCAATTGGATAAAGCGCTCGCGGTAGAAACTGTGCATCGGGCCAGTCATGGTGAGTTTGATACCCATCCGCATGATGAGCCGCACAAATAACGATGTGTTGACCCTCGACACAAAAACCGCCTCATTGCGAGGCGGTTTTTTATTGCTTGTCGCTGCCAGTGGATGCGCGCTGTTACGCGTTTTCGGCTTGTTTGCGTTGCAGTGCGGCTTGTACGTCCGTTTGATTGGCGAGGTAATCATCTAAGCCACGCTGACGCAAGTGGCAGGCTGGACACTCACCACAGCCAGTGCCTTTAATCCCGTTATAACAGGTTAGGGTGTGGTCGCGCACAAAATCGAGAGCGTGATACTGATCGGCCAGTGCCCAGGTCTCGGCTTTATTCAGCCACATCAGCGGCGTCACTAAGGCGAGTTGTCTGTCCATGCCGCGCTCAAGAGCTTGCTGCATTGATTGAATAAAATCGTTACGACAATCAGGGTAGCCCGAAAAGTCGGTTTCGCAGACACCGGTGATCACCGCCTCAGCGCCAATTTGATAGGCGTAGATACCCGCTAAAGTCAAAAACAAGATATTACGTCCCGGCACAAAGGAATTGGGCAGGCCGTTTTCGTTCAGCGCGTTGGAAACAGGAATATTGTCGCGTGTGAGCGAGCTAATCGCCAATTCATTGAGCAAACCAACATCCAATACCTTGTGCGCACTAACTTTGCGGTTTGCAGCAATCTCACGGGCAACATCAATTTCTTGTTTGTGGCGCTGGTTATAGTCGAAAGTGAGGCAGTGCACTTCGTCGTACTCTGCCTGCGCTTGAATCAAACAGGTGGTTGAATCCTGTCCTCCGCTAAATACCACAACGGCTTTTTTCATCGGTTTGTCCTTTGGCGGTGCTACTCACCCAGTGTTACACAGAGCACGGATGGTACCCCTGTGTGGTATCGACAGCAAGCCAGATGCGATGATCTGAGTGTTGCGTTATCACAAACAAAACCCCCTGTTCCTGTGAGCGTCAAGTGCTACAGTAACGGTATTTAGATGTCACGATTGATCGAGCGATGAAAGTAGAACGAGTAACTGATGCCAAGAAACAAATGTCCAAATGGCTCAGCGGCTGACTGCGCGTCAGGTAACGCGCAGTGTTCGTCTTTATGTTTACTGTTTCGCGACAAAGGCTTTTAACCCTTCGAGCGTCTCGACTGGGATAGGGCAGCTTTTACCGGTTTTAAAATCGCAATAGACAATCAAGGCCTCGCCCTCGGCCACACAGCGCTCTTGATTGTGACTGTAGATTTCATACTTCATCGCATAGCGCTTTTCTTGAATATCCTCGACCCAAGCGACGGTGGTGATGGTATCTGGATACACCAAAGGGGCGCGATAATCGCAGCGGGTTGAGGCGACCACGGGACCAACATTCAGCCGTTTGGCGAGATCGAACACTTCCAATTTTTCAAGCATCACCACACGCACATCTTCAAAATAGCGAAAGTACACGGTGTTATTGATGTGTTGCATGGCATCCATGTCGTTCCAGACAATCGCCTGCGTATGAGAGAGCGGGTAGTTTTCTACTGGGATATTAGCCACAAGACAATCCTCCTTAATTGTGTGCCTTGATTGCACACCAAGCCCAATGACAAGACAAGCTGCGCAGGTATAAATACGGAGCTTTGTCTAACAATGACGTAACAAAATACATAAGTCGACAAAGTGGTTATCAGGGTGTGTGGCGCTAATCGGTTAATGTGGCAGCAATCAGACTCTGGTATGATACGTCCCCTTTGGCCGTGCTTGGGCGCGGCATGATTTACTTTTGCTGTGGATACGACTTTGACTGATACCGCTTTTTCCTCGCTTGCGTTACCCGCTGATTTACTCGATAACTTAGCAACCTTGGGTTATACGCACATGACACCGATTCAGGCGCAGAGCTTACCGTCTGTGCTCAATGGCAAAGATATTATTGCCCAAGCAAAAACCGGCTCGGGGAAAACGGCGGCGTTTAGTCTGGGCGTGTTAGCCAAACTGAACGTGAAACGCTTTCGCGTGCAATCTTTGGTGCTGTGTCCAACCCGTGAGCTAGCCGAGCAAGTGGCGGTTGAGATGCGTAAGTTGGCGCGTGGTCGTCATAATGTCAAAGTGCTGACGCTGTGTGGCGGGGTATCGATTGGTCCACAAATTGGCTCACTGGAGCATGGTGCACACATTATTGTCGGCACTCCGGGGCGTGTGGATGATCATTTATGCAAGGGCACCTTGCGTCTCGATGACGTTGAGACTTTGGTGTTGGATGAAGCCGACCAGATGCTGGATATGGGCTTCCAAGAGACCTTGGATGCCATCATTGCGCGAGTTCCCGCTCATCGTCAAACCTTGTTATTTAGCGCTACCTTCCCGCGCTCGATCAATGCGATTGCTCAGCGAGTGCTGAGCCACCCTGTCTCCGTTAAAGTGGATGAGGTGCAAACGCAAAGTACAATCTCGCAGCACGTCTATAAAGTCGATGACAATAAGCAGCGTTATCAAGCGTTAAAGCTACTTTTATTGCACTTTCAGCCGCAAAGCTGCGTGGTGTTCTGTACGACCAAAGCCCAAACACAACAAGTTTGCGATAACCTAGAAGATGATGGTTTTAGCGCTGTTGCCTTGCATGGTGATATTGAACAGCGTGGCCGTGAGCGCACCTTAGTAAAATTTGCCAACAAAAGTGCGTCCGTGCTGGTAGCCACTGATGTGGCCGCGCGAGGCTTAGATATTGATGACATGGATATGGTGATCAACTATCAGCTCGCCCACGATCCGCAAACTCACGTGCACCGCGTCGGCCGTACCGGTCGCGCTGGCAAAAAAGGAGTAGCGTGTTCGCTATATAACGATGCCGAGCACTATAAGCTGGCGATGATTGGCGATCAGTATGACCGCGATTTTCTCCCTGAAGCCCTGCCGTCGCAACATTTGCTCGACACCGTGCCCTATCAGCCTGAGATGGCAACCTTGATGATTGACTCAGGTAAAAAACAAAAAGTACGCGCGGGTGATATTTTGGGCGCGCTGACCGGTCAAGCGGGCATTGACGGTAAGCAGGTGGGTAAAATCAATGTGCTCGATAATGTGGCGTTTATTGCTGTGTCCCAATCTTGCGTTAAAGCTGCATTGCGTAAGCTCAATGATGGAAAAGTGAAAGGCCGCACCATCCGCGCCCGCCGGATTTAGTTTGTAAGAACGCATCAAAGACATAACCAAGGAATAAGCATGACGAACAAGGATGTTGTTCTCGCGTTTTGGGAAGCCATGCAACGAAATGACTTCTCAAAAGCGAGTGAGTACTTCAGTGATGACTATCAATGCTTCTGGCCTCAGTCAGGAGAATTGATCGTTGGGCGCGATGACTTTGTCGCACTAAACACGGCCTATCCTGCAAATGGTCTTTGGACATTCTCCGTTTACTCTTGTATCGCTGAAGGCGATAGGGTGGTGACAGATGTTGGAGTGACTGATGGTGTCGTAAACGATCGAGTCATTACTTTTCATACACTGAAGGCTGGCCGTATCACGTATCAACAAGAGTTTTGGCCTGACGACATGCCAGCACCTGAATGGCGATCCAATTGGGTGAGGCGTGTTGGCAATGGTCTGAATCTTTCTAAGCACGGATCGCAATCGCGATAAGAAGGGCATCACTTGCGGAGTCCCTACGTTAGTCTACTCTATTTCAATTGCTTAATGATTAGAGCTGCATAGTACCTTGTTAGTAATGTGCACGTTGACATGGAGTCACAGATGAAAAAATATTTTGAGAACTTAGCCAAAGCTTTGCTCGGCCAGCCATTTGGTAGCCTTAGTTCGGGAGAACAAAAAGTTATTGAAAGCATTGCCAATAACACGGCAGTGTCTGAGAACGTCAACAAGTCCTTCCACGAAAGTTTGACCACTGGGCAAATGGTGGCGGACAAAATTGCCTCATTTGGTGGCTCTTGGTCATTTATCGGGCTTTTCTTCGCATTCATCATTGGCTGGATTGTCGTGAATACGGTTTGGTTAGTGGGAGACGCGTCATTCGATCCCTATCCCTTTATTTTGCTGAACCTTGGGTTATCCAGTCTGGCGGCTTTCCAAGCGCCGATCATCATGATGTCGCAAAACCGCCAAGCGGCAAAAGACAGGATGGAGCAAAAAGCTACCTACGAAATCAATCTAAAACTCGAGCTTGAACTAATGCGCCTGCACGACAAATTTGATGCCTTGCAGGCCGATGTCCGTCGAGGCGAGCGAGAATAATTCACTCGCCTTTTCGTGAAACCCAGTTAGAGACGATGGCGCGTTACCCCAACACCGTCTGCAAATCATGGGTCGCTTGGTCGAGATCCCCAATGTGCTCGCGTACCCAATCAGGGTTGTAATAGGTGTCTAGGTAGCGCTCGCCGCTGTCACACAGCAAGGTGACAATAGAGCCTTTCTCGCCTTTAGCGCGCATTTCATTGGCCAGCATCAAGACGCCGTACAGGTTGGTACCGGTGGACGCGCCGGCTTTGCGGCCAAGCTGGCTTTCTAGCCAGTGAATGGTGGCGATACTGTGAGTGTCCGGCACTGTGGTCATTCTATCAATCACGCCGGGAATAAAGCTGGGCTCGACACGTGGCCGTCCAATCCCTTCAATGCGGCTGCTTTTATCGGTGGTCAGTGCGCTGTCGCCGGTGAGGTAGTAATCGTGAAACACCGAGTGCTCAGCATCGGCCACCATCAGCTGAGTCGGTTGGCAGCGATAACGAATGTAGCGGCCAATGGTCGCTGAGGTGCCACCGGTGCCCGGGCTCATCACAATCCAGCGAGGGATAGGGAAGCGCTCGTACTGCATTTGATCAAATATGCGGTTGGCGATGTTGTTATTGCTACGCCAGTCCGTCGCGCGCTCGGCATAGGTAAACTGGTCCATGTAATGGCCATTGAGCTCCTTAGCAAGGCGACGAGACTCGGCATAGATCTGATCTGACCGCTCGACAAAGTGCGCTTCACCGCCATAAAAACGGATTTGCTCAATCTTCTTACACGCGGTGTTTTTGGGCACCACGGCAATAAAACGTAAGCCAAGCAGACGGGCAAAATACGCTTCAGAAATGGCGGTGCTGCCCGATGAGCTTTCAATGATGGTAGTGTGCTCATCAATCCAGCCATTACATAAGCCGTACAAAAACAAAGAACGCGCCAAGCGGTGCTTCAAACTACCGGTTGGATGGGTGCTCTCGTCTTTCAGATAGATATCAATGTCCGTAAAGCTAGGGAGATCGAGCTTAATTAAATGGGTATCTGCAGAGCGTTTAAAGTCGGCTTCAATCAGGCGAATCGCGTTACCGACCCAAGTATGGCAAGGCTGTGGGGTTGTCATCATGCGTCTCCGAATGCGTCATTAGCACCAGTTTACGCAAAGCATGGGATAAAAACCTTGCTATTTTTGCTCTATAATGCCTGCATAAGAGAAAAACAAACTCCAAAGTAATGCTTAATGGAAATATTTTTTTATGACTATCACTTTAGATGAGATAGATCGCACTTTACTCGCGGCGCTGCAGGAAGATGCCAACTGGTCTGTGGCTGCGTTGGCCGAACGGGTGAATTTAACCACCACCCCCTGTTGGAAGCGACTGAAACGGCTGGAATCACAAGGGGTGATCCGCGGGCGGGTGGCGTTGCTTGACCCCGAAACCGTTGGCCTCGCATTTACCGCTTTCGTTCACATTAAAACCAATGATCACAGTGAGCAGTGGTACAAAACCTTTACGGAAGTGGTGACCGAGTTCCCTGAGGTGATGGAATTCTACCGCATGGCAGGCGAGTATGATTACATGATGAAGGTGCAGGTGGCTGATATGACTCGATTTGATCATTTTTATAAAAAGCTGGTCAATTCTGTGCCAAGTCTGAATAATGTGACATCAACATTCGCCATGGAAGCGCTTAAGTACACCACCGCCTTACCGATCCGATAGGTCGTTGTGATGATAAAAAGGCGGGGATAAAAAGGAGACCTCATGAAGGTGTTTTGGCAGTTAGGCTGGTTTTTTAAACGTGAATGGCGTCGTTATCTCGGCGCCATGATTATTTTAGTATTTGTCTCTGTCTTCGAGCTGATCCCGCCGATGGCCGTGGGCCATGTGGTTGATGGCGTGGTCGCGGGCGAGATTTCCACTGAGCTACTAATGTGGCTACTGGCAGGCATGCTGGCCATTTGGGTAGTGGTATATCTGCTACGCATTGTGTGGCGAGTATGGCTATTTGGTGCCGCGGCTGAGCTGGGTACTGTGCTGCGCAACCGGCTTTATGATCATTTTACCCGCCAATCCCCGCATTTTTTCCGTCGCTATCCGAGTGGCGATATCATGGCGCGTTCCACCAATGATGTGAAAGCAGTGGTAATGACGGCCGGTGAAGGGGTCCTGACTGCCGGGGATTCCATTATCACAGGCGTTGCTGTGCTCATTGTGATGGTAAGCCAAATTAGCTGGCAGCTTACACTCTTAGCCCTGTTACCGATGCCGGTGATGGCGGTGCTGGTCAATCGCTTTGGCCGTCGTTTGCACCATACCTTTACCGAATCGCAAGCGGCGTTTTCTGAGCTGTCAGAGGTGAGTCAGTCCTCACTGTCAGCAGTGCGTATGGTGCGCGCATTCGGCTTAGAGCAGCACCAGATGAATCAGTTTAATCAAGTTGCCGATCGTACTGGGGAGAAAAACCTCGCGGTGGCGCGGGTTGATGCGCTGTTTTCGCCGGTGATC
Organism: Salinivibrio kushneri; assembly: GCF_005280275.1. Lineage (NCBI taxonomy): Bacteria > Pseudomonadati > Pseudomonadota > Gammaproteobacteria > Vibrionales > Vibrionaceae > Salinivibrio > Salinivibrio kushneri. The sequence continues at coordinate 896,835 of NZ_CP040021.1, forward strand.
CAAGGCACCATTGGTGCTTCGTTTTTCCTGACCGTGTCTGGCGGCGGCTACATGGTCGCTACTGGTGAGATTTCGCTTGGGGATCTTACCGCATTTACCTTGTATCAAGGCTTGATGATTTGGCCGATGCTCGCGGTGGCGTGGCTGTTTAATATCATTGAGCGTGGGCGTGCGGCTTGGACGCGGATTGATGCGTTGCTGCAAGAGCAGCCAGACATTGTTGGTGGTGACACGCCGCTGCCAGACACCATGCAGCCGTTGACGCTGGCGATTGAGCAGTTTAAGTGGCAACCGGATGACAGTTTTGCGCTTAAAGATATCCATGTGACGCTTCCGCCCGGGGCCATGCTGGGGATTGCCGGCCCAGTCGGCAGTGGTAAATCCACCTTGTTGCAATTGCTGCTTCATCTGACCCAGCTTGAAAAGGGCGATATTCGCTATGGTGATGTGTCGATAGCGGAGGCTGACTTGTCGTCATGGCGACAACGTTTCGCGGTGGTGACGCAAACACCATTTTTGTTTTCTCGATCGATTGCGGAAAACATCGCTCTTGGTCGTCCGGATGCAACTCAAGCGGAAATCGAACAGGCGGCGACACTTGCCTGCATTGATGAAGACATCCGTCAGCTGCCGCACGGGTATCAAACCGCGGTGGGTGAAAAAGGGATCACCTTATCTGGTGGTCAAAAGCAGCGTATTTCGATTGCTCGCGCTTTATTGGTGGAAGCGGAGTGTTTGATTTTGGATGATGCCTTGTCGGCGGTTGATGGTGACACCGAGCATCGCATTTTGCAGAACCTGCAACAGCATCAGCACACCCGTACCACGATTGTGATAGCCCACCGCTTATCGGCACTGGAAAACGCCGATGAAATTGTGGTGCTCAGTCATGGGCAAATCCGAGAGCGTGGCCAGCATCGCCAATTGATTCAACAGCCAGGATGGTATCAAGAAATGCACCAATATCAGCAGCTGGAAGCGGCATTGGAAGCCGATGAGGAGCCGCGCCATGACTAAGCGAGAGATCTTACTTCGATTGCTAAGCTACATGCGCCGCGACAGGCGTCAATTTGTGATTGCCACGATTTTCTTGCTGGTGGCGGCGGTGGCAGAGGTAACGGGTCCTTATTTGGTGCAAATCTTTCTCGATAACTATGTCGCCAAAGACCATTATCCGGCGATGATCATGTGGGCACTGGCGGTGGGTTATATCGTATCGACCATTGTCTCCGCCGGCTTTCAGTATCAGTACGAGCTGCGTTTTAACACCATGGCGGTGGCCATCATTCAACGCATTCGCAAAGCGGTGTTCGCCAATGTGATTAAACAGCCTTTGTCAGCCTTTGACTATGTGCCGATGGGGCGGATTGTATCGCGTTTGACCAATGACACCGAGTCGTTGAAAGAGCTGTATGTGTCGGTGCTTTCAACCTTTTTACGCAACATCGCGCTGATTGGGGTGATGCTGGTGGCAATGCTGATGCTCAGTGTGCAACTGACAATGGTGGTGCTGGTGCTACTGCCGTGTGTGGTGCTGGTGATGGCGCGCTATCAAAAACGCTCAGCGCCTGCGTATCGTCGAGCGCGAGACCGGCTAGCAGACATCAACGGGGTGATGAACGAATCTGTGCTTGGCATGAATTTGATCCAGCTAATGCAGCAAGAGCGGGCGTTCTCCTCGCGATTCAGTGATATGACCGCGGATCACTTGGATGCCATGGTCACCATTCAGCGCCTTAACGGGATCTATCTCCGCCCTTTAATTGATTTATTGGCGGGGGCCGCCTTGCTGTCTTTGGTGGCTATCTTCGGTTTTAGCGGCACGGCAGTGATTGGGGTGGGGGTGCTGTACGCCTTTTTAAGCTATTTGGGGCGGATCACCGAGCCATTGATTGAAATGATGCAGCAACTGTCACTGCTTCAGCAGGCAATTTCGGCCGGTGAGCGGCTTTTCGAAATGATGGATACGCCGCCTGAGCAATATGGTCATGACACCACGCCGATCCCTGATGGGGCCATTGCACTGCAGAATGTGTCGTTTTCCTATGATGGTGAAACACCGGTGTTGTCAGACGTCAATGTAGACGTCCCTGCCGGCGGCTTTCTGGCGTTGGTCGGGCACACGGGCAGCGGCAAATCAACCTTGGCGTCGTTACTGATGGGGTTTTATCGCGCAGGCGAGGGGACGCTGACGCTGGGCGGGTTACCGATCGAAAGCTTGAGTCATCAAAGCTTGCGTGACGGCGTTGCCATGGTGCAACAAGACCCACACATGTTGACGGGGAGTTTGCGAGAAAACATCGCGCTGGGACAGACGCTGGACGATGAAAAAATTTGGCATGCACTCGAGCAAGTGGCGTTGGCAGATTACGTGAAAGGATTGCCAGCGGGGCTGGATACCTTACTTGGTGAGGGCGGAATGACCTTTTCTGCCGGTCAGCGCCAGCTGTTAGCTCTGGCGCGGGTGTTGGTGCGTCAGCCTAAAATTCTGATCCTTGATGAAGCCACCGCCAATATTGATTCCGGCACCGAAGAGCTTGTGCAACAAGCGCTGAACAGGTTACGCCAACAGATGACAGTGGTGGTGATTGCGCACCGCTTATCGACCATTGCCGAGGCCGATAACATCCTCGTCTTGCATCGTGGACGCGTGATTGAGCAAGGGCGTCATCAAAGCCTGCTGCGTCAGCAAGGCCGCTACTGGCAGATGTATCAACTCCAGCAAGCCAGCGCGCATTTAGCTGCATTAGAGGAAGAGGCGCAGGTGTAGCGGCTCAGTCATGAGTGAAGCAATCAAAAAGGGGCGCAATGCCCCTATTTTGTGTCGCTCACGCTCGAGACGTTGATGGTTAGGAGAGTTTACGCATCAAGCCTTCTTGGGTGGCTGAGGCGATAAGATCGCCTTGCTGATTGAAAAGTTCGCCGCGTACAAAGCCACGCGCGCCACTGGCGGAGGGGCTTTCAATCGCAAACAACAGCCATTCATCCATTCTAAACGGGCGGTGGAACCACATGGAGTGATCAATAGTGGCCACTTTCATGCCCGGCGTAAGCAGCGTCACTGCATGAGGCTGCAAGGCCGTGACCAAAAAGCCCCAATCGGCAGCATAGCCGAGTAAATACTGATGGACATGAAAATCGTCCCCCACTTCGCCATTGGCGCGAATCCACAGATATTGCTTAGCGGGCGCGGTGTGGGGCTTGAGTGGGTTGATCACCGTGGCTGGTCGCACTTCGATCGGCTTGTCGCCCCCAAACGCTTTTACCACATTTGGCGGTAGCTTGTGGGCAATATCATTGACAAGCGATTGCTCAGAGCGCAAGGTCTCGGGCGCTGGCACGTCTGCTGGCATGGTGTTTTGATGCTCAAAGCTTTCTTCCTCCTCTTGATAAGAGGCAGTGAGATAGAAAATCGGTTTTCCGTACTGGACGGCTTTTATTCGCCGGGTACTGAAACTTTTTCCGTCTCTAAGTATCTCAACATCGTAGATGATCGGCTGCTCAGGGTCGCCTGGGCGTAGAAAATAACTGTGGAATGAATGCAAAAAGCGATCGGGCTCTACGGAGGTTTTCGCGGCAGACAACGCTTGTCCAATCACTTGCCCGCCATACACTTGGGGCAGTCCAAGGTTTTCACTCTGGCCGCGGTAAAGGCCGGTGTCTAATCGCTCAAGCTGCAGCAGTTGTAAGAGTTCTTTTAGTGGTTGGCTCATAAGTCCTTGATTCATGCTATGCTTCCATTGTTATTGTTCAAGCTATCATAACCTTAGTGTTTTTGCCGCATTTGAACGTGCTTCAGTGAGGATTCTTTAATGAAGAAACTAACGTTTCTATTGTTCGCCTTATTCACTGCTTTGGTGTTTACTGCTTGTTCTGGAAATAGCCAACCTAATGATTTAGCGACTGTTTCTGGCAGTTTGGTGTATCGCGAACGTCTTGCGTTGCCGGAAAATGCCAGTGTGACGGTGCGGCTGGTAGAAATCAAAAATATGGATGCCCCAGGCAAAGTAATCAGTCGCCAGTCTTTTGTGACAGAAGGGCAGCAAACGCCTTTGCATTTTTCCCTCAACTACGATCCAGGCCAAATCACGGCGACGCACGATTATGTGATCACCGCCCAGATCGATGTGAGTGATCGGCCTCTATTTATTACCAATACGGTCAATAAAGTGATCACGGATACGAATCACACCTATGATCCAACGCTAACACTGGTGCGCGCGGGGCATTGATCGCTACACTGGTAAGAGATACCCGCACAAGGAGTGTGCATGCGAATCTCACTGTTCCTCTGGCCAGCGTTGGTGCTATCGGTTATCGCTGTTGCGGGGATAAGTGCCACGTCTTCTCTTAATAGTCTAGCGATTGCCGCGTCTGCTTTATTCTTTTTCTATCCAGATAAAGTCGCGAGTTGGTGCCTAGCGCTAGCGATGGCGATTTTTGCCTTTACCTTGCCACATCTACCTGCGCTGTTAGCCGCGAGCACGCTATTGCTTTTACCGGCTTTGTCTCTCTGGTTCAATCCCGACCGACACCCACACGTCAAGCTATTACTCGGTGCGGTGATGGTAGCCATGTTTGCGGGGATGATGGCTTTGCAATCTGAAGCGAAATTGGGTGGCTCACCGACTACGCTCGCGCTGCAAACGCTAGCACTCATGGGGTTATGGCTAGCGATCAGATATTGGCCAGGTTACCAGCCGCCTCATCGCGGGGCCTGGTTGTTACTGCCTGTATTAGTGGCGGTGAGTGGCTGGCCTGCTGCGTTATGGAGTGCGACAACGGTGATGGTCATTTGGTTGTTACAGTGGGTGGGGTTCACACCGCAATTTGCTCGTTCTCGTCACCTTGCCTTGCATCTTATCCCGAGTATGCCGTTTTTGGTGATTACGTGGCTTACTCCTGGACAACTCACGCTGTCGCTATTGGTCGCGTGGGCCACCATGCTTGCAGCGATTTGGGTTGGTGAGTATTTGCTATTGGAAGAGCCGGACGATCAGTAGGAAAATTGCCTAGAAGATAAACAGTTAACGAATGAGGCCATCAATCCTCCTTGCATTGCATCCAGCCTTGCCACATAATGCCCCGCAGTTAAGCAAGCTTAACGACATATCGATGGAGGCCTCCTTGGTTCTCCCGCAACACTATCTTGTGTACTGGGTCAGGTCCGGAAGGAAGCAGCCCGCGCTTGGGACGTGTGTGCCGGGATGTAGCTGGGGAGGTCTCCGCCCTTTCTGCCTCTCGTAAAACGTTCTCACTTCCTCCATTGACTCTCTATCTTTATTGACTGTGTGACACAGCCACTTTCTAACCAGCTACAATGTTGACACTCGGGTGACACAGCTTTTAATTGCTTAACTATGATCTCATCATTAGCACTTGTTGCGTCAGTGTGAGGATCCAAAAGGGTGGCAAAGTGGTGTTTCGAGCGTTAGCAGCGTTACTGTTGGCTTTACTCAGCAGCCAAACGGCGGCCAGTGAGCTGCACACGCAACTGAAAGGGTTTTATGATAAGGCCTGGCAAACGGGCACCTTGATGGTTGCACAACCCGCATTAAATGCCTATCCACAGGCTTTATTGGTCAGTCAGTCGCAGTACCCTGATTTCGAGGAGGTTGATTGGCAGGACTTAAACGCGCTACACCAAGTGGTGCAAACGTGCCAGCCGACTCCCAGTATCGTGTCCCCCCTTTTGTTAGCCGCCCAGCGTTTTGAGTTGGCTTTGTGTCGTGATGAGCCTTTACCCATTGAGTGGTTTGAGCAAAACCCGCTACTCCATCCTGCCGGTGGAAGTTATGCGGAGCGCTATGTATCAGCGCGTGGTATCACCACGCCGTCACCCGAACTGGTACAACGTTTTACGTTAGCCAACGAAGAGCACCCTTTACATGCTGCACTGAACGCTCTCAGCCAGGCAGGCCGAGATGCGTTACTCAGTGGTTACCGCGCGTATTTGGATGGCGGACGTCTGTGGCTTAACGGCGAAGAAGGGTGGAAGGCGCTATCTCATGAACAATGGGCGCCAATTGCTGAGCAATATCGTTTGAGTTTATCGACCAATACGACGGGTTGTGATTACCGTTATGGCAATATTTGTAATCAACTCCACCCGGCGTACCGTGGCGTGATGATTGCGGTGTTGGTAGCGGTTTTTTGTGCGCTGATATTGGGTTTAGCGCGTAGCCTGTACGATCGATACCAGCAGCGCCGTGAGCGCCAATTTATTCTCCAGTTGCTGACGCACGAGTTAAGAACACCGATTGCTAGTCTCGGCATGACGGTGGAAATGTTGCGCAGCCAGTTCGATTCGCTTGAACCCAGCACGCAAGATGTGCTGTGGCGATTACTGGCGGATCATCAACGCTTAAGTCAGCTGACAGAGACCAGTAAGGGCTATTTAAGTACCGATAAACGCGAACAATTTAAATTACAAACGGCGTCATTATCGGAGTGGCTGGATAATATTTGCGATTGTTTAGAGGTTGATTACACCCTCGAGCAAGATAAAACACTGACGTTGCCTTTCTACTGGTTATCTATCTGCTTGAAAAACCTGATTCAAAATGCCCATCATCATGGCGGTGATCAAATTTGGCTTCGTGTATGCGTGGATAAGCGTGTACGTGTTTGTGTGTATGATAACGGAGTTTTTCCATCCTGGTGGCAAAGGCTGTGGCGGCGATATAAGTCGTCATCGTCAGAAAGAAATATGGGGATTGGATTGTTTTTAGTGGCGCGTTTAATGCGTCAAATGGGGGGTAAGCTAGTGATCAAACGCCATCCAACCTGCTGTATCCTGGAGTTGCCGCAATGAACCACCTATTGTTGATTGAAGATGACACCTTATTAGGGGAAGGCTTACGCCAGTTTCTGGTACAGCAAGGCTTTGAATGCACCTGGCTGACTGAGAGTCATAAGGTGGCTAAGCATTGGTTTCATGCTGATTTGGTGATTTTAGACCGCCAGCTCGCCGATGGCGATAGTTTGGCGCATTTGCCCCATTGGCTGTCTTTAAAAGCAGTGCCAGTGATCGTATTGACAGCTAAAATTGAGGTTGAGCAACGGGTTGAAGGCTTAATGGCCGGCGCCAAAGATTATGTGGTTAAACCTTTTTCACATCAGGAGCTTTTGGCGCGCATCTATGCCCAATTAAGGCCGTTAGGAGAAAGCCAACTCGTATACGGGCAGATCAAGGTTGAACCTGGCTCCCGTCATGTGTATTGGCAAGACCAGGATGTGACCCTCAAGCCTAAAGAGTTTGATTTATTGTTATTACTGTTACAAAACCAAGGGCGGGTTTTTCATCGCGAAGAGTTGCTCAATAAAATATGGGGATATCAGGCGTTTCCTACCACGCGCACGGTCGACAATCATGTATTGCGGCTACGACAAAAATTGCCCGGTTTAGCGATAGAAACGCACCGTGGTGTCGGGTATCGATTGGTGGTGCTGTGAACCGGTGTGGCTATCTCTTACTCGTGGCAGTGTGCATGGTTTGTAGCTTCAGCGTCCGCGCTGAGCAAGCTTGGCTGCCAAAAACACCGATGCAGGAAACCTATCAGGCACTCCTCGCAGATAGGCCCAAGGTGGCGTGGCAAGAGCTTATTTTTGCGCTATCGCAGCAGCAAATACCGACTGAGCGTTGGGCGAAGATAAAGTACGCGATCATCAATCAAACCGATTGTGGCCAACAGTTAACCGAGCCCAACGGTAAGGGGATCCCTCAAGGGCTTACTATTTCTTTTGTACGTCGGGCGGGCGCGTCGAGTCTTGGCTATGAAATCAAGCTCTCTGCCGAGCAGGTCGAGCGTGATACCTTGCTAACCCTCACTGATCCTACTGGGCAAACGGTGCTCAATGAGATCTTGAACGCGAAAAGTGGGTATCAAGAAATAGAATCAGGCCAGCTATTTACCCAGATTACACCGGGGATCTATGAGTTAAGAATGGGCGGCCAGCACTATAGCTTGGTGGTATATGGTTTGCCTCGTCGACCTTGGGTCAAACTGATTGGTCACCCTGAACAACAGCTCGCGGTCGATGTGCCCGATACGCCTATAAGTTGTTCACCCGCCGCAGCACACTGGCTGTGGCTTGATGATGCCTATCGCTGGATCGAACAAACGCCGATTTATTTGTCCGGCCGCGCAGATAACTCCTACGCGCCAACCAAGATAAAATTGCCCACCTCATCACTTGTTAATGCTGAGCATTTAAGCGTCACTGTCAGCCATTTTGAGTATCAAGGTGCCATTAAAGTCAACTATGTTGAGCGATTAGCGTTGCCGCTGCCGCGATCAGAGAATAAGAAATGAACCATAAAAAAAGCCCGCATTCACGCGGACTTTTGCTGAATCTTATTGATTGATGATTAGTTGAGGTAAGCGTTTAGCATCCACATCAGTTTTTCTTGTTCGCGGATGTAGTCGCTCATCAGTGCAGATGTCCCTTCGTCACCCGCATCACCGGCAAGGTTCATGATATCGCGTTGTAGGCCAATCAGAACACTAAAGCCTTCGACTAATGCACGGACACCAGCTTGACCATTTGCTTCGGGTGCATGCTCTTTAATTTCACTGACCTTCAGGTACTCGCTGAAGCGATGCTCGGCGGTGCCACCGATGGTGAGAATGCGCTCAGCGACTTCATCAATCTTGGTTTGAAGATCGGTATAAATCTCTTCAAATTTGGTATGCAACTCGAAAAAGTCGTTGCCTTTGATGTTCCAGTGAAAACCACGCACATTGGTGTATAGCACTTGGTAGTTCGCCAATAGCGTATCCAAACGCGCGCCTAGATCTTCGGCTTTGCTGCTGTCTAGTCCAATCAATGCTGCTTGCTTACTCATTTAATGCCTCCTTAGTGGCAAATCAATGTGTTCGACCCTTCGCTTTATCGCGAGTGCCAAGCACTGGAAACGGTTCGTTCCAAACAATGTGGATAGAGTAACTACCCGATATAAAAAAAGAAAATGGAGTTAACCTATATACGCGATAGGTGTGACCTATGATGTGATCGAGGTATCGTCATGAATAATAAAATGCTCCGGCAGGCGCTCGAGGCCAGCCATTAGCGCTTGTAAACATTGCGCGTCGATGGCTGTGCCTGTCTCTTCTTTCATGATAGAGAGGGCTTTGTTCATCGGAATCGGGCCACGATAGGGGCGCTCGGCAGTGATGGCATCGAAAATATCAGCGGTGGTAATAATGCGAGTGAGCAAAGAGATCTCATCGCTTTTGATCCCCTCAGGGTACCCAGTACCATCGAGCTTTTCGTGATGGGCGCTGGCGAACTTGGCAAGGTGATCGAATTGGTGGATTTTCGATAAGATGGTTTTACTCAGTGCGGCATGGCGTTTAACATGCTCCCATTCCTCGTCATCCAATTTTCCCGGTTTATCAAGCACATCATTGCTTACGCCGAGCTTGCCAATATCGTGCAGTAACGCGCCACGCTTTAGCCATTTTTTTTCCTGTTCACTGATGCCAAGCTCATCAGCAATTAAGCTGGCGTAAACGGCCACGCGCTCGCTGTGACCGGAGGTGAAAGGGCTTTTGGCATCAACAATGCGCCCGAAAGCCGCTGCAATGTCATCCAAGTAGTCATCATCGACCCAAATACTTGTGTCAGCCGGCGTCATCGACAGCACGTCTTTTTTTAACGCGGGGCTGTCCAGTTGCTGCCAAAACTGCGGCTCGCGCGCTATCTGTAAAAAGGTATCGACCAGCGTTGGATCAAACCAGGTGCCGCGACGGTTTTTTAGCTCGCGGAGTGCGGCGTCGACACCGGACTCGGTTCGGAATACATCAATCACTTGCGTCATCAATGCAATCCGTGAAAACAAGGGGATCTGGTCGGCCTTTAACTGGTCGGGACGTCCACCGCCATCATAGTGTTCATCCAATGCATAAATGGCTTCAGCCACGCGCTCGTTAAACCGAAGATCTCGCGCCACATCGGCACCGCGGGTGCAGCGGGTTTCAATCAGCTCTTGCGCATACATATCTCCGTTGCGGATGATATCGAGTGTGGTCGAGAGCTTTTGCATGAAGCCTTGCTTTACCCCAGTGTTTTTTAAGACGAAGTTGAGTACGCTGGACAAGCTACCGTCCACTACTTTGTAGCTTTGTTTAAACGCTAAATCATTGGTGAGGTAAAGCTCACAGATCCGTGCCGCATTGCTGCTGCAGCCCGCATCCTTTAGCAGCAGGGTATAGAAAAGATCATGACGTTGTTGCTCGTCGAGCGCTAAGGCGTCAGCGAGTTTCATTCCTAACCACGTGCAGCGCATACAATGTTCGGGAGGTTGCCCCTCCGTCATATCCAACGCGGTACTTAACGCCAGAATAAGCTCCGATAATTGCAACTGTGTCGCGCTGCAGGCTTGGGTGTGCATCTTGTTTTCTTATCCTTTGTGCTCATGGTTACCGGGTGATGATAAGATCGACGGTTATTGTGTCAGCCGGCGAACGGTAGCGGACACTTCTTCCGCGCCGGCATGAATGTCACTCATCACGGTGTCGGCAGCGGTGACTTTTTCTTGTCCTATGGTCGATTGCTCGGTCACTCTTTCCATTGCCTCACTCACGCCTTTGATCAGTTGTTGGTTTTCATCGACAACATCGGCAATTTCGGTGGTCGAGTGACTAGTGCGTTGCGACAGGCCGCGTACTTCATCGGCGACCACGGCAAAGCCTCGCCCTTGGTCGCCCGCGCGTGCGGCTTCTATTGCCGCATTTAGCGCTAGAAGGTTCGTTTGCTCTGCGATTTGCTTAATGGTGGTGACGATGTTTTCGATACTTTGTGCGTGCTCACTCAATTGTGCGACTTGATTGGTGGCCTCGACGGCTTGATCGTTCACACTCTGCGACAGCTTTACGGCCTCTTGTAACAAGGCACTGCCGTTTTCACTGTGGCGGAGTGTTTGTTCGGAAGAGGCTTGCGCGAGTTCTGCCGCCTGATTGACTGCCTGGTTTTGTTTCACCGTATCGGTGATGGCAGTAGCGAACTTGATTACCCGATGAACGTTTCCCTTCGCATCAAAAACGGGATTATAGGTGGCTTCTAACCAGACTTCGTTACCATATTTATCGCGGCGCAAATATTGCCCAGAAGTGAATTGTCCGCGTGCTAAATTCGCCCAAAAATCAGGGTTCTCATCGTAAAAGTCCTGATCACAGAACATACGGTGATGTTGGCCTTTGATCTCGTGGTCTTGATAGCCCACTGCAGCGAGAAAGTTATCGTTGGCACGAATTATGGTGCCATCGGGCTCGAATTCAATCACCGCCAATGAGCGGTTAATCGCTGCTAATATGGCCTCTTGTCGGCGGGCGTCTTGATACTGTTGCGTCACATCAGCCGCTAATTTGCGAATGCTGACGACTTTGCCGTTGGCATCTTTAATGGGGACATAGGTCGCTTCCATCCAAATCTCGGCGCCGGATTGATGTCGCCGACGAAACACCCCTTTTTGTGCCTTTCCTTGCGCGAGTGACTGCCAAAACTGCTGGTAACTTGGGGCTTGACTGGTCTCGTCAAAGCACACCGCACGGTGATGTTGGCCGATGACTTGATCGGCGGTGTAGCCGATAATATTGAGCAACTTGTCATTCACATCGGTAATGATGCCATCAGGTGTAAAGGTGATGGTGGCAATATGTGCTTTGATAGCATCGAGCTCTGCTTGGAGCGCGGCTTTTTCTGCTCGGCAGGTGTCCAGCTCTCGCTGCGCTTTTTTGAACATGACAGCAAACTTCCTTTTGTTTAGGTGTTTATGTTAGCGGCGAATCTTGTTTCATCGTTATAAGGAGGCGCACCGTGATAAGTGTAGGCGATAATGACACTCCTAATGTGATCTTGTCCCTAAATACATTGTGGTTGCCAGTATAAAAAGCCATTTGTGTTGAGAAACTCGATGATTATAAAACTCTCAATTGTGTATCTGTTTGTGTGTTTGCCCTTTCTTTTCCGTCCGTGGGTACGTAACCTGTGTGACTTCGATCATGTTTAATTATAGCTTAATGTAACGTATTCATAACCTCTCTTCACCTTTGCTTACAACTTTGCTTTTCTATTTTCAATAATTTCTGAAATTTCCAAATTTTCATTGATCCTCCACAAAGAAACTCCGTATTATCCCACAGAAGCACTGTGAGGGAGATCAAGATGGAGCTGTCACAAGAACTACGTAATGTGGTGATGCACTTTGGTGAAATGGGAAGTCGTTGGGGCTTTAATCGTTCGGTGGGCGAAATGTTGGCACTGATTGTGTTGAGCGAGCATCCACTGAGCGCAGACGACATTGTGTCGGCGCTCAACATTTCTCGTGGCAATGTCAGTATGGCAACCAAAGAGCTGCAAGGCTGGCACTTGATCCGTTCGCAGCGCACCCCCGGGGATAGAAAGGACTACTTTGTGCCCAATGGCACTATCTGGGAGTTGGCGCAGCAAGTTCTCGCCGAAAGGAAGAAGCGGGAAGTTGACCCTACTTTATCCATGCTGCGCTCACACTTTATGCGGAGTGAAGACGACGCAGAGAGTCACTCGGTTAAGCAGTTGCACGAAATCCACGATCTCCTAGAGCTGTTTAACCACTGGTTTGACGATGTGCAGCAAATGAAACCTGAACATCTAAAAAACTTGATGAAGCTGGGTAGCAGTGTCGGCAAGCTTCTTGAGCTATCCGGCAAGCTGTTTCACAGCAAGTCCAACGAAGAATCGGGTAGTTAACCTCCTGAGGGTAATGTCATGTTAGATACATTAATGTTGTCGCGGATCCAATTTGCGGCCAACATCAGCTTTCACATCTTGTTTCCCACCATCACAATCGCGCTTGGGTGGATGCTGGTGTTTTTCAAGTTCCGGCACAACCGTACCGGTGAGCAAATCTGGTTGGATACCTATTACTTCTGGGTAAAAGTGTTCGCGCTCACCTTTGCGCTAGGGGTGGTGTCTGGGATCACCATGAGTTTCCAGTTCGGCACCAATTGGCCTGGCTTTATGGAAAAGGTCGGTAATATTGCCGGGCCTCTGTTGGGCTATGAGGTGATGACCGCCTTTTTTATGGAGGCGACCTTCCTTGGCATTATGCTGTTTGGTAAAAATCGTGTGCCCAATTGGGTACATACGCTAGCGACGTTGCTGGTGGCGATTGGTACCACCATTTCGGCGTTCTGGATTTTGGTGCTGAACAGCTGGATGCATACACCCACTGGTTTTGAAATTATCGATGGTGTGGTGCACCCAACCAGTTGGTTCGAGGTGATTTTTAATCCGTCGATGCCGTATCGTTTAAGCCATATGTTGCTAGCGTCTGGCCTCACGGCGTCTTTCTTAATTGCCGGTATTTCTGCCTACCAAAAGCTAAAATCGCCTAAGTCAGGTGTGTCAGATAAACCATTAAAAGTGGGGATCACGGCTGCTGCCATCCTTATTCCGTTGCAAATTTTTGTCGGTGATATGCACGGCCTCAATACCCTTGAGCATCAGCCACAGAAAATTGCGGCCATGGAAGGGGTCTGGGAAACCGAGCAAGGTGCGCCTTTGCTGCTGTTTGCGGTACCCAATGAAGAAACCCGTTCCAACGACTTTGAAGTTGGGATCCCGAATCTAGCGAGCTTGATTTTGACCCACCAACTCGACGGCGAGATTAAAGGGTTGGAAAGCTTTGACTATCATCCGCCGGTCAAGCCGCTGTTCTTTGGTTTCCGAGTCATGGTTGGCGTCGGTGTGTTGATGTTGGCGGTTAGCTGGTTCACCGCGTATCGCGTGTGGCGTAACCAGCCGATGCCCAAATGGCACTTAATCGGCTTGGTGGCGATGACCTTCTCAGGCTGGGTCGCTACGCTTTCTGGCTGGTATGTGACGGAGATTGGTCGTCAGCCTTGGCTGGTACAGGGGGTGCTTAAAACCGCCGATGCCGTCACGCGAGTCGCCAGCTCGAACGTGGGGATTAGCTTAACCATTTACCTGACGCTCTACGCGGTGCTAATGGTGGCGTATATCCGCACCCTGTTCTTTTTGGCGAAAAAACGCCTGCCTGAATACCAATCAGACAATCACGCTCAGCCTGAGAAAGAGGTATCCGCATGAGTATAACGCCGTATTTACCTGAAATTTATCTATTGCTATTTGGTTTTTCGGTCTTTATGTATGCCGTGCTTGACGGCTATGACCTCGGCGTCGGTATGCTGTTACCGCGCTGCAATCAGGCACAGCGTGACCGTATGATTGCGTCGATTGGCCCTTTTTGGGATGCCAACGAAACCTGGCTGGTGTTGGCGGTAGGCTTGCTGTTGATTGCCTTCCCCGCGGCACATAGCATGATTTTGACCGAGTTGTATTTGCCCACTTCCGTGATGTTGGCGGGGCTTATCTTGCGTGGTGTCTCATTTGATTTTCGTGCCAAGGTGAGGCCAGAGCGTAAAGACCTCTGGGACCGCTGCTTTAAAGCGGGCTCGTTTATTGCGTCGATGACGCAAGGCTACATGATTGGTCGTTACGTGTTGGCCTTTGATGAGAGCACAGGATCATATTTGTTTGCGCTATTAAGCGGCCTTTGTGTGACCGCGGCGTACATCTATATTGGCGGTACCTGGCTGGTAATGAAAACCGAGGGCGATTTACAAAAACGGGCGGCGAAATGGTCACGTCGTGGCGGCTGGCTGGCGGCATTGGGGGTGTTAGCCATCAGTGTCGTTAACCCTTTAGTCAGTGAGACAGTGGCGGAGCGTTGGTTTGGCTTCCCGGAAATTTTATTACTCGCGCCCGTTCCATTGGTTTGCCTTGCCATCATGCTGCTTGTTGATCGCTACCTACGCCACGTACCGGTCGAAAACGATGTGGGATACCAGTTCCCGTTCATTGGTGCGATTTTCCTATTCGCATTGAGTTTCTTTGGTCTCGCGTATAGCTTTTTCCCCGATATCATTCCCGGGGTAATGACAGCGAAAGAAGCGGCCAGCGCGCCGGGGACCTTGTTGATTGTGGGCTATGGTGCCATGTTTGTCTTGCCGATGATCTTTTTGTATACCCTGTTTGTGTATCGTGTCTTCTCTGGGAAAGCGACTGAGCTAAACTACGAGTAACCGACCCTAAATAGCAAACGAGGCGCTCAGGCTTTTTGACAGGCCTGAGCGCTTTTTTATTCCTTCCTGATTGCACGTCTAAAATGCGCTTTATTAAGCGGTGCTAAGATTGCCCGTTATCGTTTTATCCATCACTCTGTGCGGCTACAAACATTGTCACCCTAAACATTTACCGAGTTAACCATTACATCTCGTTTGTTTGTGGTGCGTTTGGTTTGGGCTTCTTCTTTTGGTCATCGACTATGGCCATTGTCTTTTTTTGTCTAATGTCGCTAATTTGCAGCCATTTGGCGCAAATGTACGTTTTTAAGCGAACATTGTTCGCGATGTGGCTTGATCAATGACCGGCTGTGGTCGAGGTAATGAGTTACTTTTCTTCTTTATACCCCTTATTAAAGCCAACACTTACTGTCGGCGAAGGCGAATTTTTGCGCAAATTGCTCACAAATAGTGCTATCAGTACAAAGTATTAGGTGTGTAATCAGTCAGGGTAAAATTGACCTAAATCATTGTTTTGTCTTTATCTTGCTGTTTTTGGGTGGGGGTGAGTGTAGCAAATTGGTTAAAAATAATGTTTGAGATCTAAAGATTAGCGTGTAAGATTATCTTTAACTAATCGTTCAATTAAAAACGAATGGGAGACGAAATGCCTAAGGTAGGGATGCCGGAAGTAAGAAAACCGCAGCTTGTTAAAGCCACCATGACGGTGATTGGTCGAGTGGGGCTGCATGCGGCAAGTATTTCTCTGATTAGTAAGGAAGCCGGCGTATCGACAGGCATTATCAACCACTATTTCGGTGGTAAGCATGGCTTGCTGGAAGAGACGATGCGCGTGGTATTGCGTGAGCTTTCAGCGACTGTGATCGACGCATTGAGAGAAATTCCGCGTCATCACCACCAGGCGCGTATTAACGCGATTATCAATGCCAACTTTGAAGGTTTTCAGGCCAAATCTGATGTGGTTAAAACCTGGTTGGCGTTCTGGTCTTATGCCATGCATGACAATGAGTTACACCGTTTACAACGTGTGAACGAGAAGCGCTTGCTGTCGCATTTGCGCATTGAACTTCGCGCACTATTGCCAGAAGAGCAGGCGGCGATGGTGGCTCAGGGGATTGCAGCATTGATTGATGGTATCTGGTTGCGTGGTGCATTGAACCCTAAAGGTATTGATGCCAACAACGCGCGAACCATCATCAATGACTACTTGGATAAGCAACTGACCTTTTATGGTCGTCCTCAGGGCTAAGCCTCGGTAGCACCTTACATGCACACTCGAACAGAAAAGAATTCAGGATTAATCATGAATGCGAAAACGCTTTTTATTAATGGTCAGCTTACTTCCGCAACAAGCGGCGAACAGTTTGCAACGGTAAACCCAGCAACGGGCGAGACACTGGCGCAAATCGATCAAGCCTCGGCAGATGATGTGCAAGCGGCGGTTGATGCGGCTAAGCAAGGTTTTGCGGTCTGGTCACGCATGACAGCTATGGAGCGTAGCCGTATTTTGCTTAAAGCGGTTGCGTTGTTACGTGAGCGTAATGATGAGCTAGCCAAATTGGAAGTACTGGATACCGGCAAACCGATACAAGAAGCGGTAGAAGTTGACGTGGTGACGGGTGCGGATGCGATTGAATATTTCGCTAACTTGGTACCATCAATGCAGGGTGAGCAGCAGCCGCTTTCTGACAACCAATTTTTCTACACCCGTCGTGAGCCACTTGGCGTATGTGCAGGCATTGGTGCATGGAACTATCCGATTCAAATTGCCATGTGGAAGTCAGCACCTGCCTTGGCCGCCGGTAATGCCATGGTTTTCAAACCGTCTGAAGAAACGCCGCTGACCGCCCTGAAACTGGCAGAGATCTTTGCTGAAGCGGGTATGCCTGCCGGCGTATTTAATGTGGTTCAAGGTGATTATCGTGTGGGTCAAATGCTGACGGCACATCCTGAGATTGCCAAAGTCTCTTTCACCGGTGAAGTGGGCACGGGCAAAACCGTGATGGGCGATGCCGCGAAGACCCTGAAATCAGTCACTATGGAGCTAGGCGGTAAATCGCCATGTATCGTGTTTGATGATGCCGATCTGGATAACGCGGTATCCGCAACCATGGTCGCGAACTTCTATACCCAAGGCGAAGTGTGTACACACGGCACCCGTGTATTTGTTCACGACAGCATTTACGACGCCTTTGTTGAGCAACTGAAAGCGCGTACAGAAAAGCTCGTTATCGGTGACCCAACCGATATGAACACCCAGGTCGGTGCGCTGATCTCGACCGAACACCTTAATAAAGTGATGACGGCGATTGAAACGGCAAAAGCAAGCGGTGCAACCTTGCTGACCGGTGGTTACCGCGTCACTGAGAACGGCCTCGATAAAGGTAACTTTGTGGCCCCCACCATTTTCACTGACTGTGACGACAGCATGGCGCATGTTCGTGACGAGATCTTTGGTCCTGTGATGTCGGTGCTGCGTTTCTCTGACGAGGAAGAAGTAGTAGCACGTGCTAACAACACGCACTACGGCCTAGCGGCTGGTGTCTTCACCCAAAACCTATCGCGTGCGCATCGCATTATTCATCAACTCGAAGCGGGTATTTGTTGGGTCAATACTTGGGGCGACTCACCCGCCGAGATGCCTGTCGGTGGTTATAAGCACTCAGGGGTAGGGCGTGAAAACGGTGTCGAAACCCTCACGCATTATACCCAAACCAAGAGTGTGTTAATCGAGCTTGGCGACTTCGCCAGCCCTTACGCCTAATTTCTAACGGAGCGACCAATATGTCACAACGCTACGATTATATTATCGTCGGCGCGGGTTCGGCCGGCTGCGCATTGGCTGATCGGCTGACCGAGTCAGGCCAACATCAAGTGTTATTGCTGGAAGCCGGCGGTACCGATAAGAGCATTTTTATTCAGATGCCAACGGCGCTATCGATTCCGATGAATACCAAGCGCTACGCTTGGCAGTTTGAATCCTTGCCTGAGCCAGGCCTTGATGGCCGCCAACTGCATTGCCCGCGTGGCAAGGTGCTGGGTGGAAGCTCATCGATTAATGGCATGGTGTATGTCCGTGGTCACGCATGTGACTTTGAAGAGTGGGTTGAGCACGGTGCTAATGGCTGGGATTACGCAAGTTGTTTGCCGTACTTTAAGCGCGCGGAAACCTGGTCTGGCGGAGCCGATACCTATCGTGGCGGTCATGGCCCGGTGGGCACATGTAACGGTAACGACATGAAATTAAACCCGCTCTATCAAGCCTTTATTGATGCGGGTGTCGAAGCGGGCTACCCAGAAACCAAAGATTATAACGGTTATCAGCAAGAGGGCTTTGGCCCTATGCATATGACCGTCGATAAAGGCGTGCGTGCGTCTACGTCAAACGCTTATCTGCGCCGCGCACTGAAGCGTAGCAACCTGACCTTGAAAAAAGGCGTGGTCACACGCCGCATCCTGTTGGAAGGCAAGCGCGCGGTGGGCGTGGAATTTGAAAAAGGCGGCAACATCGAGCATGTGATGGCCGACAAAGAAGTCATTTCCAGTGCGGGTTCAGTGGGCTCCCCACAGCTACTACAGCTATCAGGGATTGGTTCGCGAGATGTGCTCGAGAAAGCCGGCGTAGACGTCAAGCATGAGCTGCCGGGTGTAGGCGAAAACCTGCAAGATCACCTCGAAGTCTACTTTCAGTTCCACTGTCAGCAGCCTATTACGCTTAACAGCAAGTTAGGTCTTATCAGCAAAGGCAAGATTGGTACCGAGTGGATTTTGACGCGTAAAGGCTTGGGGGCGACCAACCACTTTGAGTCATGTGCCTTTATTCGTTCTCGCGAAGGGTTGAAGTGGCCGAACGTCCAGTATCACTTCTTGCCAGCTGCAATGCGTTATGACGGCAAAGCCGCGTTTGCTGGCCATGGTTTCCAGGTGCACGTCGGCCCGAACAAACCAGAGAGCCGCGGCCATGTAAGGATCAAATCCGCTGATCCGCACGATAAGCCGTCAATCTTATTTAACTACATTACCACCGAGCAAGATCGCCAAGACTGGCGTGACACCATTCGTTTGACCCGTGAAATCATGGCGCAAAACGCGATGGATGCATTCCGCGGCGATGAAATTCAGCCAGGCAATGATGTTCAGTCTGATGAAGCGATTGACCGTTGGGTGAAAGATAACGTGGAAAGCGCGTATCACCCCTCGTGTACTTGCAAGATGGGTGCCGATGATGACGCACTGGCCGTGCTTGATGAGCAGTGCCGTGTACGCGGAATTCAAGGGCTGCGTGTGGTGGACTCGTCTGTCTTCCCAACCATCCCTAACGGCAACCTGAATGCCCCAACCATCATGGTAGCGGAGCGCGCCGCTGACATGATCCTTGAAAAGCCACTCTTGCCTGCCGAGCAGGTGCCAGTATGGATTGCGGCTGAGTGGCAGCACAAGCAACGCAATCAAAACGCGCAGAGTGATGATGCCACCGTCGGTGAGCACACACTAGAAACTAATCAGTAAGCATTACAAGGAAACTAAGATGTCAATGAATAAACGTAAAACCAGCAAAACTCTGATGACCGCAGTGGGTTTGAGCTCAATGGTCGCCTTTAGCGCCGCGGCTAATCAGTGTGAGACAGTCCGTTTTTCGGATATCGGTTGGACAGACGTGACCTCAACGACTGCCATCACTACTGAAGTGCTGAAAGGCATGGGTTACGAGACACAAACCGATCTATTGTCTTTGCCGGTAACCTTCTCATCACTTGCGTCGGGCGACATCGACGTATTCCTCGGTAACTGGATGCCTACGCAAACAGGCGATATCAAAAAGTATCTTGACGATGGCTCGATCGACAGCGTTCGCGCCAACTTAACAGGTGCCAAATATACGCTCGCCGTGCCTAAGTATGTTTACGATGCAGGTGTTACTAGCGTCGCAGATATCGCGAAATACGCTGACAAGTTCGACTCACGCATTTATGGCATTGAGCCAGGTAACGACGGTAACCGCCAGATTCAAAAAATGATCGATACCGATGATTTCAATCTGGGTGATTTCCGTCTCATCGAATCCAGTGAAGCGGGCATGGTGTCTCAGGTGTCTCGTGCCGTGCGTCGTGACAAGTGGGTTGCCTTCCTAGGCTGGGCCCCGCACCCAATGAACAGCAACTTTGATATGAAATACCTATCGGGTGCGGACGAGTACTTTGGTCCGAACTATGGCGGTGCCACGGTTCATACCAACGTACGTAGCGGCTATGTCGAGCAGTGCTCCAACGTCGGTCAAATGCTCGAACAACTTGAGTTCAGCCTCAAGATGGAAAACGAAATGATGGGCAAAATCCTCAATGACGGTGAAAAGCCTCAGGCTGCAGCACGCGAATGGTTGCGTAACAACCCAAGTGTGTTGAACAAGTGGCTGAATGGCGTGACTACCGTTGATGGTGAGAACGCGGTTGAAGCAGTCACTGAATATCTAAACAAGACTGAAGCGTAAATAAAAAAGTGTAGAAGGAGAGGGCGGTGTTAACGCCGCCCCTAAGGTTTTATTGTGAATATTATTACAGATAACAAGATCCCACTCGGTCAATGGATGGAAAATGGCGTTGACTGGCTAACCATGAACGCCGCCGGCTTTTTTGATGCGATCTCAATTGGCTTAGATACGACCATCACACTATTAGTCGACATTTTTAAATGGATGCCAGCAGCAGGGCCGATCCTCATGACAGCCGCCTTAGCATGGTACCTGCAGCGTCGAATCTCCATCGTGATCTTTGTTGTGAGTGCGCTCTTGTTGATCCTCAACCTGGGCTACTGGCAAGAGATGCTGGAAACCTTTGTTCTGGTATTTGCCGCGACAACGATTTCCGTATTAATTGGCATACCGCTTGGGATAATGGCCGCGCATCGGCCCTTGGTGTACACCATTATGCGGCCCTTATTGGACTTGATGCAGACGGTGCCACCATTTGTGTATTTGATCCCAACCTTGGTGTTGTTCGGTTTGGGCATTGTCCCAGGTCTTATTTCTACCATCATTTTTGCCATCGCGGCGCCGATTCGTTTGACGTATCTTGGCATCACCCGCGTACCGGAAGAGTTGGTAGAGGCGGGACGCGCCTTTGGTGCTAACCGTATGAAATTATTGTTTAAAGTGGAGTTGCCTGCGGCGCTACCTAGCATTATGACCGGTGTCACCCAGTGTATTATGTTGTCACTATCGATGGTGGTTATCGCGGCGTTGGTCGGTGCTGACGGCTTAGGTAAACCAGTGGTTCGTGCACTGAATACCGTTAACATTTCTCAAGGTTTTGAAGCGGGTCTGGCGATTGTATTGGTAGCCATCATTCTTGACCGCCTGTGTAAAGCACCAAATCAAGGCAACGAATAAGGGGGAAACCATGGACGCAATCGCAATTAAAAATTTAGACGTGGTGTTTGGCGACAATGTTAAGCCAGCACTGGACCTGCTTGATAACGGATTAAGCCGCTCAGAGATTATCGAGAAAACCGGTCAAGTCGTGGGCGTGGACAATGTTTCACTCAATGTGAAAGAAGGTGAAATCTGCGTCTTGATGGGCCTATCGGGCTCAGGTAAATCGAGTCTACTGCGCGCGGTGAATGGATTGAACCCCATCAGCCGCGGTAGCCTTGAACTCCGTGATGACAACAGAATGGTCGACATGGCAACGGTTGATTCGCAAACCCTTCGCCACCTTCGCACTAACCGTGCGTCTATGGTGTTCCAAAAGTTTGCGCTTATGCCTTGGCTGACAGTGGTTGATAACGTCGCCTTTGGCCTGGAAATGAAAGGTATCAGCAAGAAAGAACGTCGTAGACAAGCGCTGGAAAAACTAGAAATGGTCGGGTTGGACGATTGGGCTTATCAATACCCGCATGAGCTGTCGGGTGGTATGCAGCAGCGCGTTGGCTTGGCTCGTGCGTTCGCGATGGACAGTGATATTCTGCTGATGGATGAACCTTTCTCGGCATTGGATCCACTGATCCGTGCGCAGCTGCAAGACGAGTTGCTAGAGCTGCAGAAAAAGCTCAATAAAACGATTTTGTTTGTGAGCCATGACTTGGACGAGGCACTAAAAATTGGTAACAACATTGCCATTATGGAATCGGGCCAGCTTATTCAACATGGTAAGCCTGAAGACATTGTGCTGCGTCCCGAGACCGATTACGTGCGTGACTTTGTGGCTCATACCAATCCACTAAATGTGTTGAAAGGGCGGTCGATGATGAAGTCTGTTGACGACTTACCACATGTCGACAGCCGTTGGAAAGTGTGTGAGCAGCGTGATATTTGGGTTACCGCAGAGCAGGGTGGTCGCTTGTCAGCTGCGGCTGGCTCACAACCCTTGCGTGTCGTTGAATGGCAAAAAGACGTTCAAGATCTGTCACAAGTTGGAGACGACACCATAGTGGTTGCCTCGCCTGACATTGAAATGCGTGATGCGATTGAAATTCGCTACCACACTGTTAAACCGGTGTTACTCATCGAAGAAGGAAAACTGGTTGGCACCTTATCTGACCATGACTTCTACCACGCGCTGTTGGGTAAGTTTCAACAAAAGTGCACGGATAAAGCGGCGTAAAATCCGCTGCATGCGTCGTCACTAGACGGATGAATAAAACAGCCTACTCGCGGAGTAGGCTGTTTTTTTACGTCCTTATCTATCCTTGCTGTCTCGCCCATATTGCTTCACAAGCGCCCTTTGAACGCGAGACGAATAAGGTGCTAGGGCATTATCACGGTATCAATCACATGGATAACGCCGTTAGTGGTCATGATATCGGGCTTGATGACGGTGGCGTTATCGACTTTTACATCCCCGTACGATGTTTTAATCATCACGTCGCTGCCTTGCACTGTGGTCGCGGAAGACATTCCCATTACTTGCTCAGCCGTTACTTTTCCTGGAACGACATGGTAGGTCAGGATATCGGTGAGCTTGCCTTTGTTTTCCGGCTTGAGTAACGATTCTACCGTGCCGTCAGGTAACTTGTTAAAGGCTGCGTTAGTGGGGGCAAAGACGGTAAATGGGCCTTCTCCTTTCAAAGTATCAACCAGATCCGCTGCCTTTACGGCTGCCACCAAGGTTGAAAAGTCGTCATTTTTCATCGCCGTATCAACAATGTCATGCTCGCCTTTATGGTGGGCAGCAACGGCGCTTCCCATTCCAACCAGCAATGTCGCAGTGATAGCTAATGTCGAGATCGTGCGTGTTAACATCATTGTTCTCCCTTTTGCGTTCGTTTCCCCACCCAATAAGTTGCCTTATTGCAACCCTTGGTGACGACTTGGGAAGGATCACTTTGTTGCAAGGGTGAAAACGAGGATGGGAGTGAAGTCGATCACTGGACAGAAAAATATTCCCCATCTTCCCCTTTTCTACGCCGAATAACTGCCGCCGTCTTGTGAAATTTTTCGAACGAGTTATTCATATTATTGTGATTGTCGTCACGGTATTTCAGGCGTAATCTCACTCTCGTTCCAAGGCAATAACGCAACGGCGATATTGAACCGTGCTAGCACCTTGATGACTCTCTGAAACCAGGTTTTAGAAATGGAGACATTGAGGTGACAAATCGCCGGCACAATTTGCGTTTAATAGCCGTCAACCCATTACGAAAGAGGAAACAAACCATGAAAAAATTGGCTGCAATCTTTGCCCTAGCGTTCGCTTCAACGTCTGTGATGGCGGGTGGTCTGAACCTCAATGTAGACCCTGCAGAAGGGGGCGCTTGGGTAACGGTCACTGAACAAGGTCAAGCGGTAAAAGGCGCTAAAGTCGCCAGCGAATCGGGTCTGGATGCGAAGGTAACGGATGAGTCTGGTCGTGTATTTATCCATGCCCAAAACCAAAACAGCCGCTCAATCAACTTTGTCGCTAGCACCGACCAAGGTGAGCGCGCAGAGCAAGCTGCATTCATCAAAGGTGACCACAGCTAAGCGACGCGCGATGGCGTTTAGGCCGCTATGGACAATGGCGGCGCTGATAAAAGAGAGCATGATTGCTCTCTTTTTTTTGGATCCATGTTTAGGTCGGCAGTAGCCAGTTCTTTAATTGATGCAAGGAGCTAACTTGGTGTGTCGGCGCAATATCTTCAGGCACGGGCGTGTTATCAGCGTTTAGCCAGCATGTATCAATGCCCGCTTGCATCCCGCCAAGGACGTCGGAATGTGGGTTATCACCCACCATCAATATTTTTTCTTTCGGCGGGCGGCCCATTTTTTCAAACGCATGTTCAAAAATACGTGGATCAGGCTTAGCGATACCGACCTGTTCGGAAATAACCAACGTAGAAATCGCATCCTTCAACCCTGTTTTTTCTAAACGAATATCTTGCAAAGCCGTAAATCCGTTAGTAATGATGCCAATATGGGCATGTGGGGAAATGGCGTCGATCAGTTCCCGTGCCCCTGGCAATGGTTCACAGATGTCTGCCATGGCATCTAAAAAGCCTTGGTTTAAGGTGGAAGGGGCGACGTTTAAGTGCTTTCCCCAGTAAGTAAAGCGTTCGGTCTGTAGAGTCTGGGCGTCAATTTCGCCATTTTGATACTGTATCCACAGTGGTTTATTGCGTGCGGAGTACTCGGCAAACGCCTGATGATCAAAATCGACATCATAATGTGAGAATAGACGTTGTAGGCCAGAGAAGGCATCAAAGTGAAACAAGGTCTCGTCGGCATCGAATAAAACCCATGGGTATCGCATGTTATTACATCTCTTTACGTAAAGTTAACTAAGTGTAACAGAGTGCCAATGCGGTTTTCGAGTCTATTTTTTTACTCACCGTCCATGGTGAGAAACAGTGTGCGTGGTCGCGAGCGAATACGCTGTGTCGTTACAGGGAAAGATAGAGGCCAGCGAGCGTCGCACTCATCAGGTTGGCTAGCGTCGCCGCGAGAATGGCTCGCATACCGAGTTTAGCAATGTCGCCACGGCGTTCGGGTACGATACCGCCTAGGCCTCCCATCAACATGGCAATGGACGTCAAGTTGGCAAAACCACACAGTGCAAATGTCACGATAGCTTGACTGTGAGCGGATAACTGGCCTTTTAGGTTCATAAAATCAGCAAACGCAACAAACTCGTTCACGGCGATTTTTTTACCAATCAAGGTGCCTGCGGTCATGGCTTCTTGCCAAGGGATACCAATTAACCAAGCGACGGGCGCGAACAGGTAACCAAATAACCACTCAAGGCTTAGCTGAGGCACGTGTACCATCGGACCAAGCTTACCTAAGCCACCATTGATAAGCGCAATCATGCTGATCACAGCCAATAAGCTGGCACCCACCGCCATGGCGATTTGTAAGCCACTTAATGCGCCTTGCGTGCCGGCATCAATCAGGTTGACTGGCTTATCCTGTGCGTCCTCTACTGATTGATGTTGCGCTTGGCTCATCGGCGTTTCGGTTTGTGGCACCATGATTTTGGCCATCATGAGTCCTGCCGGTGCCGACATAAACGCCGCTGCAATGAGGTACTTCATTTCCACACCGAGCCCGGCATAGCCGACCATAGTGCCGCCAGCCACTGAGGCGAGCCCGCCCACCATGACAGCAAAAAGCTCTGAGCGTGTCATGGCAGCAAGAAAAGGACGAACGACCAGCGGCGCTTCAACAGAGCCAACAAAAATATTGGCGGTAGCAGACATAGATTCTGTACGCGATGTGCCGAGTACACGTCGTAGTAGTCCACCAATCAGGCGAATGATCCATGTCATGACGCCAATGTGGTACAGCACGGCGATCAGGGCAGAGAAAAAAACGATGGTGGGTAATACATTAAAGGCAAATATAAAACCGAGTTTGAATGTAGCGAGATCGCCAAAGAGGAATTCTGCACCAATGTCACCAAAGCTGATGATCGCAGAGACGGTTTCAGATGCATTGGCTAAAATACGCTGGCCCAGGGGAACCGAGATGATAAAGCCAGCAAAGACGATTTGTATTAGGAATGCACCGCCAACGGTGCGCCAGTTAATCGCGGCGCGATTTTCAGAAAAAACCATCGCGACAAGAAAGAGGACGCTAATCCCCAAAAGGCCAATGCCAAACTGCATGATGTTGCTCCGCAAACGTTAAACTTAGGATGGAAAACGATTGCGGCGGTATTGTACGTGGTTTTACAGATGTGACAAGAGTCACTTTGTTTGAGTTATGTTTGCATTTTGTTGCAATGAAGGGGGATGTGATATGAGAAAGCGCGATGACCAAGCGTGAAGACTGTCATGCTCGCGATATTTGCTTCGCAATGGTGGAAAATACGACTATGATTTTAAAAGGGTCTTAGGGATTCTCAAGCC
Organism: Salinivibrio kushneri; assembly: GCF_005280275.1. Lineage (NCBI taxonomy): Bacteria > Pseudomonadati > Pseudomonadota > Gammaproteobacteria > Vibrionales > Vibrionaceae > Salinivibrio > Salinivibrio kushneri. Next base: position 923,243 of record NZ_CP040021.1, read on the forward strand.
TATTAACTAAATTGTTTATTGTTCTGAAATAAAGAGTTCAAATAACTGGGAAGGCCAGTAAAATCGGGACATGGAGGGAAGTTAGAATTAGGTGGTTGGTCAGAAAGTAAACATTTGGTTAGGGGCCTAATTAAATTTTTTCTCAGATGTGGTAATGTAGCGGATTGTGTGGTGAAAGCTGGTCTTTTATTGCTGATAAAGATGGCTTGAACGGCAATAAATAATGGGCGCACCACCAACACTCACAGGCTTCCGAATAAACGGACTAAGGAGTTAACTCGTGAGCGATAAAAGCCATGAAGATATGATGACACCAGACGGGAAGGTTAACCCGATCGATACTGACTATCAGGTCGGTCAGGATAACGTGGCACTGAAACTCGGCCCGTTTGGTTTTGATATTCACAACCGAGTATTTATGGTCTCAGGGCTGGCTATTTTGGCCTTCATTTTTGTCACCCTGGCCTTTCAAAACCAAATTGGTCCTGTTTTTGGGGATCTACGTGGATGGCTAACTTCAAACCTAGACTGGTTCTTCCTTTCAGCAGGAAACATTTTTGTCATTGCCTGTCTAGTTCTGATTGCGTCTCCACTGGGTAAAGTGAGGCTCGGTGGTACCGAAGCGAAGCCTGACTACGGCTACGGCGGCTGGTTTGCGATGCTTTTCGCTGCTGGTATGGGTATTGGTCTGATGTTCTACGGGGTATCAGAGCCATTGACGCATTTCCAAACGGCGCTAGGTGGGACATCCGTGGGGGCTGATGGCCTTCGCACTGACTGGGCGCCTTTAGGGGCTGCTGCCGGCGATACAGAGGCGGCGCGCCGCTTAGGTATGTCTGCCACCATTTTCCACTGGGGCTTGCACCCATGGGCGATTTACGCAGTATTGGCGTTAGGCCTGGCACTGTTTGCGTATAACAAAGGCTTGCCTTTGACCATGCGTTCTGTGTTCTACCCACTGTTCGGTGAGCGTGTTTGGGGCTGGACGGGCCACGTGATTGACATTTTGGCAATCATCGCGACCTTGTTTGGTCTTGCGACATCGCTCGGCTTAGGGGCCTCACAGGCATCGGCGGGTCTTCACTATCTGTTTGATACACCGCTAGGTGATACCACAGAAGTGTTATTGGTAATGGGTATCACAGGGGCAGCGATTCTTTCGGTTGTTGCTGGTGTTGATAAAGGGGTCAAGCGCCTGTCTGAAATCAACATGATACTTGCGCTATTACTGCTGATCTTCGTGATTGCCGTAGGTCCAACCATCGCTATCCTGACAGGCTTCTTTGGTAACTTGGGCGCGTATCTGCAAAACTTGCCTGCGCTGTCAATGCCATTTGGCCGTGAAGATGCCAACTTTACCCAAGGCTGGACATCCTTCTATTGGGCGTGGTGGATTTCTTGGTCCCCATTCGTCGGTATGTTTATTGCGCGCGTATCGCGTGGCCGTACCGTGCGTGAATTCATCACTTGTGTGTTGATTATCCCATCAGCTGCATGTGTGTTGTGGATGACGGCCTTTGGCGGCACCGCAATTGGTCAGTTCGTCAATGAAGGCTATACAGCCGTCGTAGATGCAGAGCTGTCACTGAAACTGTTTGCGATGCTAGATGATCTGCCACTGGCAGCGATCACATCCTTTATCGGCATTATCCTGGTCATGGTGTTCTTTATCACCTCGTCTGACTCAGGGTCATTGGTTATCGACACCATTTCTGCCGGTGGTAAAGTGAACGTGCCTGTACCACAACGTGTGTTCTGGGCATCTTTCGAGGGCTTGGTCGCCGTTGCGCTGATCCTTGGTGGGGGCTTGGTCGCCCTACAAGCAATGGCGGTCTCGACAGGCTTCCCATTCACCATTGTGTTGCTGATTGCTACCGTGTCTCTGTTTAAAGGTTTGGCCTCAGAGCCGCGTGCTTAATTAGCAAAACATCGGTAATCATCGTCGATGACGAAAGAGGCAGCGCACTACGCGCTGCCTCTTTTTTTATTCCCCTCTTTCTTATCAGACCTTTTCTGCCGCTAATGTCTATTCCCCTGATATGAAGAGTCGTGAAGTGGTTAATCCTTGACCAAGCTCGCCAAGCCTTTATTCACCTCTTTAGCTTGTGTGATATTCTTGCTGACTTTTCTGTCATTGTGTCTTTTTGTGGGCTGACGTATACCTCGATATCGAGTGTCACCCAGACAGCGTTCAGCAACAATGGCAGGTTGCCGAGTAGACGGAGTAAGGAGTTTACGTGTGAGCGATAAAAGCCATGAAGATATGATGACGCCAGACGGTCAGGTGAATCCGATCGATACTGACTACCAAGTGGGTCAGGATAACGTCGCTCTAAAAGTGGGCCCGTTTGGTTTTGATATTCATAACCGTGTATTTATGGTCTCAGGGCTGGCGATCATGGCCTTCGTCTTTGTGACCTTGGCCTTTCAAGACAAAATGGGGCCGATTTTTGGTGATTTACGTGCTTGGTTAACGGCAAATCTCGATTGGTTTTTCCTCTCGACAGGTAATGTTTTCGTCATTGCTTGCTTAGTATTGATTGTCTCGCCGTTAGGTAAAGTGAGGCTGGGTGGCACAGAAGCCAAGCCGGATTTTGGCTATGGTGGCTGGTTCGCGATGCTTTTCGCCGCGGGTATGGGCATTGGTCTCATGTTCTATGGTGTGTCAGAGCCGCTGACACATTTTCAAACCGCGCTCGATGGCACATCGACAAATGCCAATGGTGTTCGGACTGACTGGGCACCGTTAGGCGGTGCCGCGGGGGATACAGACGCGGCTCGTCGCTTAGGGATGTCAGCGACTATTTTTCACTGGGGACTGCATCCTTGGGCGATCTACGCGGTGCTGGCGCTTGGCCTTGCCCTGTTTGCGTATAACAAAGGGTTGCCGCTGACTATCCGCTCGGTATTCTATCCCTTGTTCGGTGAACGCGTTTGGGGCTGGACGGGGCATGTGATTGATGTGCTCGCGATTGTTGCGACCTTGTTTGGCCTCGCGACCTCTTTAGGTATCGGCGCGTCACAGGCTTCGGGTGGATTGCATTATTTGTTTGATACGCCATTAGGGGCAACGACTGAAGTCATCTTGGTAGTGTTGATCACCGCAATGGCGATTTTCTCAGTGGTCGCCGGCGTCGACAAAGGGGTAAAGCGCCTATCCGAGCTTAACCTTATCCTGGCGTTCTTATTGCTGCTGTTTGTGATTGCGGTTGGCCCAACGCTCGCGATTCTGACCGGCTTCTTTGGCAATCTTGGTGCTTATTTAGAAAACTTGCCAGCATTGGCGATGCCATTTGGTCGTGACGATGCCAACTTTACTCAAGGTTGGACATCCTTCTATTGGGCATGGTGGATCTCTTGGTCACCATTTGTCGGGATGTTTATCGCGCGGGTGTCGCGTGGCCGAACCGTGCGTGAATTCATTACCTGTGTGTTGTTGATCCCATCCGCGGCGAGTGTACTTTGGATGACGTCATTTGGGGGGACGGCAATTGACCAGTTTGTTAACGAAGGGTACACCGCCGTTGTCGATGCCGAGCTTTCTTTAACGCTGTTTGCAATGCTTGAAGGCCTGCCGCTCGCGACGATTACCTCGTTCATTGGTATTATTCTGGTCATTGTCTTCTTCGTCACGTCATCCGACTCAGGCTCTTTGGTACTTGATACGATTTCGGCGGGCGGAAAAATGGATGTACCGGTCTCACAACGGGTATTCTGGGCATCATTCGAGGGCTTGGTTGCGGTGGCGCTGATCCTTGGTGGGGGCTTGGTCGCCCTACAAGCGATGGCCGTCTCAACAGGCTTCCCATTCGCGGTGGTGCTGCTGGTTGCGACTGTCTCTTTGTTTAAAGGCTTGGCTTCGGAGCCACGCGCAAAATAAAGAGGTGTGCTAACTGTTTGATTGTTAGCTAAGATAGGAAAGGCAGGCCGTCGGGGCTGCCTTTTTTATTATCCGGCGAGCGCTTGAGCTGTGCCGCTCGCGAAAGAACGGACGCCCCGATCTGGGCGTCCTTCAATAAAATGCAGGTTTAGGTGAGCATTATGGAAGCTGAACAGATTGAAATCGCGACATTTCTTGCGCAGTACGCGCCGTTTGACGCGATGCCGGAAGAGGTGGTGGCTGAGGTGGCAACCAGCATTGAAATCAGTTACTACCGCGCAGGTACCGATATTTTTGCTTACGGCGATGAAATTCACGATTTGGCCATTTTGCGTAGTGGTGCCGTTGAGCTATTTCGCCGTAATGGCACCTTATACAACCGTATTTCAGAAGGCGATATCTTTGGTCAAATGGGCCTTTTGATGAATAACCGTGTCCGGATGCCTGCCAAAGCGATCGAAGATACGCTGATCTATTTCATCCCTGAAGCGATGTTTAACCGTTTGTTTGACGACTTTGAGCATTTCGCTGACTTCGTTGAGGTAGAAGACCGAACTCGGTTACGCCAAGCGGTATCGAGTCATAATGAAGCCAACGACTTGACCACCTCCAAGGTCAAAAAACTGATTATTCGCGATCCGGTAATGATTTCAAGTACCGACTCGGTTCAGCATGCCGCTCAGGTGATGTCCCAAGAGACAGTCTCCTCTATTCTGGTGATGGGCGATGAGCCTGACCCTGACACGGGGTTCAAGCCTGTATTAGGGATCATTACTGATCGTGACCTACGTAATCGGGTGTTAGCGGAAGGCTTGCCTTATGAGACGCCAGTGCAAGAAATTATGTCACCACAGCTGATCACGCTTGACCACAATGCGTATATCTTTGAGGCAATGCTGACCATCTTGCGCTCAAACCTCCATCATGTGCCCGTGCTCCAACACGGTAAGCCGATTGGTGTGGTTGCCCTGTCTGATATTGCGCGCTATGAGTCGCAAAACAGCTTGTTTTTGGTGGCGAGTATTTTCCGCCAGCAATCTGTGGATGATTTGGTGATCCTGTCTCAACAGGTGAAAGATTGCTTTGTCCGTATGGTCAACGAAGACGCGAATTCACACATGATAGGCTCTGCGCTGTCGGTGATTGGCCGTAGTTTCAAGCAACGTTTGCTTGAGCTTGCCGAGGAAGAGCTCGGTGAGCCTCCCGTACCGTATTGCTTTTTAGCCATGGGCTCGATGGCGCGCGACGAGCAACTGATTGTTACCGACCAAGATAACGCCATTATTTTGGACGATAGTTATGAGCACAGTGAGCACAATGCCTATTTTGAAGCCTTGTCTAAACGTGTCTCTGATGGTCTTAATGCCTGCGGGTATACGTATTGCACTGGCAATATTATGGCGACCAACCCTGAATGGCGAAAAACGCTGAAAGAGTGGGAGCAATGCTTTGCTGATTGGATTGATAATCCCAGTCCGCGCTCGCTGCTTGACAGCAATATCTTTTTTGACCTTGATGGCGTGCATGGCCGCACTAACTGGGCAGAGCAACTTAAAGCCTTTATTGGTCGTCGGGCTCGTCGCAACAACCGCTTCTTGGCGGCGATGGCACGCAATGCGCTCAATCGCACACCGCCACTGGGCTTTTTCAAAGACTTTGTGATGGAGCAAGACGGGCGTCATAACAATTCCATTAACTTGAAGCGTCGCGGTACTGCGCCCTTGGCCGATCTGATTCGGGTGCATTCATTGGCGATCGACTCACGCTCGCAAAACTCTTTTGAGCGCTTGGACGATATTATCGAGTCTGGGATCTTGCCGAAAGGTCGCGGGCCAGACTTACGTGATGCCATGGAGTTTATTTCTATGGTACGTATCCGACATCAAGCACTGGATATTGAGGCTGGGCGTGAGCCGGACAACAACATCGAGCCAGAGAACCTATCTGACTTTGAACGTCGAAACTTAAAAGATGCATTTCAGATCTTAAGCAACGCGCAGAAGTTCTTGAAATTCCGTTATCAGCCGAATCGGTCTTAAGGGGAGGGTATGCTTCATTTCGATTTGAGAAAAAAAGAGGATGCCGACCACGTTGACTGGCGTGCCATGTTGGAAACCAAACGTGAAACGGTTCAGCACGAGACCTTGCAAGCGTTTTATCAGCAAGGCTGGGTATCGCCTGATACCTCTGTCTCTCAGGTGTCTTTTGTAGCGTTAGACTTTGAAACCACAGGACTTGATAGCCAGCAAGATGCCATCGTCAGTATTGGCTTGGTGCCCTTTACCCTGAATCGTATTCGTTGTCAGCATGCGCAACATTGGATTGTTAACCCTAATCGGCCGTTGGCAGAGTCGTCGATTGTGATTCATGGCATCACCCACTCGGATATCGTGAATGCCCCTGACTTTTCGCATGTGATTGAGCCCTTACTGAGTGCGTTGGCCGGCTCCGTCGTCGTCGTTCACTACCGCCGTATTGAGCGGGAGTTTCTCGACCGCGCGTTCAAACAGCGTTTGGGGGAGGGGATTATTTTCCCAATGGTCGATACCATGGAGTTAGAAGCGCGCAAACACAGAAGTGGTAAACGCAGTTTCATGGATTGGATTGCACGCCGCCCGCCTGAGTCGATTCGTTTAGCCGACAGTCGTCATCGTTATCACTTGCCCTTTTATCAAAGCCACCATGCGCTGACGGATGCAATGGCTACCGCTGAATTGCTGCAAGCGCAAATTGCTCATGACTTTTCACCGGACACGCCCATCAGTGAACTATGGCGCTAACCATGGGAACGGTCCTCGCGACTAAAGTAGAGGCTCTCGTGGCGAGACAATGAACCCTTCGCTGATGGTTTTCGTAGTGGCTCTCACGGCGTATAATCAACGTGCTACAAGTCAGTGACGAAAGTGAGAGGAAAAATGACATTGATCCATGCGGTTGAAGGGTTGGCGTTCGGTCTCGGTGTGCTATTGCTGTCATCGTCCATTGGCTTTGCGTATTGGGGGATCACCTTAAAGCCAGAAGAGGCAGAGGACATGACGGCGCGTAAGATTGAATTAGGTTTTTATGCGGGCGCGTGTTTTGTCTTCACCCTGCTGATTGGTTATTGGTTGAGTGTGTAACGCCGCAGCGTCTATGGGTGAGAATCTCGATTTCATTCAGTGAGTAACAAAAAACCACCGATGACTCGGTGGTTTTTTCGTATACCCCGCAAGGAATTACCAAACGTCTTTATCGATTTGTTTATCCAATTTCGGGAACTTAGTGCGATCAAAGGTGGGTTTTTTGCCCGCACGGCGCTGATCTTCGTAGTCTTTCATCAGCGCAAACGCAACACCCGATAAGAGCGCGATAGCCACCAAGTTGATCACCGCCATCATGCCCATCGACAAGTCCGCAAAGCTCCAAATCAGTGGTAGATCCATCACCGCGCCGATTAATACCATCGCGAGCACGGCGATACGGTAGAGTAAAATGGCTTTCCGGCACTTGAATATATACTCGATGTTTGACTCACCATAAGAATAGTTGGCAATGATCGAGGTAAAGGCAAACAGCAGAATCGCAATGGCAATAAAGGCCGCGCCCCAGTCACCCACTTGGCTAACTAATGCTTCTTGGGTAAGCGCAATACCCGTAAGGCCGCTATTTGGCTCAAGCATACCGGAGATCAAGATGATCGATGCCGTCGCGGTACAGATAACGATGGTGTCGACAAAAACCCCCAGCATCTGCACATAGCCTTGCGCCGCTGGGTGATTGGGTTTAGTGGTTGCGGTAGCGGCCGCATTCGGTGCCGAACCCATACCTGCTTCGTTGGAGAACAAACCACGCTTGATACCGTGCATCATCGCTTGCGCGATCGCATAACCCATTGCACCACCAGCCGCTTGTTCAAGCCCGAGCGCGCTCTTAACAATGGTTGAGATTACCGCAGGCAGTTGTTCGATATTCATACCGACCACGATAAGCGCGACCAGCAAATACGCCAGTGCCATGAACGGCACGATCAGCTCGGCCACACGCGCAACCGAACGCATACCGCCAAAAATCACAGGCGCGGTCACTAAGGCAAGGCCGATGCCAACCGCTAAGGCATCAAAGCCAAACGCGGTATTCATTGCTGCGGCAATCGAGTTGGACTGGACACCGTTAAACGCCAAACCAAAGGCGATAATCAGACAGATAGCAAACGCAATGCCTAACCAGCGCTGACCTAAGCCTTTTTCGATATAGTAAGCAGGGCCACCGCGAAAGGTCTTGTCGTTGTGATTCACTTTGTACGCTTGCGCCAAAGTAGATTCGACAAAGCTAGTTGCCATACCGACCAATGCCGTCAGCCACATCCAGAATATCGCACCAGGGCCACCCAGATAGAGCGCCACGGCCACACCGGCCATGTTTCCGGTACCGACGCGCGCCGCCAAACTGGTACTAAAGGCTTGGAAAGAAGAGATACCACCTGACGCGCCATCGCGGCTGTTGGCCATCAGTTTGAACATGTGGCCAAAGTTACGGAATTGAATAAAGCCAGATCGCACGGTGAAGTACAAACCTAAGCCAATCAAAAGATAAATGAGTACGCTGCCCCAAAGGAGGCCGTTACCTGTATCGACTATGGACACAAATAGATTTTTAAGTTGTTCCATCATTAAACTCTGTTTTGTCTGTTGGGAGACGCCTTGCTCTTTCGCGACGAGAACTTATTGTTCATGGTGAGAGAGCGAGGGTCGACAACCACTGTCCATGTGAGATCTCTGCCGTCCATGCAGGTGAGCAACGAAACGCGCAGTAGCACCAAAATGTCTGGCTGCTATGACGCGTGATGTTGGATCTGCAACAGCATTTTGAATCCATGCTCGGCTGTTGCCAGAGTGCACCGTTAACCGCGATATTGATGTCTTAGCACAGCAATACACTAGGTGGAGCACGCCGGATAATACCGACATTTATGAGACAAAACACTAGATGTTTGTTGATCTGTTGGTTTTTTGAGCGGTGCTAGGTGTCAATAACAGTCCTAAAAATTGTAATCAAAATGTAATGGAATTGACGCTAATTACTTGATGTTAAAGCAGTCATCTCAACGCCTTCGCATATTATCCGGTATTTTTTGACTCAATATTGGTTGCATGCGCGCTGAACGAAATGTGATCAATGCCTCATATTTTCTCTGCGCGCTCTTACTGATTCCCCAGCTACACTGCTCGAACGGATAGATAAAGATGACTTATTCACTGGATGACGCAGCTTTTTTAGTCAGCAAATCATGCTTAACCATATCGATCGCGGAGAGCGCTGTGTCGGTATCAATCGCATGGCTTTCAAGCAAGTAAATAAGATCGACCGCGAGCTTGACGTCGTCGGGCGCCTCTTCGAGTGCTGTTGACGAGGAAGAATGTGAGTCGGTCATGATGCCTCCAGGCTGGCGGAAAAGTCGGGAAAGTGAGTGATAGCGGCTTGGATGAGTTGTTCGTGCAGTGGGATCAGCTGCTCATGGGTGTCATGATAACCTCCTCCAATGACAGCAGCGACCGGTATCTGGTGGGCGGCACACCGTGATAACACGCCTGCATCGCGTTGAAAAATCCCCTCAGTGGTAAGCGACAAATACCCCAACGCATCGTCTGTATGCACGTCGACCCCCGCATCATAGATCACCATGTCGGGGCGATGCTGAGCTAGTGCAAGGTCGAGTAAAGGTAAAAAGGCATCAAGGTAGTCGCTATCCTGGGTGCCAATCGGGAGGGGTAAATCAAGCGTTGATGCTGGTTTCCGCGAGGGAAAATTTTTCTCACAGTGGACGGAAAAGGTCACAATATCTGGATGTGAGGAGGCCAGTGCGGCCGTGCCGTCACCGTGGTGAACATCGCAATCGACGATCATCACCGTTTCTATACCTGGCTGTGTGAGAGCATGACGCGCGGCAATCATTAGATCGTTAAATAAGCAAAAGCCACTGCCAAAATCATAGTGGGCGTGATGATAGCCGCCAGTAAGGTGAATCGCCAGACCCGTGCGCAATGCCTGATCTACCGTTAAGGTGGTGCCGCCCAGAGAGGTTAAACTGCGCTTTATGAGCGACTCACTCCAAGGAAACCCAATACGACGCATTTTTACCAAAGGCAAGCTGCCTTCGAGTAATTGGCTTACATAGGCGGGGTCATGGACCGCATCAATGATCTCTCTTTGCGCGGTGGTGGGCTGACAAAACGCAACCGGTAATGCAAGTGCTTGCAAGCGCTCAAAGAGCAGACGGTACTTTTGCAGAGGATAACGGTGACCCTCGGGAAGCGGGAAATCAGAGTAAATGGGATGGTATATCAGTGGTAGCACATTCGCTCCTTACGTTATCGCTTTTCCCGGTAAGTAATGGTGGTTTCAATACGCTCTCGGGCTTTGGTGCATCGTGCTAGACGCTGCTCGAGCGCGAGAACCTGTTTTTGGTATTGTTGTCGCACAGCCGGACTGGAAGCCATCTCAACACTGGCGTTGGCATCACGGAGTTTGTCGGCGAGACGCCTTTCCCAGTCTTGGTGTTTGGCCAAGTCTTGATAAAGTTCACCGATTGACTGTCGCCGTGGCCCACGCCGCGCTTGTTCTTGCTTACGTAAAGGTTGGGTGGCAAGCTCACGTTGCAGTGCAGTGATTTGCGCCAACAAGGTTTCGCAAATATGGGTCGCGCGCGCATCCGTTAGCACGCCTTGTTGATGGTCGCGGCGCATCACCGCCAATAAGCCTTGCGCTTCATTAACACAAGGCGTTAACAGCTTGCCTTTGCAGTGAAAAAGTGGCGTGGCAAATAAAGGGGCTTTGGCTTCGCCGCGACGCCGATCGACCTCTGCCGCTTGAACAGCGAGTTGGTCTAAATGTTGAGCCATGGCATCGATTTGCGCTTTCATGGTGTTGTTCTCTTTTATTGAGGGCTAAAACCACGCATCAACGGCAAGTTTGCCCGCTAGAATAACCACCGCAGTGATAAAAATGGGGCGAATAAAACGGCTACCAAAGCGGATAGCCGAATGTGCGCCAATAAAGGCACCCAGCATAAGACACGCGCCCATGGTTAAGCCCAGTGCCCAGCTCACATGGCCTAATAGTGCGAACGCCACCAGTGAGGTGAAGTTGCTGGTAAAGTTCATCGCTTTTGCCAACCCAGAGGATAGCAATATATTCATCCGATAGAGCGACATGGTGGAAACCGTCCAAAACGCGCCGGTTCCCGGGCCGGCTACCCCGTCGTAAAAGCCAAGTGATAAACCTTGACTCCATTGTTTTATTGGCAACTTCGGGCAACGTGCGGGTAACTGGTTGTTATCACCCTTTGGGTGTGGGTGCCAAATGGTATACACCGCGGCCACCAATACCACGATTGGTATGGCTTTTTCGAGCCACTCGGTGCTTAACACGTCCACCAGCAGGGTGCCGGCCGTGGCGCCAATTAAAGTGCCCCAAAAAGCATGTTGCCAAAACGAGGGAGAAAATAGGCGCTTTTTATAATAAGTGAAGGCAGCGGTGCTTGAGGCAAAGGTCGCGGCCAGCTTATTGGTGCCTAACGCAACATGCGGCGGCAGGCCTAGCGATAACAGGGCAGGCACCGTGAGCATACCGCCGCCGCCAGCCACCGCATCAATAAATCCAGCGACAAACGCAGTCAGCCCCAGAATAACTAAAGTAGAGAGGTCAATCAGTTCCAGCATGTTAACTCATCAGTTTAAGATTCGATCACGCGCTTAAAGGGCGGCAGCGAGTCGAGTAAAGATTGGCCATATCTGCGGGTGATAATGCGCCGGTCAAGGAGCACTACTTTACCAGAGTCCTCTTCTTTGCGCAGTAGTCGCCCCACGGATTGCACCAGCTTTTTACTGGCTTCTGGCACGGCAATTTGTAAAAACGGATTGCCACCACAGCGCTCGATATATTCAGCGTGTGCTTCTTCAACCGGCGACGTCGGCACGGCAAAGGGGATTTTAGTAATAATAAGGTTGGTCAATAAGTTACCCGGTAAATCTAAACCTTCGGAAAAGCTGCCGGTGCCAAAAATGATGCTGGTTTTATCATTATTAACGGCTTGTTGATGCGCTTTGAGTAACGCGGTACGCGACTGGTTTCCTTGGCAAAGCAGCTGCCAGCCCCGTTGCTTACAGGTACGTTCAATCGCTTGTGTCACTTGCTTCATCTGCCAATAGGAGGCAAAGAGCACCAAAGAGGCACGTTCGCCTTCTAGGTGCTCAAGTATTTTATCGTTTAATGCCTCTGTAAAGGCACTGGCTTGCGGCTCACAAGGCATCGTCGGGATCACCAAGCGCGCTTTATTGGCGTAATCAAAGGGTGAGGGTAAGGCTAAATAACGCGAGCCGTCGGTTTCGCTCAAACCAACCTGACGGCAGAAATAGCTAAACCGATTTAGAGCACGCAAAGTAGCGGAAAAAAGGCCCACTCCAGCGGCGCGAGACCAGAGCATTTGATCTAGGCGCCAACCGACTTCTAAGGGAGAGACATGCACCCAAAGATCGCCTTCGCGCTCGCGACACGCTTGCACCCAACGTGCCAAGGGGGCGCCTTTCTCCGAATTAGGTTGAGCCATCAAGGTCCACACCTTTTCTAGGTTTTCTAACCGTTGCAGGAAAAACGCGGTTTCCGCGAGCGCCGGATCGGCGAGTTTTGCCGAAATGTCATTTTCTTTCAGACGCTCATTGATCAAATCATGAATTTTTCCCAATGCTTGATGGGCTTTTTTGCTCGCCGTTTTAAGCTGCTCACTGGGTGCAATCAGGGCTTCGGGCAGTTCACCGTCGGCAAAGCGATAACAACCGTCGTCGTTGAGCGACAGTTGGCTGAGCATGTTTTTTGCTTCGCGCAACCCTGGGATCAGGGTTTGAATCGCGTCTAGCAAGCTGTCCACAAACCGATGTGCACGCTTGATATCCGCGGTGTTCCCCAACTTAGTCGTCGCTTGATTGAGCTTTTCCAGCCAGCTGACCACACCCAACAGGCTGGCACTGGCGGCCGAAAAGTCTCGCGCCACCGTGGGCAAGTGGTGCGCCTCATCAATCATATACAGGCATTGTTCTGGTTCGGGCAAGATCACGCCGCCGCCGAGCTCTAAATCGGCCAGCAGTAGGCTATGATTCACCACCACCACATCCGCTTTATCCATCGCTTCGCGTGCTCTAGCAAACGGGCAACCACGGTGGGCGGGTAAACCTGCATGGCAAGTGTGTTTATCAGAGGCGATGGCTTGCCAAAGATGATCAGCAATGGGCTTTGGCCAGCTGTCTCTGTCACCATCCCACTTGCCCCGACTCAGCGCTTCGTAAAGATCATTCAGCAACAATTGTTCGCTACGCTTGGGTTTTTGGGTAAATAGCGCGCCTTGAATGCTCTCGGTATCTGCCACTGCACTTAGCTTGTGTGCACAGCAATAGCGTTGGCGCCCCTTGGCCAAGATAAAATCAAACGGCTTGGGACAGATGCGATGAAAAAACGGGATATCTTTATTGGCAAGCTGCTCTTGCAACGCTACGGTCGCGGTGGAAATGACCACTTTTTTATTGTTGTTGAGTGCAAATGGGATCGCACCCATCAGATAGGCCATCGACTTACCGACCCCAGTGCCTGCTTCTGCCACTAATAATCGGCGTTTCGGCTCGTAATCACCGGCCAGAGTTTTCGCGAGCTCTGCCACTAAATAGTTTTGGGCTTTACGGGGAATAAAGTGGGGAAGTTGATCTTGTAGCGTTTGGTAGCACGCGCGAATGTCTGATTTTACGGCAGGGCTGAGCATCAACAGGTCCGAGTTGCAAAGGTTGGCGGCCAGTATAACACGAGGCAAAAACGTGAAAACGATCGCGAACTGCAAGATTTCCTTACAGATATGAGATCTTAGTCACGAATTTAATTTGAACCATTCTTCGCTATCTTGCTGATCTGCCGTTTTATTAACAAAACGCCTGATTTAAGCGACTGATTAGTTTTTTATTCTGAAAGATGATTTTTTTATTGGTGTTTTTGGTGGTTTATATTGCCTTTGTTTGTTGTTTATTTTCATCAAAAGGCGAATTATGAGTCAGATAAACTGTGATCTCAGTTCATAAAACATTGCTATGTTTTTGTTTTTAAGTGGTTTTTTTCTAGGTTGTAATGCGCTTCCGGCGAGTTGACAGAACCACAAATGTTCTGCACGATTAGCCACGAAGTTTCAGTGAACTGGCATTTTGTGCTTCGCAGCGTTTTTGCTGCCGGTAATAGAGTGACAGTCACCATAAAACAGAGTTCCAAGAAGGAACTCATAATGACTAAATAGAAAAGGCAGTGGATTAACCATGAAAAAGACTATTCTAGCAATGGCAGTGCCAGCTCTGCTGGCTGCTGGCTCAGCATCAGCAAGCATCAACCTGTATGACGCAGAAGGCGTTAAAGTCGATTTGTCTGGTGCAGCTGAAGTTCAGTACATGCAAGAAATTGGTAATGACAAAGACGGTATGTGGCGCCTAGACGATGGCGATATCGCTGTTAACACCGAAGTCGCAATCTCGCCAAAAATGAGTGCGCTAGCGGGTATGTCGTTTGAGTTTGAAGACGAGTCTACTGATGCTGGTTCAAATAGTGGCGTAGAAAACAAAGAGCTGTTCGTTGGTTTTAAAGGTGACACTTTCGGCCAAGTTACTTTCGGTCGTCAATATCTCCTAAGTGATGATATTGGTATCACCAAAGATTATGAGCTTTCAATTTCATCTTTTGACGGCACTGAAGCAACTCACGGTGCGCAAGTGGCTAAGTACGTCTACGACAACGGCACAGTGTATGGCGGTATTTCTACGCGTCAAGACAGCGATGGCAATGATGATGGAAGCGCAGAACTGTCTATCATCGATGCGCGTTTAGGCTACCGTGTAGCTGACTTCGATATGCGTGGCTATTACTACAAAGCTGATGACGTTGGTGCAGATAAACCAGCTTCAAGCACAGATGTAACAGCGTATCAGTTTGAAGTTGAGTATGCAGGTATTGAAAATGTAGGCTTGGCAGCTTCTTATGGTAATGGCGAAGCTGAAAGAGTTGTAGGTGGTGCGGAAGTCGCTGATACTGATTATTTCTCTTTGGCTGCTGATTACACCATGGGCAATACTACCTTCGCTGCAGGCTGGGACCGCCAAGATCCAAAAGAGGGTGATAATGTCAACGGTTATTACGCTAACGTGACATATGCTCTGCACAGCAACGCTAAAGTATACGCAGAAATCGGCGATACTAACGCAGACAATTCAGACCTAGGCTACGTAGCAGGTATGGAAGTTAAGTTCTAATTGAGCTTACACCATCCTTGCTAAATGTAGCATTGGTTACAAAAGCCGCCTTAGGGCGGCTTTTTTATTATCACGGTTTGGAGTAGAGATGAAAAAAGTAGTAGGTATGGGCTTGGTGCTAAGCACTCTCATAGCATCGAGTGTGGTTAATGCGGCAGAAATTACTTCAGCACGTAACATTGAGTTTGCGGTGGTTGATGGCAAGGAAATTAGTTTTGAAAACTGGGCGCCGCAGCAGACGATTGAGCTAGATAACGGTACCCACCAATTAGTGATGCGCTTTGACGGCGAAGTGAAACGCGGCAGTAAAGAGGTGATCTTTACCTCCCGCCCGTATCTGTTTGAGCTTGAGGTCGATGGCCGCAATGCCACCATCAATATTGACTCGAAATTGCGGGTAAAAAGCCAAGCGACCAGCTATTTTGACGGCAACCCGCAATGGCAAGCCGAGTTCGATAACGGTGACGTGATGCCGTTAGATGCCGTCGAGTTAAAAGGTGATGGCTTTGCTGCCTATGCCGATATGGAAGCGCTGGTGGCGGAGTATAACCGTGCCAACGGGATTATTATCGACAAAGGTGAAAGCAAGAACCTCAACGATGTATTGGTCGAGGTGGACGATCAAGGTCAAGCTTCAATTAAGGGTGATGCACTCTCTCAGTTGAAGCTTTGGTATACCAAAGCCAGTGACCAAGAGCGTAAGTCGTTCCGTCGTTGGATTATTGACCAAGATTAAGCGCCTAGTGTGATGGATGGCCACTAGTTCCACGCGCTTGACAGCTTTAAACAGTCAATAAAAAACGCGCCCAGCTGATGCGGGGCGCGTTCCGTTTAAGCCACGATGAGACAAGCGAAAGTCAGCCTCGCGATCACACGGTTTTACGTTCTCCCGCTGTGGCTTGGCGAGTGGCTGGATCGTGATGATAATAATTCGACGCACGGCACTGCGGGCAGCGCTGCTCGGCAGCGTCTTTCATTAAATCATCCAGTGGAATGTCACTTTCACAATCGGCACACAAGCCATAAATCTCCAAATCCATGGCACATAAAGCCGCATCGACTTTTTCTAAACGTTCACCGAGACATCGGATGGCGCCAGGTACCCCTTGGCTTTCTTTAATCAGATCCGAAATGGTGAGGTTTTCGCAATGCTTGTCCCAGTCTTCACGCAATCGCGTGGTTAGTGTTGCTACTAGCTCAGTGCGTTCGCGGTTAAGTTCACGCCCCAGCTGAGCAAGGGTTGTTGTATCCATGGTCAGTTCGCTTGATTGGCTAAAATGACGTTTATCATGACGCAGTCACACAAGTTGTTACCCTGATGTAAATCAAGGATTCAGTTAAAACCTTACAAATCGTCCGTTTTTAGCGCTGTTGACCTGAGCTATAGTAGCCGCTCACTGTTGTTATGCTGTTGTGAGTGAAGTAACAAAATGGAACACGATTTTAAAGAGCCTTATAACGTTAAGTACTTCATCGGCTTTTTGCTGGTATTGCTAATCCCGACCTTACCTGCCAGTCTCACCTGGCTTGGCATTATTTTTGGCGGCTAATCACCGCCTTGTTCACTTACCGCACCGTATTCCTGATCCGCCATCCTGTACCTCCATCGTCTCTGCCACTACACTTAGCGTGAGTAAACAAGCGCAACCATCGCGAATCGAGAGGTAATAGAGACTATGCAGCAAGCACCGACAGCCGCATGGCGTTGGTTATGGAACGGATTAGGGTGGTTATGGGTCGCGCTGGGGGCGGCAGGCGCCTTTTTGCCGGTACTCCCGACCACGCCGTTTTTGCTGCTCGCCAGTGGTTGCTTTATGCGAGGCTCTCCTCGTATCGCTAACTGGCTCCATGCCCACCCCACGTTTGGACCGATATTGACCGATTGGTACCAAAAGCGCGCGATTAGTCGCAAAGTAAAACGACGCGCGACCGTCATGATAGTGGCAAGTTTCAGTTTCTCCATTTATATCGTCGGGGCGATGTGGCTGAAAGCGTTACTGATTACCTGCCTAATTGTGCTCTTATGCTGGTTTCTCCGCCTACCTGAAACGGAATCTGTTGCTGGCTCGGCCGAAAATTCATAACATGGCGGTTTGCGTTTTTTATCGGCGAGAATTGGCCATGAGCACCGACAGCTTGAATGTCATCAAACAAAGTATTCAAACCATCCCAGATTACCCCAAACCTGGCATCTTATTTCGCGATGTCACCAGCTTAATGGAAGACCCTGCTGCCTACCAAGCGACAATTGACGCCTTGGTGGCACAATATCGCGATCATGGATTTACCAAGGTGATTGGTACCGAGTCACGTGGCTTTTTATTCGGTGCGCCTCTGGCGCTTGCGCTAGGGCTCCCGTTTGTGCCAGTTCGCAAACCTGGCAAATTGCCACGCGCGGTGATCAGCGAAAACTACCAGCTGGAATACGGTGAAGATACCCTGGAAATCCATCGTGATGCGATTGGTGAGGGGGATAAAGTGCTGGTGATTGATGATCTACTGGCGACAGGCGGCACTATAGAAGCCACCGTGAAGTTGGTGCGCCGTTTAGGTGGCACCGTAGAACACGCTGGCTTTGTGATAAGCTTGCCGGATATCGGCGGGGAAGAAAAACTGGCCGCGCTTGGGATCAACGTTTATAGCTTGTGCGAATTTGCCGGTCATTAATGCCAGGCTATGTGCAGGGTCTCGCGTTAGCCATAAGCATACAGGAAGCGAATTGACATGAGCTACCAAGTTCTCGCACGTAAGTGGCGACCCCATAATTTTGAGTCTGTTGCTGGTCAAAGTCATGTGCTCACGGCCTTGGCCAATGCGTTGGATCATGACCGCTTGCACCACGCATACTTGTTTAGTGGTACTCGCGGTGTGGGTAAAACCACTATTGCGCGTATTTTTGCCAAAGGGCTTAATTGTGAGCAGGGCGTGTCGTCATCGCCATGTGGACAGTGCGCAACCTGCCGTGAGATCGACGAGGGCCGGTACGTTGACTTGCTGGAGATTGATGCCGCTTCTCGTACCAAGGTAGAAGACACGCGAGAGCTGCTCGATAACGTCCAGTACAAGCCTGCACGTGGCCGTTATAAGGTGTACCTGATTGATGAGGTACACATGCTGTCGCGCCACAGCTTTAATGCATTGTTAAAAACGTTAGAAGAGCCGCCCGAATACGTGAAGTTTTTGCTGGCGACCACGGATCCACAAAAGCTACCGGTCACCATTTTATCGCGTTGCTTGCAGTTTCATTTAAAGCATTTTGACGCCAGTCAGATCCAAACGCAGCTAGAGCATATTCTTGATCAAGAAGGTGTCGAGGCAGAGTCACGTGCGTTAATGCTATTGTCACGGGCGGCGGAAGGCAGTATGCGCGACGCCTTGAGCTTGACTGATCAGGCGATTGCGCTGGGAAATGGCCAAATTAGCACCCAAGCAGTGGCAGAGATGCTAGGGACACTGAGTACCGATAACGCACTCTTACTCCTTGAAGCCTTGGCGAACCATGATGCGGTCGAGTTGATGAACATGCTGACGCAGATTGCGCACGTCGGGGTGGAATGGGATGGCTTACTCAAAGAGTTAGCCAGTCAGCTTCACCATGTGGCGTTGGCTCAAGCACTGCCTCAGACGCATGATGACGACAGTGGTGAGCAAGCACGGATCCACGCCTTGGCCTCGCGACTTGCGCCACAAGATGTGCAGCTGTGTTACCAAATGGCACTGCAAGGACGGCAAGACCTGCCTTACGCCCCTGATGGGCGGGCGGGATTAGAAATGGTCTTGCTGCGTATGTTGGCGTTTCAGCCGGTCAAAACCGTGCCGTATGAACCGGCTACCATATCGGTGCCGACACATGATCCCGCTTCTGTGTCACAGCAGCCGACAAAAAAAGATCCTTCGCAAGCGCTGAATGCATTAAAAGCGCAGGTCTCATCGGCCAGTGTGGCGTCGCCAAACCAAGTGCCACCAAGCCATGCGCCTCAGCAGCCGATGGCAAAGACTGGCGCGGAGGAGCCCAGCATAGATGCGTCCGGCAGTGGGGCACGTGACGCGAGTGTCGTCGAGCAAAGCCAACCGGTGGTCGAAGACTCGGTGCCGGATGCAGCGTCCGCGAGTGAGCCATCTGCCTCTTCGCCTGCCTCTAGCCTTATCCAGGCGCGTAATCAGCTGCGTAGTCGTATGAAACGTCAAGCTGATAAAACGGGAGATGGGGTAAAAAAGACGGGACGGACACCGGCCAAGACTGATGCGTTATCTGTGCTCGATCGCGTAGCGACGGCGGCAGAGAGTGCATCGCCTGTGTCCGCCCCGGCGCATCAAACGGGCAATTCGACGTCAGCCCCCCAGCAGACATCGCATGGAAATACGATGTCGTCAGAGCCTTATCAATGGCGTCCTACCCAGACTGTGTCACAATCGCCTGAGGTCGTACCAACCCTGACCCCTAAGTCGATAAAGCAGGCGCTAGAGCATGAAAAAACGCCTGCCATGCGTGACAAACTGGTGGAGGAAACCAATGCGCAAGATCCTTGGTGTGCACTGGCAGACAGCTTGGACGTAGAGCGATTGGTCAAGCAAATGGCACTCAACGCGGCCATGTCCCAGCAAGGTGAGCAGGTACAGCTTATCTTACGCCCGGATCAATCGCACTTGAATACCGAAAAAGCCCAGCAGCAATTAACTCAGGCCTTGACGACGGCATTGGGTGCCCCCATAACCTTAGAGGTACAGCTCGGGGAATCGGGAATCACACCGTTAGAGCGGCGAGAGCAGCTCTATCAACAAAAATTAGCGCAGGCGACACACAGCCTGCATAATGATCCGAATGTCACTTTTATGCTTCAACGCTTTGCGGCGGAGTTAGAGGAAGACAGCATTCGACCAATTTAAGACACCTAACCAAGAGAGAGAATTATGTTTGGTAAAGGCGGCATGGGTAACATGATGAAGCAGGCGCAGCAAATGCAAGAGCGCATGCAGAAAGTACAAGAAGAAATTGCCAGCATGGAAGTGACAGGCGAAGCGGGCGCAGGCATGGTGAAAGTCACCATGACAGGCAGCCACAGCATCCGTCGTGTCGACATCGACGATAGCTTGATGGAAGATGATAAAGACATGCTGGAAGACTTGATCGCGGCCGCATTCAACGATGCTGCCCGTCGTGTTGAGGAGCAGCAAAAAGAGAAAATGGCGGACGTGACAGGCGGTATGCAGTTACCACCAGGCATGAAAATGCCATTTTAATCTATGCGCACCAGCCAGTTACTTGAACAACTGATGGACTCGCTGCGTTGTTTGCCCGGGGTGGGCCCTAAATCAGCGCAGCGGATGGCCTACCACCTATTGCAACGAAATCGCCAAGGTGGACTGGCTCTCGCGCAAGCACTGAGCACGGCAATGACAGACATTGGCCACTGCAGCCAATGTCGAACCTTTACCGAGCAAGACGTGTGTGCGATTTGCGATAACCCGAAACGCCAAGAAACCGGGTTGATCTGTGTGGTTGAAAGCCCGGCAGACATTTCGGCCGTCGAGGCGACTGGGCAGTACGCTGGGCGCTATTTTGTCTTGATGGGGCATCTGTCACCGCTTGATGGCATTGGTCCGGCAGACATTGGCCTTGATGTGCTAGAAAAGCGTTTGCAGCACGAACCGATTCAAGAGCTTATTTTGGCGACCAATCCAACGGTGGAAGGCGAGGCGACGGCGCAATACATCGCTGAGCTTTGCCAAGAGCACCAAGTGGGTGCCAGCCGTATCGCACATGGCGTGCCCATGGGCGGCGAGCTTGAACTGGTCGACGGTACGACACTGTCTCATTCGATTATCGGTCGCCAGCAGTTGAAATATCGCTAGAAGCGCCTGCCGTGCCCAAGAGACCGCACCTACCGGTTGTGACATTGTCTTCCTCCGCGAGGGGCCGAAAGACAATGTGGCAACACCAACCGTCAAAGCAGCGATGTCAATCACGCTACTGACTTGCAAAGCCTAGCCTCTGGTTAGGCTTTTCTTTTTCTATGGTTTATAGCCTCAGCCTGTGTGATATACCTCGAGTGTCGGCAACTTAACACTAACTGGCTTATATTTGACCACTTAGGCCTTGAAAGCGTGGTACCGGATCCCTATATCCAAGGAGACTGAGTAACGAATTCATTGAAACGTGGGCATCGAGTCCACGTCGCCATTAATCCTCATAGTGTTAGGTAGATTGACATGAGCGTGAAAACCCCAGAAAAACATCAGTTTGGTTCTGATACTTCCAAATTGCTGCAGTTGATGATCCACTCTCTCTACTCAAACAAAGAGATTTTCCTGCGAGAGCTGGTGTCAAACGCGTCAGATGCTGCTGACAAGCTGCGCTTTAAAGCATTGTCCGCGCCAGAGCTTTATGAAAGCGACGGTGACCTGCGCGTTCGTCTTTCCTTTGATAGTGATGCCGGTACGTTAACTGTCTCAGACAATGGTATTGGTATGAGCCGTGATGACGTCATCGCTAACCTCGGTACCATTGCCAAATCTGGCACAGAAGAGTTTCTTAAACAGCTTAACGAAGATCAAAGCAAAGACTCGAACCTGATTGGCCAATTCGGGGTCGGTTTTTACTCTGCCTTTATTGTCGCTGACAAGGTAACCGTGTGCACTCGCGCGGCGGGTCTTGCGGCCGACGAGGCAGTGCAGTGGGAGTCAACCGGTGAAGGTGAGTATACCCTAGAGCCTATCAGCAAAGCAGAGCGTGGCACTGAAATTACGCTGCATCTTAAAGACGACGAGAAAGAATTCCTCAATGATTGGCGTCTCCGTGAGGTGATCGGTAAATACTCCGACCATATCGGTATACCGGTAGAAATGTGGACGCAAGAGAAAGACGAGGAAGGTAACGAGACGGGCGAAGGTAAGTGGGAACAAGTCAACAAAGCGCAAGCGCTTTGGACCCGTGCTAAGTCAGATATCTCGGCAGACGAATACAAAGAGTTCTATAAACATGTGTCCCATGACTTCGCCGAACCGCTGACCTGGAGCCATAACCGCGTCGAAGGTAAAAACGACTACACCAGCTTGTTGTATATCCCGTCCAAAGCCCCATGGGATCTTTACAACCGCGAGCACAAACATGGACTGAAACTCTATGTACAACGCGTCTTTATCATGGATGATGCGTCACAGTTCATGCCAAGCTACTTGCGCTTTGTCCGTGGTTTGATTGACTCTAACGATTTACCACTTAACGTCTCGCGTGAAATTCTGCAAGACAACAAGATCACGCAGTCACTGCGTGGTGCATGTACCAAGCGTGTGTTGTCGATGCTAGAAAAACTGGCTAAAAACGATGCGGAGAAGTATCAGACGTTTTGGCGTGAATTTGGCTTGGTGATGAAAGAAGGGCCAGCGGAAGATTTCAGCAATAAAGAAAAAATTGCTGGCTTGCTGCGCTTTGCCTCAACGCATGAAGACAGCGCTGAGCAGACCGTCTCCTTGGCCGACTACGTGTCGCGCATGAAAGAAGAGCAAGACAAGATCTACTATATCACCGCGGATAGCTACAATGCGGCCAAGCACAGCCCGCACTTGGAGCAGTTTAAAGCCAAAGGCATCGAAGTTATCTTGATGTATGACCGCATCGATGAGTGGTTGATGAGCTACCTGACCGAGTTTGATGGTAAGTCGTTCCAGGCAATCACCAAGGCAGACCTCGATCTGAGCCAATTCGATGATGAAGAAGCAAAAGCAGAGCGTGAAGAAACCGAAAAAGCCTTTGCGTCTGTGATTGAGCGAGTAAAATCGCACCTAGGTGAGCGTGTTAAAGATGTGCGTACCACCTTTAAGCTCTCTGGCACACCGGCGGTGGTAGTGACCGATCAGTTTGAGATGGGCACGCAAATGGCGAAGCTTCTTGAGGCGGCTGGTCAGCAAGCGCCTGATGTGAAGTACATCTTTGAACTGAACCCAGAGCACGATCTGGTTAAGCGCATGGCGGATGAGAGCGATGAGCAAAAATTCGGTACCTGGGTAGAAATGCTGCTGGGTCAAGCGATGCTGGCAGAGAAAGGCAGCATGGACGATCCGTCAGACTTCTTGGCCTCGGTCAACCAGCTTCTGACTAAGGTATAATCGACAGGCGATTGTCGAGACCACATACTGAATGACTATCGAACAAGCCCGGCCGGATTGCCGGGCTTGATAGCGTTTAGTTAAGCGTGTATGTTTCGTGTCTTTGCGAATATAGACGCAGTTTAACGAAACCTAAATAATCATAAAGGGGATCACTATGCGCATCATTCTGTTGGGTGCACCGGGCGCGGGTAAAGGGACGCAAGCGCAGTTCATCATGGAAAAATACGGGATTCCGCAGATTTCTACGGGTGACATGCTGCGCGCCGCGATTAAAGCGGGCACTGAGCTTGGTTTAAAAGCCAAAGCGGTTATTGATGCTGGCGAATTGGTGTCTGATGACATCATTCTTGGCTTGGTTAAAGAGCGTATCTCGCAAGATGATTGTGCCAACGGCTTCTTGCTAGATGGGTTCCCACGCACCATTCCTCAAGCTGATGGACTGAAAGAGATCGGTGTTGCGATCGATTACGTACTCGAATTCGACGTTCCGGATGACGTAATTGTTGAGCGTATGAGTGGTCGCCGTGCTCACCTTGCTTCAGGCCGTACTTATCACGTTGTTTACAACCCACCGAAAGTGGAAGGAAAAGACGACGTGACTGGCGAGGAGCTAGTGGTACGTGATGACGATAAAGAAGAGACAGTGCGCGCACGGTTGAATGTGTATCATAACCAAACCGCACCTCTGATTGCTTACTACAAAAAAGAAGCGGATGCTGGTAACACTCAGTTTGTGACCTTCGATGGTACACAAGCCGTGGAGCAGGTGAGCGTAGAGATCCAAAAGGTACTCGGCTAAACCCGGCTCAAGGTGTCGCGCGTTTACGTGCTGACACAGGTTGTCATCGGTATTGCTGATAGTAGAAACCGGAGCTGACGATTAGTCGCTCCGGTTTTTTTGTGGCAAGCTACGCGTCATTCTCCAAACAATTTAATCAGATACGTTAAATTGGAAAGGTACAACAAAAATACTGGGCTCGTGGCCGAGCCAAAGCCAAGGACAACAAACATGACCGAAAAGCATAACCAAGTTGGCGTACTTCTGGTCAACCTGGGAACCCCAGATGCGCCTACTTCTTCTTCTGTAAAGCGCTTTTTATCTGAATTTCTGCATGATCATCGGGTGGTCGATTTAACGCGTTGGTTGTGGTGCCCACTGCTGCATGGTGTGATTCTCCCGGTACGCTCTCCCAAGGTGGCTAAGCTCTATCAAAGTGTTTGGATGGACGAGGGCTCACCGCTGATGGTGTATGCCACACGCCAGCGTGATGCCTTAGCCAACAAGTCGGGATTACCCGTTGCCCTAGGAATGACCTATGGTTCCCCGTCGATTACGGATGGTATAGAGAAACTGCAGCAACAAGGCTGTGAAAAGGTCATGGTTTTGCCCTTGTATCCGCAATACTCTGCGACCACCACCGCCGCGGTATTTGATAAAGTTGCCAAATCCCTCAAAGGACGCCCCTTGCTGCCTGAGCTTCGCTTTGTGCATCACTATCACGATCATCCAGCATATCAATCCGCATTGGCAGACTCCGTGCAGCGACACTGGGATAAGCATGGCAAGGGCGATCTCTTACTGTGTTCATACCATGGGATCCCGCAACGCTTTGCCGATAACGGCGATCCGTACCCGCAACACTGTGAACAAACCACAGCATTGTTGCAGGCGGAACTCGGGCTCCCCGATCAGGCGATCATGATGAGCTACCAATCGCGTTTTGGGCGTGAAGAATGGCTTAAGCCTTACACGGATAAAACCTTGGAAGCGCTGCCCGCGAAAGGGGTTAAAACCCTCGATATCATGACGCCAGCCTTTTCTTCTGACTGTTTGGAAACCTTGGAAGAAATTGCTGGCGAGTGTCGGGATATCTTTCTAGAAGCGGGTGGCGAAGCCTTTCGTTTTATCCCATGCTTAAACGATGATGAGGCGCATATTGAGTTAATGGCGACGCTGGTGGCAGAGCATACCCAAGGGTGGTAGACAGATAAAATTCGTTTCTCCAACGCTATGCAGGCGCAAATTCTGTGGTAGAATTCGCGCCTCCCTTCCATTAGCTAGTTACACGAACCATGAAATTTCCAGGACAACGTAAGTCTAAACACTACTTTCCGGTTCATGCCCGGGATCCTTTGCTTAACCCTGCCAGTGAGCGTGGCTTTAAACGCCCTCATGTGATTGGCATTGACCAAACCTTGGTGGATATAGAAGCAAAAGTGAGTGATGACTTCCTGGAGCGCTATGGTTTGAGCAAAGGCCACTCGTTAGTGATTGACGATGAACGGGCTGAAGCCTTGTATCAAGAGCTCAAAGACAACAATTTGGTGACGCATGAATTTGCGGGCGGCACCATTGGTAATACCTTACATAACTATTCCGCCTTGGCTGATGATCAATCCATTCTGCTTGGCGTGATGAGTCAGGATATTCGCATTGGTAGCTACTCTTATCGCTATTTATGCAATACATCCAGCCGCATGGATCTCAACTATCTGCAACCTGTCCAAGGCCCGATTGGCCGTTGTTACGCGCTGATTGGCGATTGCGGTGAGCGTACCTTTGCTATCAACGAAGGTTTAATGAACCAGCTCCGTCCTGAGTCGATTCCTGAACATATCTTTGAGCATGCGTCAGCCTTAGTCCTGACAGCCTATCTGGTACGTTGCAAGGACGGTGATCCGATGCCGGACGCGACCATGCGTGCCATCGAGTATGCCAAAAAGCATAACGTGCCTGTAGTGATGACGCTGGGCACCAAGTATGTGATTGAACAAAATCCACAATGGTGGCGTGATTTTCTGGCTGAACACGTCAGTGTGGTGGCGATGAACGAAGATGAGGGCGAAGCGCTCACGGGTGAAAGTGATCCTCTGCTCGCGGCCGACGCCGCCTTACAATGGGTGGATATGGTGCTTTGCACCGCCGGCCCGATTGGCTTGTACATGGCGGGTTATAGTGAAGATAAAGCCAAACGCGAAACCTCACTGCCTTTATTACCCGGCGCCATTCCCGAGTTCAATATGTATGAGTTTAGCCGCCCAATGATCAAAGCCGATTGCGAAAATCCGATCAAAATTTATTCGCACATTGCGCCATACATGGGTGGACCAGAACGGATCAAAAACACCAATGGTGCGGGTGACGGTGCGCTGTCGGCGTTGCTGCACGATATGTCAGCGAATCGTTACCACCGTGATAACGTGCCTAATTCGAGCAAACATCAGTACCCATTTTTGACTTACTCTTCGTTTTCTCAGGTGTGCAAATACGCTAACCGTGTTAGCTATGAGGTGCTGGCGCAGCACTCTCCGCGCTTGTCACGTGGCTTGCCGGAGCGCGAAGATAGCTTGGAAGAGGCTTACTGGGAACGTTAATCTCATTGCCCTAAACGATAAAAAAACCGCCAATTGCTGTTGGCGGTTTTTTATTATTGGTCGTGAGGGGGGGCTTATTGATACGCTTTTTCGTGTACGTTGCGGACCGCACGACCTGATGGATCAGCTTGGTTTTTGAACGATTCATCCCATTCAATCGCTTTAGCACTGGAGCAGGCGATCGACGGGCCACCAGGAACACACTTCGCGGCATCTTCCAGAGGGAAGAGTTCGGCGAAAATTTCACGATACATATACGCTTCTTTGGTCGTCGGCGTGTTGTATGGGAAACGGAACGCGGCGGTTGCTAACTGTTGATCGCTGACTTTTTCATCGGCAATGGCTTTTAAGGTGTCAATCCAGCCGTAACCGACCCCATCGCTAAACTGCTCTTTTTGACGCCATGCCACCGACTCTGGTAACAGATCCCCGAAGCACTCACGAATAATGTGTTTTTCCATTTTGCCGTCACCGCACATTTTATCGTCTGGCTTGATTTGCATCGCTACTTCCAAAAACTCTTTATCCAAGAAGGGCACACGCGCTTCAACGCCCCAGGCGGCCATCGATTTGTTTGCGCGGGCGCAATCAAACATGTTGAGCGCAAGCAGCTTGCGAACGGTTTCCTCGTGGAATTCTTGAGCGTTAGGCGCTTTGTGGAAATATAAGTAGCCGCCAAACACCTCATCGGCGCCTTCTCCTGAGAGCACCATTTTGATCCCCATCGCACGGATTTTACGTGACATCAGATACATAGGCGTTGATGCTCGGATAGTGGTCACATCATAGGTCTCGATGTGATACACCACGTCGCGGATGGCATCCAAGCCTTCTTGAATGCTGTAGGTAAACTCGTGGTGAACGGTGCCAAGGTGATCAGCGACCTCTTTGGCAGCCTTCAAATCCGGCGCCCCTTCCAGGCCGATAGCAAACGAGTGCAAACGTGGCCACCATGCTTGGCTTTGGTCGTCATCCTCGATGCGGTTGGCGGCATACTGTTTGGTCACTGCGGAAATCACCGATGAGTCCAACCCGCCGGACAGCAATACACCATAAGGCACATCCGTCATCAATTGGCGATGAACTGCTTTCTCTAGGGCTTCTTTGAGTGCCGCCTTATCCGTGGTGCTGTTTTTTACGCCATCGTATTCCATCCATGCGCGTTTGTAATAGCGGACGGGCTCGCCTTGCTTGCTCCATAAAAAGTGACCCGGAGGGAACTCACTAATGGTTTTACAAATAGGGGCTAGCGCCTTCATCTCAGACGCGACGTAATAGTTGCCGTGCTCATCGTGGCCATGATAAAGCGGGATAATGCCAATATGATCACGACCAATTAAATACGCATCTTGCTCCTCATCATACAAAATAAAGGCAAAGATACCGTTGAGGTAATCGAGTAACTCTGGGCCTTTCTCTTGATATAGGGCGAGAATAATTTCGCAGTCAGACTCGGTTTGAAACGGGTAGTCGGGGGCAAACTCAGCGCGGAGCTCTTTGTGATTGTAGATCTCACCGTTGACTGCGAGGGCTTGAGTTTGGTTTTGGTTATAAAGTGGTTGTGCCCCACTGTTAAGATCGACAATCGCAAGGCGCTCATGGACGAGAATCGCTTTTTCAGACGAATAAATCCCTGACCAGTCTGGGCCACGGTGACGCATGGTCTTCGACATTTTTAACGCGACTTCCCGCAATTGTTGCGAGTCGGTTTTGATGTCAAGCGCTCCAAAAATTGAACACATAATCTTCCTCTCTGTTTATGTTATGCGGTGTTTGTCGCCGTGTTATGCCCCGATAAAGGGCGACTGGCGGCGACTTGTTAACCACACTTTGCCCTGTGGCAGAGAAAGATACAAGGAGATAAAACAAATTCGTTATCTAAAATCGCCTTATAGTGAATGAAATTTAATAAAAGATAAATATATCGAATTAAATTTAAAAAATGGTGCAGTTTTTATACAAAAACGCACAAGCATCGAGGCTTGTGCGTGTGTCGTGTCGCCATGGGGCGCTAGCTATCCGGGTGAGAGAAGCGGTCTCTTACGTGTCGTGCGAAGCCGCTGCCCGCCTCTTGGTAGATATTAAAGGCTTCATCCACGCCAAGTGCTTTAAGTTGATCAAGCTCGTCTTTGTACTTAGCAATGGCGGCAACCTTGCCATTAAATCCCGTTTGCCGAATTTGCTCGAGCGCCAGTGTATTGGCATGGCTATGAGGCATGGCGAGCAGAATGAGCGAGATATTGCCATCAGACACCGCCCGCGACCAAAAGTCGGGGTCGGTTGCATCGCCTAAAATGACACGTCGTCCTTCTTGCTGATGACGCGTCACCGAGTCTTCTCGTGTGTCAATCCCCACAATCGGTTGGTGGTGTGTGGTGGCAAGTTCGTCGTAGGCACCTGAGCCAATGCGTCCCATCCCGAGTACCAATATATTGGCATCACCGAGATTGATTTGTTGATCACTGGGGTGAAGCTTGTCGGGGGCACGTTCAGGCAGCCAACGTGACGCCCACCCATACAGCTGGTTACTAAAGGTATTGAGGGGAGCGGAAAAGGCAAAACTGAGTGATACCGCAATGGCGATGGAAACCAGGATCGGGCCGGGCATCAGTCCTGTTTTATACGCCAAGCCACCCACTATAAGTCCAAACTCGCTGAAGTTGAATAAGGTGAGCGTGGTGAATAAGGCCGTACGAACGCGATATCGAAAGCCGCTGACGATCCAGTAGTAGAGTACGCCCTTGATGGGCAGTAATAACATCAAGATCAGTGCAAAACTAAAGCTCTGCCAGGTAGGCTGCTCGGATAAGCCAATGTTGAGGAAAAAGCAAACCAGAAACAGCTCTTTCATATTAAACAGTGATTTGGCCATTTCGGATGCACGTGGGTGACTGGCAAGCAGCATACCGAGAATAAGCGCGCCCAAGTCGGGCTTTATGCCGACGGCCTCAAACAGCCCCGCACCAGCTACAAGGGCCAGGAACACGGCATAAAGAACCAAGATTTCACCGTGACCTGCCTTGTCCAAAAGCTTACCCAATAGCGGTTTTAGCAGAGGTAAACCAAAGAGGAGGAGGGCGGACAGTTCGGGGGTTTTGCCCGATGTAGTGGTGAGGAAAATCACGGCAAAGATATCTTGCATGATCAGCATACCGATGGCCAAGGTGCCATAGGTGGCATTCAGCTCCCCTTTTTCTTGCAGCGCTTTGATGGCAAAGACGGTGCTAGAAAATGAAAGCGCGAAGCCAAGCAGCAGCATCTCAGATAGACTCATGCCTGACAGCATAGGAATGCTCAGTGCTTTAAGGCCCATTAGCGCGAGGGTAAAAAAGGCGGTTGTCAGGACATTATGGGCCGTGGCCCCAAACCAGATTTCTTTGGCAAGCAAGGTTTTGACATCAAGCTTTAAGCCGATAGTAAACAGCAGCAAGGTGACACCCAGATCGGCCAACTGCGTGATCACCGGTGTCGACTGGTAGCCCATGGCATGCAGGACAAAGCCCGCGATAAGAAAGCCAACCAATGGCGGGAGATGACAGCGCATTAATGCATAGCCACTGATAAATGCGGCGGAAATAAAAACCAGTTCCATATCTTGTACTTATTCTAAAGTTGAGTGAGACAAGGCGTTGTCGCTAACGTGGCTATAATGTACACGTTTTGTGGTCAGTATGTGAATGTAAAATCAGGAAGCGTGAGAACCGACAGCATAGTGACAGTGGCGGTGAAGCGCCGATCGACGAAAGCTTCCAGCCTTTTGCTGCATGGGTGACATAAACAGATTGACTTAAAAAAGGTGACTCAAGACAGGGTGCTGACTGAGTGATTAGAGGCGTGATGCAATAGGCGGGATGGAAAAAGAGGGGAGTGCTCGACTCCCAGTGAGTATGCCGGTGTATCAGCGAGGCTTTATGCGTACGCTCATCGCAGGTAGATAAAGCCTGACTGGTGTCAGCCAGGCAATTTCGGCTTTCTGACTAACGCCTTACTCTTCTAGCAACTCTTGTAGGAGCTCACCGTTAAGCATTGCGCGTTTAACCAAGGAAAACGCGGCCATTGTCGGCTGAGCCTCTAGGTCGGCGCTAACAATCGCCAGCTTTTCGTGGAAACTTGGCAATGATTGATTCTCGACACAGCGCTCAATGGCAGGGAAGACCACACTTTTTGCTGCAGTAATCTTGCCCGCAATGACCACCAGCTGTGGGTTAAATAGATTGACGGTCATCGCGATCGCTTTACCCAGATGATTACCGACTTTCACCAATACTTGGCGCGCCAACTCATCACCTTGTTCTGCGGCTTGGCAAATCGCTTCGATAGTCAGACTTTGATCATAACTGAGGCTACTGGGATGCCCTTGTGCAAGCAGCTGTTGCGCGTGTTCAATGATCGCTTCGTTCGACGCCACGGTTTCTAAGCAGCCAAAGTTGCCACACTGACACTTTTTACCCAGTGGATCGATCTGTACATGACCAAGTTCACCCACATTCCGGTTCTGGCCAAGAAAAATTTGCCCATTGACGATGATCCCCGCGCCAGTACCATGATGCACACTGACTAGCATAGAGTCGTAATAGTCTTGGCTCGCCCCAAAGTAGTGCTCCGCTAATGCTTGTCCGCGGATATCGTTGCCAACGAAAGCCTGCACACCAAATTCTTCGCGCAAGGTATCAGCAAGCGCAAGTTGTTTAATATTGATGTTGGGCATGTATTCGACCACCCCTGAATCAGGGTCAACCAGGCCAGGCATCACTACGGATATCGCAATCAGTTCTCGGAGTGCGTGTTGGTGCGTTTCCAAAAACTGACTAACGATATGAATCAAGCCTTGAACAAGCTCGTCTTGATCATGGTACTGGAAGGTTTCGCCGTGTTCAGCCAACGAGGCACCACTTAAGTCATACAAAGACAACTCAATAAAGTGACGACCCAGTCGTACCGCAAGGGTATGAAAGGGCGCACACTCGGTGGTGAGAGAAATGGCACGACGTCCGCCTGTCGATGCTTGTTGTGCCACTTCTTTAATCAGACCTCTTTCTAACAGTTGGCGGGTAATTTTGGTCACACTTGCCGGCGCCAATCGGCTTACATCGGCAATTTGTATGCGTGAAATAGGCCCTTGTTGATCAATTAATCGATAAACGGCAGCTCCGTTAAGTTGCTTTACAAGATCGACATTCCCGATTTTTCCGCCAGTCATAGGTGTCCTAGCTTTGTAGATATTGTCCGTTTACGATCGTCGCTTGAACGTTGATTGCTCGGTCGAAAATGGCAAGATTCGCAACTTTCCCCGGACGAATGCTGCCATAGTGTTGTTCGATACCGATTGCGCGAGCGGGATAGAGCGTAGCCATCCGCAAAGCTTCATCCAAGGCGATCCCTACATGCTCAACACTGTTATAAATCGCTTGATCCATCGTCAGAGCCGAGCCGCCAAGCGTGCCATTTTCATCAACACACTTACCGTCACGGTAATATACTTTCTTACCTACAAAAATAAAGTGATCCATGTCGGCTCCTGCTGGTGCAACCGCATCCGTAACCAACACTAATTTCTCACCTTTTACTTTATGTGCGAGACGAATGTTAGGGTATGAAACGTGAAAGCCGTCAGCAATCACGCCAGTGTAAACATCCGGTGTATCGTAGATAGCACCGACGACGCCTGGCTCACGGCCTGATATAGAGGTCATCGCGTTAAACAGGTGCGTGGCAAAGGAAATGCCATGGGTAAAGCCTTGCTTAGCTTGTGCGTAAGTGGCATTGGTATGGCCAGCAGAAACCACGATACCAGCTTGCTTAAGGGCTTGAATATGTGACGCAGGTGCCAATTCAGGCGCGAGGGTGACTTTAGCAATCACATCCGCATTGTCGCACAAGTAGTTGATCATCTGATCGTTGCTTGGACGAATATAGTCAGCACTGTGTATCCCCTTTTTTTCGATATTCAAATAAGGGCCTTCAAGGTGTAACCCCAGCGCCTGATGGGGGTGCTGTTGTTGGTACGTCCGCATGGCGCTGATGGCGGCTTGCATATCGGCATCAGAGCTAGTGATCAGAGTGGGGAGAAAATTGGTGCAACCTGACTTAAGGTTAGCCTGATGCATGGTCGCGATGGTGTCAGGCGTAATGGCATCATTAAACATCACCCCGCCACAGCCATTAAGCTGAAGGTCAATGAAGCCTGGGCTGACTAATGCACCG
The DNA here is from genome assembly GCF_005280275.1 of Salinivibrio kushneri. Classification (NCBI taxonomy): domain Bacteria; kingdom Pseudomonadati; phylum Pseudomonadota; class Gammaproteobacteria; order Vibrionales; family Vibrionaceae; genus Salinivibrio; species Salinivibrio kushneri. The sequence goes on from NZ_CP040021.1 coordinate 956,117, forward strand.
TTGAGCGCACGCGTGGCAATATTATTGGGTAGGGCGTCTTGTCGACAGACGGCGTCAATCAGGCCTTCTCGAATCACGATGGCATGATCATCCAACACCTCATGGCCGGTAAAAATCCGGCAGTGAGTTAACGCATACATGCTTCAATTCCTTATAAATGGTGTATATTTTGGGCTTCAAGCTCTTGAAAATACTTCACAGTTTTTACTTTTAGTTCTGCTGTTGAAGGCGCATCACACACAATCATCGCTTTTGGGTGCAGTTGTAGCGCTGATACTGTCCATAAGTGGTTCACTGAGCCTTCCACCGCGGCCTCAAGTGCCTGGGCTTTATTGTGTCCTGTCACCAAGATCATGACTTCTTCTGCATCTAATAAGGTGCCGACACCAATAGTGAGCGCATGCTTAGGTACTTGATTGATATCATTATCAAAAAAGCGAGAGTTTGCCACACGGGTATCCTCGGTCAAGGTTTTGATCCGTGTTCTTGAGGCTAATGATGACGCAGGTTCATTAAACGCAATATGACCATCGTTACCTACACCACCCATAAAGAGATGGATTTTGCCGTATGCCTTGATTTTTTCTTCATAGCGTTGGCACTCGACATCGACATCGGTCGCATTGCCATCAAGCAAGTTGATGTTTTTTTCCTGAATATCAATATGGTTAAAAAAGTTTTGGTACATAAAGGTACGATAGGCTTGTGGGTGATCAGCAGGGATCCCACAGTATTCGTCCATATTAAAGGTCACCACGTGCTTGAAGCTGACTTCACCTTGCTGGTGGAGTTTTATGAGTTGCTTATAGGTGTTGAGTGGCGTCCCCCCCGTGGGTAAGCCCAGAACAAAGGGGTTATCGGCAGTCGGCGAAAACGTGTTGATGGTATCAACGATATAGCGAGCCGACCATAGGCCGACTTGTTGGCTGGTTTGTAAAGGAATGAGTCGCATGGGTCACCTCGTTCTATCAATGCGCAGTTCGTGGCCATAGCATAACGGATATGCTTATTTATTTTCATCATAAAATAAGTTTTATGATCAGGCTAACAATTTTCTCTGTATATGGGGTGGTTTGGTGATGATTCTCACAAATAACGCGGGTTTAATTTGCGAGGCGAATTTATTGACATAAACTGCAATTGACTAACATTGCTTTACAAAAGAAGTGATTTAACAAAAGTCCTTGGGCAAGCGTCCAAGTTAGATGTCTAACCGCGTAGCGAGCGCTAGCGTGGTGGACACAGAAAAATATAAAGGGGGAACGACGGTGAATATTCTTGGTTATGCACAACGTATAGGTCGTGCGCTGATGGTACCGGTTGCGGTATTGCCAGCAGCTGCGATCTTAATGGGGGTCGGCTACTGGCTTGACCCAACTGGATGGGGTGGAAACAACGCCTTAGCTGCTTTCTTGATTAAATCAGGGGCAGCGATTATCGACAATATGTCAGTGTTATTTGCCATTGGTGTGGCGTATGGCATGTCAAAAGATAAAGATGGCGCCGCCGCTCTGGCAGGGTTTGTGGGCTTTATGGTTATCACTACACTGTGTGCGCCTGGTGCGGTGAGTCAAATTGGCTTGGTCGATATTTCAGTCGGCAACAATGAGCTTGCTTTTAGCAAAATCAACAACCAGTTTATCGGTATCTTGATCGGCGTGGTGTCCGCTGAGCTGTATAACCGCTACAGCGGGGTTGAATTGCCAAAAGCGTTGGCGTTCTTTAGCGGCAAGCGTTTGGTGCCGATCTTGGTCTCAGTGGTGGCGATCATCATCTCATTTGTATTGATGTTTGTCTGGCCTGTTCTTTTTGGTGGCTTGGTTCACTTTGGCGAAAGCATCACCAATCTGGGTGCGGCGGGTGCCGGTGTGTATGGCTTCTTTAACCGCCTACTTATCCCTGTTGGTCTGCACCACGCGCTTAACGCCGTGTTCTGGTTCGATACCGTCGGTATTAACGACTTGGGCCGCTTCTGGATGGGAGCACAAGGCCTTGAAACAGGCGAAGCGATTAAAGGGACTACAGGCATGTACATGGCAGGTTTCTTCCCCGTCATGATGTTTGGTCTTCCAGGTGCTGCACTTGCAATTTATCATACTGCGCGTCCTGAGAATAAAGCGCGTGTTGCGTCTATCATGATTGCCGCTGGCTTTGCGTCTTTCTTTACTGGGGTGACTGAGCCGCTCGAATTCTCATTCTTGTTTGTCGCACCTTTGTTGTTTGTGTTGCATGCGCTGTTAACGGGTATTTCACTGTTCATCGCCGCCACTTTCGACTGGACGGCAGGCTTCGGCTTCTCGGCAGGGTTAGTTGACTTGGTGTTGTCATCGAAAAACCCGGTGGCTAACCAGTGGTACATGCTACCTATTTTGGGCCTTGTGTTCTTTGCGCTCTACTACGTGTCATTCCGTGCCGCGATTTCAGCCTTGAACCTGAAAACGCCAGGCCGAGAAGATGACGCAGTAGAAAGTGCACCGGCGAGCGCCAATACGGGTGAAGCGAGCGATAATCGCGAACTGGCACGTAAGTACCTTAAAGCCCTTGGTGGTCATCAAAACCTCACATCAATTGATGCTTGTATTACCCGTCTGCGTCTGTCGGTTGCCGACCGCGAGGTGGTTGATGAAGCGAAATTGAAAGCGATTGGGGCGATGGGGGTCGTCAAGCTTGGCGAGAATAACTTGCAGGTCATTCTTGGCCCCCTAGCAGAAATCATTGCCGGTGAACTGAAACAAATCCCAGAAGATGAAGATTTGTCAAAAGTCGCGCTGCCTTAAATGGGGTACAGCACCACAATAATCTGAACAACGCGCCCAGCTAACAGCTGGGCGCTTTTTTAGGTGCGCTGTCACCATTTTCGAGCAAAAAAGTAACAAATAGGCCTGCACCGCGATGACAATGACAACAACGGGTTGAGTCGCAGCGCGGAATAGGAGATCATAGTGCCTATGTAGCTTTAAAATTCGCATTTTTGATACGAGGTAACCTTGATGAGTGATGCTGAAGCTCGTCCCACCAACTTTATTCGCCAAATCATTGATAAAGACTTGGCGGAAGGGAAACACACAGCGGTCGTGACACGTTTCCCGCCTGAGCCGAATGGCTATTTGCACATCGGCCATGCCAAATCAATTTGTTTGAACTTCGGGATCGCACAAGACTATCAGGGTGAATGTAACCTGCGTTTTGATGATACCAATCCAGAAAAAGAAAACGTGGAATACGTTGAATCTATCAAGCGTGACGTCCAATGGTTGGGCTTTGACTGGGCAGGAGAGGTGCGTTACTCCTCAAACTATTTTGACAAGCTTTATGGCTACGCGGTTGAGCTGATTGAAAAAGGGTTGGCATACGTTGAAGAGCTGACGCCCGACGAGATCAGAGAGTATCGTGGCACATTGACCGAGCCGGGCAAGCACAGCCCTTATCGTGAACGCTCGGTTGAAGAGAATTTGGCACTGTTTGAAAAAATGCGAGCGGGTGAGTTTGCCGAAGGTAAGGCCTGTTTGCGTGCTAAAATCGATATGGCGTCCCCCTTTATGGTGATGCGGGATCCGGTTTTATACCGTGTTCGTTTTGCGCATCATCATCAGACTGGCGACAAGTGGTGCATTTATCCAATGTACGACTTTACCCATTGCATTTCAGATGCACTGGAAGGGATCACGCATTCTCTATGTACCCTCGAATTTCAAGATAACCGACGCCTATACGATTGGGTATTGGAAAACATCACTATCGACTGTACGCCGCACCAATATGAGTTCAGCCGCTTGAATCTCGAGTATACCGTGATGTCTAAACGTAAGCTGAACCAACTGGTGGAGGAGCAGTTAGTAAACGGTTGGGATGACCCGCGTATGCTGACTATTTCAGGCTTGCGTCGTCGGGGTTACACGCCTGCCTCCATTCGTGAGTTTTGTCAGCGTATTGGTGTGACTAAGCAAGATAACACCATTGAAATGAGTGCGCTTGAATCTTGCGTGCGTGATGACTTAAACGAAAATGCACCACGCGCCATGGCGGTGCTCGATCCCATTAAACTGGTGATTGAAAACAAAGCCGATGACGTGGAGTGGCTTGATGCACCCAACCATCCCAATCAGCCAGAGATGGGGACGCGCCAGGTGCCATTTTCGCGCGAGATCTGGATTGAGCGAGAAGACTTCCGTGAATCAGCCAACAAGAAGTACAAGCGACTGGTACTGGAGAAGGAAGTACGTTTGCGCAATGCCTACGTGGTAAAAGCGGAGCGTTGTGAAAAAGACGATGAGGGCAATATTACCACTGTATATTGCAGCTATGATCCAGACACCCTCGGTAAAGATCCTGCCGATGGGCGAAAAGTGAAAGGCGTGATCCATTGGGTTTCTGCGGCTGAGGCGTTACCCGCTGAATTCCGTTTGTATGACCGCTTATTTACGGTGCCAAATCCGGCCAGCGCGGACAACTTCGCGGAAACCATTAATCCTGAGTCGTTACAGGTACAGCATGGCTTTGTCGAGCCAAGCATGCAAAATGCGCCTGTCGAAAAGGGCTATCAGTTTGAGCGTACAGGCTATTTTTGTGTAGATAATAAAGATAGCCGTAAGGATGCGCTTGTCTTCAACCGGACGGTGAGCTTGCGTGATACCTGGGCGAAGATAGAAGGTAAATAATAAAAAGCCGGCGTGATTATCACGCCGGCTTTTTTAAGACACATATTACTGATTTAGTCAGCGTTGTGAATGGATGGATCGGCTTTGCAGTCACCTTCCTGACAGTGGCCATACAAATACAAACTATGATTTGTTAGTTGCACATTAAAGCGCGCGGCGATTTCTTTCTGACGCTCTTCAATCAAATCATCAGAAAATTCAATCACTTTACCGCAGTCAAGGCAGACCAGATGGTCATGATGATGCTGGGTCGCCAGTTCAAATACGGACTTGCCGCCTTCAAAGTGGTGACGCGTGACAATGCCTGCATCATCAAATTGGTTCAGTACGCGGTACACGGTCGCTAGGCCAATTTCTTCACCTAGATCGATTAATTTCTTATACAGGTCTTCGGCACTGATGTGCTGGCAATCTGGCTGTTGCAGCACTTCTAGGATCTTGAGCCGTGGAAGGGTGACTTTGAGCCCAGCTTGCTTCAACGCCTGGTTATTGTCTGACATGTGTATCTACCTGTTTTCTGCCTGAGTTAAGACAGTTGGATTAGCAAGGAAAATATCTTATAAGCCTATCAAAATTGCACTGCTCTCGCTACTCTCGACATGCGTTCTCAGGGGGAAAATTGATCATTTGTGGTTGCATCAATGTTTACTAGATGTAAATATTATCTGGTTAGACCAGATAAGGATGTCAACTTACATGTATCGTTTCTACAAACCACGTATTGTTAAGTGGGCACTTAACAGCTGGCCACCTTTTTGGGGCGCAGGGATCCATATTGATGCCATCAGCCAGGATTTTAAACGTGTCAATATGCGCTTGAAACTCCGCTGGTGGAATAAAAATGCTAACCGTACCCAATATGGCGGTAGCATCTTCTCCTTGACTGATCCTGTCTATGCGCTGATGTTAATGGGCATTCTCGGTCCTCAGTACCATGTGTGGGACAAGCAAGCTGATATCAATTTTATTAAGCCGGGAACCACGGACTTGTACGCAGATTTTGTGATCAGCGATGCGGTGTTAACCGATATCCAACAACAAGCAGGACAGGGCGATAAGGTGTTGCCAGAGTTCGTGGTACATGTGAAAGATGCAAATGGTGACGTGGTCGCGGAAGTAAAGCGCACCCTATACGTGAGGAAGAAACGTCAGTATCGAGATGCAGCCAGCAAACAAGCTGCATGACCGACCCGTTTGCGTTGAATTAGACAAAAAACGCCAAGGTTGAGCATCCTTGGCGTTTGATAAGCAAAACTTAGTCTTCAAGCTCTGCTAAACACATTTCTTCATAAACTTGTTTTACCCACTTGCTTACACGCTCGTCGGTCAGTTCAGGTTGGCGATCTTCATCCACACACAAGCCGACAAAGTGGTTGTCATCAACCAACGCTTGCGACGCTTCAAATTCATACCCTTCAGTTGGCCAGTGACCAATGATGGTAGCGCCTTTCGCTTCAATGATATCGCGGACGGTGCCCATGGCATCACAGAAGTATTCTGCGTAATCTTCCTGGTCGCCACAGCCGAAAATAGCCACGAGTTTTGTTGAGAAGTCAATTTGCTCTAACTCTGGGAAAAAGTCATCCCAGTCGCACTGCGCTTCACCGTAATACCATGTCGGAATACCGATCAGCAGCAAATCGAAGTTATCAATATCTTCTTTGCTGCTTTTTGCGATATCCTGCACGTGAACCATTTGTTTGCCTAACTGCTTTTGAATGGTTTTTGCAATTGCTTCCGTGTTTCCCGTGTCACTACCAAAGAAGAGACCTACACTCGCCATATAAAAAACACCCGTTTTGTCAGTGGGTTGCTGTTTGCAACTAACTCGAATTAAAGAAAAAGCGTCGCTTTTTCAAACCTATATGATTAACCAGTGACTTCAGTGCTAGGGTTAGCCGATGCCGACCCCCTCCCAAACCAACTGAATCACACCTTTTACGATAAAGCCGACACAGCCTAGTGTGAGCACAAACCAGACGATCCGTCGGCCGAATACTGGCACATTGCCCTCACGTAGCACGTCTTTAATTGCCATGCCGATAAAAAAGAAAATCGCGGCGAAGACGAGATCTAGACCTATTTTCTCGAGCAATTGAAAGTGCTCGTAAAGCATGCGTGCCTCCATTGAGCACCGACTTATGCGGCGCAATATATCACAAGGGTCACTTAACTGTTAACGCTCGCTCGGCATTAAAAAACGTTCGATGACGTTGGCAACCACCGCTGGCTTTTCAGCATGTAGCCAGTGACCCGTGCCTGCCACCATATGTGCTTTTGAATGCGGAAACTGAGCGGTAATGGCCTCACGGTGGTCTGGCAGAATGTATTCAGAGTTCTGCCCTTTGACAAACAGAGTGGGGCCTGCATATTGGCCAAAATCTGTCCACCCCATGATGTCACGATAGCCGTGATAAAGATTATCAATATTGAAGCGCCAGGCGTAGTGACCGTGATCGGTTTTATAGAGTGATTTCAATAAAAATTGGCTTACACCTGGATTTTCAATCGTTTCATTCATCATGGTTTGCGCTTGTTGGCGGCTTTCCAGTGTCACCCTTTGCGTCTGATGCAATGCCTTGAACACGTTGTCATGGCGGTTAACTTGATAATCGACTGGGGCAATATCCATCACCACCAGTTGTTCGACGCGCTCTGGGAAGCGCTGAGCGACGGCCATCGCCACTTTGCCACCCATTGAATGGCCAACGATAATGGCTGACTCAAGCTGTTGTGCATCCATCCACGCGACCACGGCATCGGACTGGCTTCGATAATTCGTGTCCTGTGTATGATAGGAGCGACCATGGTTAGGTAGATCAATTTGATAGACACAAAAATGCTCGGATAGTGTCTTGGCGAGCCCGCCTAAATTGTCGAGATCACCAAATAAACCGTGGATCAATACAAGCGGTGAGCCCTCACCGCGAGACTTTCCGTTTAATAACACGTTGCTTTTCTCTCAGATTACTGGCTTTAACGTAGAGTATACCTATCTATCTCTGTATAATCGCCCCGTTAAACGATAAACAGGACGCGATGAAAAACAATGAAGACGATAGAGGTTGACGACGATCTATACCGGTATATTGCCAGCCAAACTCAGCATATTGGCGAAAGCGCATCAGACATCCTGCGTCGCTTACTGCTGTCGGACTCGGCACCGCAGCCCACTCAGGCTGCGCCGACGACGCCCTCTCGTTCTAGCGGTATTGTTGTCAGTAAAGATGCTGGGCGCAGTGCGTCCGTCGATCGTGTCAAAGCGATGCGAACGTTATTGATTTCAGATGAGTTTGCGGCCCAAGAACGAGCGATTGGGCGTTTCATGCTGATCCTCACCACCTTATACCGTGTTGACCAACAAGGATTCGCAGATGGTATGGCGCTAAAAGGGCGTACCCGTCTGTATTTTGCCGATAATCCACAAACTTTATTAGAAAGCGGCAAAACCACCAAACCCAAGCAGATTCCAGAAACACCTTTTTGGGTCATCACCAACACGAATACTGGCCGTAAGCGTCAGATGGTGGAGCAGCTTATGGAAAAAATGCAGTTCCCGAGTGATTTGACTGAGAAGGTTGTGAACGCGATTTAATCTATGCCACTCATGGGAGAAGAGAATTATGGCAGTGCATCCTCAAGCCGGACAGCGCGCGAACCCGCAAGATTTGTGTGATATTCCGGCGCTTGTGACGCGTTTTTTCCAGACTCAACCACGTCCAGGTCATCCGTCGCAACGTGTTGCGTTTGGGACGTCAGGCCACCGTGGAAGCGCGTTGAACACCACATTTAATCGCGACCATATTCTCGCGATTGCACAAGCAATTTGTGATGAGCGCAGCGCGCGCGGTATTTCTGGCCCTGTCTTTGTAGGAAAAGACACTCATGCGCTTTCCGAGCCCGCCTTCGGTGCCGTGGTTGAAGTATTAACGGCCAATCAGGTACAGGTTATTGCGCAAGCCGAGCAGGGCTATACGCCAACGCCGGGCATTTCTCAACAAATTCTGGCTTATAACCGTGATCATGCTGAGCAAGCGGATGGGATTGTGATCACCCCTTCACACAATCCGCCGCAAGATGGTGGCATCAAGTATAATCCACCTCATGGTGGCCCAGCAGAAGGCGCTATCACAAAATCGATTGAAGCACGCGCCAACGACTATATTGATGCTGGCTTAGAAGGCGTTCAACGATTGGCTATCGACGAAGCACGGGCAAGCGCTTACTACCAGGAGCAAGACTTAGTGACGCCTTATGTCGCAGGGCTGGAGCATGTCGTTGATATCAAGGCCATTCAGGCGGCAGGATTAAAACTTGCCGTCGACCCTTTGGGGGGAGCCGGGATCCGCTATTGGCAGCAAATTGCCGCGCATTATCAACTCGATATTACCCTGATTAATGATCATGTCGACCCAACCTTTGGCTTTATGCCTCGCGATGGTGATGGCGTGATTCGTATGGATTGCTCTTCAGCATACGCCATGGCTGGACTCCTAGCGTACAAGGACGATTATGATTTGGCATTTGGTAATGATCCAGATTTCGATCGCCATGGCATTGTGACTCCGGCTGGCTTGATGAATCCTAACCACTATTTAGCGGTGTGCATCGATTATTTATTCCGTCACCGTCCGCAGTGGTCAGCCGATTTAGGCGTGGGTAAGACCCTGGTGTCCAGTGCGATCATTGATAAGGTGGTTGGCGATCTCGCCCGTCCGCTGGTTGAAGTGCCCGTCGGCTTTAAATGGTTTGTGCCTGGCTTGAGTGAAGGAACGCTTGGCTTTGGCGGAGAAGAAAGTGCTGGCGCCTCATTCTTAACCTTTGATGGGCAGCCATGGTCAACGGATAAAGATGGTATCATTCTTTGCTTACTGGCGGCAGAAATTCTGGCGGTAACAGGACTTACACCGCAGGCGTACTATCAGAAACTCGCCGGCAAGCATGGCGATCCAGCCTATAACCGATTACAAGCGGTTGCCAATGCAGCGCAAAAGCAGGTGCTCAGTCAGCTCAACCCCGATATGGTGACGGCAGAGACCTTAGCTGGTGATCCCATTACCGCCAAACTGACGCATGCGCCGGGCAATGGCGCTGCTATTGGCGGTTTGAAAGTGGTCACAGAATTTGGCTGGTTCGCAGCGCGCCCCTCCGGGACAGAAGATATTTACAAAATCTACTGTGAAAGCTTTAAAGGCAATGATCACTTACGTCTCATCGAGCAAGAAGCGCAACAAATTGTTGATCGTGTGTTCAATGAGCAAGGTGTTTAGCGAGCCGCTTCTGTGTTTCGCGGCGAGCAAAACGACGCGCACTGGCAAAGTGCGCGTTTTTTATTAGCGAGAGGGCTGTGGCGGCATATTGGCGGGCCAGTCATTTGGCACCACGAACCAAGGTGTGAGTGAGTCGTCTAATAAGTGACAGGTTCGAGAGAGCCCCTTAAGTGAAGCTCGCTCTAGCTTGGGTAGATCCGCAAAGGCGGGCAGTGATAGCCATTGATCGCGGGCTAGTACGGCAAATTCCCTGTCTGTTGGTAATGCTTCTGGCCAACACCACCACCCACCAATGCTGTCATGATTGATGGGTAGCCAGTCTGGTAGGGGCTGCTCGCCATGATGATAATGGCGATACAACCTTCCTTGCACCATCAGACGCTTTTTACTCGGCTGCCAGTATGGGTATTGCTGGCAAAAGCTTGGGTGACTCGAAAGCGCCAATTGATGGTCAAGCATTCGCGCCACTTTGATATCGAGCGCATCCTTGGCATTGGGGCCTAACCAACGGTTTTCATACGCGAGGTAGAATTTTACCGCTACCTCCCAGTGCTCTAATTGACCCTGATAGTTGACTAAAAAGTCGATGGCACCTTGCGTCTTGCCGCCTTCATTAATCTGTATTTCCTCAGCTTCTAGTACCAAATGAGGGTGACAATCAATGAGCTGACTGAGCAACCATTGATAATAAAAGCCGATACGCTTTGGTCCCGTATAGGGCGTGGGAGATGGCAGTAATGGGGGTTGCCAAAGGTGATGAGGCACAACTGGGAAGCGCTTATCGTTGAGCAGTGAGAGCTGATTTTGTACCCAGCTAAAATCGGCGTTAATTTGGGCTTGGTTACTAAATAAGGGATAGGTGTCACTCATGATGTAATTTTATTACCTTGTTAAGAGACTGTTAAAGCTAAAACGGTGGTTTCTGGGTAAAAAATCACCATTAATGTAGTAAAAAAACAAAACGGGTGGTACACTATGCTCATATTTGCAAACTGGTCAGATGAGTGAGGATGATTATGTATACACCGTTCGATAAAACCCGTGTTGTGTTACGCCGCTGTGCGGTCGTGATCGCGGGCATCACTTGCCTGCCAACACTGATTGCGCCGCCAATGGCATCGCGTATATATAGCCATTTACACCAAGTCTGGCTTAAAGACAGTACCAAGCCTGTTTGGTTGGCTGAATCGGAAAAAGCCGGCGGGTTTTTCTAGTCCGTCACTGATGAGTGGCCATATAACCGCGGAACAAATTCGTGATATTCAGTCAGCGGTGAGACACGGTCTCACCGCTTTTTTTATGTTTGCTTGTCAGGTTACACTGTTGCCATTGTCTCGCAAGTGAATGTGAATGCTATGAATAATTTTGAACTGGAAGCATTGATCAACGCCGAACTAAAACCGGATAGCATTAAAGACTACAGCCCGAATGGTCTACAAGTGCAAGGGCGTGATGAGATAAAAACAATCGTCACCGGGGTGACGGCCTGCCAAGATTTGATTGACGCAGCGATTGAGCAGAACGCGGATGCCATCTTGGTGCACCATGGTTACTTCTGGCGCGGCGAACCACAGCAAATTCGCGGCATGAAGTACCAACGGATCAAGAAGTTGATTGAATACGGTATCAATCTTTACGGTTATCACTTACCGTTGGATATTCACCCGACGCTGGGTAACAACGCGCAACTTGCCAAGCGTTTAGGCATTGAACTGCTTGGGGGACTGGAGCCTGACAATCCTGTCTCGATTCCTGTTTATGGAAAGCTTTCAACCCCCATGACGTTGGCACAGTTTGAGCAACAAGTGGCCACGGTGCTTAACCGAGCGCCCCTTGTGATTGACGGTGGCCAACAAACGCGGATTGAAACCGTCGGTCTGTGTACCGGTGGCGCGCAAGATTTTATCGACTTGGCGGCTTCACAAGGGATGGATGCGTATCTGTCGGGTGAGATTTCTGAGCGCACGACCTTTTCGGCGCGCGAGCAGGGTGTGCATTACATCGCGGCAGGGCATCATGCGACCGAGCGTTATGGCGTGAAAGCGCTAGGGGAGTGGATTGCTCAGCAGCATGGTTTGAATGTGCACTTTATTGATATCGACAATCCAGCATGACGCCTAGGCATTGAGGCTAAGTGCGATAAAAGGTAGACGCAGCCATGTGATAAACTGCCGATGATAAACAAAAAGCCGCCTGTTGGCGGCTTTGTTGTATGACATTCGCGCCTTAACTGCGCTTATCCATTGGGGTAAATTCGCGCTGCGTATACCCAGTGTAAAGCTGACGCGGACGCCCAATTCGCTTGTGCGGGTCGGTATGCATCTCATTCCAGTGGGCAATCCAGCCTATGGTACGAGACATCGCGAAGATCACCGTAAACATCGATGTAGGGATCCCGATTGCTTTCAGGATAATGCCTGAATAGAAATCAACGTTCGGGTAGAGTTTCTTATCGATAAAGTAATCATCTGACAATGCGATGCGTTCCAGCTCCATCGCTACATCTAGTAGTGGATCCTGAATTTGCAACTCGTTAAGCACCTCATGGCAGGCTTCACGCATCACAGTTGCGCGTGGGTCATAGTTCTTGTAAACGCGATGACCAAAGCCCATCAGACGGAACGGATCGTCTTTGTCTTTCGCGCGAGCAATATACTCAGGAATGTTATCCACATGCCCAATTTGCTCAAACATGCGCAAGCACGCTTCGTTGGCACCACCGTGTGCCGGCCCCCATAACGAGGCGATCCCAGCCGCAATACAAGCAAATGGGTTAGCCCCTGAAGAGCCTGCCAGACGTACCGTTGACGTTGATGCGTTTTGTTCGTGATCGGCATGCAGGGTAAAGATCTTATCCATTGCGCGCGCGACCACTGGGTTGACTTCATATTCCTCGCACGGGGTGGCGAACATCATATGAAGGAAGTTTTCCGCGTAATCGAGGTCATTACGTGGGTAGATAAATGGCTGTCCGATTGAGTATTTGTAACACATCGCAGCCAGTGTCGGCATTTTTGACAACAGACGGAACGCCGTGATCTCACGGTGCTGGTCGTTATTGATGTCGAGAGAATCGTGATAGAACGCGGCCAGTGCACCTACAACCCCGACCATAACGGCCATTGGGTGAGCGTCACGGCGGAAGCCGTGGAAGAAGCTCGCAATTTGCTCATGCACCATGGTGTGGCGCACGATCATTGAGCGAAACTCATTATATTGCTTCGTTGTAGGGACTTCACCGTAGAGCAGGATATAACAGACTTCTAAATAATCAGCGTTATTGGCAAGTTGATCTATCGGGTAACCGCGGTGCAGCAATACGCCAGCGGCGCCATCGATGTAGGTGATCTGCGAGTCGCATGACCCCGTTGCGACAAAACCAGGATCAAAGGTGAAATAGCCTTCGTTTACCAGCTTGCGCACATCAATGACTTCTGGACCGACGGTGCCCTCGATAATCGGCAGTTCGATTGGTGCTTTCCCTTCAATGTGTAGGGTAGCTTTCTTCTCTGCCATAACAATCTCCTTTGTTATTTTATAATCCCATCCAGGATACGGACTCGACCGTTGTACCGATCGGCCCCAATGATGTCAATTTTTAACCTATCGATGTGTGCGTCAGTTAATAACTTATTTGCAATGCGCGTTAAATATCTGTTGTGAGATTCCGGTCAATTTTGTACGTTTGTAATTGTCTGTTACGCCACGTATACTTTTCCGAGGTCTCTGGGCAAATCAGTATCCTAGAGCGTTTAGGGACTCAAACACCTTTCCTAAATGACGTGATCCATTCGCCAAGAATTGCAGTTATAAGCAATAAGGTACATGAAGCGCGTTACGCAGATGTTGCAGGTCTTACGCTTTGAGTACTGAGGTTCAGAGAGTGTAATAACTATAAATGCTCAATGGAGCTGAGTGGGCAATATCGTGAAAGAAAGAAAGTCAAGACCCGTAAACCTCGACCTCCAGACGATTCGTTTTCCGATAACAGCGATTGCGTCTATATTGCATCGAGTGGCAGGTGTCATCACCTTTGTCTCGATCGCCATCCTCCTATGGCTGCTTAGCCTGTCTCTCTCTTCTCCTGATGGATTTCAATCCGCTGCTGCCATTGTCGATAGCTTTTTCGTCAAATTGATCCTCTGGGGCATTTTGACGGCGCTGGCTTATCACATTGTCGGTGGGATCCGTCATTTGATCCAAGACATGGGTTATTTTGAAGAACTGGAGTCTGGCGTGCAAAGTGCGCAGGTTGCATTTGTTATCACTGGCGTGTTGTCTGTGTTGGCGGGGGTTTTAGTATGGTAACGAAAAACATCTCATCGGTCGGGCGCAATGGCGTGCACGACTATGTGCTGATTCGCGCCACTGCGATTCTCATCACACTTTACACACTTTATATGGTCGGTTTTGCCGTTTTTGGCCCTGAGATTACGTATGCCTCATGGACAGCGTTTTTCGGCCAGACCAGTACCAAAGTCTTTACCATGTTAGCCCTGGTCTCCGTGCTGATTCACGGCTGGATCGGAATGTGGCAAGTATTGACTGACTATATTAAGCCAGCCTTGCTGCGTGGCATGTTGCAACTTGGCGTTGTGGCCGTGCTACTGATCTACGTTTTTGCCGGTTTCTTTGTATTGTGGGGTGTGTAAGTGAGTATTCCAGTTCGCGAATTTGACGCAATTGTCATTGGCGCAGGCGGCGCAGGTATGCGCGCCGCACTGCAAATATCAGAGCAGGGCCTAACCTGTGCACTGTTATCTAAAGTGTTTCCAACCCGCTCTCACACCGTGTCGGCGCAGGGTGGTATTACGGTAGCACTGGGTAACTCCCACAAAGATAACTGGCAGTGGCACATGTACGACACGGTAAAAGGGTCAGACTACATTGGTGACCAAGACGCCATTGAGTACATGTGTAAGACGGGCCCGCAATCAGTGATTGAGCTAGAGAAGATGGGGTTACCTTTTTCTCGGTTTGAGAATGGGTCCATTTATCAGCGTCCGTTTGGTGGCCAGTCTAAAGAGTTTGGTGGCGAGCAAGCTGCACGCACCGCGGCGGCAGCTGACCGAACCGGGCACGCACTGCTGCACACCTTGTATCAGCAAAACATTAAAAACAAGACCACCATCTTCTCTGAATGGTATGCGCTTGATTTGGTGAAAAACCAAGACGGTGTGATTGTTGGTGCGACCGCCATGTGTATGGAAACGGGCGAGATTTGCTACTTTAAGTCCAAGGCAACGGTGCTGGCGACAGGGGGAGCAGGTCGTATCTATCAGTCAACCACCAATGCCCACATTAATACTGGTGATGGCGTAGGGATGGCGCTGCGCGCAGGCGTGCCCATGCAAGACATGGAAATGTGGCAATTCCACCCAACCGGCATTGCAGGCGCGGGTGTATTGGTGACAGAAGGTTGCCGCGGTGAAGGCGGTTACTTGCTCAATAAAGATGGCGAGCGTTTTATGGAACGTTATGCGCCTAATGTTAAAGATCTCGCAGGTCGTGACGTTGTGGCGCGCTCGATGATGATCGAAATTCGAGAAGGGCGTGGTTGTGATGGGCCATGGGGACCGCACCTGAAGCTCAAGCTGGATCACTTGGGCAAAGACGTGCTTGAGTCTCGTCTTCCTGGCATTCTCGACTTGTCTCGCACCTTTGCGCATGTTGATCCTATCAAAGAGCCGATTCCGGTAATCCCAACCTGTCATTACATGATGGGAGGTATTCCAACGCAGGTGTCTGGTCAAGCGATCAAACAAGACCCGCTCGGCAATGACATTGAAGTACAAGGTTTGTTTGCCTGTGGTGAGATTGCCAGCGTGTCTGTGCATGGTGCGAACCGCTTGGGCGGCAACTCACTGCTGGACTTGGTTGTCTTTGGCCGCGCGACCGGCCTTCATCTCGGGGAGACACTCGCCGCACAAGTAGAAGCGCGCGATGCGAGTGAGTCAGACATCGAGGCGTCCCTGGCGCGTGTTAATCGTTGGAATAGCACTCAACAGGGTGAAGATCCGGTTGAGATCCGCAAAGACTTGCAAGCTTGTATGCAAGAAAACTTCTCCGTGTTCCGAGAAGGCGAGGCCATGGAAAAAGGGCTGAAAGAGCTGAAGGAAATTCGTGAGCGACTCAAGTCGGCGCGTCTTGATGACACGTCAACCGAGTTCAACACGCAGCGCGTCGAATGTTTGGAGCTGGAGAATTTGATGGAAACCGCGTACTCAACAGCGGTGTCAGCCCATTATCGTACTGAAAGCCGTGGCGCACATGCGCGTTTCGATTATCAAGATCGCGATGATGAGAACTGGCTATGCCACTCCATCTATAACCCAGAAACCGAAGCTATGTCGAAGCGCGACGTCAATATGGCGCCAGTGCACCGTGAGGCTTTCCCACCGAAAGTCCGCAGTTACTAAGGGGGTCGAGAACGATGAATGTTAAGTTTTCTATCTATCGCTACAACCCAGATGTGGACAATGCGCCATACATGAAAGACTACACGCTGGATGTGCCTGAAGGGTCTGACATGATGCTGCTGGATGCGCTCATCCAGCTGAAAGAGCAAGATCCTACGTTGGCTTTCCGCCGCTCGTGCCGAGAAGGTGTCTGTGGCTCTGACGGCGTCAATATGAACGGTAAAAATGGCCTCGCGTGTATCACGCCGCTGTCGTCACTGATGGACAAGTCGGAAATCGTGATTCGCCCGCTACCTGGTCTACCGGTCGTGCGTGATCTCATCATTGATATGGGACAGTTCTATGAGAACTATGAGCGCGTCAAACCTTATCTGATGAACGATGAAACGCCACCGTCGCGAGAGAACTTGCAAGCGCCGGAAGATCGCGCTGAATTAGACGGTTTGTATGAGTGCATCATGTGTGCCTGTTGTAGTACCGCCTGCCCTTCATTTTGGTGGAACCCTGACAAGTTTGTCGGGCCAGCGGGCTTGCTTGCTGCGTACCGCTGGTTGGCGGATAGCCGTGATACAGCAACCGAAGAGCGGTTATCTGATCTAGACGACGCTTTTAGTGTCTTCCGTTGCCACGGGATCATGAACTGTGTCAGTGTATGTCCGAAGGGGCTGAACCCAACGAAGGCAATTGGGCATATCAAGTCTATGCTGATTCAGCGCGGCGTTTAAAACGCACAACCAATAACGTAGATAAAAAATGCCCCGTCCTTGGACGGGGCTTAATAACAGGTAACCCGGCCTCAGACCGGTGTTTGGATAAATAACTAGTGGTTAAGGGATAACAATGCAAAATGGCGTGATGAAGGCTTGGATAGAGTCTTCTCATTTGGCTGGCGCCAATGCAACGTACGTAGAAGATCTCTACGAAATGTACCTCAGTGACCCGGAGTTAGTTGATCAAGAATGGAGAGCGGTCTTCGACCAGCTACCAGTGGTGAGTGACACCGCGGTAGAACAACCCCACTCTCGTGTTCGTGATTACTTTCGACGCTTAGCTACCGATACATCGCGTGCAAGTGCTTCAGTCAATGATCCAGACGTAGACGCGAAACAAGTTAAAGTTCTCCAACTGATTAATGCTTTCCGTTTCCGCGGCCACCAACAGGCCAGCCTAGATCCTCTCGGACTATGGAAACGTAAACCTGTACCAGATCTGTCGCCTGCTTTTCACTCTCTTAATGAGCAGGACTTCAACGAAACCTTCAACGTCGGCTCATTTGCGATTGGTAAAGACAATATGCAATTGGGTGAGCTGTATGATGCACTTGAAAAGACCTATTGTGGGTCGATCGGTGCAGAATACATGCACATTACCGATACCGAAGAAAAGCGCTGGATCCAAGGTCGCCTGGAGTCTGTGGTTGGACAGCCGCAGTTTACCGAGCAAGAGAAACTGACCTTTTTGGAAGAGCTCACCGCAGCTGAAGGCCTCGAACGTTATCTGGGGGCCAAATTCCCCGGCGCTAAGCGGTTCTCTCTTGAGGGCGGTGATTCGCTGATCCCGATGCTGAAAGAGCTGATTCGCCACGCAGGTAGCGAGGGCGCACGAGAAGTCGTGGTCGGTATGGCTCACCGTGGCCGTCTCAACGTGCTGGTGAATGTGCTAGGCAAAAAGCCCTCTGAGTTGTTCGACGAGTTCGCGGGTAAGCAAGACGATACCTGGGGCACGGGCGATGTGAAGTATCACCAGGGCTTTTCATCTGACTTCGCGACACCGGGCGGTGATGTGCACCTTGCCTTGGCGTTTAACCCTTCACACCTTGAAATTGTCAATCCAGTGGTGATGGGGTCTGTGCGTGCTCGTCAAGACCGATTAGAAGACAATACTGGGTCGAGTGTCCTCCCGATCACCATCCACGGTGATGCGTCTATTGCTGGGCAAGGGGTGGTACAAGAGACCTTCAACATGTCGCAAGCGCGAGGCTTCCAAGTTGGCGGCACCGTGCGCATCGTGGTCAATAACCAAATTGGGTTTACCACGTCGAATCCGGCTGATTCACGCTCGACGCAATACTGTACAGATATCGCTAAGATGGTGCAGGCGCCTATTTTCCACGTCAATGCCGACGATCCCGAAGCGGTGGCTTTTGTCTCGCGCTTGGCACTCGATTTTCGCAATGAGTTTAAGCGTGATGTGGTCATTGATTTGGTTTGTTACCGTCGCCACGGCCACAACGAAGCGGATGAGCCCAATGCGACTCAGCCGATGATGTACCAAAAGATCAAAAAGCATCCCACTCCGCGTAAGCTGTATGCTGATGTATTGGATCAACAAGGTGTCGCTAACCTCGAAAAAGCCACGGAGATGATCAATGAGTATCGTGATCTTCTCGACAGTGGTGAGTGCGTGGTGAAAGAGTGGCGACCCATGGTGTTGCATTCTGTCGACTGGACGCCTTATCTAGGCCACGATTGGACGGTAGAGTGGGCCAATAAGTTCGATGCTAAGCGCCTGAAAGAGCTGGGCCATCGTATTTGCCAACTGCCAGACAGTCATAAGCTCCATAGCCGAGTCGCCAAGCTCTACAAAGATCGCAAAGCGATGGTAGAAGGTGAAAAGATGGTTGATTGGGGGATGGCTGAGACCCTTGCTTATGCCACCTTGGTTGATGACGGCAAACGTATCCGGATTACGGGTCAAGACTCAGGCCGTGGTACCTTCTTCCACCGTCATGCGGTGCTTCATAATCAAGAAGATGGCAGCACGTATTTGCCACTTGCGAATATCCATGACAAACAAGGGCCATTCGAGATCTTCGACTCCGTGTTATCGGAAGAAGCGGTACTGGCGTTTGAGTACGGTTACGCAACGGCAGAGCCAGGCGGTTTAACCGTGTGGGAAGCGCAGTTTGGTGATTTCGGCAATGGTGCGCAAGTAGTGATTGACCAGTTCATCAGCTCTGGTGAACAAAAATGGCGCCGTATGTGTGGCCTGACCATGCTGCTTCCTCATGGCTATGAAGGGCAGGGACCTGAGCACTCGTCAGCACGTTTGGAGCGTTACTTGCAACTGTGTGCTGAGCAAAACATGCAAGTCGTTGTGCCATCGAGCCCCGCGCAGGTCTACCATATGTTGCGTCGGCAAGTGGTGCGCCCCATGCGTCGTCCTTTGATCGTGATGTCACCCAAATCACTGTTACGTCACCCACTGTGTGTGTCTAACTTGGAAGATCTGACCGAGGGTGACTTCATGCCTGCCATTGGCGAGATGGATGACCTTGAGCCAAGCAAAGTGAAACGCGTGGTGATGTGCTCGGGCAAAGTCTATTATGATTTGCTACAAGCACGCCGAGAGCAAGAGATTGATGATGTTGCCATTATCCGTATTGAGCAGCTTTATCCATTCCCTCTAGAAGCGGTAAAAAATGCGATTGCGCCTTATAGCAATGCGAAAGACTTTGTATGGTGTCAAGAAGAGCCACAAAACCAAGGGGCGTGGTACAGCAGCCAGCACAACTTCCGTGCAGCCTTACCCAAAGATGCCACGTTAACCTATGCCGGACGCTCGGCATCGGCATCACCTGCGGTAGGTTATATGTCTGTACACCAGAAACAACAAAAAGCGTTAGTTCAAGACGCTCTGACCCTAAAGTAAGAACTAGAACATTAAGGATAAATACGATATGACAATCGACATTCTGGTTCCCGATTTACCCGAATCTGTGGCTGACGCAACCATTGCCACATGGCACAAACAGCCAGGTGACTCGGTAACCCGTGACGAAGTACTGGTTGATATTGAAACAGATAAGGTCGTGCTGGAAGTGCCTGCCCCTGCTGATGGGGTGTTGGAGTCCATCATTGAAGATGAAGGGTCAACCGTATTAGCGAAACAGGCCATCGCTAAGATCAAAGAAGGTGCCGTCGCAGGTGAGCCAACCAAAGACGTTCCTGCACAATCAGAGTCTTCACCTGACAAGCGCCATACGGCTTCTCTTGAGGAGGAGACGAACGACGCGTTAAGTCCCGCGGTACGTCGTTTGCTCGGGGAGCATGATCTCTCAGCAGACGCAGTGAAAGGCACAGGCGTGGGTGGACGCATTACGCGAGAAGATGTTGAAGCACACCTTAAGAGCCAGCCAGAGCAGGGTGAGCAAAAAGCACAAAGCCAAGACGTGCCACCTGTGGCGGAACGCGGCGAAAAGCGTGTGCCAATGACGCGTCTGCGTAAGCGTGTCGCTGAGCGCTTGTTAGAAGCGAAAAACAGTACCGCGATGCTCACCACGTTCAACGAAGTGAACATGAAGCCAATCATGGACCTGCGTAAGCAATACCGTGACAGCTTCGAAGAGCGTCACGATATTCGCCTCGGCTTTATGTCTTTCTATGTCAAAGCGGTGGTAGAGGCCTTGAAGCGTTACCCAGAAGTCAACGCGTCCATCGATGGTGATGATATCGTTTATCATAACTATTTTGATGTCAGCATGGCGGTATCTACACCACGTGGCTTGGTCACACCAGTGCTGCGCGATTGCGACAAGCTGGGCTTTGCGGATATTGAAAAGGGCATCCGCGATTTGGCGATTAAAGGCCGTGATGGCAAGCTCACCGTTGATGAACTGACAGGCGGTAACTTCACCCTCACTAATGGCGGTGTGTTTGGCTCATTAATGTCAACGCCGATCATTAACCCTCCTCAAGCAGCCATTCTTGGCATGCACAAGATCCAAGACCGCCCGATGGCGGTGGATGGCAAGGTCGAAATCTTGCCGATGATGTACCTCGCGCTTTCTTATGATCACCGTTTGATTGACGGTCGTGAATCGGTAGGCTTCTTGGTGACCATCAAAGAACTTCTAGAAGACCCAACACGTCTGCTTCTGGACGTTTAATGGCGTTTCCCCGTGTTGGCGGGGACGTCATTTTGAGGGGGCGGAGGTCCCCTCACTTGGAAAGCAAAAAGACACAATAATGGACACTAACACGGATAGAACATCATGAATCTGCACGAATATCAGTCAAAGCAGCTGTTCGCTGAATATGGTCTACCAGTTTCAGAGGGCTATGCTTGCGATACTCCACAAGAAGCTGCCGAAGCAGCCGATAAAATTGGCGGAAACAAATGGGTAGTAAAATGCCAAGTCCACGCCGGTGGCCGTGGTAAAGCGGGTGGCGTAAAACTGGCCAACTCCAAAGAAGAAATCCGCGAATTTGCGCAACAATGGCTAGGTAAAAACCTGGTGACCTTTCAAACCGACGAAAACGGTCAACCCGTAAGCAAAATTTTGGTTGAGTCATGCACCGATATTGCCAAAGAGCTTTATCTGGGTGCGGTTGTCGATCGCGGCTCTCGTCGTGTTGTCTTTATGGCATCGACTGAAGGCGGTGTTGAAATCGAGAAGGTGGCGGAAGAAACTCCTGAGCTAATCCATAAAGCATCGATCGATCCGCTCGTGGGTCCTCAGCCATACCAGGGCCGTCAACTGGCGTTTAAATTGGGCCTAGAAGGTGAACAAATTAAGCAGTTTACCAAAATCTTTGTGGGTATCGGCCAGCTATTTTTGGATAAAGATATCGCATTGGTTGAGGTTAACCCTCTGGTTATTACTGACCAAGGTAACTTGCACTGCTTGGATGCGAAATTGGCCATTGATAGCAACGCTGTTTATCGCCAGCCAAAGGTACGTGCAATGCACGACCCGAGCCAAGATGATGAGCGAGAGGCCCACGCCGCACAGTGGGAGCTTAACTATGTTGCGCTCGACGGCAACATTGGCTGCATGGTTAACGGCGCGGGCTTGGCCATGGGCACCATGGACATTGTTAATTTACACGGTGGCAGCCCAGCTAACTTCCTCGATGTGGGTGGTGGCGCGACCAAAGAGCGTGTAACAGAAGCGTTTAAAATCATTCTGTCTGACAGCAACGTCAAGGCTGTCTTGGTAAATATCTTCGGCGGTATTGTGCGCTGCGATCTTATCGCAGATGGCATCATTGGTGCGGTCGAAGAAGTTGGCGTTAAAGTTCCTGTGGTGGTTCGCCTCGAGGGAAATAATGCTGATGTCGGTGCCAAGAAACTGGCCGATAGTGGTTTGAATATCATTGCGGCAACATCGCTAACCGAAGCCGCTCAAAAAGTCGTTGCTGCCGCGGAGGGTAAATAACAATGTCAGTGCTGATTAATAAAGATACCAAGGTGATCTGCCAAGGTTTTACAGGTGGACAAGGTACGTTTCATTCAGAGCAAGCGATTGAGTATGGAACACAAATGGTCGGCGGTGTATCACCGGGTAAAGGCGGTACGACACACCTAGGTTTGCCTGTGTTTAACACGGTGGCCGATGCGGTCGAGGCGACAGGTGCGACCGCATCAGTGATTTATGTCCCTGCCCCTTTCTGTAAAGACGCGATCCTAGAAGCGATCGATGCCGGTATCGAGCTGATTGTATGTATTACCGAAGGTATCCCAACGCTGGATATGCTGGAAGTAAAAGTGAAGCTAGATCAAGCAGGCGTGCGGATGATTGGCCCTAACTGTCCAGGTGTGATCACCCCGGATGAGTCTAAGATCGGCATTATGCCAGGCCACATTCATCAGTCTGGCAAAGTGGGTATTGTGTCACGCTCAGGGACATTGACCTATGAAGCCGTCAAACAAACCACTGACGAAGGCTTTGGCCAGTCTACCTGTGTCGGCATTGGTGGGGACCCTATCCCAGGCTCAAACTTTATCGACATTTTAGAAATGTTTGAAAAGGATCCGGCGACCGAGGCGATCGTGATGATCGGTGAGATTGGCGGGACAGCAGAAGAGGAAGCGGCGGCTTACATTAAGGCCAATGTGACCAAGCCCGTTGTGGCTTATATTGCTGGGGTAACGGCACCTCCAGGTAAGCGCATGGGTCATGCGGGAGCAATTATTTCTGGTGGTAAAGGAACCGCAGACGATAAATTTGCTGCCCTTGAAGCAGCGGGCGTTACGACGGTTAAAAGCCTGGCTGATATTGGTAAAGCATTGCGCGAAAAAACAAGCTGGTAAGCCAGACAAGGTAATCGCATCAATTAAAGCCGCTCTGATGAGCGGCTTTGTTATGCAATCAACTTTGTTGTCATGAGCTTGAACGACTGGGTAGTAGTTGAGCCAACATAAAGACACTGGCTGCTGCAACCACCACAGACGGGCCTGCAGGCGTGTCATAAAACCAAGAGCCTGCCATGCCTAGCATCACCGCAGCCATCCCAATGAGACTAGCAAACGAGGCCATTTGCTCTGGGGTTGACGCGATGCGCCGTGCCGTTGCCGCCGGGATGATTAACATGGAGGTAATAATCAATGCCCCGACAAATTTCATCGCCAGCGCAATCACCAAGCCAATGAGTAGCATCAATAATAGCCGCAGCTTTTCTACCGCAATACCTTCTACCTTGGCAAGCTCTTCGCTGACGGTCATCGATAGCAGTTGCTCCCAGTAATAGGCCAACACACCCAATGTTAGGCAGGCACCGATCGCTAACCATGTAAGATCAGCAAACGAGACCGCCAACAGGTCGCCAAACAAATAAGCCATGAGATCGACGCGCATATTGTCTAAAAAACTCACCGAGACCAGTCCCAGTGACAGGGCACTGTGAGCCAATATACCGAGCAAGGTATCAGTAGAGACCAGATGTTGGCGCTGTAGTCCCACCAATAAAACCGCTAGGAGTAAACAGGTGATCACGAGTGCGAGGTTTAAGTCGATTTGTAGTAAAAAGCCTAACGCTAACCCGAGCAGTGAGGCGTGAGCGAGGGTATCGCCAAAGTAGGCCATCCGCCGCCAGACCACAAATGAGCCCAAAGGGCCGGCAATGGCGGCGATCAATAAGCCGCCCATGATAGGGGCAAGTAAGAACTCAATCATGATGATGCTCTTGGTGTTCGCAGCTTACAGGTTGCCCTGCAAGATCATGTTTATGATGATGGTGGTGGTGGTAGAGCGCAAGTTGTTCACTGGTTTGGCGACCAAACATTGCCACATAAGATGGGTGCTGCGAGATAGCATCGGGCTCACCGGAGCAGCAGACATGATGCTGCAAACAAATCACTTCATCGGTTTTAGCCATGACTAAATGCAAGTCATGTGAGACCATGAGTACTGCGCACCCAAGGCTATCGCGCAACTGGCTAATCAGGCTATACATCTCCAACTGACCACTGACATCAACCCCTTGTACTGGTTCATCTAACACGAGCACATCAGGGTGCTTTAAAATCGCGCGGGCGAGCAGTACGCGTTGGGTTTCACCGCCAGAGAGGGTATGCATATTCGCATATTGCAAGGATTCGGCATTGACTGTTTGTAGCGCGTGGCTAATCTGCGCATTGGTATAGCGTGTGCCTAGACGAATAAAGCGATCAACCGTGAGTGGCAGGGTTTGATTCAACTGCAACTTCTGAGGCACATAACCGATTTTTACGTCTCGGGCTATCTGTACTTTGCCAGCGCTCGGCTTAACTAAACCGATCAGTGCTTTAACAAGCGTTGATTTTCCTGCGCCATTGGGGCCAATTAGCGTGGTAATTTGCCCACGCTTTAGTTGCATTGAAACCTTGTCCAGCACATGGCGGCCATTGAAGGTCACCGTCACCGCATCGAGCGAGACTAGCGAGTCAGTCATAGTGAAAAAAGCATTGTGAATTAGAATTGTTATATTATAACATTTATCGCCAGTGAGAAAACATAAGAATGAGAGGAAAGATGACTGCGCGTATTATTGGGGTATTTATTGCACTACTACTGGCATTGCCTGCGCAAGCCACGTCGGTAATGACATCGATTAAGCCTTTACAGCTGGTCGCGGCAGGGCTTGTGACACAAGACGATACCGTCGATGTGTTGTTGCCGCCGGGGGCATCACCGCATAGCTATGCCCTAAAGCCATCGGACATACGCGGTTTAAACCAAGCGGATGTGACGGTTTGGGTGGGACCCGAGCTAGAGCTTTTTCTGTCTAAATTGTTGGAAGATAAACCCTCGGTATTGACCTTGACGCAGGTCGAGAATATGCCTTTGCGCCATTTTGATGGCGGGCACCATCATCATGGTCACGATCATGGTGAGCACAATATTGACCCGCACCTTTGGTTGGGACCAAAAACGACCCGAGTCGCGGCGCAAGCCATTACAGACGCACTGATTGAGGCCGCGCCTGATAAAGCAGAGCAATATCAGGCCAACCTGACTCGCTTTAATGAACAGCTTGATCAAACCGTTGCCGATATTCAGCAAGATCTCGCCAGCCGTATTCAATCAGGGTATTTTGTCTTCCATGATGCCTATGGTTACTTTGAGGATGCTTTTGGCCTCGAAAAAACAGGCCATTTTACGGTTGATCCCAGTCAAAAGCCTGGGGCGAAAACCCTGGTGACGATTCGCCGAGGTTTGCTTAATCATGACGCGACCTGTATCTTCACTGAGCCGCAGTTTAATCCCGCACTGATTGATGCTGTGACACGACACAATGACGTCAATGTGCTTGCCTTGGATCCATTGGCGACATCCATTCCGGTAGCGCCTGATAGCTATCAGGTGTTTTTAAAAGATTTAGGAAATCGTTTCACACGTTGTTTAAAGCATGAAACTACTGACTAACTGGCTCGCTGTGACAGCCAGACTGCCTCGCCAGCACAAGCTGGCTCTTGCTTCATTATCTCTTTTGGTTGGTGCTGCCCTGGTGTGGCAGCCCCACCCGTTTTCTCCCAAAGAACGGCAATCACTGCCGGCGGTCAATCAACGCCAAGAGCCGGCGACAGTGGATCACAGTGAACCGATTGAGCAAAGCATGGATGCGAACGATCCTGCTTTGAGTGTGCCTGAAGACGCACTCGAGCAAGACATCACATCTGAGGCGCCCCGTGTTCATCACCACACCGTCGCGGCAGGGGATACACTCGGCGAGATCTTCTCACAGTATGGTCTGTCTATCGGTCAGCTCTACCAAATGCTGGATGTGAACGATAAAGCTGGCGATATTCGCCGTGGCCAAAAAATGGAATGGCAAGTTGACGAGGAAGGTCAACTGTTGACGTTCACCGTTTATCAATCGATTAAATATCGTGACGACTACCAGTTCGGACAAGGTACCGTTGACTATCAGCGTTTGGAAACCAAAGGCGAGTTTGAAAGTGTGACCTTGATTGGACGGGTGAACAGTAGCTTTTATCAGCAGGCGCGCCAATCGGGACTCACGCCTAATCAGATTCAAAATCTGGTCTCGGCGCTACAGTGGCGGTTTGACTTCGGACGTCAATCGCGTCGCGGCGACCAGTTTGCGGTACAAGTAAACAGAGAGTTTATTGACAATAAACCCGTGTCATCGGGTAAGGTCACGGCCA
The DNA here is from genome assembly GCF_005280275.1 of Salinivibrio kushneri. Classification (NCBI taxonomy): domain Bacteria; kingdom Pseudomonadati; phylum Pseudomonadota; class Gammaproteobacteria; order Vibrionales; family Vibrionaceae; genus Salinivibrio; species Salinivibrio kushneri. Next base: position 982,835 of record NZ_CP040021.1, read on the forward strand.
TGCTCTACAAGTCGGGCGGTCGAGACATTTTTGTCTATCGTCATCATGATGGACGCTTTTATGATCAGCAAGGGCAGAGTCTGGATCGCGCGCTCCGTCGTTATCCCACCGCAAAGCGCTATCGTATTAGCTCATCGTTCAACCCACATCGTAAACACCCGATCACCGGGCGTATTTCACCGCATAATGGCACTGACTTCGCGACGCCAGTCGGTACCTCAGTATTGGCCGCCGGTGATGGTGTTGTCGTTAAAGCACGCAAACATCGGTTAGCGGGGAATTACGTGGTGATCAAACACGGGCGTGAGTATTCTACCCGATACTTACATTTAAACCGGATTTTAGTGAAGCCGGGCGATCATGTGTCGATGGGGCAGAGAATTGGTTTGAGTGGTAATACCGGTCGCTCAACGGGGCCCCATCTTCATTTCGAATTGCTCAAATATGGCCACCCAGTCAATGCGATGAAGGTGCCGCTGCCTGAAGCGCATCCGGTTCCTAATGACGAGCGTAGGGCGTTTCAGCGTCAAGCTAAACGTACCCATCAGGCGTTGGCGCAGCGATTAAATGGGTAATGAGTGTCAATTATGTGAGGCCTAGCTCACATTTAGGGTTGCAGGGTTTTATTTAGAGGCAGGTCGCACGACACTACGTCACTGAATCCTGCAACCTGTCTCTCTTCTCGTACATGAAACGCCAATGTCTCTGTTTGTTATGGCTGGCTCTCATCTTTCCTTGCCTACCTTTGCAGGCGCATGATGCGTTGCTCTCATCGTTTCAGTCATACGGCGGTCTTAATGGCCTCGGTGATGTCCGTGATGTGGCGGTGCAGTCATCTGGCGGTATGTGGCTGCTGGATAGCCAAGGACGCATTTATTTTTTTGATGGCCATCAGCGTCATCCACTCAACGATGCCCTTACCTTGCCTGATGAAAAGATACTGACCATTGCGTATGCTCACCAGGCGCTTTGGATGGCAGGGAGAGAACATGTTTATCGTTTCCAGCCAAGTACCAATACGCTTACCGCTTTCCCATTGCCCGATGCCGTTGCCCAGACGCGCACTGATCATGCGCCTCACCCCCGCCAATCGCCACGACTGGCGACGATCAATAATACGCTATGGCACATTCAAAGCGGCCAGATAAGCGTCTATCAACGGGAAGATAAGGCATTTCACGTGTGGCGAACGGGTCCGTGGCGTGCCAATAATGTGTGGTTCACGGCGGGCCATCGACTGTTTGCGGTCGGGACAAGCTTATATCAACTCAGCGACGGGGGAATACGCCAACTGACACGTTTTTCTACGCCGATTACAGCGATCACGGCGAAACAAGACAGAGCATGGGTCAGTACCGAAAAGCGTGTTTATCTGCTGGCATTGTCGGGCAATCAAGTACAAGCCCAGCACGTGCTGAATACACGTGGGAACTACCATAGAATGACGGTCGGCTCGGGCGGGTTGTGGGCCGCCAATCATAACGGGTTATTTCGACTTTCCCTCGATGGCGTCGCGACGCCGGCTTGGCAGCCAGGCGATCAGCGGATTGCTGGCCAAAGCATCACTTTTTTATGGGCAGATTTTGAGGGGGGGATCTGGTTTTCAACCGATCAGGCGACACGTTACCGTGCACCAGGGCAACGTTGGATCACTCATCAACACCGCGTCTTCCCCAGCGTGTTTACTCATGGTTTTATGGCGCAAAGTAACCCTTGGGCGCTAGAGGGGGACAGTTGGCGCGATTTAAGTGGGTATCGCACTCTACCGTCGCCCTCGGTCGTACCAAGCGACAAATACCTCAGTGCTACCCGAGACGCTCAGCGCCTTTGGTGGTCAACACCGTCAGGTACGCAAGGGATTAATACGCTAACAGGGGCAAGCATCGTCATCCCCGATCGGTTGGCAACCCTGCCTGCTGAGCATTTGTATACTGATGCCGAGGGCACAATCTGGTTATCGGTTGACGATCAGGTGATGCGCTACTGGCCGGACACAAAGACGTTAGTCAGTTATGGCACACGATGGCAGCCTCATCACGCGGGTAAGGTGTTAGGCTTTTATGATGATGGCCGCGGCAATGTTTGGATCCGTGATCAGCATGGGTTAACACGGTATCGAGAGGGGCAGTTTAAGTCGGTCCCCTTGGCAAAAGACCGGCTACCTGTGCAGGATATGTATACCGACGAACGAGGTCGTTTATGGCTCACCAGTGCCCATGGCTTATACCAATACGATCCTAGCGCGCCAGACGCCGCGTCATTGGTTTACTTGTCACTACCCGGTGAGCGATTCCACTGTGTCACGGGTAACCGCGATGGCATATGGGCCTACAGTAACCAAGCATTGGTACACATTGCTCCGCGAGGGTTTGTGCGCACATTTCGTCTCCCCTCTGAGGCGGAAAAAGTAGCCTGTTACGCGACCCAAGCCCATCAGCTCACGCTGCTGGCAGGGGATTATACCTACCAGGTAGATACTGACCAATTGGCGTTTTCTTTGCGTAAACCGCCAAACGTCGTGATTGGCGCTGTTTGGCAGCAACGTAAGCGTTGGCGTATTGGCCCTCGACAGCAAACGGCGGTGACATTACTCGAGCAAAGCCCCGCCTATCTCGCGTGGGGGAGTTGGCCACCAGAACGACAAGTGACACGCGTACATTATCAGCTCGTGCCTTATCAGCACGCTGGGCAGCCAATGGCTGATAAACTGGCTGCTTGGCAGCAAACCGGTAGTGATACGATTTCCTTGGCCAATATGGTGGGCGGGCACTATCAATTACGTATTGCTATCCCGCGTGATGGCGCCTCCCATACTGTGTTAGACATCTCTGTCTCTCTGCCTCTATTGCCTCACATTATCAATGGCATGGTCCTGGCCTGCTTTGTGAGTGTGGTGCTTGCGGCTGTCATCTTAGCCTTGAGACAACGTCACTTGTCGGCGGTGCACATAGACACATCGAGCGTGCCCACATCTGGGTCGCGGGATGACATCTCAGCTGCCACATATCCTCTTGGATGTGAATCGCCCTCATCACTGGCACTGGATTCAGGCCAAGCCAATCAGCAATGGACCGCCGAGTTTGAGAATGTTATCGCGGCTAGGTACCAAGATCCTGACTTTTCAATGGCTCAGATAGCTGGCGCGTTAGCGATGTCAGAGCGTAATTTGCAACGTAAGTGTCGACAGTATTTTGGTGTGACAGTGACCGCTTATGTGACGCAGAAACGGCTGAGTGATGCCGCTACGCGCTTGCAGCATGGCCATGCCGTGGCGGATGTGGCTGAAGCGTGTGGCTATCGCGATCCGGCCTACTTTAGCCAACGGTTTAAAAGCTATTTTGGTGTCAGTCCCTCGCATTATCGACGCGCGACGACTGATGTGACCGTGGCAGATATCGATGACTAGCGCCGGTGTGAAACCTCAGGTAACGAAATACGTGTAAAAGAAAACGTGGCATAACCGGGGAGCCATGCCACGGGTGTCAACGACACCTTCGCTTGCTGCCGAGGGCGGGGAACCGCCCTGGTAAAAAAGGGGCTGGTCAGATGTGTACTCCCTTAACCAGTGGCGTCAATATACCCTAATGTGAGCTGATATTGCTATGACGAAACCGCCAATCTTATTTTGACAGATCTTCGGATAACCTATTTATAAACAATTACTTATGCCGTTTTATTTTGGTTTTGACGAAAATAACGAAGTGCACTTACGCCTTGATGACTAATCCACTGGCGGCGAGGGTCTCTCTCAGCTGGTCGATGAGGGGCTGGGCTTGTTCACGAGGACGATGCCCCACTTTTAGGTGGCCCCAAATCGGATTTGGCCATACCGGATCCGTTTTAAACCGAGCAACATGATGGAGATGGAGCTGGGGAACCAGGTTGCCAATCGCGGCGATATTGAGCTTGTCAGGGTAAAATAAACGCTCAAGACAGCGCGCGACTATGGCCGACTCTTGCCACAGCGATTGCTGCTCAGTATCGTCAAGGTGGTGAATTTCTTCGATGTCCGGCTTACGTGGGATCAGCAAGAGCCATGGACCAATATCGGCATGCGCAAGGCGTAACTGACAAAGAGGGAAATCACCGACATACGCGCTATCGGCGGCTAATCGTGAGTGGAGAACAAAGGACATATAAACTCCTGATTGCAATGCGAGTGCTTAGCTTACATCACAACTTGCTTTTGGGTCACAAACTCCTCACCGAATAGGCGGATTCGCCTCATAAGAAACAAAAAGCAAGTACGCTTAACACAATGTTGAAAGCTAAATGTGTCGACGAATGCGAGAGGAGGTGGCATGCACTATCAAGACGTCCTAGCTTTTTGGTTTGGCGACGAGCGTAGTGAGTCGGTTCCTTCGTCCGCCGCGCAGGCACGATGGTTTGGCGGTCGCCAAGACGTTGATGATGCGATTCGCGAGCGGTTCCAATCTTGGGTCAGTGCCGCTGGCGCGGGCGCATTAAATGACTGGGCCCAGATCCCTGAGGGGCGTTTGGCATTGATTATTCTGCTCGATCAATTCCCGCGAAACTTATATCGCGGGTTGGCAGCCGCCTATCGATATGATGCCTTGGCGTTGGCGTTATGTAAGGCAGGGCTGGCGAAAGGCGACGACCAAGCCTTAACGCCGCTTCAGCGGGTGTTCTTCTATCTCCCCTTAGAGCATGCCGAAGAAGAAACAGACCAAGAAGAAGCATTGTTTCGGTTTGATCAGCTGCGTCAGCAAGTGAGTGGGGAGGCAACGGCTTGGTACCAACAATGTTTTGATTATGCACACCAACATTACGACATCATTGCCACCTTTGGTCGATTTCCTCATCGCAATGCGGTGATGGGACGGTTATCGACCCCCGAGGAACGATTATGGCTTAGCGAAACGGATCAGCATTTTGGTCAGGGATAAAAAAGCGCCCACTTGCAATAAGTGGGCGCAGCGCTTCTGTGCTTATCCGAACAACACAGATAAGCCAACCTGGTTACATGCGCTCAAGCGTGTCGATCCCCAACAGATCTAAGCCTTGCTTGATGGTCTTGGCCGTCAATGCCGCCATTCTGAGGCGGCTTTGGCGAGTGTCCCCTTCAGAAAGCAAGATAGGGCACGCTTCGTAGAAGCTGGAGAATAAACCAGCCAGCTCAAACAGATAGCTACACATCAGATGAGGTTGACCCTCGCGCGCCACCGATTTAACCGCTTCTTCAAACTGAAGCAGTTTGGCGACCAGCGCTTTTTCTTTCTCATGCTCAATCAGCATTTCACCGTCGAGCGCATCACGGTCAACCCCAGACTTGGCAAAGACTGACGCCACACGGGTATAGGCATACTGCATATAAGGGGCGGTGTTGCCCTCGAAGGCCAGCATGTGATCCCAGTCGAAGATATAGTCCGTGGTACGATGCTTTGACAGATCGGCATATTTGACGGCTGCCATCGCCACCGTGGTTGAGATATCGCGCTGCGTCTCAGCATCCATCTCAGGATTTTTCTCAGCGATTAGCGCTTTAGCACGTGTTTCTGCTTCATCGAGTAAGTCAGCAAGACGAACGGTGCCACCTGAGCGTGTCTTAAAGGGTTTACCGTCTTTGCCGAGCATCATGCCAAAAGCGTGGTGCTCAAGGCTGACCGAGTCCGGCACATAGCCAGCTTTGCGTACGATGGTCCACGCTTGCATCAGGTGCTGGTGCTGGCGTGAGTCAATAAAGTAGAGCACACGGTCGGCATTGAACTGCTCGTAGCGATATTTAGCGCAAGCAATATCCGTGGTGGTATACAAATAGCCACCATCACGTTTTTGGATGATCACACCCATTGGCTCGCCGTCTTTGTTTTTGTACTCGTCGAGGAAGACAACTTGCGCGCCATCGTCTTCTACGGCAATCCCTTTGGCTTTTAAGTCTTCAACAATACCGGGCAGCATATCGTTATACAGACTTTCACCCATCACGTCTTTATTGCTCAATGAGACATTCAGGCGATCATAGTTACGTTGGTTTTGCTCCAACGTCACTTTCACCAGTTTTTCCCACTTTTCTTTGCAATAGGCATCGCCGCGCTGCAGGCGAACCACGTAGTCGCGCGCTGTTGCAGCAAAGGCGTCATCTTCATCGTAACGGGCTTTGGATTCACGGTAGAAATTTTCGATATCGCCAAGTTCCATGGAAATATCGTCACCGCGTGACTCGTGTAATTCTAAGTTGGCAATGAGCATGCCGAACTGGGTTCCCCAGTCACCTAGGTGGTTGGCGCGGGTGACGTTGTGACCCAAAAACTCCAGTGTGCGTACGACAGCATCACCAATAATGGTGGAGCGAAGGTGGCCAACATGCATTTCTTTCGCCACGTTGGGGGCTGAATAGTCCACCACAATGTTTTGTATGTCTTGTTTGTCGACACCGAGGCGTGCGTCCGACAGGGCGGCATCCGCTTGCTTTGCCAGCCACTGATCATTCAAAAAGATATTGATAAAGCCAGGACCAGCGATTTCTGTTTTACTCGCCACATCACCTAAATCGAGGGCGTCCAACACTTTCTGGGCAAATTCACGGGGATTTGTACCGAGCTTTTTGGCTGCGCCCATCACACCATTGGCTTGATAGTCACCAAATTGTGGCTTCGCAGACTGACGCACTGCCGCTGGCGTGCCCTCAGGCGCACCCGCCGCAACCATCGCGGCAGACACTTTTTCGTTAAGAAGACTTTGAATATTCACTTGCTTACCTTTACTACTAGCCGGGCTGATTATGAATGACCCGTTTTGTGGGCTTCCAGCTTATTAATACAAGAATCCGCCAACACTGCACTGCCACGTAACCAAGCGTGCAAACACAGTGTTGGCGGGATGCTGTATTGTTGCGAACCATGACGTCAATCGACGCGGATTATCCCTAATGATACCCATAAAACAGCAGGCATTGGCAATAGTTATTCAACACCATCCTTGATATCTTTCGCGACTGGAAGACAACGAGCACCTTAAAACCTTGAGAGGTCACTGTGCATGATGCCAGCAATTGGACATCCCTGATGCGAGATCAAGCAGCTTTTACAGATAAAATCAATCAGTTGCTAGAAGTACTGGCCTTTCATCCTTAGCACTCGCGCCAATCATTACCAGCGAAGCCAGTGCTTAAGCACTGGCTCAACCAATGTTGTCGTTTTACAAGATCACGGTTTTATTGCCATGGACAAACACACGGTCCTCGGTGACAGACTCGATGGCCTGACTCAATACGCTCTTTTCTACATCTCGACCCGCTTTGGCCATATCTTGTGCGCTAAAGCTGTGATCAACATGAATCACGTCTTGGCCAATAATCGGTCCCTCATCTAAATCATTAGTGACAAAATGCGCCGTCGCGCCAATGATTTTAACCCCACGCTCGAACGCTTGGTGGTAGGGACGGGCCCCGATAAACGCAGGCAAAAAGCTGTGATGGATATTGATGATGCGATGCGGATACTGAGCGACAAAGTCAGGCGTCAGAACTCGCATGTATTTCGCGAGAATAATGTAGTCAGGCTGATGGGATTGAATCGCTTTGAGCATGGCTTGCTCGTGCTCTTCACGGCTCAGACCTTCATGGCTGACATAATGAAAAGGAATATCAAAGCGCTCAGTCAGATGTTGTAGTTTGTCGTAATTACCCACCACTGCGGCAATATCAATCTCGAGCGAGCCATCATAAGCTTTCATTAGAATGTCGCCGAGGCAGTGGGATTCTTTGGTGACCATGATGACGACGCGTTTGCGGCGCGAGCTAATCAGCTGGCGCTGGCTGCCAGGCGGTAGCGCATGGTCAAGGTCGAGAAGCAGGGTGTGATCGTTAAAAATCCCCTCTAGCTCAGTGCGCATATAAAACTGCCCAGTGACATTATCAACATACTCTCGGTTGTGAATAATGTTGAGCTGATGTTTATAGCAAATGTTGGTGATGGTCGCGATGAGCCCTTGGGCGTCAGGACAGTCCGTGAGAAGTGTTTTTCGTTCCATGTTGGTCGTGTACTGCTGATGACTAAACCCTCGGTTGTACCCTGTCTCAGCCGCAAGGTCAAAGTGATTTTACGATGCGCCAGCGGTTTCTCTGGGGAGTGGTTTCATCCCGAAGAGGGGTTTGGCATAATGGCGGCTTTCCCCCTGTGTATTTATACAATGATCCGTAAGGTTTTCTCAGACACCGGTGCGCTGTCTAAAGCGATTGATGGTTTTGTGCCTCGCCAGCCGCAAACAGATATGGCGATTGCTGTTGATACGGCCATTCGTGACCAAGGCCAGCTCGTGGTGGAAGCGGGCACAGGAACCGGGAAAACCTATGCCTATCTGGCTCCTGTTTTATTAAGTGGTAAAAAGGCCATCATCAGCACTGGCTCGAAAAATCTGCAAGAGCAGCTTTACCACCGTGATTTACCGCTGATGACGTCAGCCTTGGGCTACACAGGGACGACCGCCTTATTGAAAGGTCGCGTTAATTACCTGTGTCCAGAGCGACTCGAGCGACAAATTAGTGAGTGCCACCGCCCCGACAGCGAGCCTGGGCAATTGAGTCAGCTGGTTAAAATTCGTGAGTGGTCGTCCCATACCGAGTCGGGGGATCTAAGTGAATGTGACGCACTGGCTGAAGACAGCCCCCTGATCCCTGTGGTGACGTCCACCAATGACAATTGCCTTGGTAAAGATTGCCCGAGCTACGAAGATTGCTACGTGGTCAAAGCGCGGCGTCGTGCGATGGATGCCGACGTGGTGGTGGTTAACCATCACCTCTTTTTGGCTGATGTGGCCATCAAAGAGACGGGGTTTGGCGAGCTGATCCCAGAAGCAGACGTGATGGTGTTTGATGAAGCGCACCAGCTGCCCGATATCGCCAGTCAGTATTTTGGTCAATCGCTATCTAGTCGACAATTGCAAGATGTTGCCAAAGACATTCATATCGCCTATCGCACTGAGCTACGGGATACGCGTCAACTGGAAAAAGTCGCTGATCGCCTTTCGCAAGCGGCGATGGATATGCGCTTGGTGATGGGCGAGCCCGGATATCGAGGTAATTGGCGTGAACTTCAGGCTTCGCCCAGCGTAGAGAAAGAGTTGGTACGATTGGCTGACGCGCTCGAACTTGCCCATGACGTGGTAAAACTATCACTCGGCCGAAGTCAATTGCTTGACGCTGCGTTTGATCGGATTACCTTATTTAAAGCGCGGCTTGCACGCTTAAAAGATACCTCAATCACCGGATACTCCTATTGGTACGAATGTACGCGGCATCACTTTAGCCTTAATATCACGCCCTTGTCGGTGGCGGATCGTTTTCGTGAGCAAATGGCCGAACAGGGGGGCGCTTGGATTTTTACCTCCGCAACCTTGGCTGTTGAAGGGGACTTTGCGCACTTTAACCACCGCCTAGGGATTGACGCTAAGCAGCAAATGACGCTGGAAAGCCCCTTTGATTATCCCAATCAGGCGAGGCTTTGCGTGCCCCGACACGTGCCGGAAACCAATAGTTTTCGTCGAGCCAACAAACTGGCCGCATTATTGGGACCGGTTATCGAACGTAACCAAGGGCGTTGCTTTTTCCTATGCACGTCGCATCAAATGGTACGAGAGCTATCAGCCCTGTTTCGTGAGCAGCTGTCATTGCCCGTCCTCATGCAAGGAGAGATGCCCAAGCAGCGCCTATTGAAAGAATATTTGTCGTTGGGCAATGCTTTGCTGGTGGCGACGGGCGCCTTTTGGGAGGGCATTGATGTGCGTGGGCAAGCGCTTAGTTGTGTGATCATCGATAAACTCCCGTTTGCCTCCCCCGATGATCCTTTATTAAAAGCACGAATAGAAGATTGTAAATTGCAAGGGGGCGATCCCTTTGCTCAGGTACAGATCCCCGAAGCGGTGATCACCCTAAAACAAGGGGTGGGGCGTCTTATTCGGGATCAACAAGATTTTGGTGCACTGGTTATTTGTGACAACCGATTGGTGACCCGCGCATACGGCGCAACCTTTTTGCGCAGTTTGCCGGCGATCCCTCGCACGCGGGACTTACACCACATCGACGATTTTTTGTCGGGCAGTGACACCAACAGCAACATAATGAACTCGTATTCATTCGATCAACCGATAGAGGGTTAAATGACGCTACGAATACTGGCCGTAGATACGGCGACCGAAAACTGCTCTGTCGCACTGTGCTGTGATGACCAGATTATCACGCGCAGCGAAATTGCACCGCGTGAGCATACCAACAAGATCCTTCCCATGGTTGATGAAGTATTGGCAGAAGCGGGGGTTGAACTGGCGCAGTTAGATGCGCTGGCGTTTGGCCGCGGGCCAGGAAGCTTCACCGGTGTGCGTATTGGCATTGGTATTGCACAAGGTTTAGCGTTTGGGGCGGATGTACCCATGATTGGTGTCTCAACATTGGCGGCGATGGCAGCACAAAGCTATCGGCTACACAACGCGACCCAAGTACTGGCGGCGATTGATGCGCGTATGAGTGAACTCTATGTCGGCCAATATCGGCGGACTGACACTGGCGCATGGCAGTGTGTCGGTGAAGAGAGGGTCGTCGCCCCGGAAGCACTCACCCCTGACTGTACTGAGGGAGTGTGGACATTGGCAGGAACCGGTTGGGCAGCCTATCCTGATCTAGCCTCTCGCTTGGCATTGCAGACGGCGTCGTCAGAGGTGTTATACCCCCAAGCACAAGATATGCTGGAGATTGCTAAGCATGCGTATCATGCGGGAGACATGGTCGCAGCGGAACTTGCTAGCCCCACATATCTGCGGGACAAAGTCACTTGGAAAAAGTTACCCGGGCGCGAATAACCCCCATGAGGCCGGCAGCATAGGACGTGAATATGGTATCGATTAACGGTGTATCCTCCCCACAGACAAACCGGCCTAACCACCCCCAGCGCACAGGCAAAAAGCCGCAAACCACGCGCAAGCAAACGCCCAAGACGACACAGGTGGCTAAGGCGGTGCGCCAAGGTGTCGATCCCGCCGCGATTGCGCAAGCCGAGCAGGCGAAGCAAGAGTACGTGCAATATGATTTGCCGGACGGTCGCGGCCGTCAAGCGATGGCTTCCTATTTCGCGGTGTTAAATCAAGCCAGGCGAGAGGAACTGATCAACTTAGTGGGCGTCGATATCTATGTATGATGTGGCGTGAAAGGAGCCTGATATGAAATCTTACTTGTTTGCCTTATGCGGCGTGCTATTACTGAGTGGCTGTACCAGTTTGCCTGAGTCATTAAAAGGCCGGATGGACCAGCCCGTGACCGAATACCCGGTGGTCGCGAAAATGACCCAAGCAAATCAAGGAGAAGAGGTACGCCTTGGGGGCTTGATTGTCGGGGTGAATAATCGTGAGCAGGACTCCGTGGTTGAAATCGTGGCCTTGCCCACGTCGACAGCGGGTCGGCCTGATATCGATGCCTCTTCACTGGGGCGCTTCAAAGCGATTTTTACTGGCTTTATTGAACCGGCTGATTATGCCAAAGGCCGGCCAATAACGGTGTTGGGCGACTTTCAGGGCCGTCAGGCGGGAAAGGTGGGGGATTATTCCTATGATTACCCCGTGCTTAAGGTAAAAGGGCATCAGCTTTGGGATATTGAACAGCATGTGGTTGATGATGACAGACCTTATTGCTATGGCTTGTACTGCTCCCGAGTGCGCATTGGCGTTGGCACGGGACGGGTGCAAAGCGTGATTAGTTTACCTTATTAGCCCTCAAATGGGATCGTGATGATGACACCGCCATTGACGGAGACATTCGAGGCATTATTGGCGTCTGATCCGGCAGCACTCGGGTTATCGTCTGGCTTAACGCCGACCTCGATGCGACTTAATGATGTGACAGTGGCCGCGGCAACACGCCCGGCGACCGGCTTAGCGCCAACATTGGTTTTTTTACATGGTTGGCAAGACAACCTGGCGAGTTTTCATTCGCTGATCCCCATGCTGGCCCAAGACTACGGGTTACTGATGTTTGATTGGCCTGGGCATGGTTTGTCTGAGCATAAAGCCGGGGATTATCATTACCCGTTTTTCGATTATCTCGACAGTTTGCATCAAATCCTTCACCAGACACCTTGTTCGCAATCGGAGAATTCGCAATCGGAGCAAACAGGGCCCGTCATATTGGTGGGGCATTCATTGGGAGGCCTAGTGGCCAGCTGTTATGCAGCCAGCTTTCCAGCATCAATCGCGGGGGTTATCTCGATAGAAGCATTGGGGCCTATTGTTGAGCCTGAACATAAAATCACCGAACGCATGGCGAAAAGTCTTAATCAGCGCTTAAATTCAGTGCAAAAAACACCACGTCTCTTTGATTCTGCGATGAAGGCGCTACAATTGCGCGCATCCATTAATAAAGTCGCCGGTCAGTTATTGATGCCACTGGTTGCTCGCGGGATTGAGACATGCAGCCATGGTGTGCGTTGGCGTCATGATCCCAAACTTGGTGGTGAGCCCCTGTATCGCATGGCGCCCGGCCATGGAGAGTCGATTATTCGAGCGATTGAATGCCCTGTGCTGGCGATTCGCGCGACAGATGGGTATCCTGCGCTTCGCTCTGCCGATGCCGCGCAACGAGCCACGTGGTTTAAGCAATTGACACTCATTGAGATCCCCGGGACACACCATTGTCACCTTCAGCAACCGCAACAAACTGTGTCGTTAATAACGGATTTTGTGACCAAAATTCAAACGCGCACTTAAAATGCTCGTGTAAAAATAATGTTAACGCTATGGTGGGCAGGTTAAACACCTGTTTGAATTATGCCTCGCGTCGATCGAAGCAGGCAAAATAGCCTGCAAGTTAACACATAGGAGAAAGCCAGTGGAAAAGGTATGGCTTAATCGTTACCCGTCGGACGTGCCGGCGGAAATAGATCCAGATGCCCATCGCTCTCTGGTCGAGATGTTTGAACATTCTGTCCAGCAGTACGCGGATCAAACTGCCTTCATGAATATGGGGCAGGTCATGACATTTCGTAAACTGGAAGAGCGCAGCCGTGCGTTTGCTGCCTATCTACAAAACGAGCTGAAACTGAAAAAAGGCGATCGCGTTGCCATTATGATGCCAAACTTGCTGCAATATCCGATTGCCTTGTTTGGTATTTTACGAGCCGGTTGTGTGGCCGTGAACGTGAACCCGTTATACACCCCTCGTGAGCTTGAGCACCAATTAACGGATGCCGGAGCAAAAGCGATCGTGATTGTGAGTAACTTTGCTCACACGCTAGAGAAAGTGGTCGACAATACGCCGGTTAAACATGTGGTACTGACCAGTTTGGGCGAACAGTTGCCACGTGCCAAAGGGACTCTGGTTAACTTCGTGGTCAAATACGTCAAAAAAATGGTGCCTAAGTATCATTTGCCGCATGCCACCTCCATGCGCCAAGCGCTGCGCCGAGGCCGACGTATGCAATATGTGAAGCCTTTTTTGAAAGGCGAAGACATTGCGTTTTTACAATATACCGGTGGCACCACGGGGTTGGCGAAAGGCGCCGTACTCACTCACAGAAATATGCTGGCTAACGTTTATCAAGCTAAAGGGACGTATCAGCCGGTACTTAATGCAGGTGAGGAGTTGGTGGTCACCGCATTGCCGCTTTATCACGTCTTCGCGCTCACGGTGAATTGCCTATTGTTTATTGAAATGGGTGGGCAAAATCTACTGATCACCAATCCACGCGATATTCCAGGTTTTGTCAAAGAGCTACAAAAGTACCCGTTTACAGCCATCACAGGTGTGAACACGCTGTTTAATGCGCTGCTCCATAACGAAGACTTCCATGAGTTGGACTTTTCTAACTTGCGCTTGACCGTTGGTGGTGGCATGGCCGTGCAAAGGGCGGTTGCGGAAAATTGGAAAAAGCTGACTGGCAAGCATCTGCTTGAAGGATACGGGTTAACGGAATGTTCGCCACTGGTAGCGGCCTATCCTTATGATTTACGTGACTACAACGGCTCCATTGGATTGCCCGTGCCATCGACCGAGGTGCGCATCGTCGATGATCAGGGTGACGATGTGGCGGACAACCAGCCGGGTGAGTTGTTAGTGCGTGGCCCGCAAGTGATGCAAGGGTATTGGAATCGTCCAGAGGCGACACGAGAAAGCATCGACGAACAAGGTTGGTTAGCCACTGGTGATGTGGTGCAGTTCGATGATGATGGTTTCTTGCATATTGTCGATCGCAAAAAGGACATGATCCTTGTCTCTGGTTTTAATGTGTATCCCAATGAAGTGGAAGATGTCGTTGCGTTGCATGACAAGGTGCTAGAAGTTGCCGCCATTGGCCAGCCAGATGAGAATTCTGGGGAAGTGGTTAAAATTTGTGTGGTCAAAAAAGATCCGTCGCTTACGCGAGATGATCTTGTGGCGCACTGTCGCAAACACCTCACTGGATACAAGGTGCCACGGGTGGTGGAATTTAGAGATGAACTGCCTAAAACCAATGTGGGTAAAATTCTGCGTCGAGAGCTACGCGATGAACCACAAGCCACCGAGCAAAAAGCGTCAGCTTAATGCGAACCGATCCAGAAAAGGGTAAACTGTCGATAACGAATCACGAAATGCCGGCCTCGCCGGCATTTTCTTTATGGGCTTTTTTGTGAACTATCAACAAATCACCACCGATCAACAGCTGGTCGATATCTGCGCACACTTCCGTGACCAAGCCGTTGTGATGCTTGATACCGAGTTTGTCCGTACGCGTACCTTTTATGCACGACTGGGGCTGGTTCAGATTTATGATGGCGAGCAACTGGTGCTGGTTGACCCGCTAGCCATTGATGATCTTTCCCCGTTATGGGCGCTGTTGACTGACACCCAGGTCACCAAGGTGTTACATGCGAGTAGCGAAGACTTAGAGGTTTTTCAGCACTACGCGGGCGTATTGCCAACTCCCATGATAGACACCCAAATCGTCGCCGCTTTTTTAGGTCATGGCGTCTCCGAGGGCTTCGCAAGCTTAGTGGAGCGTTATGTCGGCGTGAGCTTAGATAAAGGAGAATCGCGCACTGATTGGTGTGCGCGTCCCTTAACCGAAAAGCAACAACAGTATGCGGCCGCTGATGTCTATTACTTGCTGCCGCTTTATCAAGCGCTGACGCAAGCCCTATCCGATACGCAGTGGCATGACGCCATGGTAGAAGAGTGTGGTCTGTTGTGCCGTAAAAAGCAGTGGGTAAAGCCGGATGAAGCGGCTTATCTCGATATTAAGTATGCGTGGCAGCTTAAGCCTCAACAGTTAGCGGTATTGCAAACCCTTGCCAAGTGGCGAGCAAAGGAAGCGCGTCGCCGGAATATGGCTCTTAATTTTATCGTTAAAGAGCAAAACCTCTGGAAAATGGCGCGTTATGGTATTCGTACCGTTGAGCAAATGAACGAGCATGGGTTCGACAAATTTGAAGTACGCTATCATGCGCAAACCTTGATAAAGTTGGCCACCCAAGCGGATAAAACCCCGTTAGCCAAATGCCCGCCGGCCATCACACGTTTAGTTGATGAACCCGGGTATAAGTCGGTGATTAAAGCGATGAAGGAGCAGGTGCAAGCCGAGGCCGATAGATCAGGCTTAGCGCCTGAGTTTATTGGCTCCAAAAAGCAGCTTAATCAATTGATGACTTGGGTATGGCGAGAGGAGTGTCAAGAAGATAAACGCCCTGACTTAGCCTCGGGGTGGCGCTTTCGATTAGTGGGAGAAACATTGCTGACGATGATCCCTAACGCCCCAGGGGCATCGTCATCATCTCGCGCATAAACAAAAGCGGTGGCCTTGAGCCACCGCTTTCTGTATTCGCCCGTTGTGATTGAGAGCTAGCTCTCTTTTCCCTCTTCGGGCAAGGTGACGTTCAGCTCCAAGACGGACAGATCATCATCGCCTTGTTCGAGGCTGACAGACACCTGGTCCGGTGCGATATCCACGTATTTTCGGATCACATCTAGAATATCTTGCTTGAGCTGGGGCAAATAAGTCGGCGCAGGACTATCCGCACTGCGACGCTCGGCAACAATGATTTGTAAACGCTCTTTGGCAATATTGGCCGACTTTTTCTTTGATGGGCGGAAGAATTCAAGCAGTGCCACATTAGCCTCCGAATAAGCGTTTTAGGAAACCTTTGCGCTCTTCCTCAATAAAGCGGAAGGGACGCTCTTCACCCAGCAGGCGCGCAATAGCATCTTCATAGGCTTGGCCGGCATCAGACTCTTGATCCAGTACCACTGGCTCACCTTTGTTAGAAGCGTGCAATACAGACTGACTTTCAGGGATGACCCCTAACAGTGGAATACGCAGGATATCTTCTACATCCTCAACACTGAGCATTTCACCGTTGGTCACACGCGCGGGGTTATAGCGAGTGAGTAATAAGTGATGTTTTACCGGATCCTCGCCGTTTTCTGCGCGGCGTGACTTAGAATCGAGAATACCAAGAATACGATCAGAGTCGCGCACGGATGACACTTCTGGATTGGTGGTCACAATCGCTTCGTCAGCAAAATACAGCGCCATTAATGCGCCGGCTTCAATGCCTGCGGGTGAATCACAAATAATGTATTCAAAGCCAAGTTCATCCATGTCTTTTAAAACGCGCTCGACACCTTCTTTCGTTAACGCATCTTTGTCGCGCGTCTGAGAGGCGGGCAGAATAAACAAATTTTCTACGCGTTTGTCTTTAATGAGTGCTTGATGCAGATTGGCTTCGCCGTTAATGACGTTAACAAAATCGTAGACCACGCGGCGCTCACAGCCCATCACCAAATCGAGGTTACGTAGGCCAATATCAAAATCAACCACGGCGGTTTTTTTGCCTGTCATGGCCAACCCGGTCGCCAATGCCGCACTCGATGTTGTTTTACCAACACCGCCTTTACCGGAGGTAATTACAATGATTCGTGCCATTCCTCTTCCTTATTCTCTTATAGCGTGAGGGGGTCAATGTGTAAGCTTTCTTGATTAAGCGAGACCATAGAAGGCCGCTCTATATGTTCTGATGGAATTTTATCACTGAGCCAATAGCTTCCTGCTACGGACAATAATTCTGACTGAAGGTTCTGACAATAAATACGCGCTTGTTTTTGTCCACTTGCACCGGCAATGGCTCGGCCACGCAAAACGCCATAGATATGGATACTGCCATCGGCAATCACTTCCGCGCCGGCACTCACATGATTGAGGATCACCAGGTCGGCGTTTTTTGCATAGATTTGCTGACCTGAACGCACAGGGGCGGTGACCACTTTTGCAGGCGGCTGAATCGGATCGGCAACTCGGGATTGCTTGCTCGACTTGAGCACGGCTAATTGCGCATCCAGCGCAAGCTCACGCGTATCATTGTGGGTGACGCCGGTCAGCCCAACGAGAATCATGCCTGTGGCTTGTAAGCATTGCTTTAAGGCACCGATATCAGGGCATTGTGATAGACGGCTAATGTCAGCGACAACAGGAGCGCCTTGAAAAAAGGCCGGTGCTTGGGTGACTTTCTCTGTCAAAACATTGGCAGCGGCAGCAAAATTATCGTCAACGAGGTGGAGGACGGAAAGGGTAAAGGTTGAGCCTTTCAACTCCGGTTGTTTGAGCATGTTATTCGATCCCGGTTTTGTCATTTAAACACGAGTCAGACGCGCATTATCAGACGTTGGATAGCATGGTATATTCACAGCGCCAATGCGGCAAGCAGGGTTTGCCGTTGATGCGGCATTTCTCCCTTTAATGGTGTTTTTTTAACATTTGAATGAGAAATGGCAGCAGAAACGTGTTTTGACACACTTTGCTGCAAAGCTTAACAAACCTTTACCCCAAGATGACAATCTATCGCCTGTAATATGGCACGCTCATGAGGACTTTTGAGATGTATTGCGCAATTTATCGTAGTAAAAAGAAAGAAGGCACCTATCTTTATCTTGCAGAGAAAGATAAATTTGATGATGTGCCCGAGGCACTCATGAATAGCTTTGGGCAGCCCGAATTTGCCATGATGATCAACTTAGACAAGCGCGATAAACTGGCAGCAGTTGACATCAATAAGGTTAAACAAAGCCTGCAAAGTGATGGCTTTTTTGTGCAATTGCCCCCGCCACCTGACGCGGCATTGCAGGCCATTCGTAATAAAAACGAAAAACTGTAAAAAAGGATGACTATGCGCAAAGGTATGATTTCAGCCTCTATCGCGGCGGCACTCTTGGTGAGCCCTGTGATGGCCAAGCCCGGATTCGAGCAGTATGTGACCACCTTAAAAGCCGAAGCACGTGAGGCGGGCATCAGTGATGCGTTACTTGAGCGTGCCTTTAAGGACGTTGAATACCATGAGCGTGCAGTCAGCTCCGATCGAAATCAACCTGAGCGACGTCTCACGCTGGATGAGTATATTCCGCGTGCTGTGCCTGATTGGAAAGTCGCTCAAGCGAAACAACTGTATCGTGAACATTATGACACTTTGAAAGCCATTGGTGAGCAGTACCAGGTTCAGCCGCGTTTTATTGTGGCTTTATGGGGTGTAGAAAGTAATTTTGGCAAACTTCAGGGTAGTTATAATGTCATTGAAGCCTTATCAACATTAGCCTTTGATGGCCGTCGTGAGGCTTTTTTTCGCAAAGAGACCATGGCCGCACTGACGATATTAGAGCAAGGGCACATTGCGCCTGAAGCGATGAAAGGCTCTTGGGCTGGGGCGATGGGTCAATGCCAGTTCATGCCGAGTTCGTTTATTAACTATGCGGTCGATGGAAACCAAGATGGCAAAAAAGATATTTGGCAAACGGAAGCTGATGTCTTTGCGTCTGCTGCAAATTACTTAAAAAAAGCGGGATGGGATGATACCTACACGTGGGGACGGCAGGTCCAGATCCCTGAAGGCATCGATCGTACTTTGCTTGGCACCAACAGTGAGAAAGCACACTCATTGAGTGAGTGGCAGACGCGTGGGGTACGGCGAATGAATGGTCAGGCGTTACCGGCCGTCGATATCAACGCTTGGTTGATTCAGCCTGATGATGGTAAAGGCAGGGCTTATCTTGTTTATAATAACTACCAGAGCTTATTGAAATGGAATCGCTCGCACTACTTTGCGTTAGCGGTGAGCCATTTGGCGGACAGAATTAAATTTGGTTAAGGGATAAAAAAAAGAGGCTGAGCGCCTCTTTTTTTATGTGGGAATATGGACTTAGGCTTCCTGACCTGGGATGAGGAAGTCTTCCTGCTTGGCCGCGCCGCTTTCAATCGCTTCGCGAATCACTTTAGGCATACGGCCTTGGCCCGTCCAGGTTTTTTGTGAGCCATCTTCGCCCGTATATTGATATTTTGCTGGACGTGTTGCGCGTTTACCCGATGCTTTACTCTTCGAAGCACCACCTAACAATGCCACGATTTCTTCTGGGCCAATACCGTCGGCTTCTAACATAGCACGGTATTTTTCTAACTTCTCTAAACGTTCTTTTTCTTTTGCCTCGGCTTGACGGTCAAGCTCTTTACGCTCTTCAACAACCGTTTGAAGTTTTTCTAATGCTTCATTAAGTTGTTCGGTTGACATTTCTTTGGCAAGTGCGCGCAAGCTACGCAAATTGAGTAAGGCTTTCATTGCATCAGACATTATTGGTTCCTATTTGATTTATATGTTAATTGAAAGAATGATAGCAGTATAATTGAAATATACAATATGGCCTATATTAATACGTCATATTGCGCATTAATTGCAAGTTAACTGCAAATTTGACTTTAATTCTATTGTCTTTTTGAAGCGAATGTCTAAAAAAATAGAAGATGAGACGTATTTTATTGGTATCGCGTAAGCTGGGGTTTAATCGATGCTTTTTCAACCATAAAGAGTTGCGATGGTAAGCACGTTGTGTAGAATGCACCACGCTTAACGTAGAGGTGCGTTGTTTATCAGTCGTGCGCAAGAGGGTGATTCCGATGAGAGTGCATAAAAGGAAGCAACGCCGAAGCCAATCAGGTCATCACACCGATTGAGCTGGGGCTGTTACCGAATAGGGGCAGCACTGCCATAGTACTTGGAAATACACTATGGAGCGCTACTGTATGTAGGAGGCAAGCTGTTTGCCGTGTGATACCACGCCTTACCGTCTTCATTTCTGCAGTAGATCTCCAACCACCTGGTTGACACTGAGATCATGAATTTAACAGATTTTTCTTCATCCGCTTTATCACTGCTTCCCCCTTTATTGGCTCTGGGCCTCGCGATTGCTACACGACGGGTTTTATTGTCCTTGGGTATGGGAATCGTACTGGGTACGGTATTACTGACCGATTTTTCTATCCTCTCTTCCGGACAGTACCTGCTTGAGGTGATTACTGGGCTATTTATCGCTGATGGAGGCTTAAATAGTTGGAACTTAAGTATTCTCGCGTTTCTTATTTTACTTGGGATGATCACCGCGCTTCTGTCTCTTTCTGGAGGTACCCGCGCGTTTGCCAATTGGGCGCAAAGCCGGATCAAGAGTAAACGTGGGGCGAAACTGCTCGCGGCGTTTCTCGGCGTATTTATCTTTGTTGATGATTATTTCAACAGCTTAGCGGTGGGGGCCGTCTCTCGCCCCGTCACAGACAGGTTTCACGTCTCTCGAGCGAAACTGGCTTACATTCTTGATTCCACGGCCGCCCCCATGTGTGTGATCACGCCGGCATCAAGCTGGGGGGCTTATATCATTACCGTGATTGGCTCTATTTTGGTGGCACATGGCGTCACAGATTACACGGCGCTAGGGGCATTTGTCACCATGATCCCAATGAACTTTTATGCCATTTTTGCCTTGCTGTTAGTGTTTGCGGTGGTTTGGTTTCAACTGGATATTGGCCCGATGCGTCAGTTTGAATATCAGGCGAAAAAAGGCAGCCGACTGGGCGATGAAAGTGAAAACTGCGCTGATATTTGCGACGACCTCGGGATTGAGGAAAGTGATAAAGGCAGCGTGGCTGATTTGGTCGCTCCCATTATTGTACTCGTCGTGGCGACGGTGGGTGCAATGTTATATACCGGCGGGTTGGCATTGGCAGCCGAAGATCAATCCTTTTCTCTGCTCGGGGCGTTTGAAAATACCGATGTCGGGATGTCATTGCTATGGGGTGGACTCGCGGGTTTAGCCGTATCCTTGGTGATGACAGCGAAACAAGGTATAGCGGTATCAGATATTGCGAAAACCCTTTGGGTGGGCGCAAAGTCTATGTTTGGCGCTATCCTCATTCTGTTATTTGCTTGGTCGATTGGTCATATTATTGGCGACCTACAAACAGGTCAATATTTGTCGTCCTTAGTGGAGGGGAACTTACCGGCGCAACTCTTGCCTGTAGTGCTCTTCTTGTTGGCGGCAGTGATGGCCTTTGCCACAGGGACGTCGTGGGGGACGTTCGGTATTATGCTTCCTATCGCGGGCGATCTTGCCGCGGCGACAGACATTGCACTGATGCTACCTATGCTCTCAGCAGTATTGGCAGGGGCGGTATTTGGCGATCATTGCTCACCGATTTCTGATACCACTATCTTGTCTTCAACAGGGGCACGGTGTGGACATATTGACCACGTCGCGACTCAGCTCCCTTATGCCATTGGTGGGGCGACTGTCTCAACCGTCGGCTTCGTGGTGTTAGGCTTTACCGCGTCACTTTTCTGGTCATTGGTGGCGTCCGTGTTTGCGTTCGTTGCACTATGTGCTGGGTTAATGTGGCTTAAAAAGCGCCCGTGTAAATTGATGGGTTAATAATCTAGCCCCGTCGTCTTGGCGGGGCTTTTCTTTTTCTGCTAGTGCGGTAGCATGCCTGTTTATTTAATCCAGCTCGCCCACAATGGGCATTACGTGTAGAGACAGTTATGGCTCAGTTATACTTTTATTATTCGGCAATGAACGCGGGTAAGTCGACCACCTTGTTACAATCGGCCTTTAACTACCAAGAGCGCGGTATGCAGCCTCTACTTTTTACCGCCGCGATTGATAACCGCTATGGGGTTGGAAAAATCAGTTCGCGAATTGGCTTAGAAGCTGATGCTCACCTGTATGACAATCAAACGTCGCTGTTCGAGCACGTCGCGACCATCTTGGCGCAAGAGAAAGTTGACTGTTTATTGATTGATGAGAGCCAATTTTTAACCAAACAGCAAGTGCTCGAGTTGACTGATGTGGTGGATAAGCTGCGGATCCCCGTATTGTGCTACGGATTAAGAACAGATTTTCGTGGTGAGCTGTTTGAAGGGTCACAATACTTGCTGGCGTGGGCCGATAAGCTCGTTGAACTGAAAACCGTGTGTCATTGTGGGCGTAAAGCGAGTCGAGTCATTCGCCAGGATAGCGAAGGCAATGCCATTGCCGATGGTGATCAGGTGGTGATTGGAGGCAATGAACGGTATGTCTCTGTGTGTCGCCGACATTACAAACAGATGCTCGGCTTACTCTAGACAGGATTGAGTGCGGTAAAGAACAACAAAGGCGAGCCGTAAGCTCGCCTTTTCTATTTGGCCGACCGGATTCAGCGCTATTTCGCCGCTTCTTGATCGACTGGCACAATTTCACTGGCATGGTAGCCTTTGGGTCCTTCCTGAACCTCATAGTTGACGGTTTGTCCCGCCTTTAATGTCTTATATCCGTCCATCTGGATGGTAGAGTAGTGGGCAAACACATCGCCTTCCCCTTCTACCGGACAAATAAAGCCAAATCCTTTTGCATTGTTAAACCATTTTACTGTACCAGTTTCCATGCGACACATCCTTCTTGCATCAAACTTTGCATACCTGTGATAAACGCGTTCATTTCACCTCGTCAATTTGACCAGCGCGGTACTGTCGCACCCTCGCCCGTGCCAATAAACAGAAGTGATATGGTGAGTTTATCGACCACATGTTTCACTTTAGTAGATACTTTTAGGCAGTCAAGTGTGGGGTATAACTTATAACAGTAATGTAATATCAAATCGAAAAAGTGTGAGGAAGTGGCAATTATTCATTCAGAAACAGACATCTTAGTTGCATAGTTTTTTAGGGTTTTCTCCGGATGTTTTCGCTATTAAAAAAGTGTGATTGCAGTGATAGATACGCGATAACAGGCCGTAACTATTACTTTTTATTCTAATAACTGGCTCTTTTCCCCCTTAAGTGTATGGATTAGTGTGAGCGCTATTGGCATGATTCACGCAGTCTGCCTGCTTAAAAATGAAAATGAAGTGAATATTCTCGAGTCGAGAGAGGTGTGTGTCTATGCTCACCTATCACGCTTGATGCGATCCGCTAACTGGCTTGTCGTTAGTCGGTATGCCTTAATTTTTATGCATTCTAGTGCAGGCACGAATGGTAGGTTTTTGTCGTACTCAGTGAACGAAATTCTGCGCGAGAGACTAGTGTGTAATACGGTGATTAACAATTGCTCAGGCAAACGATGTTCGCAATGAAAAGGTTGCTGGAATACAATCTGTGGCTTAACTTTAAGTATAGGTGGACGGGAAACGTGGATGGCAGTAGTGCCCCGCCACATCTTTTACCGAGACACCCTAACAATGCATTGAATGAGTTATGAGTAATTGGAACCAGTGGGGTTTGCCTGACGCGGAGGCCGAAGCGTCAGAAAAAACAAAGTTGCAACCACCATCAATGTACAAGGTGGTGCTAAATAATGATGACTACACTCCGATGGAGTTTGTGATCGATGTGCTCCAGACGTTTTTTGCCATGGATGTGGACAAAGCGACGCAAGTCATGCTGACGGTGCACTATGAAGGAAAAGCGGTCTGTGGCGTATTTACCGCCGAGGTTGCTGAAACGAAAGTGGCACAGGTAATGATGTATGCCAAAGAGCATGGCCATCCGCTACTGTGCACGATGGAGAAAGCTTAGCCGGCTCCATCACGCTTTAGCGCGGTTTTTGAGGGAGGTGCCTTTATGCTTAACAAAGAACTTGAAGCCAGTTTGAATGGCGCGTTTGCACGAGCGCGTGAAAAACGCCACGAATTCATGACGGTGGAGCACCTGCTTCTCGCGTTGATCGATAATGCGGCCGCGCACGATGCGCTGGTCGCGTGCCGTGCAGATTTGGAGGCGCTGCGCAAAGAACTTGATGCGTTTATTGAGCAAACCACACCGCTAATCCCTGCGGACGATGAGTCGCGAGAGACGCAGCCAACGCTGAGTTTCCAGCGCGTACTCCAACGAGCTGTTTTTCATGTGCAGTCATCCGGTCGTAGCGAAGTAAGCGGTGCGAACGTATTGGTGGCGATCTTTAGCGAACAAGAATCCCACGCCGCTTATCTGCTTAAAAAGAACGACGTGAGTCGCCTTGACGTGGTCAACTATATCTCTCATGGCACCACGAAAGATGAAGGCGACGATCTACCCAGTAGTGACATGGGGGCTGATGAGGCTGGTGCGGAGCCGGGTGAAGATCGTTTGGAGAACTTCGCAACCAACCTCAATCAGCTCGCACGTGTTGGCGGTATTGATCCACTAATCGGTCGTGATAAAGAGCTTGAACGCACCATCCAGGTATTGTGTCGCCGTCGCAAGAATAACCCCCTGTTGGTTGGCGAAGCCGGGGTCGGTAAAACAGCGATTGCGGAAGGACTCGCGTGGCGCATTGTTGAAGGGCAAGTGCCAGATGTGATCAAAGATTGCGTGATTTATTCGCTCGATATTGGCTCTTTACTCGCGGGCACCAAATACCGTGGCGACTTTGAAAAGCGCTTTAAATCGATCTTAAAGCAACTCGAAAAAGAGGATCACGCGGTACTCTTTATCGATGAGATCCACACCATCATTGGCGCTGGTGCGGCGAGTGGTGGCCAAGTCGATGCCGCAAACTTGATTAAGCCGCTATTGAGTAGCGGAAAGTTACGCTGTATTGGCTCGACGACCTACCAAGAGTATGGTTCTATCTTCGAAAAAGAGCGGGCACTGGCGCGCCGTTTTCAGAAAATCGATGTGATTGAGCCCTCTATTGATGACACCACCAAGATTTTGATGGGTCTGAAGCCGAAATATGAGGCTCACCACGAAGTGCGTTACACCAACAAGGCGATTCGTGCCGCGGTCGAGCTGTCGGCAAAATACATTAATGAGCGTCATTTGCCAGATAAAGCGATCGATGTGATCGATGAGGCGGGGGCGCGGTGCCGGATGGCGCCAGCCAGCAAACGCAAGAAGACGGTCAATGTCCCTGACGTTGAGAGTATGATTGCGAAAATGGCCCGTATTCCTGAGAAGTCGCTCTCGTCGTCCGATAAAGACGTGCTGCAATCACTGGATGACAAGCTCAAAATGCTGGTGTTTGGTCAAGATACTGCCATCACGGCGCTGTCTGAAGCGATCAAGCTGAGCCGCGCAGGCTTGGGCGATGAGAACAAACCGGTCGGCTCGTTCTTGTTTGCCGGACCTACCGGGGTTGGTAAAACCGAGGTCACGGTACAATTGGCTCGCGCCATGGGCATTGAGCTGCAGCGCTTTGATATGTCGGAGTACATGGAGCGTCACACAGTGAGTCGCTTGATTGGCGCGCCCCCAGGTTATGTGGGGTACGATCAGGGTGGGTTGCTGACTGATGCGGTGATTAAACACCCATACAGTGTGGTGCTGCTTGATGAAATCGAGAAAGCGCACCCAGACGTGTTTAACTTGCTCTTGCAAGTAATGGACAATGGCACTCTGACTGACAATAACGGGCGCAAAGCCGATTTCCGAAATGTCATCTTGGTGATGACCACTAACGCCGGCGTCGCCGAGACGGTGCGTAAGTCTATTGGCTTGATTCAGCAAGATCACAGTCATGATGCGATGTCGGAAATTAAAAAGGTGTTCTCGCCAGAGTTCCGTAACCGCTTGGACAACATCATTTGGTTTAACCACTTGGACGAACAGGTTATCTTGCAAGTGGTAGATAAGTTCATTGTTGAGCTACAAGCCCAACTGGACGCCAAAGGGGTGTCGCTTGAGGTGACGTCAGAGGCTAAGCGCTGGCTAGCGGAAGAAGGCTATGACAAGGCAATGGGCGCACGGCCGATGGGACGTGTTATCCAAGATAACTTGAAAAAGCCACTGGCTAACGAGCTGCTGTTTGGCTGTCTGGTTAACGGGGGGACAGTTCGTGTGGTATTGAAAGATAACCGATTGGACTTCCAATTCAGTGATCAAATGGAGCCGGCTTAATCGGTTCGAGAAAAAGCAAAACCCGGCATCGCTGCCGGGTTTTTTGATCGCGTTCGGAGGATTAACGCGAACGGAAAACGATGCGACCTTTGGACAAATCGTAAGGGGTCATTTCAACCGTGACTTTGTCGCCGGTCAGGATGCGGATGTAGTGCTTACGCATCTTGCCTGAAATGTGGGCAGTCACCACGTGACCGTTTTCTAGTTCTACGCGGAACATAGTATTAGGCAACGTATCGAGTACGGTGCCTTGCATTTCAATTACGTCTTCTTTTGCCATTGAATCCTCTTAGGCCTCTTCTGGTAGCCAATTTTTTGACCGACAGATAATGCCTCTATTCTGAAAGTCTGTAAAGTTCGGGTGCGAATTTTACCCTGTTGGGGCGCTCCTTGCTAGAAAAAATAGCCACTATTGTGGAATAACCGGCCAGGAAAACGCCCGCCATTGCTGGTTGATAAAGCGTTGATGTGGATAATAGTCTGCTTTGTAGCGCATTGCTGAGCAGGCATCGATTTGATAGCCCAAATAGAGCCAAGGTAATTCGAGTGAGTTCGCCAGTTGTAGTTGTGCTTGAATACTGACGCGTCCGAGTGAGAAGCGGTGCTCTGGCTCGAAAAACGTATAAAGTGCACTTAACCCGTCGTCGACGACATCAGTTACGGCGATGGCAACCAGCGTGAGTTGGTGATGATCGCGTTGATACAAATGGATAAAGCGCGGGGATAACCAGTCACTACCGATAAAGTCGAGAAACGCTTGACGCTTGGCTGGATACATATTGCCATCGGCATGGCGAGCGGCGATATACCGTTGAAAGAGCGCAAACCAGTTAGCATCAAGCTGATCACGCACTTTAACCTCCAAGCGATTGAGCTGGCTGCGATGACGCTTTTGGCTTTTTGAGGGTTGATATTGGTTCACATCAATCCGAATCGCTTGGCAAGCCTGACATTGTGGGCAGTGCGGCCGGTAAATAAGGTTGCCACTACGACGAAAGCCAGCCGCTAATAGAGCGGCATATTTCTCGGGCGTGTGGTAATCCGCCGACATTACCACCGCCAGTTGCTCTTGCTGATCAGGCAAGTATTGGCAAGATGCTGCAGGCGTGACGCCAACTTGGATTCCCACACTCATTATGCTCTCCAATCTGCGATCTGCTGCGGTTGGCTGCTCTGGATAATGGGCTGGTCACGGTGTGCTTGCAACGCGGTGATAAACGCGTCTCGGGTCCAAGGTTTGGCACCCAAAGAGGCTAAATGTGGCGTCATCATTTGGCAGTCAATATAACGGCCACCCTGCTGCGCAAAATATTGACTGAATTGCCAAAGTGCAAATTTAGAGGCATTGGTGGCTTTGGAAAACATGGATTCACCACAGAATACGCGGCCCACGCAGACACCGTAAAGCCCGCCGACAAGCTTTGCGCCGTCCCACACCTCGACACTGTGAGCATCCCCTTGCTGATGAAGCTGGCAGTAGGCAACTTGCATCTCATCGGTAATCCAGGTCTGCTCAGGCCCACGAATGGCCGCACAGGTAGCAATCACCGTCTCGAATGCGCGATTGAGCGTGATGGTATACGCAGACTTTTTGGCGGCTTTACGCAAACTGCGACTGGCATGAAAATCAGCGGGCTGAATCACAGCCCGTTCACTTGGCGACCACCACAATAAAGGATCATCTTCGCCAAACCAGGGGAAAATACCACTGCGATAAGCCGACATTAGCCGCGCAGGTGATAGCTCTCCCCCAATGGCGAGCAGGCCATCGGGGTGAGAGAGCGCTTCGCTCACGGGCGGAAAGCGAAAGTCATCTTGCGCTAAAGGCGGTAAAAAAAGGGTCATATCACACGCTCTCGTTACAAGCGGTTCATGAGTTGCGCATAGCGACCGTTACGTGCCAGCAAGTCTTGATGTGTGCCTTGCTCAATAATGCGGCCAGCATCCATTAAACACACAGTGTCCATATGTGCCAAACCAGCCAATCGATGGGTAATGATCACCACGGTTTTATCCTGACAATGGTCTTGCAGTAAGGATAGGATCTCCGCCTCGGTTTGCACATCTAGGCCTTCGGTTGGCTCATCAAGTAACATAATCGGCGCAGGGTGCAAGAGGCCACGAGCAATCCCCAAGCGGCGGCGCTCGCCGCCTGAAAGCTGTCGTCCGCCATCGCCCAGCCACGCATCGAGTCCTTGACCCTCTAACAGTCCACCCAAGCCAACGCGCAGCAAGACAGTGGCGAGGGCATCGTCTGATGCCTCTGGGCAAGCCAGGGTGAGGTTGTCGCGCAGTGTGCCATTGAACAGATCAACACTTTGCGTCACCACAGACATGGCGTCACGCAGCGCGGTTTCTTGCCATTGCGAGAGCGGCACCTCATCAAGGGTGATTTGACCTTGCGTGGGATCCCACGCACGGGTAAGCAAGCTCAATAAGGTTGATTTGCCACATCCCGTTCTTCCTAACAGGGCGAGTGTTTGTCCTGGTGTGATGCGAAGAGAGATGTTTGAAACCGCGTCTTGTGCTGCGCCTGGGTATTGGTAACTGACATTATCAAAGCTAATATCGCCGACAGCGGGGCCAGTATGTCCTTGTGAGGGGAAGGGGACACTGGGCGCGCGCTCCGTGATCGCATTCAGTCGTTTCGCGGCGGTAAGCGTTTTGCCGAGGTATTGGAAGGCGGCAGTGATCGGCATCATCAACTCAAAACTGGCCATGGTCGTAAAGGCCACCATAGCAATCAGGGGGCCAGGCCTATGATCACCGACACCATCTGCCGCCAGCCAAATCATCGCCACCAGTGTTAGCCCTGTGGCTGCGACGAGCACAGCATTGGCTAATCCGGTGATGCGCGCCATATTGGCTTGTGCGTGCAGCATGGCTTGCTCGCTGTCATCGATGCGGGCGCGATAGCGGTCACGTGCGCCAAATAAAGCCAGCTCGGCGTGGCCTTGTAACCAATCAAGCAATGCGATGCGCGTGGCTGCATTTTGTTCCAACTGTGCACGGCCTTGATCATTACCCAAGCGATAAAAAAGGATCGGCAGCCCAATCAGTAACCCGAGCAAGATCAGTCCAAGCGCCATGCCAAGCATTGGGTCAAACCAACCCAGGAAGAAACTTACCGCCAGGATGCCCACGATACCAACCACCATCGGGCTGACTAGGCGCAGATAAACGTGGTCCATGGCATCGACATCGGCGACCATGCGATTAAGTAAGTCGCCATCACGCATATTCAGCCCTTGACCAGGAACTAATGGGGCGAGTTTACGAAAAAATGATACGCGTAAATCGGCCAATAGTTTGAAGGTGGCATTGTGGCTGACCACACGTTCAGCCCAACGGCCGAAGGTACGACCAATGGAAAAGCCACGCACACCGGCGGCGGGCAGCATGTAATTAAAGGTGGCAAGGCTCGCCAGGCCGGCGACAGCCGCAGCGGCAATAAACCAACCGGAGAGGGTGAGTAGGCCAATGGCGGCAAACAAGGTAGCAAACGCCAGCACCATACCTAGACTCAAACCGAACCAGTGGCGCTTATAGAGGCGGAGATAGGGCAGTAGTTCACGCATCGAGATTTCTCCTATCGGCGGAAGCCAGCATCTCAGCCAGCGGGCCGGTTTCAGCGAGAGTATGATAGGGGCCTTGTTGTACTAACTTTCCGTCCATCATCACCCAGACTTGGTCACTGTGGGTGAGCGAGTCTAAACGGTGCGACACCTGGACACAGGTTTTGGCTTGGGTTGCCGCACTCAAGGTTTCTAGCACGCGGTTTTCGCTATGTGCGTCTAGGCTTGCGGTTGGCTCATCCAGTACCCAGAGCGCACCATCTTGTAATAGCGCTCGCGCGACCGCAATACGCTGAGCTTGACCCACTGATAACCCGCCATTTCGGTCACCGACAGGATGCGCCAAGCCATCGGTCAGCCGCATCACGAACTCATCCACGTACGCTTGGGTCATCACTTGGTTGATGGTCTCAGGCGTTGCCTCAGGGTTAGCGAGGGCGATATTGTCGCGAATACTGCCATGGAACAGTTGTGGGTTTTGCCCGACCCAGCTTATCGACTGACGCCAATGCGTTAAATCAAGTTCACTGCGTTCATAGCCATTAATGGTGAGGCTACCACGGTAGGGCAGAAAACCAAGCAGAGCGTTAAGAAGGCTAGATTTGCCCGCGCCACTGACGCCAACAAGCGCAACCTGTTCACCGGGTTGGATAGAAAAGCACATTGGCCCTGCCAATACGTGACCGTCGGGACTGAGTACCTCCAGGTCGTGCGCGATGATAGTAACGGTGGATAAATCAGGCGTGGCTTCACCTTGGGTGCCGGTATCTGGCTGGGCATCGAGAAATTCCACGATCGACTCGGCCGCCCCAATTGCTTGTGCCTTAGCGTGATAAAAGGTGCCGAGATCGCGCAATGGCTGATAAAACTCGGGGGCCAGCACTAAGACGAATAAACCGGTAAACAGCGAAATAGAGGCACCATAGTGACCAAAATCAAGCTCACCAATAAAGCTAAACCCAAAATAGACGGCGACAACGGCAATGGAAATGGCGGTGAAAAATTCCAGCACGGCCGATGATAAAAAGGCCAGGCGCAGCACTTCCATTGTTCGTTGGCGAAATGTGTGTGATGCGAGATGAAGCTGCTCGGCCTCCGCCTCAACGCGATTAAACAGCTTGAGAGTGGGCAGTCCACGTAAGCGGTCGTAGAAGTAACCGGATAAACGTTGCAGTGCCTTAAAGTTTTTCCGGTTGGCATCAGCGGCTTTAATGCCAACTAAGGCCATGAAAAAGGGGACCAGCGGCGCGGTGACTAAAAAGATCACGCCCGACGCCCAATTGATTGGGAAAACGGCAACCAAGATCACCAAGGGGATCAGCACGGCGATGGCCATTTGCGGCAAATAACGGGCAAAAAAGTCTTGTAACTCCTCTACTTGCTCTAAAATCAGGCTCGCCCAGCTACCTGCTGGGCGTCCTTGAATGCTCACCGGCCCCAACGCCTCGAGGCGATTCAGGATTAAATGACGAATATGTTGGCGAATCACTTCACCACAGCGGTAGCCCGTTTGCTCTTTGGCCCAGCTGCATGCTGCACGTGCTAATACGACGCCAGCTAACGCCAGAAAACTGGGGAGTAGGGTGAATTTATCCGTTTGTTCAATAATCAATTGGTGCAGCAGGTGGGCGAGAAGTGCTGCTTGGGCAATCAAAAGCACACCGGAGAGGAGTGCAATACTAATCGTCGCAACTAACCAGGGTTTGGCTAACGAGCTCTGCGACTTGAGCCATTGGGTTAGCGCCCGCTGTTTAGATTTATCCATATCGTCTTATTGTTTTATGAGAGCCTACAAATAGGCTGGGCAGGCCACCGAATGGCGGCCTGCATGAGAGCGTGGGCTTACTGATTATTCGCCAGAGCGTCGAGATAGCGCTCGGCATCTAATGCGGCCATACAGCCGGTGCCTGCAGAGGTTATCGCTTGGCGATAAACATGATCCATCACATCACCGGCAGCAAACACACCTTCAACGCTGGTTTGAGTGGCATTGCCATTGAGGCCCGACTCGACCTTGATGTAGCCATTTTCCATCTCTAATTGACCCGCAAAAATATCGGTATTAGGTTTATGGCCAATTGCAACAAACACACCCATCACATCCAGTGTTTCGGTTTCATCACTTTGGGTGTCTTTCAAGCGTGCTTGGGTCACACCCATTTCATCGCCTAGTACTTCATCGAGCACGCGATTAGTGTGTAGCACGATATTACCGTTCTTCACTTTATCCATCATGCGGTCAACGAGGATTTTCTCGGCACGGAAGGTGTCGCGACGATGAACAACATGCACTTCTGAGGCAATATTTGATAGGTACAAGGCCTCTTCGACCGCGGTGTTACCACCCCCGATCACCGCGACTTTTTGGTTGCGATAGAAAAACCCATCACAGGTGGCGCAGGCTGAGACACCGCGTCCTTTAAAGGCTTCTTCAGATGGAAGGCCAAGATATTGCGCAGAGGCACCGGTAGAGATAACCAATGCATCACAGCTGAACTCACCATTATCGCCTTTTAAGCGGAACGGACGAGAGGATAAGTCCACTTCGTTAATGTGATCAAAGATAATCTCAGTCTCGAACTTTTCCGCATGGGCTTTCATACGATCCATCAAGGCCGGCCCTGTCAGTCCCTCAGGATCGCCAGGCCAGTTTTCAACATCCGTGGTGGTGGTCAGCTGGCCACCTTGTTGCATTCCGGTCACCATCACGGGGTTTAAGTTAGCGCGCGCGGCGTAAACAGCGGCGGTATAGCCAGCCGGGCCTGAACCCAGGATCAACAGGTTCGCATGCTTAATGTTACTCATTCACGTCTCCGAGCAGGAAAAGAGGTTCGTTTTTTGAATGGACTGATTGTAGGTAAATTAGAAAGGTAAAGAAAGGGCACCGTGATGGTGCCCTCGATTTCTATGATTGGTGTGGCCGATTAATGCGCGGCCTTTAGCGCGTCCATGGCATCAACATACGGCAACTCAAAGCCTTCTGCGACCTCTTTGATGGTCACTTGACCGCCAATCACATTCAGACCGTTGCGTAGGTGCGCATCTTCTACCAAGGCATCGCGATAGCCTTTATTCGCCAGTTTGACGATATAAGGCAGTGTGGCGTTGTTCAATGCGACGGTAGACGTGCGGGCCACCGCGCCAGGCATGTTGGCGACACAGTAGTGAACGACATCATCGACGATATAGGTGGGATCCGCATGAGTGGTCGCGTGTGAGGTCGCGAAACAGCCGCCTTGATCAATAGCCACATCCACAACCGCTGCGCCGGGCTTCATACGTTTAATGTGGTCTTCGTTAACCAGTTTGGGGGCGGCCGCACCTGGGATCAGTACCGCACCGACAACCAGATCGGCGTTCAATACGTGCTGCTCTAGGGTTTCTTCTGTGGAGTAGACCACTTTGGCACGTCCTTGGAACTCTTCATCGAGGCGACGTAAGGTATCGACATTTTTGTCGAGAATCGTGACGTCAGCACGCAGACCAACGGCCATACGAGCGGCGTTCGAGCCGACAACACCACCGCCGAGTACCACGATTTTCGCAGGCTCAACCCCGGGCACACCGCTGAGCAACATGCCCGAACCGCCGTGTGATTTTTCTAGCGCTTGTGCACCTGCTTGAATAGACATGCGGCCAGCGACCTCAGACATAGGCGCAAGGAGTGGCAATCGACCTTTAGAATCTGTTACCGTTTCGTAGGCAATACAGATGGCTTTACTTTTAATTAAGTCTTCTGTTTGCGGAAAATCTGGTGCAAGATGCAAATAGGTGAACAAAATCTGTCCTTCGCGGAGCATCGCACGCTCAACGGCTTGTGGCTCTTTTACCTTGACGATCATTTCTGCTTTCGCAAAAACGTCAGCAGCAGTGGGAAGGATAGACGCGCCGGCGGCTTTATAGTCGTCGTCAGAGAAACCAATACCATTACCTGCGTTGGTCTCGATGTAAACAGAGTGGCCGTGAGAAATAAGCTCGCGAACACTCGCGGGTACCATACCAACGCGGTACTCATGGTTTTTGATTTCTTTTGGAACGCCAATGATCATGCTGTCACCTCGTGTTTATTCAGTGTTATCGGCTGGCTTTTTATTGATATTGTCAATTTTCAGGCTAGTATAAAGGCAATAAACCAGTATTTGATGCTAAAGATCATTTAGATGTTATTTAATTTGGTATATCTTTTTGCAAGGAAGTAACAAGGTGGAATAAAAAATGGTAGATACCAAAAAAAAGCCCTCCAAGGAATTGGACCGCATTGACCGCAACATCCTGAACGAGCTTCAAAAGGATGGGCGAGTCTCTAACGTTGAGTTATCAAAACGTGTTGGTCTTTCTCCTACCCCCTGTCTAGAACGTGTACGACGTCTTGAGCGTCAAGGTTATATCCTTGGCTATACAGCACTGCTTAACCCCCAGTATTTGGATGCATCACTGTTGGTGTTTGTCGAAATCACACTCAACCGCGGTGCGCCTGATGTGTTCGAGCAATTTAATAAAGCCGTGCAAACGCTTGAGGATATTCAAGAGTGCTCGTTGGTGTCAGGGGATTTTGACTACCTGCTTAAAACACGAGTAGCGGATATGTCAGCTTATCGCAAGTTATTGGGTGAAACCTTGCTGCGTTTACCCGGTGTGAATGACACTCGCACGTATGTGGTGATGGAAGAGGTGAAACAGAGTAATCATCTGGTTATCCATACCCGTTAGCCAGGTGATAAAATGGGGTGCGACGCACCACTTGTCGAGACTGAAGCCGAGCGTCATGCTCGGCTTATTTTTTGTGCGGATAGCACAAGATTGTGTGATATCTCGGTAAAGATTTGGCGTAGGCAGGCATCATGCCTGCCCTCACGGCATGAATGTGATAAAGTCAGGGCAACATAAGCAAGCCTCAGAGTAGGATGAGGAATGCGGTTCACGAACAGTATTAAACAGGTGATGATGGAGTTTTCTTTACGTCGGGAGCCCAAAGCGGCTCGTGCTAAAGCGCGTTTAGATGGCGTTCAGCGATTAAAAGAGTGTGGGTTTATTTTGGTACTCGCGGCAGCCGTGTTCACCATGGTCGCCCTATTGTCTTTTAATCCGGCCGACCCATCCTGGTCGCAAACCGCTTGGCATGGTGATGTCCACAATGCAGCAGGTGCCATGGGCGCGTGGCTCGCCGATAGTCTCTTCTTTTCGTTTGGTATCTTAGCGTATCCGCTGCCACCAGCGGCGATTCTCGGGGGGTGGGTGTTCTTGCGTCGCCGCAGCGACGATGAACCCATCAATTATACCATTATCGGCGCGCGTATCTTGGGACTGTTTATCCTGTTTTTAACCAGCTGTTCGTTGGCCGATTTGAATTTTGACGATTTTTGGCATTTTTCCTCTGGTGGTGTAATGGG
Source organism: Salinivibrio kushneri (assembly GCF_005280275.1). Lineage (NCBI taxonomy): Bacteria > Pseudomonadati > Pseudomonadota > Gammaproteobacteria > Vibrionales > Vibrionaceae > Salinivibrio > Salinivibrio kushneri. The sequence continues at coordinate 1,017,930 of NZ_CP040021.1, forward strand.
GGATGTCACCAACAGTTTGGCGCTGCCGCTATTTAACGTATTAGGGACGACCTTGGTGATGCTGTTTGGCTGGGCGGCCGGCTTTACGCTCTTTACAGGCATTTCTTGGTTGACCATTGTTGATAATCTCGGTGCCATGACACTAAAAGGCGTCACCTGGGCGGTCAATCGGATTCGCGGTGACGCGCCTACCGAGTTAGGCGTTCCAGACACCGACACACAGAGCACCGCAGCCAATGCGTCTGAGCCGATGGAACTTAGTGACCTACGCCGCCTGACGCCGTCAGCGCCGGAGAAGGCGGAGAATTCCGCCAACGATGAGCAGGCACAGAACAAGGCAGCGTCGCCTATTATCTTTGGTGGACAAGCGCGTTCGGCAACAGACTCGGATGTTGCCGATGATCAGGGCGCTACCGATAGCGATGATGCGCAACCCGAGGAACCCTCATTGGGGCAGTGGCACCTTGCTATCGAGCACGAGGAGGAGCATGAAGAAGCTGCGCCTGTATTGTCTTCGCGCGTTGAGGTGGACACGCCACATCTTGATACTGGAACTGCTCCCTCTATTGAAACGGGCGAAGAGACACCATCTGATGATCTGCACAGTGCACCAATCGCACCGAGTCAGCATCACGCCGACACAACTTATGGCAATCAAGATGGGCTGTCCGAGCTTGAGCGTGCAGAACAAGCGAGCAGTGGCGCGGATGAGGATGACGACCCGTTTCAGGAAACCATTCGCCAAGCGCAAAAAAATCAGCAGCAGGCGGCTGGACTGGATCATCCGTTCCTAGTCAAAGATGAGCCGGATTTACCCACGCCGAAAGAACCTTTCCCGACCCTCGATCTGCTTGACCCCGCTCGCCATACCGCAGAGCAGGCGACGCGTGAAGAGCTCGAGAAGATTGCTCGCCTGGTCGAAGCACGACTGGAAGACTTTAAAGTTCAGGCGCGCGTAGTGGGCGTATATCCAGGCCCGGTGATCACCCGTTTTGAGCTCGATCTTGCGCCTGGGGTTAAAGTTTCACGCATTTCTGGCTTATCTAAAGACTTGGCGCGTGCTTTGTCGACCACGGCAGTGCGTGTGGTCGAAGTGATACCAGGAAAACCCTACATTGGCCTTGAGCTGCCTAATGAGCACCGGGAGACGGTGTTTATGTCGGAAGTGATTGGTAGTGAGCGGTTTAAGAACAGCCACTCGCCGATTTCGGTGGTGCTGGGGAATGATATCGCGGGTGAGGCGATTATCACTGATTTGGGTAAAGCGCCACACATGCTGGTGGCGGGTACCACAGGCTCGGGTAAGTCGGTGGGCGTCAACGTGATGCTGGTAAGTATGTTGTATAAAGCCTCACCGGAAGATGTGCGCTTTATCATGATCGATCCGAAAATGCTCGAGCTTTCGGTATACGAGGGGATCCCACACCTGTTGACTGAGGTGGTGACTGACATGAAAGATGCGGGGAATGCTCTGCGTTGGTGTGTGGGTGAGATGGAACGTCGTTACAAGCTGATGTCGGCGCTTGGAGTACGGAACCTAAAAGGCTTTAACGAAAAAGTAAAAGCCGCGGAAGCCGCGAATAACCCCATTCCCGATCCGCTTTGGAAGCCAGGTGACTCGATGGATGAGTCAGCGCCTAAGCTGGAAAAGCTACCTTATATTGTGGTGGTCGTGGATGAATTCTCCGATCTGATGATGGTGGTGGGCAAAAAAGTGGAAGAGTTGATCGCGCGACTAGCACAAAAAGCGCGGGCAGCTGGGATTCATCTAGTGCTTGCCACCCAGCGTCCATCAGTGGATGTGATTACAGGCTTAATCAAAGCCAACATTCCAACGCGGATGGCGTTTACGGTGTCTACTAAGACAGATTCACGCACTATCCTCGACCAAGGGGGAGCAGAGTCGTTACTGGGGATGGGTGATATGCTGTTTATGCCTAATGGCTCCAACCACCCCATCCGTGTACATGGCGCTTTTGTCAGTGATGAAGAGGTTCATCGCGTGGTGAACAACTGGAAAGCACGTGGTAAGCCACAGTACCTAGACGAAATAACCAAAGGGGAGCAAGGCTCTGATAGCTTGTTGCCGGGTGAAGCGCCCTCAGGCGGAGAGGGTGAGGAGCTGGACCAGCTTTTTGACCAAGTGGTTGAATTTGTCACCGAAAGCCGCCGAGGCTCTGTCTCTGGCGTCCAGCGCCGGTTTAAAATTGGCTACAACCGGGCGGCGCGGATTGTGGAACAACTGGAAGCACATGGTGTCGTAAGCTCACCAGGCCATAACGGTAATCGCGAAGTTATCGCGCCACCACCACCCAAAGATTGATCGAATGGAAGGTTTCATGACTCGACTCTCTGCTATCCGCCACCTAATGGTGGTGATATCGCTATTTTTTGCATTATCGGTGCAGGCGAAAACGCCGGCGCAACAACACCTGATGGAACGCTTGAGTCAGGTTGACGCATTCAGTGCGCAGTTTTCGCAAACAGTGCACAGCCCAGAAGGAGAGGTGATTCATCAAGCAAAAGGACGGCTCGCCATTGAGCGGCCAAATTTGTTTAACTGGACCACAACCTCACCCGACGAAACTATCATGATTTCCGATGGCGAGACGCTCTGGTACTACAGCCCCTTTGTTGAGCAAGTGACGGCGATGTGGCTGGAGGATGCCACGGCACAGACGCCGTTTGTATTGCTAACGCGCAATCAGCCCAGTGATTGGCAGGCGTATCAAATCACCCAAGAGGCTGACACCTTTACCTTAACGCCAAATACCACAGGCACGATTGGCGAATTTGAGGTCACGGTGAAGCCGGATGGTACCTTGAACGGTTTTACCGTGGTTGAGCAAGATGGGCAACAGAGCCAGTTTACGCTGAGCCAGTTTAGTCGACAAACACCGGCGTCGGACCTGTTTTCGTTTACGCCACCCGACTCAGTGATGGTCGACGATCAGCGCCAACCAAGATAATTGCCTCGGAGGTGACTGTGGCGACCTTACCGCTTGACTTTGCAGACGATTTTCGCCCACTGGCCGCACGTATGCGGCCACTCACGCTTGACCAGTACATCGGGCAGCGCCATCTGCTCGCCGAGGGTAAACCGCTTCGCCGGGCGATTGAGTCGGGCTCCCTCCATTCGATGATTTTCTGGGGGCCTCCGGGGACCGGTAAAACCACGCTCGCCGATATTGCCGCGCGCCAAGCCAACGCAGAGCTGGAACAGATCTCGGCCGTGACATCTGGCGTCAAAGAGATCCGAGAGGCGATTGGGCGCGCAGAGCAAAACAAGCAAGCCGGCATTCGTACTGTTTTGTTTGTCGATGAAGTGCACCGCTTTAACAAAAGCCAGCAAGATGCGTTTTTACCCCATGTGGAAGCGGGGACGGTGACGTTTATTGGTGCCACCACGGAAAACCCCTCATTTGAGCTTAATAACGCTCTGCTATCGCGCGCCCGTGTGTACCGTTTAACCAGCCTTGATGAGAGCGATTTGGAAGCGGTGATTGATCAAGCACTCGCCGACGCGCAGCGAGGGCTCGGTAAGCAGTCTTTGGCCTTTGATAACGGCGTGAAAGCAGCATTAACGGCAGCATGCAGTGGTGATGCACGTATGGCATTAAACCTATTGGAAATGTTGGCAGACATGGCCGATGGCCAAATCACGATGTCGATGCTGAAAGACGTGGCCGGTGAAAAAGTGGCGCAATTCGATAAACAAGGTGATGCGTGGTATGACTTGATTTCTGCGTTTCACAAATCGGTACGTGGCTCGAGCCCCGACGGAGCATTGTATTGGTACGCACGGATTGTCAGTGCAGGGGGCGATCCGCTCTATGTCGCCAGGCGACTACTTGCGATCGCTTCAGAGGATGTCGGTAATGCCGATCCGCGCGCGATGCAGGTCGCGCTTAACGCCTGGGACTGCTTTACCCGCGTGGGGCCTGCAGAGGGTGAGCGCGCCATTGCTCAAGCCGCGGTGTATTTGGCCAGTGCGCCTAAAAGCAACGCGGTTTATACCGCGTGGAAACAAGCCTTGCGTGATGCCAAAGACACCGCTAATGCGCCTGTTCCTATGCACCTTCGTAATGCACCAACGGCATTGATGGAGCAAATGGGACACGGAGACGGCTATCGCTATGCCCACGATGAACCTAATGCCTATGCCGCGGGAGAGCGCTATCTCCCCCCGGAGCTTGGCGAGGCGCGTTACTATCAGCCCGTCAATCGTGGGCTAGAAATTAAAATCGCCGAAAAGCTCGCCTTTCTCGCAGAGCAGGATATAAAAAGCCCGCAAAAGCGCTAGGCAAGTTTACCCTTTTTGGGTAAGGTTTAACTTCGTCAATTTACAGTCAATAACCCGAAAGCACAGGATTAGCATGCTGGATTCCAAATTACTTCGAACTGAGCTGGAACAAACCGCTCAACAACTCGCTCGTCGTGGCTTTACGCTTGATGTTGACGCTATGCGTGAACTCGAGGAACAACGTAAATCCCTGCAAATTCGCACCGAACAACTGCAAGCAGAGCGTAATTCCCGATCGAAGTCCATTGGCCAGGCTAAAGCAAAGGGTGAAGACATCGCACCATTGCTCGAAGAAGTGGCAAACCTGGGTGATGAATTGGATGCGGCGAAAACAGAGCTCGCGGCGCTCCAGCAAAAAGTGAATGATGTCGTGATGGGCGTGCCTAACTTACCGGCCGAAGAAGTACCCAGTGGTAAAGACGAGTCTGAAAACCAGGAAATTTCGCGCTGGGGCGAGCCCCGTCAATTTGAGTTCGAGGTTAAAGATCACGTCGACCTCGGCGAACTCACCGGTGGTCTTGATTTTGCCAGTGCGGTGAAACTGTCAGGCTCTCGCTTTATCGTGATGAAAGGGCAAATGGCGCGTATGCATCGTGCGCTCACGCAATTTATGCTCGACTTGCACACCAACGAGCACGGTTACACCGAAATGTACGTACCGTATCTGGTTAATGCGGACAGCCTCTATGGCACCGGTCAGCTGCCTAAATTTGGTGAAGATTTGTTCCATACCCAGCCGGCGACGGAAGAAGGGATTGGCATGTCGTTGATCCCAACCGCGGAAGTGCCGCTGACCAACATGGTACGTGATGAAATCATCGATGAAGCGGATCTTCCGCTGTGCATGACCGCACACACCCCTTGCTTCCGCTCAGAAGCAGGTTCATACGGGCGTGATACGCGCGGCCTTATCCGTATGCACCAGTTCGATAAAGTTGAGTTGGTGAAGGTGGTTAAGCCAGAAGACTCAATGGAAGCACTGGAGTCATTGACTGCGGATGCAGAAAAAGTATTGCAGTTGCTGAACCTGCCATATCGTAAGATGTTGCTCTGCACCGGCGACATGGGCTTTGGTGCGGCGAAAACCTACGATCTAGAAGTCTGGTTGCCCGCGCAAAACACTTATCGTGAGATTTCATCGTGCTCAAACACCATGGACTTCCAAGCTCGCCGTATGCAGGCACGTTTCCGTCGTAAAGGTGAGAAAAAACCTGAACTGTTGCACACCTTGAATGGTTCGGGCTTGGCGGTAGGCCGTACCTTGGTGGCTATTTTGGAAAACTACCAACAAGCGGATGGCCGTATTGAGATCCCTGAAGCACTTCGCCCTTATATGGGCGGGCAAACCCATATTGGGTAAGTGTCATCATGTTGCTATCAAGCCGGCCTTGCGCCGGCTTTTTAATGGCTTAGAGGTTGATCATTGATGGTGTGAGTCATTGATGGGAGAAAGCGTATTGAAAATATCATCCTTTGGTGCAGGAAAGCGCGCGAGCAGCGTCGCTAGAAAGGTATCGAGGGCATCAAGCATCACGGCGTTGACTTGCTGTGCCACCGCCAGACGGTGCGTGAGTGACAAGCTATGTACATCATCAAGCTGGGAGATAACCTGATTAACCTTATCGCTGAATGCCTCATCCAATTCAAGGTCGCGTAGCTGTACTAAGCGCTTGGTGAGTATTTGTTGTTGTAAACTGAGAGACTGATGTGCATTGGGCGTTGCGTTCTCCAATTGTATTGACGCGTAGGAAAAACGTTGGCGAGCCTGCAGCAGTTCTAACACCGCATACCAAATTTGTTGGTAAGCCGCGAGGGTGTGGTCTTCACCATAGGCAATCAACACTGGCGGGATGGCTTCATCCACCAAGTAAGCGAGGTGTTGCAATGCGCGGTTTTTCATCTTGGCCTGGGTCACATCATCGTATTGTGGCAAGGCGTGAAGGTGATGGAAAAAAAGCCGATACATTGGCTTTTGCGTATGCGGCGCCAAGTGATGTAACTGGCGTGTTTGATCCAGCAATCGATGATAGTCATGCGGATCGACGCGCGGTTGGGTCGCGAGGTAGCGAGCATGCTGAAGTAATGCACGTAACTCATGCAGTTGATGTAATCGCCAATCCGGGCGTTGACGATACACGATAACCGCCACCACGCTAGCAATCCCGAGTGCTAAAATCCCTATCATGACTAACCACCCCATATGCTCTCCTTGCTATGGCTCGCGTGTCTCTCTGAAGGAGCATGAAGCATGCCAAAACTGAGAGATTAATCACGCCTTGTATGGCCTTGATCGGGGTCTGATGGTGGGCATTTTACGCACCGTGTTAGGGAGTGATTGCCCTCTTGTAGTGCAGGGCGCGGAGAATTGGCACCTATTGGACAAAAAAAGAGCCCGGCTGGGCTCTTTATTCTCTGCTTGTGCAAATTGACGAGGCAGGGAGATTACATGACACGCATACCTGGCTGGGCCCCCTCATGAGGCTCTAGGATCCAAATCTCTTTCCCACCAGGGCCGGCCGCTAAAATCATGCCTTCTGACATGCCAAACTTCATCTTACGGGGTTTTAGATTGGCGACCATCACAGTGTGCTTGCCCACCAGATCTTCCGGTTTGTAGGCCGATTTGATCCCAGCGAAAACCTGACGTGTTTCACCGCCAATATCGAGCTTGAATTTGAGCAGTTTATCTGCTTTTGGCACGGCTTCGCACTCAAGGATCTTGGCAACACGGAGATCCACTTTAGCAAAGTCACCAAATTCAATTTCATCCGCGAGGGGGTCATCAGCCAAAGGCCCTTGCGCTTTGGCTTTTTCCGCCTCTTCGGTCGCAACATCTTCTTTGCTATCAGCAATCATGGCATCGACGGCTTTCGGATCAATCCGGTTAAATAGCGCCTTGAACTTGGTGATCTGATGGCCAGTGAGTGGAGTGGCAATGCTTTCCCACGTGAGGGTGTCGTTTAAAAAGCCTTCCGCCCGTTCGGCCAGTTTTGGCATCACGGGTTTTAGATAAGTCATCAACACTCGGAATAAGTTAATACCCACTGAGCAAATAGCCTGTAGCTCAGCCTCTTTCCCTTCCTCTTTGGCGATGACCCAAGGGGCTTTCTCATCGACGTACTGGTTGGCCTTATCGGCCAGCGCAATGATCTCACGAATGGCGCGATTGAATTCACGGGCCTCATAGAGCTCGCCAATGTGCTCGGCTTTATCGATAAAGGATTGATATAGCTCAGGCTCAGAGCAAACGGTTGATAGCTGACCGTCAAAGCGTTTGCTGATGAAACCCGCGTTGCGAGAGGCTAAGTTGACCACTTTGTTGACAATGTCGGTATTCACGCGCTGGATGAAGTCATCCAAGCTTAAATCGAGATCATCAATACGGCTGTTGAGTTTGGCGGCGTAGTAGTAACGCAGGCACTCAGGGTCAAGGTGTTTTAAGTAAGTGCTTGCTTTAATGAATGTCCCTTTCGACTTGGACATTTTCGCGCCATTGACGGTGACATAACCGTGCACAAAGACGTTGTTTGGCTTGCGGAAACCGGCACCGTCGAGCATGGCGGGCCAGAACAAACTATGGAAATAAACAATGTCTTTGCCAATAAAGTGATAAAGCTCGGCATCGCTGTTGGCTTTCCAATACTCATCAAAGTCGATGTCGCCGCGCTTGTCACAGTAGTTTTTAAATGACCCCATATAACCAATCGGCGCATCGAGCCAAACGTAGAAAAACTTGCCAGGCTGATCAGGGATCTCGAAACCAAAGTAGGGCGCATCGCGGGAAATATCCCACTGCTGCAGGCCGGTTTCAAACCACTCATTCATCTTGTTAGCAATCTCACTTTGCAGTGAGCCGGATTTCGTCCACTCATTGAGCATTTGTTCAAATTGTGGCAAATCGAAGAAGAAGTGCTCAGAGTCACGCATCACGGGCGTCGCGCCGCTCACCGCTGAACGAGGGTTAATCAGCTCTGCCGGGGTATAGGTTTCACCACAGTTATCACAGTTGTCACCGTACTGATCGTCGGCGTGACATTTTGGACACTCGCCTTTGACAAAGCGATCCGGCAAGAACATTTCTTTCTCTGGATCAAACAGTTGAGAAATAGTACGACTGGTGATGTAACCGTTATCGCGTAGCTGGGTATAGATAAACGAGGCGAGTTCGCGGTTTTCATCACTGTGGGTGCTGTGATAATTATCGAAGCTGATATCAAAGCCATCAAAGTCGGCTTGGTGCTCTTGTTGCACGCCAGCGATCATGGCTTCTGGCTCGACACCCATTTGCTGTGCTTTCAACATAATGGGGGTACCGTGGGCATCGTCGGCACAAATAAAGTGAGTCGTGTTGCCACGTAGGCGCTGATAGCGCACCCATACATCTGCTTGAATATGCTCGAGCATGTGGCCCAAATGAATCGAGCCGTTCGCATAAGGCAGCGCACAGGTCACCAGAATTTTCCGTGGGGTTGCAGCCATAATCTTGTTTGTTCGCTCTTATGATATGAATGGAATGATTGCGGAAATCTTACCTGATACGATATGCCTTGCCTAGTGCAGGCCGTGAGTGAGGCGGTTTATCCGTTAAACGTTGCCAATCCGGCCTAATATATTTTAATCAATGGGATGGTGATGCATGTTATTTGGTTCTAAAAAGAAAAAAGCACAAAAACAAAAAGAAGACACGGCCGCCCCGCTGACCAATGTGGACGACGCAGTGAGTCTATTGAATCAGTTTTCACACTCGCGCTTGGTGGAGCAGTGGGCAAGCCAACCACAGTGGGTGAGCGCGAGTGGAGACGGCTTTAAGGTGACATTCCCATTTGCAGCGGCGTCAGTGATGCAGGCGCTCGATGAGTGGCTCAGTGCCCAGTCGACGTCATTGGCGCAGCAGTTTCAACTGACACAGAGAGTGGCGCCGATAAAAAGTGGTGACAAAGCGCCCGTCAAAGGGGTGAAAAACCTGTTAGTGGTGAGTTCGGCCAAAGGCGGCGTGGGTAAATCGACGACGGCGGTCAATTTGGCACTGGCCCTGCACGCCGAAGGGGCATCGGTGGGCATTGTCGATGCGGATGTGTATGGTCCATCGCTGCCGATAATGCTCGGCGCTAAAGACAGCGAGCCACAAACTCATGATGGCAAACTGATGGAGCCTGTGAGGAGTCATGGCATTGCCTCTAATTCAATTGGTTACCTGGTGCCCGCCGATAACGCCACCGTGTGGCGTGGGCCGATGGCATCGAAAGCCTTTGCTCAATTGATCAATGAAACCCGCTGGCCTGAACTTGATTATTTGGTGGTTGATATGCCGCCAGGCACGGGCGACATTCAGCTTAGTTTGGCGCAACAGTTTCCGGTGACGGGGGCGATGGTGGTCACCACACCACAGGATCTCGCACTGGCTGATGCGATTAAAGGCGTGGCGATGTTTGAGAAAGTACAGGTGCCGGTTCTCGGGGTAATAGAAAACATGAGCTACCATATTTGTTCGCAATGCGGCCATCATGAAGCGATTTTCGGTACCGGTGGTGCGGCGAAAATGGCCCGTGAACAGGGTGTGCCGGTCTTGGCACAAGTACCGCTTCATGTCGCCATTCGTGAGGACATAGACGCAGGCACACCGAGTATGGTGGCGCGCCCCGACAGTGAGCACGCTGCGGTTTATCGCCAAATGGCAGCCACCGTCGCCAGTCAGCTTTACTGGCAAGGGGAAACGCGCCCTGAACAAATAAGCGTACAAACGGTGTCGCCCTGATTGAGCAACGGGCAGCTGTAGCAGGCTTAAAGCGACGGATGCGTCAGGGAAGCGTGATTTTCTCTGGCGCCAGCGGCTTCAACTCCCTATAATCAGGCGGTTTATGTAGATTCCGCCAAGCTTCCTCTGGGTATTCATATTATGAGTGACAACAACCACCAATGCGTTATTATCGGCATAGCAGGTGCCTCTGCTTCCGGTAAAAGCCTGATCGCTAGCACGATTTATAAGGAATTAAAGGAAAAAGTCGGCGATCATCAAATCGGCGTGATCACGGAAGACAGATATTACCGCGATCAAAGCCATCTCAGCATGGAAGAGCGCGTACAAACCAACTATGACCATCCACAAGCGCTAGACCATAACTTGCTTTGCGAGCACCTAGAAAGCCTCGCGGCCGGTCAGTCTGTCGATGTGCCTGTGTACAGCTACTCAGAGCATACCCGTATGGATGAAACCACCACCATGACGCCCAAAAAGGTGATCATTTTGGAAGGGATCCTGTTACTGACCGACCCACGTCTACGCAATCTTATCCATGCCAGCGTCTTTATGGATACCCCCCTTGATATTTGCTTGTTGCGTCGCATGAAACGTGATGTGGCTGAACGCGGCCGCACCATGGACTCTGTGATGGAGCAATATCAGAAGACGGTCCGCCCTATGTTTATGCAGTTTATTGAGCCGTCAAAGCAATATGCCGACATTATCGTGCCACGCGGGGGGAAAAACCGCATTGCGATTGATGTATTAAAAGCGCATATCGCGCGATTACTGAAAGCCTGATTGACGTATGATGGCTTAACGGATCACCACTCCCTGCTTTTGTATGCAGAGGACAACGAGCTAAGTGAATGCGGTGCGCAGTGTATCGCTCCATCTATTAACCGTGAGGACTATCCGATGCGACTATGCGACAGGCATATCAAAGAACACCTTGATGATGGCCGCATCAAAATTGAGCCGCGTCCGGCAGAGGCGTCGATTTCTGGTGTGACGGCGGATGTGACGTTGGGCAATCAATTCCGTGTTTTTAATGATCACGGCGCGGCATTTATCGATCTATCTGGCCCGAAAGAAGAGGTTAATGCCCAGCTTGAACGTGTGATGAGTGATGAAATTGAGATTGCTGAGGGTGAGGCATTTTATCTTCACCCAGGCCAGCTCGCGCTCGCTGTCACGCATGAAGCGGTGACCCTACCGGACGATATCGTCGGCTGGCTTGATGGCCGTTCGTCGTTAGCACGTTTAGGGCTGATGGTGCATGTGACCGCGCACCGGATTGACCCGGGCTGGTCGGGCCGTATTGTCCTCGAGTTCTATAACAATGGTCGTTTGCCTTTGGCGCTACGACCCGGTATGCCGATTGGTGCGTTAAGTTTTGAGCCTATGTCGGGCGCGGCTGATAAGCCGTATAACAAACGCGACAACGCAAAATACAAAAATCAGCAAGGGGCCGTCGCCTCTCGCATTAGCCAAGACAAGGTTTAACGATTGCAATGCGCCTACGGGCGCATTTTTTCTAACGGGGAACCCGATCGTGAAATCATGCTCGATAAGGCGAGTATCTCTCGCGCGTGGTATCGCCTGTTACGCACAAGGAGCATCTTGCAATGATAAAAAAAATCGCCCTTACTCTTGTTGTTTTGGTGGTGGTTGTCATCGGTGGCATCGCCGCTGTGCTCACGACTATTAACCCTAACCAGTTTAAGCCATTGTTGGTCGAGCAAGTTAAAAAGCAGACAGGCTATGACATGGTCATCGGTGGCGACATTGCTTGGCAGTTTTGGCCAAGTTTGGGGTTTTCAGTCGAGGACGTCGCGATAAAAAACCGCCCCGGCTTTGATGAACCCGATCTGATGCGCTTATCTCAAGCTCGCCTGTCTGTCGATGTGTTGCCTTTGATGTCGCAAACCTTGCAGGTCGGCGAAATAATATTGCAAGACCCTCATGTGTTTATTCAAACCCTGAGTAACGGGGAGAGCAACCTCACCACGACATCACAGGCCGCAGCGCCTCAAACAGAGCCGACACCAGAATCAGACTCATCCTCTGAGACGACGAGCACCGAGGCAAAGACGTGGAATGTATCGTTACAAGGGCTCAGTGTGGCTAACGCGAGTGTGGTCGTCAAAGATGATCAAGCGGGCACCATGACGGCGCTGCGCGATGTGGATCTTAAGGTGGGCAATCTGGCGACGGATGTGTGGACGCCGTTGTCACTATCGTTGCGCGGCGAGCAAAATGACGCCCGCTTTGCGGTGGAAGGTCAAGGCGAGTTGAAATTGGCCAGTGACGTGATACAAAGCCAGTTGCGCAAACTGGCGTTGACGCTTTCGGCAGAGCAAGGTGATATGGCGATTGAACAAGCCAATATTACCCTTGATAGTTTTTCTCTGGGCGAGACAGCGAAATTAGGCTTCAATGTGAATGCGCAAACGGCTGACATCGACATTGAAAGCTCAGGTAAAGCCCAGGTGACTATCGCAAAAACGCAAGATAAGGTCACTGTTCAGGGGTTAGACATGCTCACGACACTGTCCGGCGAGCCTATTCCCCACCAGTCTCTGAGCCAAGCGCTAGCCGCGGATATTGTGTTTGACATCAACCAGCAAACGGTGACGGTCAGTGAATTGACCAGCCGGTTGAACGACGATGATGTTGTGGTGGATGGCAAAGTGGCGGTCAAGTTGACTGAGATCCCCCAAGTGCGCTTTGCGTTGAATACCAACCATATCAACCTCGATACGCTGCTACCGACAGACGCAGCACCTAGTCAGTCCGCCAATGCAAGTGAGTCGGGCGCTAATGCACCATCCAGCTCCAACAAACAAGCTGCGCCCCTGAGCAAAGAAGAGCCTGATCTGAGTGTGTTGAAGACGCTAGATATTGCCGGCTCATTGGCGATGAAAGGGCTGACCGTGAGTAATGTTACCTTGGGAAAAACGCGTGCGACAGTTGCCATCGACCGTGGCAAGGTCGACGTGTCCGAGCTGACCACACAAGCCTATGAAGGCAGCGTGGTTGTGCAAGGGATGCTAGATGCCACACAAACCCCTGCGCGCTATCAGGTGAGTAAAAGAGCGCGTGGGATCCAAGTGCTTCCTTTACTGGAAGATGCCGCTGAGGTGGACTTATTAGAAGGTAAGGGGAACCTTGATATCAATGTACAGGGCAAAGGCTTGTCACCGTATGCATTACGTCAAGCGATTCAAGGCAGTGTCGCTATTTTCTTCGAAGATGGCGCGATAAATGGCATTAACTTGGCGCAGATGCTCAGAGAGGCGAAAGCAACCCTAAAAGGCGAGTCGGCAGCGGCCGCCAAAGAAGTACGTAAAACGGACTTTAGCGCACTCACGGCAAGTTTTACCCTAGGTAACGGCATGGCACGCACCACCGACTTACTGTTGGAAGCGCCGGCGCTTCGGGTACGTAGTGACGGACAAACCGATCTGCTGAAAGAGACACTCGATTTTGACGTCTATACCTCGGTGGTCGAGACCAGTAAAGGCCAGGGCGGTAAAGATATTGATGAACTGCGTGATGTGACCATCCCAGTGACGGTAGCTGGTACTTGGCAATCGCCGAGCTATAAATTAGATATTAAGCAGTTACTCAGCAGTAATAAAGCGTTAGAAGAGAAAGCACGCAAAGAGGCGCAACGGGGGCTGAAAAAGCTACTGGGTGATAAAGCGGATGACGATAAGGTCAAAGAGACGGCAGATAAACTCCTTAATTTATTTCAGTGATCGGCGCATCACTCATCAGGCTATCTAATGCAAAGTCATTAAAGGACGCTTTATGGATTCTGTCACGCAAGCCGCGTTAGGCGCGACGGTCGCGGGCTTGGTTGCGGGTAAACGCTGCTCACCGAAAGTGCTGCTGGCGGGCGCGGCCTTGGGGACCTTACCGGATCTGGATGTATTGATTGATTATGGCGATCCGGTGGCGAACACTGTGAATCACCGAGGTTTCAGCCACTCGCTGTTCGTACTGCCTTGGGTTGGCGCGCTCATTGCTTGGTGCTGGTGGCGCTGGCAGCGTCAGTGGCCACTGTGGCAATTGATGGTGCTGGTCATCGCGGTGCTTGTCACCCATCCATTGCTTGATGCCATGACGGTATATGGCACCAAGCTATTCTGGCCGCTTGATGTGCCATCAGTAGCGGTAGCGAGTTTATTTATTATCGATCCCCTGTATACGTTGCCCCTACTGGTTGCGCTCATCAGCGCGCTGGTATGGCGCCATCTTGGGGCCAGGATGTGTGGTGTTGGGTTGATGGTCTCGAGTCTTTATTTGGCCAGTTCTGTGTATCAGCTCCATCAAATAGAAAACCGGGTTGCCGAGCAAACACAAGGAACCTTGCTGGAAGGCCAGCCGTTGATCATTATGCCAACGCCGTTTAACACTTTACTGTGGCGTGTGGTCGTCAGTGGCGAAGATCAATACTGGGAGGGGCTGGCCTCACGACTTGATGCCAACCCGTCAATTGATTGGGTCACGCAGCCTCTGGGAGAGTGGCCGCTGGCAAACTCTGATACCCTCAGTGCTCTGCGGACGTTTTCGCGTAATTTCATTCGCTTTGAAAACCGAAACGGGCAGCAGGTCGTCACCGACTTACGCTTCGGGGTGGCCGCCTATCAGCCGTTTCAGTTTTTACTGGCAGAGCAAAAGATGAATGGGGAGTGGGCGCCGGTCGCGCCTCAACAACTCGAGCCTGACCCTTTGCCTGAGACCGCGCTCCCCGCGTTGTGGCAACGCTTGTTGGGCGATCAGTCCATCGATGCCAAACTCTGTCGGCAATCGTGTCAAGCGAATGATACGTCTGTTGATACGCTATCCTCTACAGCGTTACCGACCAGCGGCACCTCAAAGCAATGAGCGTGCCTCTGCACGCTCATTATTGTCTTGTAGGCTCTCGATAACGCCTACCAGTCAATACCCTGGCGAGCTTTAACACCCGCATCAAAGGCGTGTTTAACATTACGAACCTCAGACACGGTATCCGCCATTTCAACGAGACGACGATGCGCACCGCGACCCGTGATTAACACCGATTGCTCACTGGGGCGTTGGCTAATCGTAGCGATGACATCGTCCAGGTCAATATAGCCATAGGTGATCATATAGGTGATTTCGTCCAGGACGACCAAATCGTAACCAGGATCGCTGAGCATGGTTTTGCATGCTGACCAGATTTTTTGTGCGGCTTGGGTGTCGGCCGTTTTATCTTGGGTATCCCAGGTAAACCCTGTACTCATCACATGAAAGTCCACGCCATGCTGACTGAGTAAGTCTCGCTCACCGCATGCCCAGGTTCCCTTGATATACTGCGCCACCCCGCATTTGAAGCCATGGCCTGCGGCGCGTGCGACGGTGCCAAACGCGGAGGTGGATTTGCCTTTGCCGTTGCCAGTAATAATAAGAAATAGCCCTTTTTCTTGTTGTGCGGCGTCAATCCGAGCATCGACTTTTTCTTTCAGTTTTTGCTGGCGCTGTTGATGACTGTGTTCTGACATGTGATTTCCAACCTTTGGTTAACTTAGGTCTATAGTAAAGGGACGATAGGGTGGATGCCACCCATGACATTCTGGCCACAAACCGACGGCCCCAGCCAAAGGACGCTATGATGATAAAAGGAACGCACGCTCTTATTGCTTTGTTGGCTCTATGTTCGCTGCCTGCTGTGGCGGGTAAACAGATAGATTATCAGTTAGACGGGGAGGCATTTTCCGGCTACCTAGCTATCCCTGCCTCTTTTGAGAAAGGCAGTGTGGTGATTATTCATGACTGGGATGGGCTAACGGACTACGAACGTCAACGCGCGGATATGCTGGCAAACTTGGGCTATCGTACGTTTGCATTAGACATGTTTGGCGCCGGGAATCGACCGACCAGCCTAGAGGCGAAGAAAGCGGCGACTGGTTCACTGTATGAAGACAGAGTGCGGATGCGCGAACTGATTGAAGCAGGGATGAGTGCCGCGCAATCGCAAGGTGTGACGCAGCCAGTAGTGGCTGGCTATTGTTTCGGTGGTACGGTGACATTAGAGCTTGCACGCAATCCAGGCAATATGCCTGTCAGTGGCTACGCGAGTTTTCATGGCGGTTTGGGCACGCCAGATGGCCAAGGCTATTCAGAGGACATTGCGCCACTGTTTATTGCTCATGGTGGGGCGGATAAAGCGGTGCCCATGGCAGATTTTGCGACCTTTATACAAACGCTAGAGCAGGCGGGTGTCGATTACTGGTCGCAAGTGTACGGTGGGGCGCCGCATGCGTTTACCGTATTTGGCTCGGAGAGGTACCGTGAAAAAGCTGATAAAAAGTCCTGGCAGGCGTTTAAAACGTTTTTGACGGATCGGATGGAATAGTGACACGAGGAGAAAAGAAATGATTCGTCATGTATTGCTTGTTCGTTTTACCGCTAACGCGCGCGATGATCAGATCCAAGCATTGAAAGATAAATTTGAATCAATGCCTAGTGTCATTGATGGCGTTGGGTCGGTCGAATGGGGAGAAAACAACAGCCCAGAAGATAAAGACCAAGGTTACACGCATGTGATTGTGATGACGTTTCGTGATGGTGCTGCGCGGGAGCGCTATTTACCGCATCCTGAGCATGAAGCTCTAAAAGCGATATTTCGTCCTATCCTGGAAGACATTATCGTTGTGGATTATTCCGTGCCTGCATAGGCGCTGATAGACGGCCCTATCACCGAGTATTACCTGCCTCACTATAGGCAGCGTTTATCCTTACTGGTAAGCTGAAAGCCTAGCCATAAGGAGGTTTAACGCTGATGACAACGGATAATCAAAGGCCCAGTGTTTTGGTGGTGTGCTTGGGCAACATCTGTCGTTCGCCCACCGCTGAAGCCGTATTACGTGCTCGCGCACAGGCGCGAGGCTTGGCAGTCGATATTGATTCAGCGGGCACGGCAGGTTATCACCAGGGTAATCCGCCTGATACACGTAGCCAAGCGGCGGGGCAGGCGAGAGGCTACTCGTTTGAAGGTATTCGCGCGCGCCAGGTTGGCCCAGCTGACTTTGGCTGTCATGACATGATTCTGGCAGCCGATGAGAGCAACCTGGCTGACTTGCAAGCGCAATGCCCACCCGAGCACCAAGGCAAACTGACTTTATTTCTCCACTGGGGGGAGCATACCGATGGGCCGATCCCCGACCCTTATTATGGTGGCCCGGACGGCTTTGAGCGGGTGTTAGACTTGCTTGAACAAGCGGCAGATGGGGTGCTGGATCATATTGAAGCGCATCTTTTGCCACGCTCGTTGAGAGAGTCCGCGTCTAGGGGATGAGCGCAAGAGCAGGAGAAGAATAAACAAACGGCGCGTATCAACGCGCCGTTTGTTTTAAGCCTACGTAAGCTGATTTACCATTTCTTTTTCGGCGCAAACAACTCGTCCAGATCACTTCTTTCTTCTTCTTGTTCCGACTGAAGTTTCTCATGGCCCGTATTCAGTGTTTGGGTGATATCACTATGCATTTGCTCTAAATGCTTTTTCATCTCTTGCGAGTAATCATCGGTTTTGGGCGAGACCACATCAATCGCTTTTTTCAATAACTGCTGAGCGGTGCCCATTTGCCCTTTTTGCTTGGCGTCATTGGCACGCTTAATTACGTTCTCAATATTGATTTTAAGCTGCATCTGCTCCAAGCGCGCGTTCTCAGCCACAAACGCCTGTGTTGCCAGTCGTCCCTTTGAATGCTCCGCTTTCACCACCGAGCGCAGACGTTTTACTAACTTGAGCATCGAAATCGCTTGTCGATCGTTATCTGGCACTTTAAAAGAGGTGGACTCGCGGTTTGAATAGCTTTGTTTGATTTGATCGATTTGCGCTTGAGTGGCACTAATACGTTGCTTGATGGATTTATCGGAATCATCAATCTCGTACATGGCTTTCAAGGAATCTAGGATCTTCTTATTCAAGCAAACCAACAAGGTCCCGCTATAAGGCAGGTTATGTGCATTACCAATAAGCTCTTCGGTGGCGTCAATCACTGCAATGTGCTTTGCCATCTCTTGGCGCTTGTGAGATTCAATTTGCTTACGTTGTTGAGCCAATATGTTGTAGCCGACAATCAGGCCGAGCAATATGACACAAAGGCCAGCTATCAAGGCAATATTCATAATTCAGCGTCGATGTTCCTTGTAATAAACTCAACGGGTTAAGATACACGATCTCAACCGACAGAGATAGCATCAATCAAGGATGGAGGCAGTATGAGTGATCCGCCTCTAACTCTGCACATAACATCCGATTCGCATGCGCTGCTAATAGTGTGGCCCATAATCGTGCACTTGGCGATAAACGTATCGGAATAATCAAATTTTAGCGGTCGAGTCATATCACGTTTGTTCACCAAGTTGCTTAGTGAATGTGCAATCGCTAACGTTTATATAACCAAAGCCTATTAAATAGTCTAATTTGGGTATATAAATAATCTATCAGAACCCAATGCTGTCACTTAACCCATGAGGCTCGCGCGTCTGCACTATGAAACTACAACAGCTTAGATATATCGTTGAGGTCGTCAACCACAACCTAAATGTGTCTGCGACCGCAGAGAGTTTGTATACCTCTCAGCCTGGGATCAGTAAACAAGTTCGATTACTAGAAGACGAACTCGGCGTGCAAATATTTGAGCGCAGTGGCAAACACCTGACCCAAGTTACCCCTGCTGGTGAGGCCATTGTGGAAATCTCTCAAAGCATCTTGTCTCGGGTTGAAAGCATTAAAGCGGTGGCGAGTGAACATACGCACCCAGAAATGGGAAACCTCAATATTTCCACCACCCACACACAAGCCCGTTATGCACTACCGGATGTGATTCAAGCCTTTACCAAGCGGTACCCGAAAGTCTCTTTGCATATGCATCAGGGGACGCCAACGCAGATCTCCAGCTCGGTCGCCAAAGGCACATCAGACTTTGCTATCGCGACCGAAGCTTTCCACCTCTATGAAGACTTGGTCATGCTGCCGTGTTACCACTGGAATCGTTCGATTATTGTCACGCCTGATCACCCGCTGGCACAGAAAAAAGACAATATTACCATCGAGGACTTAGCGGCCTATTCGCTCGTGACGTATGTCTTTGGTTTTACCGGGCGCTCAGAGTTGGATGAGGCGTTCCACCGGGCTAATCTCACCCCCAAGATTGTATTTACCGCTACAGACGCGGACGTGATCAAAACCTATGTGAAGTTGGGGCTAGGGGTGGGGGTTATTGCCAGTATGGCGATGGATAGCCAAGCTGATTCAGATCTCGTCGCCATTGACGCCAGCCATATTTTTGGTGCCAGCACGACCAAAATTGGGTTTCGTAAAGGCACCTTCCTTCGCAGCTATATGTATGACTTTATTGAACGCTTTGCCCCACACCTGACGCGCAATGTGATAGATCAAGCGGTGGCTCTACGTTCAAACGAAGAAATTGATGCCATGTTTAAGGACATTCCGCTGCCAATTCGTTAAACTGCACGAGTATGACAAGGCTGCGTCAAGCAGCCTTTTTTGATCACGCTTTATTCAAGTCTTGATAGCCGCCATGTCTTCCGTCTCTTTTCAGCAACAGTTCAAGCAATTAACCCAACTTCTTACCCAGTTCCAATGGTTATGGCAACCAATGCCAATGGCACATAGACGTTTACCATGGCAGGAAGAAGACGCATTATGCGCTTGGCTGGCAAGCTTGGACTATTCCCAGGTTACAGCGCTAAAGGCCGCACCTGACGCCGTGATTACCCAGCTGTCGAGTTGGTGGCCTGCGTTGGCGTCATTGACCGAACTCACCGCTGTGCCTAAGGCGAGTACGACCAAGCTGGGGGTGGATCCGCGGTTGGCGGTAGGGGTCCCGGGAAGAAAGTGGGCGCAAATCGAGGCATACATCGGTGCAGTTCCCACTCACGGGGAGACGGTACGTTACCTTGAGTGGTGTGCCGGAAAAGGGTATCTCGGGCGTGCCATGTCATCGGTGACCGCTAAGCCGGTTGAGAGTATTGAATGGCAAAAGGCGCTTTGCGATCAAGGACAAGCGTTTGCGCTGCGCAACGCCCTCGCGATGCGATTTTATCCCTTAGATGCCATGGGCGCGGAGGCTGCCGCTGTGATGGCCGGTTGTGACCACGGGTTAGCGTTACATGCCTGCGGCGACTTGCATGTACAACTCCTGCAAAAAGCGGTGACGTGTGGCATGTCGCGCCTATCCGTCTCGCCGTGTTGCTATCACCTTATTCGTGAGGAAACTTATCAGCCGCTCTCGGATGTCGCGCAGGGAACGGGAATACGGTTGAAAAAAGCCGACCTTAAACTTGCCGTCCAAGAATCGGTGACCGGCGGACAGCGCGTCCGTCGCCAACGGGAACAGGAAGTTATTTATCGCTTAGGTTTTGATGAATGGCAGCGGGACTGGCAAAACCAAGATCAATACTTGCCATTACCGGCACTGAAAAAATCACAACTTCACCAAGGGTTTGCTGCATTTTGTCGCTGGGGGGCGGCACAAAAAGGGCTTACGTTCCCCGCGAACTTCGATGCGGATGGCTATTTGCGCCGTGGAGAAGCCCGTTTTGCCATCCTCGAACAAATCAACGTCGTTAAGAGTGCTTTTCGCCGAGCAATGGAAATATGGCTGGTGTTGGATAGGGTGTTATACCTTGAGCAACATGGGTACTCGGTGAGTCTGATACAGTTTTGTGAGCGTGAATTGACGCCACGCAACCTGTTGATTCATGCCGAAAAGAACAACGTGCCCAGCAGGCCAGCACACCTTTGACGTGTTACGCCTGGTGGACAAGTGTCGATCAGGCGATTACCCGTAAAAGCTCGCTCAAGACTGGGTAAATCGTTACACTCGGGTTACCTATCTTTACCTGAAGTTACTTTTTATGCCTGATATCGGCGTCTCCATGGCGGTGGCCATGATCTTGGGGCTTGGCTGTTTTGTGCAAAGCTTGGTTGGGTTTGGCATGGCGATTGTGGCCGCGCCACTGTTGCTGATGATTGATCCCAAACTGGTCCCGACCACCATTTCTATGGTAGGGCTGACATTAGCGAGTATTAATGCTTGGCAATATCGGCATCAACTCTCATTTCGTGATCTTAGTTGGGCTTACTTAGGCCGTGTGCCGGGGACTGCTGTCGCTGGGGGCGTGATGTTAGTCGTCACAACACAAATGCTGGAAATTATCATCGGGGCAGCCGTCTTAATCGCAGTATTGGCGAGTGTGATGCGCTTTGACATTGCCCCTAATCGACGAAACTTTTTTGTCGCCGGTTTTACCTCTGGAGTGATGGGCACCACCACCAGTATTGGTGGCCCGCCAATGGCTCTTGTATTGCAACATGCGGATGTCAATAAGATGCGCGCATGCTTGGCGGGGTACTTTGCGATTAGCTGCATCTTGTCTTTGATCGCCTTAAGCGCCACGGACTTTCTGACATGGTGGCACTTAAAGCAAGCGGCATTTGCGGTGCCTGCCGTACTGGTGGCGACATGGCTTGCTTATCGCGTCGCACCAAAGGTGAAACCGCAGCTCGTCCGTCGGGCAATGTTGCTACTCTGTACCTTAGCTGGAGTCAGTACGCTGGTACGCGGCTTGATGGGTGGCTAGAAAAAATAAAAAAATGACGCCCAGTCAGTGGGGCGTCATTGAATCATTGGATGGTTAGCGAGCGATGATCAGCCAATAAACTGTGCCACTACAACGCTTATGCCTCCCACCATTGCCAAGCTAAGGCCAAGGTTCCCACCAATCACCTGATAATGCTCATCCGTTGAGACGGTTTGACGTGCTTTACGCACCATCAGCACAGGTAACACCACCGCAAGAATCACCAGAGCGATCGCCGCGTAACCTAACGCTGTGATAAATCCTTGAGGGTAGAAAAGTGCGAATACCAAAGGCGGTAAGTAGGTAATAGCGGCGGTTTGCAAGCGGCCACGTATGCTATCTTGGCGGTTAAAACTGTCCGAGATAAAGTCAAACAAGCCTAAACTGACACCAAGAAATGACGTCGCTAAGGCTAAATCAGCAAATAGCGAAATGCTGGAGGCGATATAATCTTGCTGCACCACCGATTGGATGATGGCAACAAACTGAGACAGCTCGCCGTTTTGAACCAAGGTAGATTGTGCAACGGTGCCTAAGCTCGCGACTTGCCAGAAAATATAGAGGGCAAGTGGCAAGGTGGAGCCGACGATCATCACTTTGCGTAGGGAAGGGAGATCTATCCCGACATAACGCACAATCGAGGGGATACTGCCGTGGAAGCCAAAAGAGGTGAAAATAACGGGCAATGCAGCGACCAAGAGCCCTTTTTCGACTGGCATCTCTACGAGGTTAATACTGGATACGTGTGGAGTGAGTAAGGTTAACGCTAAAATCAGGAATAAGACTTTAACGGTAAATAAACCACGGTTGATTAAATCCACTTTACTCGTCCCTAGCGTCACCACTAAGCCAAACACGAGGGTGAACAATACCGCACCGGCCGCTGGCGGTAGCTCGATTGCTGACCACTGGGCCAGCTTCTCATTAAGCTGGCTCCCACCGCCCGCAATGTAGGCGGCGCATAGGGAATAGAACAAGAACAACATGGCGAATGAGGCAAGCCACTTCCCCTTATCCCCTAAAAACTGTTTGGCCAGACTGTGTAGTGTGGCATCCGCGTCAGCGTACTGATGGACTTCTAGCATTAATAGCGCGGTATAGGTCATCAACGCCCACATCGCCCCCATTAATGCCATCGACGCTCCAAATCCAATACCGGCAGAGGCAAGCGGTAGAGCAAGCATACCTGCGCCAATCGTGGTCCCTGCGATAATCAGCGAACTTCCTAGTACTTTATTCATATTATGTTTAACCAGTGTTAATAAAAAGTTAATTGTTGTGTTCGCACAAAAGATAACGTGAATTTATGCGCATTGTGCACTGTCTATGCAGATAAAAAAACGGATGCGTGTAATGCTAAAGGTACGACTCAGTAAAGTAAAGTGTACGGTTAGGCTGGGGTAGTGAATCGAGCGGTCTAATGTCATAATCAAAGACGAATCACGGTGACCAATAAGGAGCGGCAGGGTGGAAAACCAACAACATCAAGCACCAATGCCACAAATCGCGATGCTTTCTACCGGAGAGGAAGTGTTGCTGGGAGATATCACGGATACCAATGCAGCATGGCTATCAAGGACGTTATTTGAGAACGGGCTAACAATGTCTCGTCGCGTGACCATTGGAGATGACCTTGATGATATGGCGATCGAGCTGGTTCGATTATCACAGACAGAGCAAGTGGTCATTGTGAACGGAGGACTGGGACCGACCACAGACGATCTCACCACGGCGGCGATGGCATCGGCGATGGGGGTGGAGCTGACACTGAACGAAGCGTGGCTCGATGAGCTGAAACAGCGGTTTGAGCGACACGGCCGGCCGATGGCACAAAGCAACCTTAAGCAAGCGATGTTACCTGACGGCGCGCGCTTAATTGAGAACCCGAAAGGAACAGCGTGTGGTTTTCACTGTGAACTCAATGGGTGTCATTTTTATTTTACGCCTGGAGTGCCCTCTGAGTTTTTCGACATGGTTGAGCGCCAAATCCTTCCTGAGTTGTTACATGTTTACGCAGCAAAAGCGCGATCTTGTTACCGTTTGTTTACATTTGGCTTGTCAGAGTCCGGGATCAGTGACGTGATGGCATCATTAGTGCTTCCTGACGATGTGTCATTGGGCTATCGCTCGAGTTTGCCTTTTATTGAGGTGAAACTGTTTATTGATGCAGACCATGATGAAAAAGACCCCCTCCTTGAGGCATTGCAACAGCGGCTTGCTGATTACGTGGTGTCATACAATGAGCCGATGGCTTCAGCATTAGCGTTTGACGTTAAACGTCACGGTATGGCGTTGAAAGTCGCCGAGCAATTCACCGGTGGCTGGCTATCAAGCTTACTCAATGGCCAAGCGGCTCACTTGGTTGAACAAGGCTGGGTAATGTCGAACGCGCATGTGCCGGAGCAAGCGGTGGCTAATCCTTTGGCGGCATCACTGGCGATGGCCAGTGCGACGATCAGCCCCGACCAAAAGCAAATTGGCCTTGCCTGTGGCCCGGAACTGCACGGACAAATTTGTGTGGCTATCTCCACACCAGAGGGCGAGTGGGGGCAGCGATTAAGCTTTAAACGGCAACTGTCTCACGACGATGCGCGCTGTTACATCTCTACGGTGTTATTAGATATGTTAAGGCGCTACTTAAGTGGGTATACGGTGATTGCCGATTATGCTTCACTGACACGACATGACGATATTTACATTGATGCAGACAGCATAGAATAGAAGGTCGGCAAGAGAACGGAAGGCGAGGCGATTGTATTACGCCTCGTTCACTTGTTTTTTGATGTCAGCGGGTTGGTAGTCGAACGCGATGGACACATCCGTCTGCGGCGCACTTTGACAAGCGAGGATTTCGCCTGGCATTACAAACGCCATACTTTCTCCCTGCGTGACAGACCCTTGATTAAGCTTACAGCGGCAGGCGCCACACATGCCATTTCGGCATTGATATTCAGGCTGAATACCGGCGTCTTCTAACTGCTCCAGCAAGTTTTGGTGGGTGTTGCCACCCACCATTATGCCGTTCACTTCGATGGTGATACGGGTCATAGCTCGAAGTCGCCAAAGTCTTCGACGCTGACTTCGTTATCGATCTGACCGACCAGATACGAGCTAATTTCGGCTTCCTGTGGTGCCACTTGAACATTGTCCGAGGACAGCCAAGCGTTAATCCAAGGAATCGGGTTTTGTGTCGCATTGTCATAGGCAGGCGCTAAGCCCACCGCAGACATACGCAGATTGGTAATGTACTCGACGTACTGACACAGGATATCTTTGTTCAGACCGATCATCGAGCCATCACGGAACAGATACTCGGCCCAATCTTTTTCTTGTTCAGCGGCTTTTTTGAACAAGTCAAAGCACTCTTGCTCGCATTCTTTAGCAATCTCAGCCATCTCAGGATCGTCTTGACCACTACGTAGAATGTTGAGCATGTGCTGCGTCCCGGTCAGATGCAGTGCCTCGTCACGGGCAATAAACTTGATGATCTTAGCATTCCCTTCCATCAGTTCGCGCTCGGCAAAGGCAAAGGAGCATGCAAAACTGACATAGAAGCGAATGGCTTCAAGCGCATTGACCGACATCAGGCACAAATACAGCTGACGCTTGAGCGCGCGTAAGCTCACCGTGACCGTTTGCCCATTAATGGAATGTGTCCCTTCACCCAGCTGGTGGTAGTAGTTACTTAGCTGAATCAGGTCATCATAATACTGGGCAATGTCTTCTGCGCGCTTTTGAATGTGCTCATTCATCACGATGTCATCAAACACAATCGCCGGATCAGCCACAATATTACGAATAATGTGGGTATAAGAGCGAGAGTGAATGGTTTCAGAGAAGCTCCAGGTTTCAATCCAGGTTTCTAGCTCTGGAATAGAAACCAGCGGGAGTAGCGCGACGTTAGGGCTGCGACCTTGGATAGAGTCCAGCAAGGTTTGATACTTCAAGTTACTGATGAAAATATGCTTTTCATGTTCAGGTAGCTTGTTGTAATCAATACGATCGCTCGATACGTCCACCTCTTCTGGGCGCCAAAAGAACGACAACTGCTTTTCGATCAGTTTTTCAAAAATTTCATATTTTTGCTGATCGTAGCGGGCAACATTAACGGACTGGCCCAAGAACATGGGTTCTTTGAGCGGGTCATTGTTGATTTTAGAAAACGTACTGTAAGCCATGAATCTTATAAACCTCTAGAAAAGGGCCCAGGGGCCCCTTTGCATGTGTGTGTTAGATCTTACATGCACCGCCGGCACAATCATCTTCAGCCGCCTGCGCCGCGGTTGATTCCGACTGACCATCGCTCGCGCCATCACGGGTATTGTGATAGTACAGGGTTTTCACCCCCAGTTTGTACGCGGTGAGCAAATCTTTAAGCAGCTGGTTCATAGGAACTTTACCGCTTGCATGTCGGCTCGGATCATAATTGGTGTTGGCAGAAATCGCTTGGTCAACGAATTTTTGCATGATACCGACTAGCTGTAAGTAACCTTCATTGCTGCCAATGTTCCAGAGCAGTTCGTAATTATCTTTATACTTGTGATACTCAGGTACCACTTGTTTGAGAATGCCATCTTTGGAGGCTTTCACTGAGACAAAACCACGTGGTGGCTCAATGCCATTGGTGGCATTTGAAATTTGTGACGACGTTTCTGACGGCATTAAAGCGGTCAGTGTTGAGTTACGTAAACCATGGGTTTGGATATCCTTGCGCAAGGTTTCCCAATCCAGATGTAATGGCTCATCACAAATCGCATCCAAGTCTTTCTTGTAGGTATCGATAGGGAGGATACCTTGTGAATAAGTGGTTTCGTTAAACGCAGGACACGCGCCTTTTTCTTTCGCCAGCTCCACGGACGCACGCAATAAGTGATATTGAATCGCTTCGAAAGTGCGGTGGGTGAGGCCATTCGCACTGCCATCTGAATAACGTACACCGTGCTTAGCGAGGTGATAGGCAAAGTTAATCACACCCACACCCAGGGTACGACGGTTCATGGTCGCTTTGCGCGCGGCAGGTAACGGATAATCTTGATAATCCAATAACGCGTCAAGGGCACGAATGGTTAAGTCGGCCAACTCACCCAGCTCGTCGAGTGATTCAAGCGCACCCAGGTTAAAGGCGGACAGCGTACACAGTGCAATCTCACCGTTCTCATCTTCAACATTGTTCAGTGGCTTGGTCGGTAGCGCGATTTCTAAGCACAGGTTCGACTGGCGAATTGGGGCCACCGATGCATCAAACGGACTATGGGTATTACAATGGTCAACGTTTTGAACATAGATACGGCCGGTTGAGGCGCGCTCTTGCATCATCAGTGAGAACAGGTCGACCGCTTTTACCGTCTCGCGTTGGATAGTGTCGTCCGCTTCATACTGGGTATACAGACGTTCGAATTCATCCTGATCTTCGAAAAAGGCGTCGTACAAGCCAGGCACATCTGACGGAGAGAACAAGGAAATGTTGCCACCTTTAAGCAGGCGGGTATACATCAACTTGTTGATTTGAACCCCGTAATCCATGTGGCGCACACGGTTTTCTTCCACACCACGGTTGTTTTTCAATACCAGCAGTGATTCCACTTCGCGGTGCCAAATTGGATAAAATAAGGTCGCTGCGCCACCACGAACACCGCCTTGCGAGCAGCATTTCACCGCGGTTTGGAAATACTTATAGAACGGAATACAACCAGTATGGAAGGCTTCACCGCCACGGATTGGGCTACCCAACGCGCGAATACGGCCTGCGTTAATACCAATACCTGCGCGTTGCGATACATAGCGAACAATCGCGCTGGATGTGGCATTGATAGAATCTAAGCTGTCGTCACACTCAATCAGCACACAAGAGCTAAATTGACGTGTAGGCGTACGTACCCCAGACATAATCGGTGTTGGCAGTGAGATCTTAAACTGCGAGGCAGCATCATAAAAACGACGAATGTAGTCCAAACGTGTTTCTTTCGGGTATGACGCAAACAAGCAGGCAGCGACCATCATGTACAAAAACTGTGCGCTTTCGTAAATCTCACCGGTCACTCGGTTTTGCACTAGGTATTTCCCTTCCAGCTGCTTCACCGCGGCGTATGAGAAGTTCATATCGCGCCAGTGATCGAGGTAACTGTCTAGGGTATCAAGCTCTTCTTCGCTGTAGTCTTCCAAGATATGCTGATCATACTTGCCTTTCTCGACCATGTTTTTGACATGATCAACCAGCTTAGGGGGCTCGAACTGGCCATAGGCTTTTTTACGTAGGTGGAAGACAGCCAAGCGAGCTGCAAGATATTGATAATCCGGGCTCTCTTCGGAAATCAGATCGGCGGCAGCTTTGATGATTGTCTCGTGAATATCTTCCGTGCGCATGCCATCGTAAAACTGGATGTGAGAGCGCATCTCAACCAGAGAAACAGAAACGTTTGAGAGGCCTTCGGCAGCCCAAGTCACTACGCGATGGATTTTATCGAGGTTTAAGTTTTCTTTGCGTCCATCACGCTTTAATACGGTAATTTCTTGGTTCATTTGTATGCTTTCCCAATATTCCCTTGCCAAACTGCTCTTTTTCGCAAGTTTTTATAAAATGCTGATGATTTTTTGGTCGGCCTCTGTGCGGACATCTCGTCGCTAATACACTATATATAGGGGGCGATGTCCGGGTCGATTACAAGATAGTGATATAACCCGCTTTTTGCAAGCCAGTCTTTGATGGGGTGGGTGTGGATATCTTGGGGATGTTATATCTAAAGTTAGTAATCACCAACCTAGTGACGCAAGTCCGACAAGATTAGTGAAAATTTCAATCACTGAAAGGCAAAAATTGGCAATAAAAAAAATTTATTTTGGTTGATCTTGGCGATGATCAGTGATCGTTTTTAACTGATTGAAAAGACAGCAAACCCCACAAAATGTGGGGTGTGACTAGGATCCAAGAATGGCGCTAAGCTGATCCGGCCTGGCGAAAATATGATCTGCTTTCCAATTATGAACTAAGGCTTGATCGCCGGTGTAACCCCATCCTGCGACTGCTGCTCCCATATTCGCCGCGCGCGCCGCTAATATATCGTTTTCAATGTCTCCGACATACAGCCCTTGTTGTGGCACACAATTAAGGCTTTTTGCTGCTTCGAGCAAAGGCATAGGGTGTGGTTTGGCGTGGGCATAGGTATCGGCGCCAACGATGACCCTGGCCTCTTGCAGGCGAGGGAAAAAGGCGAGTAATTGATGCGTAAGCGCTTCGGGCTTATTGGTCACAATGCCCCAGGGGATGCGCAACTGATCCAGTTTGTCGAGCAGGGTGTCTATGCCAGCGTAAAGCTGGGTGCCATGGCATATCGCATCACCATAGTGATGAAGAAAACGCGCACGGAGGGCGACAGGGTCCTGATGTTGTGCTTGTTCGCCAAATCCAGCGCTCAACAGACCGCGCGCGCCGAAACTTGTATGGGTATAAATTTGCTCGCGTGTTAACGGAGGCAAGTCAAACTCGGCGAGGACGCGGTTGGCGGCCTCACCCATGTCGGGGGCGGTGTCAAGCAATGTGCCATCTAAATCAAAGAGAATGGTCGATGGGGTCATGCTGGCAAGCTCCTTATCAGTCGACTAGGGCGCGACGGTGTGAACCAGGTAATTCACATCGACATTGGCGTTGGAGAGTTTGTAGGTATCAAACACCGGGTTGTAGTGAAGCCCTATCATGTCTTTGGCCGTTAGCGGGGTGCCATCAATCATGTTCATCAGCTCTGAGGGGCGAATAAACTTATGGTGCTCATGCGTGCCTTTTGGCACCAATTTAAGCACATGTTCTGCCCCTAGAATTGCGAACAGCCAAGATTTGGTATTGCGGTTCAGTGTCGAGAAAAAGACATGACCACCGGGTTTTACCATCTGTGCACAGGCGTGAATCACGGAGGCGGGTTCAGGCACGTGTTCGAGCATTTCCATACAGGTGACAACGTCGTATTGCTGCGCATAGCTGCTGGCATGCTCTTCAGCGGTCGATTGGATATACTGCACATCGACACCTGCTTCAAGGGCATGGAGGCGCGCGACCGTTAAGGGCTCTTTGCCCATATCCAAGCCAGTGACCTCAGCGCCTTCTTGCGCCATGCTCTCCGCTAAGATACCGCCGCCACATCCGACATCAAGTACGGTTTTGCCGAATAATCCGCCTGCTTTGTCCAAGACATAATCGAGGCGTAATGGGTTGATCTGGTGCAAAGGTTTAAATTCACCTTCTCGATCCCACCAGCGCGAGGCCATGTCCTCGAATTTTTGAATTTCCGCCGGATCGACATTGGGTACTTGGCTCATAACTGCAGCTTCCTTATCGGTTTTGCTGCATTATAACGAAATCCAACGCGATAAAAAGAAGCCGTGCTTCTTGCGGGGCAGTGGGTGATATGACGGGGGATAGACAGCCTGAATCGGGGGCAAGGTGCACAGGTAGAGAAATAGCACGGCGGCCAGCCACCGCCGTGCAGAGAGCACGGCATTACGCCGCGGTTAAAATGGCGCTGATGGCTATTATGCCAGCCAAAAGGTATTTGCCTGCTATGAGACAGGCACCAATCGCGTTAACGATACGAGTGAGCATCATGCCTCCTCTATGTACCAGGTTGACCAACGTTAGGTCGGTCAGACACGTCACACCTAAGTATGGTTGATATTTCTCTGCCTGCTAAAAAAGTGATCGTGTGCTCAAGTTAAAGGGATCATTCCTTTTTCGCGCTCAGACACCTTGTGGGCTTTTCTAGTAAAAAAATTATAGTTAGCTTCGCAAGTGGTGGCTTTTTGTCCGTGTAGACGCGCTCAGAGCGTCTGCTAACGAGATCCGTGATACATCTTAGCCATATTCGCGTGTCTCCACAGAGGGTTTGTGTTATTCTCCGTGGTCACGTATTTGAATACGCAAACATTATTTGAGGGATGTTGGCTCCATGAGCGATCTTGCTAAAGAGATCACGCCAGTCAATATCGAAGAGGAGCTGAAAAGCTCGTATCTCGACTATGCAATGTCCGTCATTGTTGGCCGAGCTCTTCCTGACGTGCGTGATGGCCTAAAGCCAGTACACCGCCGCGTATTATTCGCGATGAACGTACTTGGCAACGACTGGAACAAGCCATATAAGAAATCGGCCCGTGTGGTCGGCGATGTAATCGGTAAATATCACCCCCATGGTGATAGTGCGGTATACGACACTATTGTGCGCATGGCACAGTCGTTCTCACTGCGCTACATGTTGGTAGATGGCCAAGGTAACTTCGGCTCTATCGACGGTGATTCAGCCGCGGCAATGCGTTATACCGAAGTGCGTATGGCGAAAATTGCCCATGAGCTGCTTGCCGATCTCGACAAAGAAACCGTGGATTATGTGCCGAACTATGATGGTACTGAGCAAATCCCGGACGTATTGCCAACGCGTGTCCCCAACCTGCTGGTTAACGGCGGCTCCGGGATTGCGGTCGGGATGGCAACCAACATCCCACCTCACAACTTAACCGAAGTCGTTAACGGGTGTCTGGCGTATATCGATAATGAAGATATCACTATTGATGAGCTGATGGAGCACATTCCAGGCCCAGACTTCCCGACAGCGGCAATGATTAATGGTCGCAAAGGGATTGAAGACGCGTATAAAACCGGGCGTGGCAAAATCTACTTGCGTGCCAAGGCGGATATCGAAACTGACAAAAATGGTAAAGAGACCATTGTTGTCAATGAAATCCCCTATCAAGTCAACAAAGCGCGTTTGATTGAAAAGATTGCCGAGCTGGTTAAAGACAAAAAAATTGACGGCATTTCCGCGCTGCGTGATGAGTCCGATAAAGAGGGCATGCGGATTGTTATTGAGTGTCGGCGCGATGCGGTGGCTGAGGTCGTACTGAACAACCTCTACGCGCAAACCCAATTACAGACGTCATTCGGCATGAATATGGTGGCGCTGGATAATAACCAGCCGAAGCTCTTTAACCTTAAAGGGATGCTTGAGTGCTTTGTTAACCACCGCCGTGAAGTGGTCACACGTCGTACCGTGTATGAGTTGCGTAAAGCGCGCGACCGTGCCCACATCCTCGAAGGCTTAGCGGTTGCGCTGGCTAATATCGATGAAGTGATTGAGCTCATTCGTCAAGCGCCCACCCCTGCTGTGGCCAAGCAAGAGCTACAAGATCAAGGTTGGGGACTTGGGGGCGTATCCGCCATGCTGGAAGCCGTGGGCGGTGAAAACGCCCGTCCAGAATGGCTGGCGCCAGAATTTGGTGCCCGTGATGATGGCTCGTACTATCTGACCGAGCAGCAAGCACAAGCGATCCTTGATTTACGTCTGCACAAGCTGACTGGGCTTGAGCACGAAAAGATTTTAGACGAATACAAAGGTTTGCTGGAACAAATTGCGGAGCTGCTGCATATCTTGGCCAGTACCGAGCGCTTGATGGAAGTGATCCGTGAAGAGCTTGAAGCGGTGCGTGATGGTTTTGGCGACAAACGTCTGACCGAAATCACCGCAGCGAGTGCCGACATTGATATTGAAGATCTTATCAATGAAGAAGACGTGGTGGTGACCTGGTCACACGACGGTTATGTTAAGTATCAGTCTCTGAGCGATTATGACGCGCAGCGCCGTGGTGGTAAGGGGAAATCAGCGACGCGAATGAAAGATGAAGACTTCATTGAGCGACTGCTGGTTGCTAACACCCATGACACGATTCTGTGCTTCTCAACGCGCGGCCGCATGTACTGGCTGAAAGTGTATCAGCTGCCCCATGCATCGCGTAACGCGCGTGGTAAACCGATTGTGAATTTACTGCCGCTGGAAGACGATGAGCGTATTACCACGATTTTGCCAGTGCGTGAGTATGAAGAAGACAAATACGTTTTTATGGCCACAGCGCATGGCACGGTGAAGAAAACGCCACTGACTGACTTTAGCCGTCCACGTAGTGCCGGGATCATTGCCGTGAACTTGCGTGAGGGCGATAGCCTGATTGGTGCTCAGCTCACTGACGATAGCAGTGAAGTCATGCTGTTCTCGCAATTCGGTAAAGTGGTGCGTTTCCTGGCATCCAATGACACCGTTCGGGCGATGGGTCGTACTGCCGCGGGGGTACGAGGCATTCAATTGGCTGAAAACGATCAGGTCGTCTCTTTGATTGTGCCGCAAGAGAATGCGGAAATCTTGACCGTGACCGAGAATGGCTTTGGTAAGCGTACGGCGTTGGCAGAATACCCCACCAAGAGTCGTGCGACCAAAGGGGTGGTTTCGATCAAAGTGTCTGAGCGTAACGGCGATGTTGTCAGTGCTATCCAAGTCTGTGAAGGCGATGAGCTGATGATGATCACTAATGCGGGGACCCTAGTCCGTACTCGCGCAGAAGAGGTGAGCCAAGTAGGGCGTAACACCCAAGGTGTACGCTTGATTCGCGTCAGTGATGACGAGAAAGTGGTGGGCCTGCAGCGCATCGAGGAACCAGATGAAGAGGAGATGGAAGCGCTGGCTAATGAAGCCGGGACAACCACTCAGTCTGACGGTGGCAAAGCATCAGCGCCTATCAATGATGGCGAACGCGATGATAATGATCAGTCGCCTGCGTCTGATGATGATCAAGACGCGTAAGTCGTCGCTGAGATAACGTCTTAAGGGTGCAGTGAACTGCACCCTTTTTTATTGCCTATTAACAGGAGTGATGGCGGAAATTGTGTTCGGATCGGCGTTGGCGCTTTCAAATTGTTCGCGAAACGTGTTAAATCAATCACACGCCTTTTAAAACAGAGAAACCCTTGCGGCGTTCGGCGCCGCAAGTGACAAATAAGCAGGAGCCCCTCCCCAACATGGATAAGGTATATAATTTTTCCGCAGGCCCCGCGATGTTGCCACGCGAGGTGATGCTAAAAGCGCAAAAAGAATTGATGAACTGGCAAGACTTTGGTACCTCGGTGATGGAAGTGTCGCATCGCAGCCAAGCATTCTTAGCCCTTGCCCGTCAGTCAGAGCAAGATTTGCGTGAACTCCTAGTGATTCCTGACAACTACCATATTCTTTTTTGTCAGGGAGGCGCGCGTGCGCAATTCGCCGCGGTGCCCATGAATCTGATGGGGAGCCACACCATCGCCGATTATGTCGATGGCGGCTACTGGGCCGAAAGTGCGGTCAAAGAAGCCAAACGCTATTGCACGCCCAATGTTATCAATGTTCGCCGCGAGCGAGAGGGCAAGCGCGCTATCTCGCCGGCCAAAGACTGGCTACTGAGTGATGATGCGGCGTATGTCCATTTCTGCCCTAACGAAACCATTGATGGTATCGAAATCAATGATTTGCCTGAAACCCATAAACCCATTGTCGCGGACATGTCGTCAACCATCCTGTCACGTCCGATTGATGTGTCGAAATATGGGGTGATTTACGCTGGCGCGCAAAAGAACATTGGTCCTGCCGGGCTGACCTTGGTGATTGTGCGTGATGATTTACTCGGTTTAGCCAAAGACGTCTTGCCTAGTGTGCTTAATTATCAAGTGTTAGCCGAGAAAGACTCGATGTTTAACACGCCACCGACCTTTGCTTGGTATCTGGCCGCCGAAGTCTTTAAATGGCTAAAAAAACAAGGCGGGATCGAAGCGATTTATGCGCGCAATCAACAAAAAGCAGCCCTGCTTTACCAAGCGATTGATCAATCGAGCTTATATCGTAATGACATTCACCAAGACAATCGTTCCTTGATGAATGTGCCGTTTCAGTTGGCGAACAGCGACCTGGATGAGACTTTCCTTGCTGAAGCAACGGAACAGGGCTTACAGGCGCTGAAAGGCCACAGAGATGTGGGCGGCATGCGTGCATCTATCTACAACGCCATGCCCCTTGAGGGCGTTCAAGCCTTGGTCGACTTTATGGCCAAGTTCGAGAAAAAATACGGCTAGTAAAGGGGCGTGACAGTCAAGCTAGACTGCCGCGTTAAGATGCCACAGGGTGACCTTCCCAAATCATTGGCGCTTGTGGCCATCTCTTGGCGTTATCTGCCAATGGCTCGAGCACAAAACCAAGCCGCTTCTCTACGGGGAAGCGGTTTTTTATTTGGGAGGCGAGGATGACAAAAATAATAATTGTGAGGTAACCGGTATTTTGGTTACTCTGGGGGCACTAAGCATCACGGATATAAACCAGAATGGAGCAACTGACACTTTCCCCGATTTCTCATGTTAACGGCCAAATTAATCTTCCCGGCTCTAAAAGTGTGTCTAACCGCGCGCTATTGCTTGCCGCGTTAGCCTCAGGCACCACCCGATTAACCAATTTACTGGATAGTGACGACGTGCGGCATATGCTCAATGCATTTACTGCGTTGGGGGTTGACTATCAATTGTCCAGCGATCGCACCGAATGTGTGGTGCAAGGACTGGGACAACCGTTTAATACCGCTGAGGCGACCACGCTGTTTCTCGGCAATGCGGGAACGGCGATGCGACCATTAACGGCTGCATTGTGCCTAGGTGAGGGGGATGTCACCCTGACAGGTGAACCGAGAATGAAAGAGCGCCCGATTGGCCATCTTGTTGACGCCCTGAATGCGATTGGTGCTGATATCCACTATCTTGAGACTGAAGGCTATCCGCCACTACGTATCCATGGCACTGGCTTGGCGGGTGGCGACGTTAGCATTGATGGTAGCATCTCCAGTCAGTTTCTCACCGCATTACTGATGGCCGCGCCATTTGCGGAGCAAGAGACCCGGATCACCATTAAAGGGGATCTGGTCTCTAAACCTTATATCGATATTACCCTAGCCATCATGGCGCAATTTGGTGTTGAGGTACAAAATGATCAATACCAAGCGTTTGTGATCCCTGCCGGGCAGTGTTATCAATCGCCAGGCCATTTTATGGTAGAGGGCGATGCATCATCAGCCTCGTATTTTCTTGCCGCAGCCGCAATCAAAGGCGGAGAAGTGAAAGTCACGGGTATTGGGCGTCATAGCGTACAAGGCGACATTCAGTTTGCCGACGCACTCGCGGCGATGGGGGCTGAGATCGAGTGGGGAGAGGATTATGTGCTTGCCCGTCGACAAACACTTAAAGGCGTCGACATGGACTTTAATCATATTCCTGATGCCGCGATGACTATTGGTGTGGCCGCTTTATTTGCCGAGGGACCGACGTGGATCCGCAACGTGTACAATTGGCGGGTCAAAGAAACCGATCGTCTGTACGCAATGGCTACCGAGCTTAAAAAGGTAGGTGCTGTGGTTGAAGAGGGCGAAGACTATCTGTACGTCGAGCCACCAACGCAGTTGCAACATGCGGCCATCGACACCTATGACGATCACCGAATGGCAATGTGCTTCTCGCTAGTAGCGTTAAGTGACACGCCCGTCACTATCAACGACCCAGGCTGCACCTCAAAAACCTTCCCGGATTATTTCGAGAAGCTCGCGGCAATCAGCATTGCGGAATAATCATACTGCAACTCATTGCTGCTGATATCGACGCAGCAGCAATGATTTCCTGCCGGATTTCTTCTATACTATGCGCCGATTTATCGATGGGCTTGTTGGGCAAACGGTGTGTTTGTCGCATGACGATATGCTAGGCGTCAAACCCGTTTTAAGCCGCAAGCGACGCGAATCGAGTAAAGTTGACGAACGTGGAGAGATTTATGCCGACACAGGCGCCTGTGATTACAGTAGATGGCCCAAGTGGTGCAGGAAAAGGAACCTTATGTATGCGGTTGGCGGAGACACTAGGCTGGCATTTGCTAGACTCTGGCGCCATCTACCGTGTTTTGGCATTAGCGGCGATTCATCATGACGTAGATACCGCATCAGAAGACGCGCTGGTACCGTTGGCGGCGAACCTAGACGTCCAATTTATCGCTGAGGGTGAACTGGTGAAGGTGATCCTCGAAGGGGAAGATGTGTCTGGTGCCTTACGCACTGAACAAGTGGGCAACCAAGCATCAAAAGTCGCGGCCCTCCCGCGTGTTCGCGAGGCATTGTTGCGCCGTCAGCGTGCGTTTGTCGGCGAGCCAGGTTTGATTGCTGATGGCCGTGATATGGGCACCGTGGTCTTTCCGCAAGCCGAGGCGAAAATCTTCCTGGATGCTAGCGCAGAAGAACGCGCGCGCCGGCGCCAGCATCAGTTGCAAGGCAAGGGGGTTAATGTTACCTTTGACCGCCTTTTAAGCGAAATTCAAGAGCGTGATGATCGTGACCGCAATCGAGCGGTGGCGCCATTGCGTCCCGCGTCAGATGCATTAGTGCTAGACTCAACGTCGCTATCAATCGACGAAGTGATTGCACAAGCACTGGCGTTTATTGAAAGCAAATTATCGGCTGCATAAGCAGTCTATAACCGTTAGCTGCAAGGATGATAGCTAACATATTTAACAACCCCATGCGGTAGGATACCCGTGGACGTTTATCAAATTGAAGATTTAAATATAATGACTGAATCTTTTGCTCAACTCTTTGAAGAGTCTCTAAAAGAAATCGAAACTCGCCCAGGTTCTATTGTTAAGGGTACTGTTGTTGCTATCGAGAACGGTTTCGTTCTGGTTGACGCAGGCCTGAAATCTGAATCGTCTATTCCAGCTGACCAATTCAAGAACGCTGCTGGCGAACTTGAAATTGAAATCGGCGGTGAAGTCGATGTAGCCCTGGACGCAGTGGAAGATGGTTTCGGTGAAACTCAGCTTTCTCGTGAGAAAGCGAAGCGTCACGAAGCTTGGATCCAGCTAGAGAAAGCGTACGAAGAAGCTGAAACCGTTAACGGTGTTATTAACGGTAAAGTGAAAGGTGGTTTCACCGTAGAACTGAACGGCATCCGTGCGTTCCTACCGGGTTCACTGGTTGACGTTCGTCCAGTACGTGATACTTCTCACCTGGAAGGCAAAGAGCTCGAGTTCAAAGTAATCAAGCTTGACCAGAAGCGCAACAACGTTGTGGTTTCTCGTCGTGCGGTTATCGAGTCAGAAAACAGCGTTGAGCGTGACGAGCTGCTAGCTTCTCTGCAAGAAGGCATGGAAGTTAAAGGTATCGTTAAGAACCTGACTGACTACGGTGCGTTCGTTGATCTTGGCGGCGTTGACGGCCTGCTTCACATCACTGACATGGCGTGGAAGCGCGTTAAGCACCCATCAGAAATCGTTAATGTTGGTGACGAAATCAACGTTAAGGTTCTGAAGTTTGACCGTGAGCGTACTCGCGTATCGCTTGGCCTGAAACAACTGGGTGAAGATCCATGGGTAGCTATTGCTAACCGTTACCCAGAAGGTCACAAGCTGACTGGCCGTGTAACCAACCTAACTGACTACGGCTGCTTCGTTGAAATCGAAGAAGGCGTTGAAGGTCTGGTACACGTGTCTGAAATGGACTGGACCAACAAGAACATCCACCCATCTAAAGTGGTTAACGTGGGTGACGAAGTTGAAGTCATGGTTCTGGACATCGACGAAGAGCGTCGTCGTATCAGCCTTGGTCTGAAACAGTGTAAAGCCAACCCATGGCAGCAATTCGCTGAAACTCAGAACAAAGGCGATCGTGTAACTGGTAAGATCAAGTCAATCACTGACTTCGGTATCTTCATCGGTCTAGACGGCGGCATCGACGGTCTGGTTCACTTGTCTGACATTTCTTGGAACGTGGCTGGCGAAGAAGCCGTTCGCGAATACAAGAAAGGCGACGAGATCTCAGCAGTGGTTCTTCAGGTTGACGCCGAGCGTGAGCGTATCTCACTGGGCATCAAGCAGATGGAAGAAGACCCATTCAACAACTACCTGGCGGCGAACAAGAAAGGTGCTATCGTTAACGGTACGGTAACGGCTGTTGACGCGAAAGGCGCAACTGTTGAGCTTGCAGAAGGTGTTGAAGGTTATCTGCGTGCTTCTGAAGCCGCGCGTGACCGTGTTGAAGACGCGACACAAGTCCTTTCAGTTGGCGACAGCGTTGAAGCGAAGTTCACCGGCGTTGACCGTAAGAACCGCGTTCTGAACCTGTCTGTTCGTCTGAAAGACGAAGCTGACGAGCAAGAAGCGATGGCTAGCCTGAACAAATCTGATGAAGGCGCTATCGGTAATGCTATGGCTGACGCGTTTAAAGCAGCGAAGAGCGAATAATGTATAAGTTGAGGGGGAAATTTTCCCCCTCTGCATTTATACTGTTGAGAAACATACTAAAGCGGGGTGTCTATGACCAAATCTGAGTTAATTGAAAGGCTCTGTAGTCAGCAAGCCCATCTGTCTGCTAAGCAGGTAGAGGATGCTATCAAGGAAATCCTTGAGCATATGGCGACCACACTTGAAAGCGGTGATCGGATCGAAATCCGTGGTTTTGGTAGTTTCTCACTGCATTATCGCGCGCCTCGTGTGGGGCGTAATCCGAAAACAGGGGAAAAAGTGGAGCTTGACGGTAAATACGTCCCGCACTTCAAACCTGGTAAGGAGCTTCGTGATCGCGTTAACATCTATGGTTAAGCGATAGACGCTGGAAAAAACGGCATGCTGTAGGTATGCCGTTTTTTTATGCCTATCGATCATAGCTTGCGTGGCGAATTTCCTGCATAATCATACCTTCTGTGTAAGATCTTGTACCCACAGCTAAAACCTTGCCACTTGCCATCATGCAAGTGGACAGCACGAGCCAAGGGTGTATTAGTAACGTTTTGTTGTATCAAGCAAACGTTCACAGTGACAAGTGCCTCGCATCTTGTCGTTCTGCCATAATTGAAGAGGCACTAGGCCTTTCGCAATGAGGGAATACTTGTGAAAATACTCGGCATTCTGTTTCTGGTGTTATGTTTTCTGATCACTTTGGCGCTGGGAGCGCAAAACCAAGATGTGGTCAACTTTAACTACTTAATTGCCCAAGGGGAATTTCGTCTTTCTGTGATCTTGGGTATCGTCTTTGTCATGGGTTTTGGCATTGGCTGGTTAATCTGCGGTGCGTTATACCTAAAAGCGAGAGTGACCGCTCGAAGACTGCGTAAGCAGGTGGATAAGCAACGCAAAGAACTTGATAAATTGCGCACGGACCCGCTTAAGGAACAATAATTCATGCTAGAGCTGTTGTTTCTGTTGCTCCCCATTGCGGCCGGTTACGGCTGGTATATGGGTAACAGGAATGCTCGTCATCGACGGCAAGAACAGTCACATCACTTGTCTCGTCAGTATGTGGCGGGGCTCAATCTGCTGCTGTCTGAACAATCAGATAAAGCAGTCGATCTGTTTATCGAGCTACTCCAGGTCGACAATGAGACCATTGATACCCACCTTGCCCTCGGCAATCTGTTTCGCTCTCGGGGCGAAGTCGATCGCGCGATTCGCATCCACCAGAACCTGATTGCTCGCCCTAATCTGACGCTTGATCAACGCAACCTCGCCATGCAACAGCTGGCCAAAGATTACATGGTCGCCGGGTTTTTTGATCGCGCAGAAAAGATATTTTCCGAGCTGGTGGATGAGCCAGATTATCAAGAGTTTGCCCTTCAGCAGTTGTTGGCTATCTTTCAGCAAACCCGAGAGTGGGAAAACGCGATTGATACCGCGAGCAAACTGGTCAAGATGGGCAAGCACAAGTTACGTAAAGACATTGCCCATTTTCATTGTGAGCTGGCGATGCAACAACTCGCTGAGGGCGATGAACACAAGGCACGGCAATGCTTTCGCCGCGCCCTGTCGTATGATAAGAGCTGTGTGCGTGCCAGTTTGAAGCTGGCCAAGCTTGATATCCAGCATGAAGACTACAAAGGGGCGATCAAGCAGCTGGAGAACATCCTTGAGCAGGATGCGGACTTTGTCAGTGAAGCGCTACCTTTGCTGGCGGAGAGCTACCGTGCATTAGGGCGTGAAATGCATCTGGTCCGATTTTTAAAAGAGTGTATTGAAAAGAACGCTGGGGTCAGCGCAGAGCTGATGCTGTCAGAAGTGATTGGCAACAATGAAAATATCGCGATGGCGCAAAGTTTTCTCACTCGCCAGCTTACTCGCAATCCGACCATGCGCGGTTTCCATAAGTTGATGGAATACCATGTCGACCAAGCCGAAGAGGGCCGCGCGAAAACCAGTTTGAACACGCTGAAAGACTTGGTCGCCGAACAGATGAAGGTGAAACCGCATTATCGTTGTCGAAAATGCGGCTTCTCCACTCACGCGCTTTACTGGCAATGCCCGTCCTGCAAAAGCTGGGGGGCAATCAAGCCAATCCGGGGGCTTGATGGTGAATAAGGGCGATGCATTGGCATCGCCGTTTTTTTATCTATCGCGCGGGAATCACCGCTTAGCTGAACACTATATAAGGAACAAGGAGACAACATGCACGACCCAAAAGTCATCGTGGCACTCGATTACGCAGACATGAATCAAGCACTGGCCTTTGTGGATAAGATAGAGCCGGGCTCATGTCGCTTAAAAGTGGGCAAAGAAATGTTCACCTTATTTGGGCCGGCATTAGTTAAACAGCTGCACGCGGGGGGACACGAGGTATTTCTCGATCTAAAATTCCACGACATCCCCAATACGTGTGCACGTGCGGTGTCGGCGGCGGCTGAGTTAGGGGTCTGGATGGTCAACGTCCACGCCTCTGGTGGCGAGCGAATGATGGTTGCGGCACGTGAAGCCCTCGCCCCCTATGGCGGCAATCGCCCCTGGTTGATTGGCGTGACCGTACTGACCAGCATGACAGCAAACGATTTAGCTGACAGTGGCCTTCATACGTCACCGCAAGCACAGGTGCAGCGCTTAGCGGGGTTAACCAAGCAGGCAGGGCTTGATGGGGTGGTGTGCTCTGCGCATGAAGCCAGTCTATTGAAGGCTGAATGTGGAGATGGGTTTAAGGTGATCACTCCGGGGATCCGTCCCGCCGGCAGTGACCAAGGTGACCAACGCCGAGTGATGACGCCAAAAGAAGCGGTGCAAGCGGGCTCTGATTATCTTGTGATCGGTCGGCCAGTAACGCAGGCAGCCGATCCTGCTGCTGTGCTGGCAGCGATCAACCAAACGTTAACTGGCTAAGCGATTAGGATCATAGATAAATGGCAATAAAAAGAGCGGCTAATAATGCCGCTCTTGGTCAGGCTATGGCCGTGCGCCAGCTGATTTACGCGAACGCCGGTCTAAGACAGGTGCGGTAAAATGACTATCAATCAGCCTTTGCGTCAAGCCGTGTTGCGGGTTGGCAAAAATGTCTGCGGTATTGCCTGATTCCACCACGTTCCCTTTTTGCATCACCATCAATTTGTCAGTGACGTGTTTAATCACCCCCATATGCTGAGACACATACACGTAAGACAGTCCCATCTCATCTTGTAACTCCAACAACAAGTTGATGATTTGCGAGCGCATGGACATATCCAAGCCATTTAAGGCTTCATCAGCGATAATGACACTGGGTTGCAGAATTAAGGCTCTCGCAAGCGATACCCGTTGCTTTTGGCCGGTGGCCAGCATTTGCGGATAAAAGTAGGCGTGCTCGGGTAACAAGC
This sequence comes from Salinivibrio kushneri, assembly GCF_005280275.1. Classification (NCBI taxonomy): domain Bacteria; kingdom Pseudomonadati; phylum Pseudomonadota; class Gammaproteobacteria; order Vibrionales; family Vibrionaceae; genus Salinivibrio; species Salinivibrio kushneri. Next base: position 1,060,077 of record NZ_CP040021.1, read on the forward strand.
CCACACGCAATAGCGTGTTCTTAATGCGTTTGCCGCGCTCTTGCGGGGTCATGTTGGTGTTTCGTCGCAAGGGGCCTTCTAAGATTTGCCCGATCTGATTGCGTGGGTTGAGCGAGGTGTTCGGATCTTGGAAGATCATCCGAATCAATTTACATCGGGTTTGGTAATCTTTGTAACGCAGCGTCTCGCCATTAACTCGGATTTGCCCTGCCGTCGGCTCGATAACACCCGCAATCATGCGTGCTAGAGTTGATTTTCCTGAGCCATTTTCGCCCACAAAGGCAATGGTTTCCCCCACATCCAATGAAAAAGACACAGGCTTAACCGCATGAGTGACACGCTTTCTCAACCACCCAGTCCGGTGATGATAATCTTTGGTGAGCCCATCTATTTCAAGAAGAGCGGCCATGCTTGTTCTCCATGTTGAGTGGGAAATGACAGGCAAATTTATGGTTTTTCACTTTTTGCGTATGTGGGGTTTCCACACATTTACGCTGCGCATACGGGCAACGTGGCCCCAGTCGACAACCGATGGGCAAATGCTGTAGTGGCGGTATTGAGCCAGGCAAGGTCTCTAGCTTGCTCTTGTGGGGGATGTCGCGACTAAAATCAGGCATCGTCCGCAATAAGGCATCGGTATAGGGGTGGTGCGGCGTCGTCAAAATTTGCTCGCGGTTACCCGATTCCACTGACTGGCCACAATACATCACGGTGATCCTATCAGCCCAACGCGTCACCAAGGTCAGGTCATGACTAATCAGCAAAATGGTGGTGTTGGAGAGCTGATTGGTGCGACTCAGTAAACGAAATATCTGCGCCTGAGTAATGGGATCTAACTCGTTGGTCGGTTCATCGGCAATCAATAGGCGAGGGCGGTTGGCAATCGCCATCGCAATCATCACCTTTTGACACTCGCCATCGGTCAGCTCGTACGGGTAGCTTTCCATGACTCGCTTGTGATCCTTGATGCCCACTTTATGCAGCAAGGCAATCGAATGTTGTTTTCGCCAATTCAAACGCTGCCACCAACTGCCTGAGAATGAAGCGGGCGGAATCGCCTCTTCAAGCTGATGCCCCACCACTTCGGAAGGGTCAAGACAGGTAGAGGGCTCTTGGAAAATCATCGCAATGTCTTTGCCGACCACATGGCGACGTTCGCGCGCGGGCAGTTCTAATAGGTCGATATTACCCAAGCGTAATCGGTCGGCGGTCACATGCCATTGATCCTTAGTGACGCCGCAAATGGCTTTAGCCACTAAGCTTTTGCCCGATCCGGATTCACCCACCAAGCCACGAATTTCACCATCATTGATGGTTAAACTCATACGATCGACGGCTTTCACCATGCCTTGTGGGGTTTCTATTTCTATGGTCAGGTGTCGAATATCAAGTAACGGCATTATTCAGTTCCTGCGTTGATGGCTTGGCTGACGCCTTCACCGACAAGGTTAACAACCAACACACTGAACGCAATCGCCATTCCAGGCAAAGTGACTGTCCAAGGCGCAGTGAAAATCAGCTCGACAGAATCCCCTAACATAGCGCCCCATTCAGGCGCGGGCGGCTGTGCCCCAAGACCTAAAAAGCCGAGTGCCGCCACATCAAGAATGGCGACAGAAATCGCGCGGGTAATTTCGGTACTCAGCACAGTGACGATATTGGGCAAAATCGAGTGATAAAGGAGATAAAAATCATTGGCCCCATCTAAGCGCGCGGCAATGATATAGTCTTTCCCTATTTCATCATGCACCGCGGTATACACGGCGCGAATGATACGTGGGATCAGTGATAGCCAAATAGCGAGTAATACTTGGGTTTCTCCCACACCTAAAAACGCCACCACGATAATGGCCAACAATAATGATGGAATAGAAAGGATGCTATCTAGGATATGGTTTAATACACTCGACTTGAGTCCCTTGGTCATCCCAGCCAGTACGCCAATCGCCACACCGACCAGCGACGCGGCCAATGCGGTGATCAGCGCATAGCCAAAGGTGAGTCGAGAGCCCGCAATCAGGCGCGAGAGCATATCGCGGCTCAGATCATCGGTCCCTAAAAAGTACTCAATTTGCCCTGATTGCACCCAAGAGGGCGCCATCAGTAAGTGGCCTGTTTGATGCTGCGGGCTCCACGGGGCGAGTAGGGGGGCAAATAAGGTAACAAGGATGAGCCCAACCAGGCACCAAAAACCAATCACCGCAAGCTTGTTGCGACGAAACGCATTCCAGGTGCGCTCGAATTGGGTCGGGATATGCTGTTCAACGTACACACTATTTGAGGGCATACCATTTTTTCCTTACCAGCGGGTTCATAAAGGCCCCCAATACATCCGAGATGATATTAATCAGTAATACAAACCCACCAATGACCAAGACGCCGCCTTGTACTGACACATAATCTTTAGCGATGAGCGTATCGAGTAGCCAGCGCCCAATCCCAGGCCAGTTAAAGACTGACTCGACGATGATCACAAAGGTCACCATAGTGGAAACCAGTAAACCAAAATTAGGGATGATCGGTGGAATGGCGTTTTTCATCCCGTGACGAAGCACGATTTCCGTTTTTGATAGCCCCTTGGTCGCGGCGGCTTTGATGTAATTCTGTCGCATCACATAGGCCATAGAGTCGCGTACCATTTTAATGATCTCGGTGGTCGGGACCACGGCAAGCGTTAGGGTCGGTAACACCAGGTGGCGGACAATATCTGTTGCGGCCTTGCCTTGTAGCGGTAAGTCTGACAGCCACAAATCCACCAGCGCGAAGCCGGAAATATGCGGGATTTCATACAAAAGGTTATAGCGCCCAGACACCGGAAACCACTGTAAGTCGAGCGAGAAAACCATGATAAAGAGGATAGCCAACCAGAATGTAGGGATGGAGAACACCACCAGAGCAAACGAAGAAATCACTTTATCGGCTGGCCCTTGGCTACGAATGCCAGCCAGCGTGCCCAGTGGCACGCCCACAATCAAGCTAATAAAGAGCGCGGCAAAGCATAGCTCTAAGGTCGCGGGTGCGACGTGCGCCAGTGTCTCGACAACCGGTGAGCCATTGGCGGCTAAGCCGAGGTCGCCATCAAGCAGTTGGCGAATGTAGTAGATCCAGCCTATCCAGTAATCAAATTGGTGCCAATTTGAATGGGGTGCCAGCAACATAATGTTATAGGCGACCAAAGTGAGGATCACTAGGGTGATTAAAAATAAGTTGAGGCGTCGTAACGTATAAATCAACATCGGTTAGCGCTCCCGCGACACATCGGCGAAACTGTCGGCCCCAAAGGGCGTCATTGTCAGTCCGGTTAGGCTGGCGTCACGCACTTGATGCTGAATGCCGTGGGCCAGGGGGATGACAGGCATGCGACGGTCAAGGATAGTTTGAGCTTCCTGATATAACGCCTTGCGCTTGGCTATCTTGTCCGTGGCAATCGCCTGATTTAGCGTTTGGTCAAAAAAGCGGTTACACCAGTTAGAGATGTTCCAGCCCGTAAACTTCGCGTTGCAGGTGAGCAAAGGGCGTAAAAACGTATCAGGATCGCCATTATCGGCGACCCATCCCGTTAATACCATATCGTGGCTGTCATCACCTTGGCGAATGGACGTGCGATTGACGGTTTTCTCCGGGATAATATCGACGTCGATACCAATTTCTCCCAAGTCCGCTTGGATTAATTCCGCGGTTTTACGTGGGCTGGGGTTAAACGCCGTGGGTTTAAGCGGCACGGTTAAATCGACACTGAAACCATGACGATAGCCTGCTTTGGCAAGTAATGCCGCGGCCAGCTTGGGATCATACTGGGTTTTTCGATTAGGATCATAGGCCCATGACATGGGTGGCAGTAAGCTGGTGGCCGGCGCGCCAGTGCCATAATAGACCGAACTGAGCAGCGCCCCTCGGTCAATCGCTAGGTTAATCGCTTGACGTACTGCCACTTCCGATAACGCAGGGTGGCGGGTATTGAGCGCAATAAAGGCCACATTCATCCCTGTTTGCGACGATAAACTGAAGCGCTCATCACCGACAACCACGGGAAGCTGGCTCGCAACGGGCGAGGCGAGCACATCACACTCGCCGGTCAGCATTTTTGCAAGCGTCCCTGTGCCGCGCGTGGAAACATCAAACACCACCTGTTCCATCGGCGCAGGGCCTTGCCAGTACTGCCAATGGCGGCGCAGTCGAATAAGCTCGCGTGGCTGGTACTCCGCCAGCGCGAAAGGGCCGGTACCAACCGGATAGGTATCGAGCTTCTCTGGCGTGCCCGCCTCCAGCAATTGGTTGGCATACTCTTTTGAAAGGATCACTGAAAAGTTGGTAGCCAAGGTGGAGAGAAAAGAGACATCGGGCCGAGAGAGGGTAAATTGCACGCGGTAGGTGTCGAGCGCTTTAACGCTGGTCACCAAGCCGGCAAAGTTCATGCTATCAAACCACGGATACTGACCACCGGAAATGTGATGAAAAGGATGGCGTGGGTTAATAAGGCGACGAAAGGAAAACACCACATCGTCGGCGTTGAGGTACCGCGAAGGGGTAAACTGAACACTGCGATGAAACGCGACGCCACGACGCAGAGAGAAGGTGTAGGTTTTACCATCATCACTCACCTGCCAGCTTTTTGCTAGCATCGCCTCGGGTTGATACGTCTCGGGATTGAGTCGCAGCAGACGGTCATAAAGCTGACTCGACAAGGTATCAGCCGTGAGGCCGCCATCGGTCAACTGAGGGTTAAAGGTGTTCGGCTGGCCAGGGCCACAAAACACAAAGCCACGATTGTCGGCCGCACGTTGATCGCTGGCAGCGTCACAACCTGCAAGGAGCAGACCACTCACCCCCAGGATCAAAAACTGGAAAAAAACGCGCATAAACCAAGTGAAATCAGCTATCAAAGTAAACCCCGTAATCTACCACCGAAACGGCTTTACCACCAAGCAAAGTAGGGGCTATCTGGTGTTTCTTTGCATTGGGGGTGTATCTGTGTCCGTACACTCAGCGCATCGGGTCATGCACGTCGTGTTGCCCCACGTTATGTTTTCGCAGCAGCCCCCTAAATTGATGGTAGCTTAGGCCAAGTAACTGCGCGGCCTTTCTCTGATGATAGTTGGCTTGCGACAGCGCCGCTGTGACCAAATCGCGTTCTTGCGTGGTTTGCCATTGACGGAGGTCGAGTGGCAGAGGGGGCAGTGAGTCGGCTTTGGTGGTGGAAGTGGCCGCAGTGACCGCAGAATGAGCCCGCTGCCAAGGCGGTGAAAAAGGGTCTAAACAAATCGTGTCGATGGGCGTGTTGGGATCATTATGACGGGAGAGGGCACGCTCGACGGCATTTTTTAATTCACGCACATTGCCTGGCCACGTATGCGTTAACAATTGAGACTTAGCGTGCTCGGAAAAGCCGGCAAATAACGCGTAGCCAAGCTCAACGGCCATTTTCATCGCAAAGTGCTCAGCCAATAACAAAATATCTTGCTGACGCTCGCGAAGTGGCGGGAGGTGAATGACATCAAACGCCAGCCGATCAAGCAAGTCGGGTCGAAAGCGGTTCTCATGTGCCAATCCAGGTAAGTCTTCATTAGTGGCACAGATAAGGCGCACATCGGCACGCAGGGGAGAGACACCACCTACCCGCTCATACTCGCCATATTCAATCACCCGCAGCAGCTTTTCCTGCACGCCCAATGGTGCGGTGGCGATCTCGTCCAAAAACAAGGTGCCGCCTTCCGCCCGCTCAAAGCGTCCCGCATGTCGGCCTTTGGCGCTGGTAAAGGCGCCGGCTTCGTGGCCGAATAACTCGGAGTCGATCAATCCTTCGCTGAGTGCGGCGCAATTTAAACTCACTAATGGTTGCGACCAGCGTGCTGAGAGATAATGAAGACGCTGTGCAATCAACTCTTTCCCGGTTCCGCGCTCACCCATAATCAGCACTGGACGGTTAAGCGGTGCCAGTTGGCTGACATGATCCAACACGGCGAGAAAACGATCCGATTCACCCAATAAATTGTCTTGTTCACGCATGGCGACTTTTACCAAATAGTGGTTTTCTTCATCATGGCCTTTTTAGTGGGGTAACGCAATTCTTTTTAACTTATTGAAAATAAACGCCTTAAAAGTTGGCATGGGATTTGAATTCTATTGGATGTGTCAGAGCCGAGTACCACGGGTTAACGCGCCATTGGCCTTAACTCTCTGGCTCATCAATGAGGAAGCGTATTAAGGAGTTTATGATGGGAATTTTTTCGCGTTTTGCTGATATTGTGAATGCTAACGTCAACGCCTTGTTAGACAAGGCAGAAGATCCACAAAAAATGATCCGTTTGATCATTCAAGAAATGGAGGACACCCTCGTTGAAGTGCGTACCTCGTCGGCAAAAGCGCTAGCCGATAAAAAAGAAGTGGCGCGTAAAATTGAAAATATCGAGCGTCAGATCCAAGAGTGGCAGGACAAAGCCTCACTCGCATTGCAAAAAGATCGTGAAGACCTGGCTCGTGCGGCATTGATTGAGAAGCAGAAAGCGCATGATGTTAAAGTTGCGTTGGATGAGGAGCTGACGCTGATTAACGAAAGCGTAGAGAAGCTTGCTGGCGAAATTGCGGCACTAGAAACCAAGTTAAGCGAGACACGCGCACGTCAGCAATCACTGACAATTCGTCGTGAAACCGCGGGTAATCGTCGCGATGTGCGCCGTCACCTTGGCAGTGGCCGCGCCGATGAAGCGATGGCAAAATTTGAACAATATGAGCGCCGTATTGACGAACTAGAAGCAGAAGCGGACAGTTATCAAGTCGGCCAGGGCAAAGGCCTAGAAGACGAGTTCGCTGACTTACAAGCGCAGGATGAGATTGAAAAAGAGCTGGCGTCTTTAAAAGCCAAAATGAAAAACAACCAATCGTAACCGATACCACAAGGAGCGGACATGTCATCATTATTTCTCGGTTTCCCACTGGCGATTTTTCTGCTGTTTGTCGCCCCGCTGTGGTTATTTCTGCATTACCGCAGTAAGCGTCAAGTGGCGCAAGGCCTGAGTGGGCAAGATTACGAGACACTGCAACAGCTGGCGCAACGTGCCGAAAAGCTGCAGGCGCGGGTTGATAACCTAGAACGTTTATTGGATGCAGAAGCCCCTCACTGGAGGCAACGCGCATGAATAGTACCTTGTATAGAGATCCAGAAAATGGCCGCATCGCTGGGGTGTGCGCCGGGCTTGCCAATCACTTTGGCATGGAAACTTGGTTAGTGCGCATCCTCACTGTCTCGGCGTTTTTACTCGGTTTTGGGTTCTTTGTGGTGGTCGCTTATATCGCGGCGGTACTGATCCTGGATAAAAAGCCGCCAGAGGTCAGGCAAGAGCCGAGTGCCGCGCAACAAGAGCATCAAGTGAAGCAAAAACCTTGGCAGTCAGGAAAATCGGCGAGCCAATTGATTGCTGATCTCGACCGTGAGTTTAGCCAAATGGAAGATAAGGTGACGCACATGGAAGCCTATGTGACCTCTTCGACCTTTAACGTCGACCAAGCCTTCAAACAACTCTAACCTCGCTGCCCTGTTTGGGCAGCTTGGCCAATTAGGAGCCATATCAACCTATGCCATCAGTGAAAAGGCGTGTGAAGCAGTGGGTGAGCCGTGGGGCTGACCGTCATGTTCGCCTCGCGGTAACCGGTCTTTCTCGCGCGGGTAAAACCGCCTTTATTACCTCTCTTATCAATCAATTGACGCATTTGGGCACCGAGCCCAACTTACCGCTGATGTCATTGGTGCAACAGGGGCGGGGGCTGGGTGCACGTCGAGAGCCCCACCCGCACATGCATCTGCCCGCGTTTGATTACGACAGTGCCATGCAGGCGCTTCATCAAACCCCACCGGTATGGCCGTCACCGACACGTGATGTCAGTGAAGTACGCCTCGCGGTGCGCTATCGCCCCCAGTCGGCAGCACTGAGGGCAATCAATGAAATGGCCACGCTATACGTGGATATTGTCGATTATCCGGGGGAGTGGCTGCTTGATTTGCCCTTGTTAAGCCAAAGCTACTCGCAATGGTCGGCCAAACAAGCAGGGCTACTCACTGGTCGCCGCGGCGAGCTGGCGGCCACCTGGACAACCAAAGCGGCGGCGCTTGATCCATTTGCCCCGGCGGATGAAAAAATGCTGGCGGACATTGCCGAAGACTACACCGCGTTTTTGCATCAGTGTAAAGCGCACGGAGGCTTGCACTGGGTGCAGCCAGGTCGATTTGTGCTGCCAGGTGAACTAGCGGGCGCGCCTGTGGTGCAGTTCTTCCCATGGGTGGGGAAACAGGACGAGCAAGCGTTGGCCAAAGCCGGGAAAGACTCCAACTACGGTGTGCTAAAAGCGCGCTACGACTATTATTGTGAGCACGTGGTTGCTAATTTTTATCGCGAGCATTTTGCCAAAATAGACCGGCAAGTGATCCTGGTGGATACCTTGCAGCCCCTGAATGCCGGCCCCGCGGCGTTTCATGATATGCGTCTTGCCGTTGAGCAGCTGATGCAAAGCTTTAAATATGGCAAATCAGGGTTGATGAAACGACTGTTTTCACCACGGATTGACAAGGTGTTGTTTGCGGCCACTAAAGCCGATCATGTGACCCCCGATCAACACCCGAACATGGTGAGCTTATTACAACAAATCGTTCATCAGGCGTGGCAGCAAGCCGCGTTCGAGGGCATTGATATGCGTTGCCAAAGTGTTGCCGCGATTGAAGCCACCACACCCGGTTATGTCTCGGTAAAAGGCGAAAACCAGCGCGCGCTAAAAGGCTTTCTTGCCGACAATTCGCCAGTCACCTTATACCCGGGTGATGTGCCAGCGCAGTTACCTGAAGAGACATTCTGGCAAGCTCAAGGATTTGATTTTCCCTCTTTCCGCCCTCAGCAAGCCCCCCTGGATGCGCCGTTACCGCACATTCGTATGGATAAGGCATTGGATTACTTGCTGGGCGATAAATTTCGATAAGTGAGAGCGCGATGACGCAATACAAGCCAAAGCAAACTTTTGCACAGGATGTGGATGTAGAACACGACACGGAAAGTCGAATTCAACAAGGCATACAGTTCCAATCGGAAACCGATTTTACCCCTGCACCGAGTGAAGAGTGGGATGCGGAACTTGAAGCGACCCTAACGCCAACACCACGTAGACGTCGCCGCGTATGGCCGTTTTTGCTATTAGTGACCGTATTACTCGCGGTGTGGCAATCAGCGGACAGCGTCTATCAAAGTTGGCTGGCGCGAGATTGGTTGAACCTGGGTTGGCAAGGCCTGCTGATCGCGCTTGCCACCACTGGACTGGTGATGCTAGGCAAAGAGTGGCGGGCGATGCGCCGCTTGGTGGAGCGTGAAGCGGTACGAGAACAAGCAGAAGAGCTGCTAAGCAGTGATACGGTGGGGCAAGGAGAGCGGTTTTGTCAGCAACTGGCCGAGCAAACCGGGCAGGCGCAAACGGCCGCCTTTGCCAACTGGCAGCAGCAACTGGCGGCCACACATAATGACAGTGAAATTCTGAGCCTCTATGAGCAGCAAGTGCTCAGCGCACAAGATAAAGCGGCGCGTGCTTTGGTCACCAAGCACGCGCAAGAAGCCGCACTCATGGTGGCGGTCAGCCCGTTGGCGGTAGCGGATATGTTGCTGGTGGCGTGGCGTAATTTTTACTTGATGACGCGTATCGCCCAGATCTACGGGATCCAACTGGGCGTTAAAGCGCGTTTTCGTTTACTGAAAATGGTGCTCACCAACATGGCGCTGGCGGGTGCCAGTGAGGCGATGACCGATGTGGGCTTTGATGTGCTGTCGGTGAATATCGCGGGTCGCGTATCAGGCCGGGTGGCGCAGGGGCTCGGTATTGGCCTGCTCACCGCGCGGTTAGGGCTAAAAACCATGACATTGATGCGGCCACTGCCTTGGCATGGTCAAGCCGCGCCCAGCCTGTCGCAGCTTCGTCGTGAGTTAATCAAGCGACTGGCGGGCAAGCGTCAACAAAATGCGTGATAATGCACCCCGAGAAGATGGCTGGGAGGCAAGCTCACCAGCCACGCTCGTATTCATAGAATAATCAGTGAGTTAATTGCGTGTTTTCTGTGCTACAAACGTGACGGCGTAAGGCAAAAATCGTATCAGGGCTTGACTGTTCCCCCTAACCCGCTCAAACTCCGCTTCAGTGTCAACTTATCCTGACAGCTAATGCAGCGCAGGCAGCCACGACGATGAGTGCTTCAGTAACCCGTTGAAGCGGGCAGAGTTTTAAGTATGCATCGCCACAAGGCTTGCTGCCGGTATTGGGTATCACTGTCAAGTCACAGGAATCCATTATGAGACTGAAAGTCTGTTGTGAAGATAGGATCGGGCTTACCCGCGAACTCCTCGATATTCTGGTGCGCCGCGACATCGACCTGCGGGGGATTGAAATTGACCAGGTCGGGATCATATACCTCAATTGTCCGGAAATTGAATTCGACGCCTTTAGCCAGTTGATGTCAGAAATTCGACTGATTTCTGGGGTCACCGACGTACGCAAAGTACAGTTTTTACCGGCTGAGCGCGAGCACAAAGAGTTGCGAACGTTAGTTGAAAGCCTGACCGATCCTGTGGTGTCGATTAACCTCGATGGCTACATTGATATGGCCAACAAGGCGGCGCAAGACTTGATTGGCTCGAGTGAACACCAACTTATCGATGAACATGCCAACAGCGTGTTTCCCGACTTTCAGTTTGCCCACTGGCTGGAAAAAGAAGAAGCCAGTCAAAGCTGTCGGATGGTGGTGATGGCCGGACTCGACTTCCTCATGGAAGTGATGCCAGTGCACATCAATGACGAAAGTGAGCAGCCTGTATTGGTGAGTGCGGTGGTGCAGCTTAAGCAGGTGGCGATGAATAACACCTCGCAAACCGTGTTCCGTACCCCGAGCGATCATGGGTTTGATCATCTTGTGGGTCAATCAAACAAGTTTAAGCAGCTCATTGGCCAAGCGAAAAAACTGGCGATGTTGGATGCACCACTGTTAGTACAAGGCGAAACCGGTACAGGTAAAGAAATGATAGCGCGTGCCTGCCACCGTCACTCCTTGCGCGCGGATAAACCTTTCCTACTCGTTAACTGTGTGTCTATGCCAGATAACGCCGCTGAAACCGAATTGTTTGGCATGGCGGCCGCCGAAGAAGGCGGTAGCGCCAAAAAAGGCATTTTAGAGCAAGCGGATGGTGGCACCGTATTCTTGTACGAAGTCGGCGAAATGAGCCGCCACCTGCAAGTAAAACTGTTGCGCTTTATGCAAGACGGGACCTTCCGTCGTGTCGGCGAAGAACGCGAGATGCAGGTGGATGTGCGCGTTATTTGTTCGACTCAGAAAAACTTGCCCGAGCTGGTGGCGGCCCATCAGTTCCGTGAAGATCTCTTCTATCGCCTCAATGTGTTATCGCTAACCGTGCCACCACTTAGAGAGCGAACGGCCGATGTGATGCCGCTGGCAGAGCTGTTCGTCAAACAATTTGCTGCCGACTTGGGGCAATCTAAGCCGCGCATCGACGAAGCCTTGGCTGATTATCTGACACATTATGCGTGGCCCGGGAATATCCGCCAGTTACGCAATGTACTGCTTCATGCGATGACGCAAATTGATGCAGAAGTGATGACGATCGATGACGTCCAACTGCCAGAAATTGAAAACACCCAGTTTATGAGTGAAGAATCGATGGATGGCTCATTGGATGAAATCATGAAGCGTTACGAGTCGGGGATTTTGCATAACCTGTATCGAAGCTACCCTTCAACGCGCAAGCTGGCCAAGCGATTGGATGTCTCGCACACCGCGATCGCTAACAAACTGCGCGACTATGGGATTGGTAAAAAGTAAGCCGATGCAGGAAGCCAGTATGTATCAGTCGTCGATTAACCACTTCCCGCGTTTGTCCGTTGATGAGCTGCGCATTGATGCCATCAGCCATGAAGACGTGACCCGGGTGGTGCAGTACTTTCAGCGCAACCGTGATTTCCTCGCGCCTTGGGAGCCTGAACGTGCGGCGGGCTTTTATACTGAGCAGGGGTGGAAGCGACGCGTGCTACAGTTGATGGAGTTACAAAAGCATCAGCTGGCGTATTACTTTTTGATTGCCAAGCAAGACTCGCCTCAAGTGTTGGGGGTGATTTCGTATACCAGTGTGATGCAATACCCGTCTTATTCGTGCACCGTGGGTTATTCGCTTGATGAAGCGGCACAAGGACAAGGGATCATGCGTCGGGCGCTTGCCGCGACGAATCAGTGGCTGTTTGATAACGTTCATATCCATCGTGTGTGTGCGTCCTACATGCCATGTAACCAGCGTAGTGCCAAGGTATTGGAGGCGGTCGGCTTTGAACATGAGGGCCGAGCGCGCGACTATTTGTTGATTAATGGCCAATGGGAAGATCATATCTTAATGGCGCATATCAACCCGCACTGGCGACCTAAACCAGATTGACTCGCGAGGGTCTCATTGGGGCATCAGCGGATTCCAACGACAAACATAAAAGGCGACCCAGCTAGGTCGCCTTTTGCTTTTTCAGTGTGCGCTTATCCGCGAGTTATTTCACTGTCAGCACACGCATGGTGTTGGTAGAGCCAATCACTTCCATTTGGTCGCCTTGGGTCATGATCACCTGATCGCCTTCGGCCAAAAAGCCACCTTCTTTCAAGGTTTGCAGGGCGCGCTCCGCCACTTGCAGGCCGGCACCGCTGTCGCTGTCAAAATACACCGGCGTCACACCACGATAGAGGGCGGCACGGTTAAGCGTGTGTTCATGACGCGATAGGGCAAAAATGGGCTTACCGGAAGAGATGCGCGACATCATCAAGGCCGTGCGGCCAGACTCGGTCAGTGACACCATGGCTTTCACCCCTTGCATATGGTTCGCCGCATACATGGTGGCCATAGAGACCGTTTCTTCTTGGCTATCAAACTGACGATCGAGACGATGGTTGGAGATATTGACCGACGGCATCTTCTCAGCCCCGATACAGACCTCGGCCATTGAGCGTACCGTTTCCAGTGGGTACTGGCCTGCGGCGGTTTCTGCCGATAGCATCACTGCATCCGTACCATCCAGCACCGCATTGGCCACATCCATCACCTCCGCGCGAGTAGGCATGGGGGCGGAAATCATTGATTCCATCATCTGGGTGGCGGTGATCACCAAACGGTTCATGCTGCGGGCGCGGCGAATGAGTTGCTTTTGTACCCCAACCAACTCTGGATCACCAATTTCGACACCCAGATCGCCGCGCGCGACCATCACCACGTCAGACGCTTCAATAATGTCATCAATGCTCTCATCGCTGATCACGGTTTCGGCGCGTTCGACTTTGGCCACCAAACGCGCGTCCAAGCCAGCATCGCGCGCCAACGAGCGGGCATAGTGCATATCTTGGCCGTTGCGCGGGAAGGAGATCGCTAAGAAGTCGACGCCGATTTTGGCGGCAGTGAGAATGTCTTGCTTGTCTTTTTCGGTCAACGCAGGGGCAGACAGACCACCGCCTTTTTTGTTGATCCCTTTGTTGTTAGAGAGCTTACCGCCTACCGTGACCTCGGTGTGTACCTTGGCCCCTTCAACCGCCAATACCTTGAGCTGTACGCGACCATCATCGAGCAGCAGAATATCGCCATTGGTAACGTCCTGGGGCAGGGCTTTATAGTCAAGGCCGACCGCGTCTTGGTCGCCCATGCCAGGCGAAAGCTCGCCATCCAAGGTGAATTTATCGCCTACCGCCAGGGTGATGGCACCCTCTTTAAAGGTAGACACCCGGATTTTAGGGCCTTGTAAATCACCCAAAATACCCACGTGACGGCCAAGCTTCGCGGCAATCGCGCGCACTTGATCGGCGCGTTTAATATGGTCTTCCGCACTGCCGTGAGAGAAGTTAAGGCGAACGACGTTAGCACCGGCGGCAATAATCGATTCCAATACACTGTCTTTGTCGGTGGCAGGGCCGAGTGTGGTAACAATCTTCGTTCTTCTCAGTTTTGCAGACATGATTAACTCCTATATACAGGATGATGTTTTAAGGGATAAAGCAGAAAGGGCAACATCACCGCCAAGTCGTGGATTCGACGAGGTGCTGACACCAGTGTAGCGCATTAAAAACGTCGAATAGATGACACAAAAAAGGAGTGCCACCGCACTCCTCTTAGTTAGGTCAGGGATTCTTTATGAAAGCGTGAATCGCGAATGGCTTCTTTGACACGCTTCAAGTTATCTCTAAATCCAGGCCCGCGGCGAAGCGTAAAACCAGTGGCCAGCACATCGATCACCGTCATTTGCACGACCCGGCTGGCCATCGGCATGTATTCGTCGGTGTCTTCTGGCACGTCGAGCTGGATGGTGTGCGAACACACTTTATCTAGCGGCGAGTCGCGCTGGGTGATGCCAATGACGGTGGCACCGTTCTCGCGCGCTAAGTTAGCCACATCGACCAAACTCTTGGTACGCCCGGTGTGTGAAATCATCACCACCACATCGCCGTCATTACAGTTAATGCAGCTCATTCGTTGCATCACGATGTCGTTAAAGCACACCACCGGAATGTTAAAACGGAAGAACTTGTTTTGCGCGTCATGCGCCACTGACGCTGAGGCGCCCAGGCCGAAAAAGGCGATTTTTTTCGCTTGGGTCAGCATATCGACTGCGCGGTTAATTTGGTGCGTGTCGATGCTGTTTTTTGCCACATCCAAACAGGCCATGGTTGACTCAAAAATCTTCGCCGTGTAAGCATCTGCGCCATCGTTTTCTTCAACGTTGCGGTTCACATACGGGGTGCCATTGGCCAAGCTTTGCGCGAGGTGAAGTTTAAAGTCTGGGAAGCCTTTGGTGTCGAGGCGACGACAGAAACGGTTAACCGTTGGCTCGCTCACATCAGCCATCTTTGCCAACGTCGCAATACTCGAGTGAATAGCGGTTTGAGGGGAGGCGACAATGATTTCAGCAACTTTTCTTTCAGATTTGCTGAAGTTTTCAAGATTTTTTTGTATTTTTTCCAGAGTATTCATCTGAGTTACCGCTTACGTTCAAGACCAAAGTTAAAAATTGTCGCTCGGTGAGAGCGAGCTTCAATGAAGTGTTAAGTGTGTCATTCACCACGGCTTTTGACTGCCGCTTAGTAACAGATAGTCTATCGTCTCGCGGATTGTAATGACATTATTATGACTATCTGAGCATAAAAACTTTGTCACCATTCACGCTTTTAGTTATTTCCTTACATAATTAAGGAATATATTTACAGCGTGAAATAAATAAACGGTCAAAAATCAGTCGAAATGAATAGTGTGAACCATTACATTGAAAAATAATTACGTAATCCAAGGTGATAAGGAGCGCGTGTGTCAGGATTGAAAGTTGGAATTTGTGGATGTGGTTGGTTGGGCCAACCACTGGCGTCACACCTACTTGGCGCTGGACACCACGTGGTGGGGACCAAGCGCCAACCCGCGTCGGCGCAAGCACTGAGCGAGACGCTGGCGACCACTGTTGTGCCGTTTGATGTGATGGCGCCGGATTATCAATCAGCGGCGGCATTGCTCGAGGCGGATATCGTGGTGATCAATATCGCGGCAGGGCGTCGTCACGCCGACTTTGATGCATACCGCGATGCTATGTGCGCGTTTATCGACCGCCTAGCCCAAGCAGGCGTTGCGCATGTGCTCTTTATCAGCACCACGTCTGTATATGGGGCGCTTCAGGGACAGGTAACAGAGCAAACCGCGACAGCTGCCACTACGGCGTCAGGTAAAGCACACGAACATATCGAAGCGCATCTGCGCGAAACGTATGGAGAGAAAGGAACCGTCATGCGGCTCGCGGGGTTGATTGGCGGTGAGCGTCACCCTTCAACCATGTTGGCGGGTCGACAAGGCTTATCAGGTGGCAATGAGCCGGTGAACTTGATTCACCGCAGCGATGTGATCGCTGCGATCAGTGCGATTATTCATCAGCGTCAATGGGGTCATACCTTTCATCTGTGCGCGGAACTGCACCCATCAAAAAGTGTTTACTATGGCTGGGCGGCGCGCGAGATGGGGTTACAGCCGCCTGAATATCAGCCAAGTACAGGTGATGGTAAATGGATTGATGCCTCGCAGACGCTGGCGCAATTGGGGCTGAACTTACGCTATGCCTCACCGTATCAAATGATCGCCGACGGTCAGGTGACTTCAGACGACCCGGCCCCAAAATAAAAAAAGCCCACACAAGGTGGGCAAAAATAAAGGTAGAGACAAACAAACTCTAAAGTAAGTAGAAAAAGCAGCAGCAGGTCGGAAAGAAAGAGGAATCACGCTCCCTCACTACTGAGGGGAATAAGGCATTTCTTACCGATGCACCCATTAGGACTGGGCGATGACCAAGAAGTTCCTGATGATTTAAAAAAGTCGATAAATCTTGTCGATTGGCGACAGTTTCGTGATTTTAATCACAATAAAAACGGATTTCTGCACGCGATCTCTTCCGTAACCGCGCATAAAAAAGCCCACAAGCAAACGGCGAGTGGGCATAGAAGAAAAGTCTTCTAGAAAAAGCAGTGGCACAAGGTGTGACTGCCAGAAATGCGCATAGGTTCCCACTTTTGTACAAAAAAAGCGCAGTGATGGCTGGGGTAGTGCCTGAACGGGCTGCTTAACCATTTTTATTCAACGCATTACATAGTCAGCCAAGCACGAAAACCCTCCATCTTTATTTACCAAACAATATACGGTCATGCAGCAAACGCGGGTGTGAAGCCACCTGGCCGCGGTCTCGAAGAAATCACTCAATAATGTGATGTTACTCATGCGATGCGTGTGTGTTTCAGGGTTGTTAAAAGGCATGTCTGCGTATAAAGTTAAACAAGCGTTTAATACAGGTGAATGAACAATGGTAGGACGAGGCGACACCAAAGCAAAAATTCTGGATGCCGCGGAGCAGCTCTTCGCCGAGCACGGGTTTAAAGAAACGTCGTTACGTACGATTACCAGCAAGGCTGGCGTCAACCTTGCCTCAGTGAACTATCACTTTGGCGACAAAAAATCACTCGTGCGTGCAGTGCTCGGACGCTACCTCGAAGCGTTTATGCCAGCGCTCGGTGAACAGCTGCAAGCGCTCTTAGTGCGACCAGAGTGCACGATGGAGCAAGTATTCTCATGTGCAAAGCAGCCAGTGCTTGCGCTTGATGCGTATCGACCACATGGCGCAGCCACCTTTATGCAATTGATTGGCCGTGGTTACACCGATGTACAAGGGCATTTACGTTGGTTTATCACCACCCGTTACGAACACGTGCTGTCGCTGTTTAACCAAGCGGTACGCAAAGCTAACCCTGAACTGACGTCAGAGGCGGTATTTTGGCATTTACACTTCACCCTCGGGGCGGCGATTTTCACCATGGCGTCTAGCGAAGCGTTGCGTGATATTGCCGAAAACGATTTTGGTCGGACCCTCGATACCGAAGCGATCGTTGACCGCTTAATTCCGTATCTAGCAGCAGGGATGAACGCCAAGCCGGCGGCAATGGCACAACAGGGGCAAGTGCTCGCCTTCGCGACGGAGTCACAAGCGGAGTAGGGCAAGCAAAACACATCAAGTGAGGATGCGGTGCGTCCCGCTTATTTGAACCACTCAGCGCAGCGACAGGTATATCACGGTGCGTGAGGGGCAATGTAAAAACCCGTTCTGGTCGCACAATAACAGTAAAAAGAGTGCAACCATGATCAACAAAAGGACCTGAATCATGAGCTCTCAAACTTCATTACGTCGCTCACTGGTGAGTGATAAAGCGTTTACTTTCTTCAAAAAAGTGCTGCCACCGTTATCCGCCACTGAGCGTGAAGCGATGGAAGCCGGCAGTGTGTGGTGGGACGGTGAACTCTTCTCCGGATCGCCAAACTGGAAGACGTTGCACCAGTATGGTAAGCCAACACTCACAGCGGAAGAGCAATCGTTTATCGACAACCAGCTAGAAACCCTCCTGGCGATGTTGGATGATTTTAAAATTGTCCAAGAGCAAAAAGATCTGCCGGAAGAAGTCTGGGATTATCTGAAAAAAGAGCGCTTTTTCTCGCTGATCATTCCCAAAGAATACGGTGGCCTCGCGTTCTCGGCGCTGGCCAACTCCACCATTGTATCGCGCATTGCCACCCGTAGCTTAAGCGCAGCGGTGACCGTGATGGTGCCTAACTCACTGGGGCCGGGTGAACTGTTGACCCATTATGGTACCCAAGACCAGCGTGACTATTGGCTGCCACGCTTGGCCGATGGCCGTGAAGTGCCGTGCTTTGGCTTAACTGGCCCAGAAGCCGGATCCGATGCTGGCAGTATTCCAGACCACGGCGTGGTATGCATGGGTGAGCACAATGGTGAACAAGTGCTGGGGATCCGCTTAAGCTGGAACAAACGCTACATTACACTCGCGCCCGTAGCGACCGTGGTGGGCTTGGCGTTTAAACTGGGTGATCCAGACGGCCTGCTGGGGGACAAAAAAGACCTCGGCATCACCTGTGCCTTGGTTCCGGCAGACCACCCAGGCGTTGAAATTGGCGATCGTCACAACCCGCTCAACATGGCATTTATGAATGGCACCACCAAGGGCGAGGATGTCTTTATCCCGATTGATTGGGTCATCGGCGGTAAAGATTACGCAGGCCGTGGTTGGCGCATGCTGGTGGAGTGTCTCTCTGCTGGGCGGGGGATTTCGTTGCCCGCTCTGGGGACGGCGGTAGGGCATCTCGCCACCCGTACCACAGGCGCTTATAGTTATGTGCGTAAACAGTTTGGTATGCACATTGGCCGCTTTGAAGGGGTGGCAGAAGCCTTGGGCCGCATGAGCGGGTTGAACTACTTAATTGAATCAACCCGCACCCTCACCACCACCGCGCTTGATCAGGGAGAAAAACCGGCAATCATCACCGCGATTTCCAAATACCACATGACCGAAATTGCGCGCACCATCTTGAATGATTCGATGGACGTGCACGCGGGTCGTGCGATTCAGTTAGGGCCACTTAACTACATCGGCCATCATTACTTTGGTATTCCGGTGGCCATCACCGTGGAAGGCGCGAACATTCTTACCCGCAACCTCATGATCTTTGGTCAGGGGGCGACCCGTTGTCACCCTTACGTGCTCGAAGAGATGGAAGCGGCGGCGAACCCAGACCAAGAGGCCGGCGCCCAAGCGTTTGATAAATTACTGTTCAAACACATTGGCCATGCCACCAAAAACAGCGTGATGGGGCTGGTCAACGCGCTGACCGGATCACTGACCAACCGCGCACCGGTGAGTGGCGAGACGGCCAAATACTATCGTCACCTTACCCGCATGAGTCGTGCACTGGCGGTGACCACTGATGTGGCGATGTTGTCACTGGGCGGTGAGCTGAAACGCCGAGAAATGCTATCCGCGCGTCTGGGGGACGTTCTGAGCCATCTGTATATGGCGTCGGCGACGTTGAAGCGTTATGAAGATGAGGGCCGTCCGAGCCAAGATCTGCCGATGGTGCACTATGCGCTGCAATATTGCCTAGCCCAGTGTGCCAAAGCGTTTGATGGGGCCTTTAATAACTTCCCTGCCAAAGGGGTGGGCCGCAGCCTACGTGTGCTATTGTTCCCGCTCGGCATGCACTACAAAATGCCCTCTGACAAGCTGCTTAATCAGATTGCCGAGCAGTTAATGACACCGAGCGCAGAGCGCGACCGTTGGACGCACTTATGCTATGTGGGCGACAAAGCCGACGATCCGGTGGCGGTGATGGAGCGTGCGTTTACTGCGATGTGGGCGTGTCGTGACACCGAAAAAGCCCTGATCAAAGCGGTGAAAGCCAAGCAGATTGATGGCAAAGCCAGCTTGGCGGATCGCTCGCAACAAGCGGTTGAGCAAAACCTCATCACCGCTGATGCGCGTGACAAACTGCTAGAGGCTGATGCACTGCGTGCTTATGCGGTGCAAGTGGATGACTTTAAAGCCGAATGGTTTACCTCTAGCCAGTTAGAAGGCGGTGCCATTGCCAAGCCCAATCCAAGCAAAGCGGCATAAAGGTCGCGAACTTGCGCCAAAAAGCGTCTGCACCTCGCAGGCGCTTTTTTATTGGCGCTGACACTTGGGGCCACAATGCTGAGATCTTGCCCACTATTCTTGCCTGCAACACCTCCAACCACTGGGTATTTTTGCCCTTTTTCCGTAAAAGGGGATGCATAGGCAGGCGTTAGTATTTATCCTTAGCCTCAATTTTGTGAGGGACGTTGAATATGATCATCAAACCTAAAATTCGTGGATTTATCTGTACGACGACACATCCCGTTGGTTGTGAAGCCAACGTAAAAGAGCAAATTGACTACACCAAAGCGCAAGGCCCGATTGCCAATGCGCCTAAGCGTGTACTGGTTGTGGGTGCCTCCAGCGGCTATGGCTTGTCCTCACGCATTGCGGCAGCCTTTGGTGGCGGCGCTGCAACCATTGGCGTGTTCTTTGAAAAACCCGGCACCGAGAAAAAGCCTGGCACCGCAGGCTGGTACAACTCAGCCGCGTTCGACAAATTTGCCAAGCAAGAAGGCCTGTATTCAAAAAGCCTGAACGGCGATGCCTTCTCGCATGAGGCCAAGCAAAAAACGATTGATTTGATCAAGCAAGACTTGGGTCAAATCGACATGGTGGTGTACTCGCTAGCTTCGCCAGTGCGTAAGCTACCTGACAGTGGTGAGCTGGTGCGTTCGTCACTCAAACCTATCGGAGAGACCTACACCTCAACCGCGGTAGACACCAACAAAGATGAAATCATCGAAGCCAGTGTTGAACCGGCCACCGAGCAAGAGATTCAAGATACCGTTACCGTGATGGGCGGCGAAGACTGGGAGCTTTGGATCAACGCTCTTAATGACGCCGGTGTCCTTGCTGAAGGCTGTAAAACTGTCGCTTACAGCTACATTGGTACAGAGCTTACCTGGCCAATCTACTGGGAAGGCGCGCTAGGTAAAGCGAAAATGGACTTAGACCGTGCTGCCAACGCGCTAAACCAAACGCTTTCAGCTAAAGGCGGTAGCGCCAACGTGGCGGTACTCAAAAGCGTGGTCACCCAAGCCAGCTCAGCGATCCCGGTGATGCCGCTTTATATCGCCATGGTATTCACGAAAATGCGCGAAGAAGGCGTCCATGAAGGCTGCATGGAGCAAATCTATCGCATGTTTACTCAGCGCCTCTATCAAGCCGATGGCAGCGATCCAGAGGTAGATAGCGAGCGTCGCTTGCGTTTAGATGACCTAGAGCTGCGCGAAGACATTCAGCAGCACTGTCGCGATCTGTGGCCACAGATCACCACAGAGAACCTCACCGAGCTGACTGACTATAAAGAATACAAAGCCGAGTTCTTGAAGCTATTTGGCTTTGGCGTTGAAGGCGTAGACTACGACGCAGACGTGAGCCCGGTAGTGGAATTTGATGTCGAAAACATCTAAAACCGCTTAGCAAACTCCCAAAAGAGGTCAGCCAAACACTGGCCTCTTTTTTATTGGCTGAAAGCTAACCAAACGCACCCTAAATAATGGTTTTTTACTTTACAAGCCAACCCCAACCCAATAATATACGCCGCGTTCCGGAGAGATGGCTGAGTGGTTGAAAGCACCGGTCTTGAAAACCGGCAAGGGTTAATAGCCCTTCTAGGGTTCGAATCCCTATCTCTCCGCCACATATAGAAAAGCCGCTGCTCAGTCAGCGGCTTTTTTGCGTTTATACTCCCAAAAATTTCTAAATTCTGACCCCGCCAACATTTTAGACCCCTTTGCCTAAACACATTGCCCAGCGCCTGATAACCTAGCCCACAAAAATTGCCCTGTAAGGCCTTTTGGACGCCGCAAACCAAAGGGCGGTAGCGTGGGTATTAAAGCAAATCCATTGGGCTTGTTGTGCCCGCAAATTGCTGACCAATCACATGGGTATAGATCTGCGTGGTAGAGAGGTCGGTATGGCCCAATAAGGTTTGAATGGTGCGAATATCGTAACCCGCCAAAAGCATCTGCGTGGCAAAGCTATGGCGAAACGTATGACAGGTAACGTGCTTATGGGTGACACCGGCCCTTTGCACGGCTCGATTCAAGGCTTTACGCACATTGGAATCATGCAGATGATGTCGGCAGAGCTTATTAGACACTGGGTGGTGGCAATAATTGTAAGAGGGAAAAATAAACATCCATCCTGTCTTGCGGTACGCATTGGGGTATTTTCTATCCAGCGCGTAAGGCATGGAGGGTCCGATACCTTTTTGATTGTCGCTTTGCTGAATGTCGACAGCTCTTTCACATAATGTATGTAACTCACCGGCTAATTGATTAGGCAGCAAGGTGGTGCGTGATTTTCCACCTTTGCCATTATGAACAGTGATCGCGTTATGATTAAAATCCAAATCCTTGATGCGTAGCCTCAAGCACTCATTGATGCGTAGGCCACTGCCGTACATAAGCCCACAAATCAGCTTATCTCTTGCGCCAAGGTAGGCAAAAATTCTGGCAACTTCCTCTTTACTGAGCACAATTGGAATTCGCGGCGATTTTTTGGATGGACTAAACGCAATCTTACCTAGCGGCTGGTCTAAAAACTGGTTGTATAGAAAGGCCAGTGCATTAAGTGCAACCTTTTGCGTATTCGGTGAAATTTGTTGCGCATTGGCCAAATAAGACAGAAACGTTTTTACATCCTCATCACTGAGCTCTGTCGGATGTTGCTTATGATGGAAAAGGATAAATCGGCGCACCCAATATAGGTAACTCTTCTCAGTTTTGATCGCATAGCCTCGCCGCCTGAGCTCGTGCTGAAGGCTTGCCATAAACGGGCTTTTGCTCATGATCCTTTCCCTCCATCTAAGACTGTTTATTCATACAGCTTATTGGTAGAGAAAGCCAAATAGTGTGCACACTTTTTCGAGACACATTCACATTATCGCCGAAAGATAAATTATTAGTGCAATATAATCAGAGGGTTACAAGTTATCCTTTGAGGATAATGCGAACGCCTTGTCCGGGATAGGCGGCGTGCACACTTTCGCAGACAAGGTGATTGCTTCAAGCGGTAAAAATGTGTTTAATTATAATTAGTTAGTTAAAAAATGACGCGTATAACGGTTTTGACAAATCGAGCACGCGCACTAATACAATGTTAGGGCGCAAGGAGTAAAGTGATGATTAGTCACATAGATCATATTGTCCTTACAGTTTCCGACATAGAAAAATCAGTAGATTTTTACAAGCGGGTTTTGTGCATGGATGAAGTCACTTTTTCCAACGGTCGGAAAGCTGTAACGTTTGGAAATCAGAAAATTAACTTTCAGCTTCTGGGTCAAGAACCACGAAATATAGCCAATGTGGGTTCAGGTGATATTTGCTTAATTACTGATTGGTCATTGGCTTCAGTGATAGAGCATTTGGTCAAAGAAAATGTCAAGATCATTGAGGGACCCGTAGAAAAATCAGGAGCTGTTGGTTCAATCCAATCGGTCTATTTTTTGGATCTTGATAAGAATTTAATCGAAGTCAGCGTATACCAATAGGTTCTGCGCCCTAACAATAAAATTTAAGGGTGATTCACAACGCTAATCGCTCTCACTTCAAGCAAGTTTAGTGTTTATGGCACAATGCATTAGGCAGGTGGTTAGCGTTGTTCACACCTTAATTTGGCGTTAGCTTCATAAGGAGACAAAACCTCAGTGTGGAAATTCTCAGGAACCATTAGCTATACCTGCGATACCTGTGGAGATACTGGAGAATTTCCAATTGACGATTTTTCTATCGAATGTTTCGGTGGGTCAGAGCGTCAGATGGGGGCTGAAAATCTTTATGAAATCTTGTATGAATTTGATTGCCCTGAATGCAGTTCATCAATTTCATTGCATTTTGAAGCATCTGAATATCCGATAGAGTTCTTGAATTTTGTATTAAATAAAACAGCAGGCGCTCAAACCACTGGTGAACCGGAAATGGAACACCTCCGCGAAATATATAGTGCGGAAGATTTATTCCATTTGCATGAGTCAATTTCAGAACTTATTTCGGCGTTGAAGCAAAGCCAATACCTGCTAGATGAAGTAACTACGAGACAATTTGAAGAAATCGTAGCAGAGGTATTTAGGTCAAAAGGATTTGAAGTTGACCTCACCAAAAGAACACGTGATGGTGGGAAAGACATTATCGCTGTTCACACTGACGGAATTGGGATTAAGAACAAATATTTTGTTGAATGCAAGCGCTACGCCGAATCGAATAAGATCAGTGTAGATGTTGTTCGCACTCTGTATGGCGTTATGAATACAATGGACGGTCCAAACAAGGCAATCATTGTAACTACGTCTACTTTTACCGATGATGCGAGAAAATTTGTCAAACAAGAGGCAAGAAGTAGCTGGGATTTGGCGCTAGTCGATAGAATCCAGTTATTGGATTGGTTGGATGGCTATAAAGAAAGCTAACAATGCCGTTAACTCGGACGCATTTTCCGTTCGCTGCGCTAACTACAAATGCGCCGGTTACGGCTGGCGTTAGTTGCTAGGTGAAAAATTAGGTTGTTGGAGATAATCAAGTTGGTTCAAATATACGGCGCTGAAGAGACCAAAGCGTTCTGTTGTAATTGCAAAAAGGTGACGCTTCATAAGTATGAAAGCTTCTCTAAATCTAATGAAGCCACGGCAAAAGAAGTTAAGGGTTTCTTTTCTGGCTTATTTGCAGCAATAGCGAATGCTTTAATGGAGGGTGAGCATTCAGGTGATTACAAGTGCAAAGTCTGCGGTACAAACTTACATACACCAGACTACCTAGATTAAGGTTGTAGATCTCGGCAGGTGGTAAGTTTCACAACTAACAATAAAATTTAAGGGTGATTCACAACGCTAATCGCTCTCACTTCAAGCAAGTTTATTGTTTATGGCACAATGCTTTAGGTAGGTGGTTAGCGTTGTTCACACCTTAATTTGGCTACATGGATTCCCCCGTTCGTCAAGCATCCGCGAAGCGTATTGAGTTTGGTTTGGACTGCCGCTCTACATTCGGCCTTTTACTGACTCACGTCATGGCCCTGATGACATTGCGCGGTTGCAGTGCCTAATTCGTTAGAAGGCATCAAGGTGCCCGCCGCATTAACAGGCTCTCTGCAAATGGTCTTCACCGATACTCATCAACTTGCGTGTGCAATGACCCGGTTGGTGTATTTCTCCTTACGACAGCGACGAGTTAGGCCGCGTAGTCTTGATAATCCGTTTGATGGTGCAATAACGCCCACACAATGCGTGCATTTTTGGCCGCGAGAGCGACAATGGCGCGATTCATGCCACGTCGCTCAAGGACATTTCGCCCCCAGACACTGAGCCTATCTTGCTTATCGCCTAGGTTCGTGATGACGGCTCTCGCACCATGCACTAAGAGCGTTCTGAGGTATTTATCTCCTCGTTTACTAATACGACCCAATCGCGGTTTTCCTCCGGTTGAGTACTGTTTGGGCACTAATCCAAGCCAAGCAGCAAAGTCTCTACCGGAATCAAACTGCTCGCCTTTTCCGATAGTGGCGATAATCGCCGTTGCTGTTTGTGGGCCAATGCCGCGAACATTAAGAATACGCTGGGCATTAGGACTGGCCTTGGTAACCATATCGAAACACTGCTCGGTATCGGCGATACGCTGATTAAGTGTTTGTAGGTGGTCAAAGCAATCTGCCACGACGGCACGAGCGATATCAGGCAGGCCATTTTCTGCTGCCTCGAGAATGAGTGGTACTTCTCTGTGAATGGCGGCTCGTCCCGTTGGAATAATAATGCCGAACTCTGCCAGTAATGCACGAATACGATTAATGAGGGCGGTACGTTCATTGACCCAATGCTCACGTACACGATGAGTCGCGAGAATCGCTTGGCGTTCGGGTGACTTAACAGGAATAAACCGGCTATTTGGACGCTGAACAGCGTCACAAATGGCAACGGCATCGTTCAGGTCATTTTTTCCTTTTGTGCGATAAGGACCGACATACTTTGCGGCCATGATACGGGTATCGTGACCGAGCTTGTTGAATTCTCTGGCCCAATAATGTGCCCCACTGCAGGCCTCAATACCTATACACATCGTAGGCATATTTGCTAATGTAGCCAGTAATTTAGCGCGTGAAACAGATTTATGGAGA
This sequence comes from Salinivibrio kushneri, assembly GCF_005280275.1. Classification (NCBI taxonomy): domain Bacteria; kingdom Pseudomonadati; phylum Pseudomonadota; class Gammaproteobacteria; order Vibrionales; family Vibrionaceae; genus Salinivibrio; species Salinivibrio kushneri. Next base: position 1,086,223 of record NZ_CP040021.1, read on the forward strand.
ATGACTTTTCCGTGGTCATCCACCGCGTGAAGAGAAAAGTGGTGCTTGGCGAGATCAACGCCACAAAAGAATTGAGTAGACATGGTTATCTCCGGTATTAAAGGCCGCACCTAAGTGTGGCAGATCTTCAAGAGGGGGAATCCATGTCATTCGTTATGCACATTGACACCTGATGCGTTACAGGTTACAACAAGGAGATGATTCGAAGCTTTAAACACAAGGGCTTGGCGAAATTCTTCAAGTCCGGCAGCACTGCAGGGATCCAAACCGCTCATGCAAAGAGGCTTCGGCTTATTCTCGGTAGGCTCAATGCGGCTTCCGGCGCCAAAGATATGGATTTGCCGGGCCTAAGGCTCCACGAACTTTCCGGCAACCGGTCGGGAATCTGGGCTGTGACGGTAAGGGGTAACTGGCGCGTCACGTTCCGGTTTGAGGATGGAGATGCCGAGGTAGTGAATGACCAAGATTGTCATTGAGGTAACCCTATGTTGATGCACAACCCTCCCCATCCCGGTGAAGTCATACGAGAGCTTTGCCTAGACCCCCTTGGCCTATCTGTTACAGCAGCTGCGGAGGCGCTCGGGGTGAGCCGGAAAACGTTAAGCGCCGTTTTGAATGGCAAAGCCGGTGTTAGTCCGGAAATGGCTATTAGGCTTTCTATTGCTTTTAATACCTCATCGGAGAGCTGGCTAACGCAGCAGTCCCAATATGAACTGTCGCATGCTGAGCAACACCGTAAAGACCTTAGGGTCAAGAAGCTTGTTGCAGCGCAGTAGAGCACATAACCAAGCCATTAAATGCGTTTCCTTCTGTCGCCAGACCTCGTTTCACTCGGCTGTTTATGGCAGACGTTAGCACCAAAAAGTTCAGATATGGCAAAGGTTAAGAAAAAGCTCACTCCGGCTCAAAAGAGAGCAAAGAAAGCCGCGAAAGCAGAGCGGCAAAGGAGGTACCAGTGGGTTTTTATGAATGGCAAGCAAGTCAGAATAAAGCGGCCACCAACCGCGGATGGTATTCCTGCAGACCAGTTCATTGAAGAAAATGCTGATCCGATCTGGCTCCATCAGAATGAGATGTGGGAGCAGATGCCGGTTGAAGACGCTCTTTCTGATCCTGAGCCGTCTACCGAATTAGATGCAACAGAAGACGAGGACAGAATACCATTTTGACTTTAGCCACAGGTGTTCAGTTTGAGCAGTGCCAATTGGGCGTTAGCGGTCTCTGAGTCGACACCTTGATAATACCTACAATGTAATGCATGAGTCGTCTTATCTTTGACTGGAATCCCCGCATGGATGCCGCTAATCGCAAGAAGCACAAAATCTCGTTCGACGAGGCCAAAACCGCCTTTACAGACGAGTTCGACCGTTTGATAGCAGACCATTCTGATGAGAGGACCGGTTCATAGTGCTAGGAACGAGCATCCATTCTCGCTTGCTGGTGGTGTGCCACTGCTTGATCATTACGATTTTTCTGAGTCCGTTAAGAATCCACACGCCAAGAAGCTCAAGAAGCAGGTTACGATCCGGCTGGATGAGGATACTGTCGCGTATTTCAAAAACTTGGCCGAGAAAAAAGACCTTCCGTATCAGAGCCTCATTAATCTCTACTTACGCGACTGCGCACAGTCACATAAAGACCTAAATATTGAGTGGGAATAAACTGTTAACAAACGGCTGGTGTCGGAAAGGAAAAAGCTCCGGCCAAAAAAACGGACTCTACTTTTGCCTGCCGCAGAGCCGGGCGTTAGTTCCCCAGAGAAAGCAATTAACCCGCAGGGAATTTTTGTTTCTGGTGGAGCACACGCATCACTCGGATGATATCGTCATCAGCCCAGTAAGAGATAATCATCGAAATCTCAGGGGTAATGAGTAACCGTCCGCGGATGCCCTCTTGCTACACACTCATCAGCGGTTGTTCAAGCAAGTTTTCTACTTTTGCGTCAATGAGACTGTCAGTTTTTTCGTAAGCGGGTAGAAATACCCGCTTACTATTAGTCTGTCTGATGGGGAGGATTTGTCAGGGATTGAGGAAACGCTGAAGCGCTTTGATCTGATAGTAGAGTATCAATCGGTGTATGGGGAAAGGGCAAAGCTTGATACCCGTACAGAGAAACCCATTGTTAACCAGTAGGTGAAATCTACCGGTCCTCAGCTGCGCTTCGCACCAGCGGCTTACCTTGGCGTTATACGGAGAAATTGAGATTGAAGAACGTTGAAGCTATTTTAGTTAGTTCCTTTACTGCGAATGGAATGGGTGGAAACCCTGCGGGTGTAGTGCTTGACGCCGATTATTTGTCGAACGAAGAAAAATTACAAATAGCACAAGTTGTTGGTTATTCGGAAACAGCATTTGTATCTCAGGATAATGAAGCTGATTTTGAGGTGTCCTTTTTTACCGTAACAGGTGAAGTTGACTTTTGTGGACACGCAACATTAGCTGCATTTTCAACAATGTATCAAGACGGAATCATAAGTGAGGGTAAATACCTTCAAAGGACTAAAGCAGGTTTACTTATCGTCACCATAGAGACAAACGGTCTTGTAGTTATGGATCAGAAGCTACCAGAATACCGTGCACAGTTCAGTTATGAATTTATCTCGGAGTTAGTCGGGTTAGACTCGAAAGTCCTTGAGTCGACACGGTTGCCGGTACAGGTTGTTTCAACAGGTTTACCCGATATTATTGTCCCTGTCCCATATGGGTATCTCGATAAAATTCAAGTGAATAAAAATCTAACCATTAACTTTTGTAAAAGGCATGAAGTAATTGGTATTCATGCTTTTGAGTTATGTGACAAAACAAGCATGGTTACAGCAAGTTGTCGTAACTTTGCTCCACTTTTTGGTATTTCCGAGGAATCAGCGACGGGGAGTGCGAGTGGTGCATTAGCGTGTTACCTAACTAAACACCTTCCTAATACACATTCGAATAGTTTTGTTTTCGAACAAGGTCGGGCAATGAAGTGTATTTCAAAAATTACCGCGTCTGTAGATTCAAACGAGCAAGGTATTATTAAGGTCAGAGTTGGTGGTTTCGCTCATAGAATTGGACGACGGGAAATCTCCGTATGAAAAACGTTTCAAGAGACACAGCGAACGCGTAGCATTTTTACTATGCATTGGGTTTAGTGGCTAAGATGGTATGCGTAAGCTTTGGTGTTGCGTGCCTCACACCTTACCAAGCCGCTATAAGATTAAGGAGAAAAATGAAGCCTGATTTACACGGAAGTAGAATTGTTTTGAGGTCAATTCAAACGAATGATTCGGATGATCTGTTTGAAATTTATGGTGATATTCAAACAATGGAATTTGCCTCAGATCCAGTTTTTACATCGAAAGATATGATAGCTCAGATGCTAGAAAGCGTGGTCCGACTGGAGAAATCAGGTGAATCGTTGGAATGGGCGGTAATGGAGAAAGTGACAAAAAAAGTTATTGGAACCTGCGGCTTACATAGCTTTAGTGATAACGGTGACTCCTGTGAGGTCGGATGCTTACTAAATTCATCGTACTGGCGACAAGGGTATATGTCGGAAGCTCTTAGCTTATTATTTTATCATGTTAGATCTTTGGGCATTAAAGAATTGTATGCAGATATTGATGAGGGTAACTGTCGGTCTCAGGCTTTGTTTAACAAGCTAGATTTTAAAGCTAAAAATGGGCAGTTTCAGCGCTTGCTGTGAGGCATCGTATAATAACCAGTTGTAGACGACGCCAGCAAGCCGGAGCGGCTGAAATGAGCATTTTCTATGTCAGGGAAGATCGAGAGATTAAATGAAAATTAAGCATTTATCTGTTAATTCATGCCGACCGAAGCGTAGCTCGGAGATTTTAGCTGAGCTGACAAATGGTGAGGCTAAAGCATTTCCTTCAAAGACGATGACTGGTGCATGGATGTGTGTTTGGAGCGAGAGTGATAACGAACTAATAGAGTTCATTCCAGTGCAGTATAAATTGACGTTCGGCGACTTAGCTGCAATTTATGAAGAGCAAGGTAAAAAGCAAAACTTTCATGCTTCTCACTTTATGCTCGAAGCAAACAAAACGGTAGATGAGTTAGTTGCGATAGCAGAGAAATATCAATTAACTCATCGAGTTATAAAACACTTTGGTGGTCCTTTGTATGAGGTTTGGCTTGAGGATAGTCTGCTAGTTGAATTTTGCTCTGCCGAAACTTCAAAACTTTAGTGTCGTGTAGCCGGCACTTTTGACTAAGTATGGAGTATTAAGCGATGGATAGCATTGATAAATCTTGGCTTGCGCGTTTGGGCGTGAATCATATTGAAAGCAATTATATTTTCACTGGCTGCGACTATTATAAACGAGGCGGTGAAGAGGATTTAGCGTTTCTGTATGCGTCTGATAACCTGACACTGGTCAGCTGCAATGAAGACGTTCGCACAGATCTAGAAAAATCTAAGCTGCGATCACTACATGACTATATCGACGATGTGAACTCTCAAGCGTTTGAGGTCTGTATTGATGATATTGACTATTATCTATCAGGTCATATTTGTGACGCGAAATCAAAGGTAGAGATTGATCAGCTAACGCTGGAAGCCCATCGGGAGCACATCGAACAATTTAGCACAAGGTTTGATGAGGAAGAATTATTTAAAGCGGATTTTAGTCTGGACTCAGACTATTTCTATATGGCATATCTAGAAGGGCAGCCTGTTGGGATCATTGCGTCATATTGTGGCGTCGAGCCCTTTGAATCGCTGTCTATCTTGGTGACACCAAGCTATCGTCAGCGTGGTGTCGGCAAGGCACTGATTTCAAGGTGGGTTAAAGAGGTTGAAAAGAGGGGACGTGTCGCCCGATATCGTGCCAACCGGGAAAATATTGCCTCTCGACGCCTTTGCGAGTCGTTAGGCTTTGTTGCTCACAGTCATATTCAAATACTGGCAGAACTATGAGTAGCGGCAACGACCCAATACGCATTGGTGGAGTTATCGCAATATGATAAGTGGGAGAGGCGTTTGTGGTTGATGTTCATGGAGATTGAATGTTGTCTTTAGAATCCTCCACTGAGATTGTTGATGATTCATTTTTAAGGGCGTTTTTGAGTATGACTAATTGGCTACGGGCTTTACTCGTGTTTGGGGCTTTGGCGGTCTCTTCTTCGTCGATGGCGCAGTCGCTGCCAGAAGGAGCGATCCAAGAAGGATCGCTAGCTAATCAAAAATTGATCCAAGATGCGATGGCAGGGGTGCTGGTTACGGTGGCATCTCAAGGCTGTGAGCAGCCGGAGGAATTTGTGCCTTATGTGCGCGAAATGCCGTCAGGCGAGATAGGTACAAGGGTTTGGCGGGAGCTATGGATTGTCGAAGGCTGTGATGACACCTACCCGATAAAACTTCGCTTTCAGGAGTCGGGAGCTGGCGCCGCGAATTGGATAATTGAATAAACAAGGACGCTTATGAATACAGAACAACAGGCATTTTTAAACGCCTACCTTGCCACCTTAAGTGACGCAGAACGTCAGGCCGTGCCTGAAACGATTGCCGAGTACTTTTGCGCGGATGAATACAATGCTAACGAATGCGCCCGTTTGATTGATCAAGGCATAAAACGCGCATCGTGCAGCTTAAAAGCTTGCTACGAGATAGAAAACGAACCTTACCCGCAAGTAGGGCGTTTAACCGTGGTGCTAAACTGGGCGCAGCAGCCGGTTTGCATTATCAAGGTGACTGAAGTTAGCGAGTGCCCGTTTGATCAAGTGACTGCTGAATTCGCCGCGGCGGAAGGTGAAGGCGATAAGAGTTATGCGTGGTGGCGGCAGGCGCATCTGGCATTTTTTGAGCAAGAGGGGCAGGCACTCGGCGTGCCGTTTACAACTCAATCTCCTTTGGTATTAGAGCGTTTTAAGAAAGTCTATCCACTCGATAATCATGAAACTGAGCAGGTAAGCGCATGATAAAACAAGTCGGTCAAACGCCCATCCAACCCGAACATTTGGCGCGCTGCCACTGCGGAGCGGTTGTGTTAGCCCTTACGTTACCCAATGGCATTGAAAAACCCAGACGTTGCGATTGCTCGATGTGTCGACGCCGCGGCGCCATTGTTGGCTCAGTCAAGCTTGCACAATTGCGTGTCGTTGCTGGCAGTGAACAACTCAGTGTCTATTCCTTTAATACCCACACGGCTAAGCACTACTTCTGCTCACGCTGTGGCATTTACACCCATCACCAACGTCGCTCCAATCCGAGTGAGTTTGGGTTCAATATTGCCTGCTTAGATGGCGTCAATCCGTTTGAGTTGGAGAATATTCCCGTGATGGATGGGGTTCATCATCCAGCAGATCGTTAACATGTCGCGTACATCGTTTTGAGGAGCGGTTATGACGAAATTAGCATTTGTGTCGGGAGGGTCGAAAGGAATCGGTTTAGGCTGTGTTATGCGGCTAGTTGAGGCAGGTTATAAAGTGATCACGTGCTCGCGCAACAAAGACGTGTGGCAGGCCGCTGTTACTGAATACCCTGCACTTAAAGCTGTTGATTATCAACAAGCTAATTTAGCCGATCAGGCTTCGCTAGAGCAGCTTTTCCGCTATATCCGCGAGCAATATAGCCAATTAGATATTGCAATCAATAATGCCTCACCGGCGTTAGGATCGGGTGGTCTTTATCATCAAGTTGATATGTTTGCGTTGAAAGAAACGTTAAATAATGACTTCTGGGGGCACGCCCAATGCTTGCAGTATCAAATTAAGTTAATGGAGACAGGTGGTGCCATTGTCAATGTCAGCTCAATCAATGGTTTGCGACCAACGCCAAATGCAGCGATGTACAGTGCGGCAAAGCATGCCCTAGAAGGGCTAACACAATCCGTCGCGCTAGAGGCAATCAGAAATAATATCCGTATTAACGCTGTGGCGCCGGGGGTAACGTGGACACCAAGATGGGACGAGCGACAGACTCATCAACCGACCATAAAACTCGATGTTGAAGAGCAAGTGCCTGCCAAGCGGTTTGCACGCGTGGAGGAGGTTGTTGATGCCATTGAATTTTTGCTCTCGGATAAAGCCAGTTATATCGTCGGCCATACGCTCGTCGTTGATGGTGGCCTCTCTTTGGCATAAGCCACCATCTAGGGTTAAGCGAATAACCACTAGACATGTTCTGGCACTAAAAGAAAATCTGACAGGCTTTTGGTCGCGGCGTATTGATGATACCAATCGGCTGGTTTACGCCGTGGATGACACGTCTATTACGATCCTGTCTTGCCGATATCACTATTAGTTACCTAGCGCCTGCGGTGTACAATGGCACAATGGTTGAGGCGTCATGCTCACCACCCTCAATAAAAGTCACGCCTACAACGCCTCTGGATAGTGCGTTTTCAGTAACTCTTCGACCACCGCCAGGTTCTGTCCGAGTTTTCTCAGTGCCAGCAGGCGCGTTTTGCTAAATTTGGCATCTTTAGGCACCAAGCGCATGATGTAGGCGGCGCGTTTTCCTTGGTAGACGTCCTCTGATTTATGGAAAAAAGCGTTACAAAAAAGCAGCGCATCACCTGCATCCAACGCAGGGGTCACTTTGCCCTTCTCCATATAGTCATACTCTTGCTGGGTGATTTGAAATGGCGGGTGCTCGGGCACCGACGGGTCGGCAATGCGCACCAGTGAGTGCAATTGATTGGCTTCGCGGATTAGCGATAGGCGCACCGCGCCTTCTTCCATCACGATAGATAACTGACCTGAGCCAGCTTCTTTCACTGGCGTCAGCGGGATCCATACCGTGAGCATATCTTCCGGCCGCTCCATAAAGCCAATTGAGTCAAAATCAGTATGGAAAGGAAAGCCTTGATCCTCAGGCGTTTTCTCCAAATATAAGTCGGCCAAAATGCGATAGTCTGGCAGCAGTGCCTCAATAGTGTCAGCGATGTTGAGATCTGGGTCGCGGAAGACCATGGGTCCATAGATCGCCTTTGTGTAGATGTCGGCATACCAAGTTTGCCCATTGGGCATGGCGTCGAGTTTGGCAGCAAGAGCCGTTTGTGTCTCTGGGCTCAGTACGCCACGGACGACTTTGCCGTGATGAGGAGAGAGGTTGTCGAGAAAGTCCGGGCGAGCTGGCATAGAAGCTCCTTGAGGGGGATATAAAACCTAGAGTGTTACCTGTAGTTTAGCAAATCACCGTCGTCACTGAATAACGGCTGTGGGTGAGGTCAGTGTACTGACCGAAAAAGCCCCTGCAAGATTAAGCGTAACTGACCACCCGATTGCGCCCAGAGAGTTTGGCGTTATATAAAGCGTCATCGGCATGCTGGTAGAGGTACTTAGCATCGAGCATGGCGGCGTCGAACTCCGCACAGCCAATTGACACGGACACGCGGATAGCGGGGGAATAGTCGAGAATCGAGTGGTGATCATAAATTGCTTCGCATAGCTGAGAGCCGTAGTGTTGCGCCGCTTGTTGGTCGGTATTAGGCAACAGACAAGCGAACTCTTCCCCACCAATACGATAAATGTTGCTATGCAGAGGAAGGTGCGCTTCGAGCAAAGACGCGAAAGCTTCGAGGACTTGGTCGCCAACGATATGGCCGTAATTATCGTTGATGCGTTTAAAATGGTCGATATCAATAATAAGCAGGGATAGGGGTTGATGTCGGTAACGGGCTTTGTCGCCAAAGCGAGCAAGGTCGCTGGCAAACTGACGACGATTGTATAGTTGTGTGAGCGGATCGGTCGCGGCTTGGCGCATTAATGCTTGTTCTTCCGCCTTTCGCTGACTGATATCCCACATTACACCGGCGACCACACCTTGAGGCTTATTTTTGGGATCGTGATTGGTAGTGATTTCTACCCACGTATATTCGCCATTGTCGCGTTGAACCTGCAAGTCCATTTTTAGCTCGTTGCCAGCGGGAGATAAAAAGTGGCGCACCCGTGAGAAAAACGCTCGACGATACCGAGGATGAATGCGGCGCAGCCAGTGCCGGCTGGTGTAAGTGCGAGAGTCACGAATGCTGCTAATGCTACTGTCGCCGATGATCTCTGACGAGCACCAGCAGATACCGCGTTGTACATCCACTTGCCAAGTGCTGCAGTGGGTATTGTCTTTAATGATGTCTATTTGGCGTTGTTTAGAAAACAGCTCGTTTTTTAGCACAGTGCTAGCGATCAGATGTCCCGTCGCGCGCAGCAAAGTCACATCGCTTTCTGACCACTGTTGTTCTCGCTCGCAATCATCAAACCCCAGCGTTCCCCACCATTTATTATCGACAATGATGGGGATGGTTAACATCGATAAAATGCGCTGTTGTGTTAAGTAGCGTTTGAGCCAAGACGAGGGTAACTGATCAGTAATGACCGCTTGGTATTCGCCCCGCTGTCGGCTTTCTATCAGCTCACGGTATTCGGGGTGCGCGAGGCTAGATCTGAAATGATTAAAATGAGGGAGGCGAATTTGCGCGTACTTTTTCTCGTTTGCCCATTCGAAGACATAATCCTGCAAAATATCGGTATTGCTGATCCCCAATACTTGAAACACCCACACACGACTGACTTGCGTCACCGCGCCAATTTCCGCGAGCAAGTGATTAATATTGGCAAGTCTGTCATCCCCACTGACCAGCATGTCTGCACCGCGTAGCACGGCCGATAGCAGATCGACGTTTAGCTCAGAGAGCTGGTGTCTATCAAGTTCAGGTTGGATCCCGGTTAGGATGGTCATGCCGATAGTCCATTATCTACAAAGTCACCACTGTCTTGAGCGTAGCAGGCGTGTGTATAAATAGTTAACACGGAACGTATTAAGTGTTCAGTGTTGTGGGTCACGTTTGCGTTTAGTCGTGCTCGCCCTGTTAGTAAAAATAGACATAATAATCGCCACAGTGGAATGAGTGCTACGCCAGTGTGAGTGAATAATGCTGTTTTGTGATCACAGACACCCGCAAAAACTATGCTAGTCTTGACAGAACCGCCCCGTATAGTGTGAGAAAATGATAAATAGACCTGCCCAAAGGGTAGATTTGGTGATTGGGTTAGCCTATGATTATTCAATCCACGCTAGGGTTAGGGCGCGGTCAGGCTTAGATATTGCGGGAAATTAAAAGTGGTTATTGTTGTGAGGCAAGTAATAACGTTTGCGAAAAAACGATACTTAGATCACGGAATGAAAAATAACTAAATACTGTCGTATTATAATACAATACTTAAATTATTGGTAAAAAGATTGAACTGATGCTGGAAAATGTTTCAATTAACAAGAAATTACCTGCGGTGATGATTTTTTTTGCATTGATATCAATGATCGTGGCCGGCGTTGTTTCTTATATAAACATTAAAGTTAATGTTGAAGATATTATAAAAAATAACATGCTTTCTCTTTTGCAGTCGAGAAAGTCTAGCCTGACTAATTATTTTTCCTCTCTAGAGGATGAAGTGTTGTTTCATGGTCAGAGTCCTTTAGTAAGAGAAGCACTAGAAAAATTTTCACAGTCTTTTGATAGCATACCAAATGATAGGGAAGAATATCTAAAGAAAGTCTACATAAGGAATAACCCATTCTCATCAGGGCAGAGAGACCACTTCCTTTCACCAGACGATGGTAGTGTTTATAGCGAAAAACACCAGCATTACCATCCTATCTTTTTAAACCTTGTTCGTTCAAACACCTACTATGACATGTTTTTAGTTGATACGGATGGTCATTTGGTGTACACGGTACAAAAAGATGAAGACTATGCAACAAATCTAATCCATGGCCCATGGAAAGACTCCTCTCTTTCAAAGCTTTTTAGTAAAATAAATGATGAAAGAAAGCCTGGTGAAATATACTATTCAGATATTGATTTTTATGAGCCCAGTAATAACATACCCTCGAGTTTCATAGGGATCCCTGTTTTTGATGGCAGTGTTAATTATATGGGCGCGTTAATCTTTCAGCTTCCTATTGAACCTATAAATAAAATTATGCAAGTGACGGCGGGAATGGGAGCCACTGGCGAAACCTATTTAGTCGGCTCTGATTTGTTAATGCGAAGTAACTCCAGATTTTTAGATCACAATAATATACTGAAGACTAGAGTGGACACTGTGCCATCAAGAGATGGTCTACAAGGTTCATCAGGAACAGGGTTATTTACCGATTACCGAGGGCGACGTGTGTACTCCGCTTATGCATCTATCTCTTTCAAAGGCATTAAGTGGGTGATGATTGCCGAGGTCGATCAAGATGAGGTATTCCAGCCTGTATCGGAAATGAGTCAAATATTCCTGTTTACTAATCTTATCGTTTTTGTATTTGTTGTTTTTTCAGGGTATTTATTAGGTGTTAGTATTTCAAACCCGATAAGGACAATGACAAGTACAATGCTACGGCTAGCAAAAAATGACCTCTCGACTAACGTTTATATTAGTCAGCGTGAGGATGAGGTTGGCCAAATGGCGAAAGCACTTGTTGTATTTAAGAATAATGCTGAGAAGCGAGAAGAGTTAAAGTCTCAGTTAGAACATTTGGCTAACCATGATAACTTGACAGGAATGGCCACTCGTGATTTCGCGATGAAAAAATTGGAGATTATAACTCAAGCATCAAAAGAAAAAGGTAATTATGTTGCTGTCGTTTTTGTTGATCTAGATAACTTTAAAAAAGTGAATGATAGCTTTGGGCATCAGACAGGGGATCGGCTTTTGTGCGACATAGCTAAGACGTTAACGGAGTCAGTCAGACAAACTGATGTTGTGGCGAGAGTTGGTGGAGATGAGTTCTTGCTTTTATTAGCCAACATGCCTGATTACAATGCTATTAAACTACTAGTCGACGAAGTGATGTCATCAGTAAAAACGATGCTGTCTCACACTGACAAATCCAGCTTTGTATCGTTAAGCGTTGGTGTTTCTGTCTTTCCAAATGATGATAAAAGTATAAACGGGCTGGTGGCGAAATCTGACAAAGCGATGTATCGAGCTAAAAGCAATGGAAAAAATCACTACTGTTTTTGGAATGAGCAAGATGATATCGATGAATAGGACTAAAATATCGTCTATGTACATATTATGGAGGATACGCTGATCCCTTTTTTTTGATATTCAAAGGCATTGTTCTTAAAAAGATTGGTTGGCAATCACGTCATAGTGGAACGTAGCCTTAGGGTTACGTTCGCCGATATAAATATTCCATTGCCATCAAGTCCTCCTCTGCCCTAAGAGGGAAGCTATTAATATAGGTATAAAGCGCTGCTACTGCTCGCGTTGTTATTCTGTTGGTCTCTATTGATTCCAGGGCGAGATCGCGAACGTTTTTTGACCAAAACAGGATCGGTTTGACGATCACCTCTGGCTGTGATCATATAGGCCGATTCTAAAATAGTTCGGGATAGATACCGTGGATATCGATACATTTAAAGACTACTTCAGCGCCGTTGATGATAACCGCCAGAGTGCCAAGATAACCTACCCGCTTTTCGACCTGCTCTTTGCTTCATTGTCCGCGGTGATTGCGGGGTCGAAAGGATGGTACGGGATTCGAGAATACATCCTAGGGCACCATGAGTGGTTTAAGCGTAACGGTATGTTTAAAGACGGTATTCCTGCCGACGATACCATCGCTCGTGCCATCTCTTCGATTGAATGAAAGCTGTCCATCAAATGACGGATGGTCAGGTGGTCGCGTCGATGGTAAAACGCTGAAAGGCTCTTACAACCGTGAAGATAGAAGCAGTACGATCCACATGGTCAGTGCGTATGCTAGTGAAAATCATCTGGTGCTTGGCCAGCTTAAGACAGAAGAAAAAAGCAATGAAATCAGTGCGATTCCCGAGTTAATTCGCCTACTCGATTTACGCGGTGCGCTGGTCACCATCGATGCCATGGCCTGCCAAACGACGATTACCAAGACGATTCTTGAGCAGGGTGGCGATTACTTATTAGCGGTGAAACAAAACCAGGGCAAGTTAGCGAACGCGATCACTGCGGCATTCAGTGAGCAACGTCGAACCTTCAATGACGATGTCGAGTTTGAATATGGTCACGGTCGTATTGAATCACGTCAGTGTTATGTGCTTGATAAAGCGTGTTTATCAGGCGACTTTACCCGTTGGCCATCACTACAAAGCCTTATCATGGTTGAGTCTCTGCGTGTTGAAAAAGGGCGTCCGATGTCGCTGGAGTATCGTTACTATATCAGCTCAAAATCACTGACTGCCGATGAGGCAAGCCGTGCTATCCGCTCGCATTGGGGCATTGAAGCCATGCACTGGGTATTGGATGTCAACATGGGTGAAGACGCCTGTCAAATTTATAAAGACAATGGGGCCGCGAACTTTGCCTGTCTGCGACACATGGCCTCAAACATGGTGCGGGCTGAGCCGACCAAGATCAGCTTGGTGGCCAAACAGAAGCGCTGTCTCATGAATCCCAGCTTCTTAGAGAAAGTTTTAGCCGCAGGCATACCGACGATGGTTGAAAAGTGAACACTCATGCGCTCGCCCTGCTATTGATTCCGGAAGACTTGCTGTCTGCTCTACGAGAGCCAATCTCTAATACGTCTCCATTGGCGGATTAGAGAAGCAACAAATACGAATAAATCACTTGCCTCAGTATTGGGTGGCTTGATGTAAGATTGTCGTACCTAGGTGATTCCATCTCGCTCAAACAGATAGACCGCGCCGCTATCCAAGGCTGGCACTGCAACACGCATCATGGCAAACGAGTCAGAGGCTTTACGTTTACCGATGGCGCTATAGAAACAGCGCTGACGGTTAAAGGTATTTTCAAGCTTCCTTTTCGCGCCTTGCAAGGCTTTCTCGACTCGATATTTGGTCGGATGGACGTACTGCTAAAATCGCTGTCATCCAGTTGTATCAGCAAACAGGAGAAGACGGTTGAGGTTAACCACTGTCTTGAGCGTAGCAAGCATATGTATAAATAGTTAACACGGAACGTATTAAGTCAGTGTTGTGGGTCACGTTTGCGTTTAGTCGTGCTCGCCCTGTTAGTAAAAATAGACATAATAATCGCCACAGTGGAATGAACCTTGTGACAGTGTGACTGGCTCACACACCTTGATATGGAAATAAGCATGAGAAAGTCAGTGGTAATAAAACAAACCCCAACCCGTTTATGTGTGAATGATGACTGTTACGCGATGCACAATATTGTTGATGCCAGCGTTGAAGAACTCACGTGGAAAGATCACCTGCTGAGGATGTTAGGGCTAGGAATACTAAGCGCGAGCTTTTTATTTTTTATGTTGGTCGGTGAGCTGCCTTACGCGGAGTACTTACCTGCCGTGGGCTTTGTTGCAGGTGCGTTGTTAGCTTTGCTGACTAGCGCAAAATACGTGCTACGCATTGAATATAGCCACCAGGATGACACGGGCGTGCAGTGGCTGACCATCGCCAAAAGTGGGAAGAAAACAGATAAATTGCTTTTTGATCAGCACGTCGCGCAATTAAAGCGGCTGTTAACCTCATAGCCACACCGGTGGTGATGTTTATCGAGCGGATACACGAAGGGCCTGCAATTTAACAGGCCCTTTTTACTTGTTGATCGCGTTATTTATTGATGGCGCGAGGGCGGCCGTTTTCATCAATCGCAACATAATTAAAGGTCGCATGGCTCACTTTGCTGCGATCGCCTATCTCATCATGGCTAACGGGCTTAACCCAGACCTCAAGCTCAATAGTGATCGAGGTATTGCCGATACGTTGACACGTCCCATAGCAGCAGACTACATCGCCAACACTGACGGGCGATTTAAACGTAATGTCGTTGACTGACACAGTAACGACACGTCCACCAGAGATCTCTTTGGCGAGGATCGCGCCAGCTAAATCGAGCTGGGACATGATCCAGCCGCCAAAAATATCGCCATTGGCGTTGGTGTCGGCGGGCATGGCTAATGTACGAAGCAGCAGTTGGCCGCGGGGGCAGTTGTTTTTGTTGTCAGGCATGGCTCTCTTCACATCTTATTCAAAAGGGGCTAGCCCCTTTTTTCAGGATAAGATTAGAATTGTGACCGCTAACACAGCATTTGGGCAAGTTTTTATTGGTCTGAGTTGCTCTCTTTGGGTAGGTGGCGGTAGATATACACCCCAGTTGCAATCATAAACAGGAAGGTCAGGATCAAGGTGCCGAAGACCTTAAAGTTCACCCAGGCATCAAGCGGCATGCTGTAAGCGACATAAATATTTACCCCGGCTAAAAGCGAAAAGAATCCGATCCAGGCCCAGTTAATGGTGCGCCACACGCGTTCTGGCAGTGTGATCTCTTTGCTGAGCATATTCTTGATCAGCGGTTTACCCATCGCCTCGGACACCGCCAAGCCAATGGCAAACAAGGCATACACGATAGTTACCTTCCACTTGATGAAGTTATCATCGTGAAAAAATAGCGTCATGCCGCCAAAGATGGCGACCAAAACGGCAGTGATGATTTGCATCTTTTCCACGCGTTTATACAAGGCCCAAACCAGTACAACTTGCACCAGGGTGGCGATGATCAGTGCCCCTGTTGCTATATAGATATCGTAAAATTTGTATAAGGCAAAAAAGATAATCAGAGGAATAAAATCAATTAGTTGTTTCATAACGCCGCCGCGTGACTAGGTGTATTTAAGCTAAGTATGTACGCAGTGTACCCAAATGCGCAGGGAGGAGAAACGACAAGGCGGTGAGAGGCCAAATCACAAGGTAGGCGCCTTGGCAGGGGATGCCAAGGCGCGTTGAGGATTAAATCCAATCCCAGCCGAATACCAGTAGCATCAGTATCGGGCAGATAACGCGAACGTAGCCTGGCCAGATTTTCCAAAACCAGGTTTCGCCAAGCTCAGGGCTACCTTGCACCAGCTCTTTCAAGATTTCGTTGCGGTGCCATAGCCAGCCTGCAACCAGAGCAAACAGCAGGCCCAGGATAGGCTGTGCGTACTCGGTGGTGACGGTAACCACTAAACCAAACAGATCGCCAAAGTTGTAAACAATCACTGCCGAGGCAATGGTGATAAGGCCGCCAATCCACCATACCGCTTTCTCTCGTGATTGACGGAATTCCTCGGTTGCACAAGCCACTGGGACTTCTAGCAATGAGATGGCTGAAGTGAGGGCGGCAATGACCATCAGCAGGAAGAAGGCAAAACCGATAAAGATGCCCGCTGTTCCCATGGTGTCGAACATGGCAGGCAAGACGCTGAACACCAGTGTATCACTGCTGAGGAGCGCGCCTGCCTCGCTGTAAATCGCCACACCATTATGTTGGGCAACAAACATCGCCGGCATGATCAACAGCCCGGCAATAAAGGCGATGCCGGTATCCAGCAATGCGACTTGTGCAGCGGTTTTAGGGATGTTGGCGGTCTTGGACAAATACGAGCCGTACACCATCATCACACACACACCCAGCGAGAGTGAGAAAAACGCTTGCCCCATGGCACTCACGACCAATCCCGGCGAGAGGTGCGACATATCTGGGATCAGGTACATCTTAAGCCCTTCCATCGCGCCGGGCTGGAACAAGATGTAAATCACCATGATCACGAACAGTAAAAAGAGGACGGGCATTAAACGTGAAGACCAACGCTCGATCCCGTTAGCAATACCATTACGGACCACCAGAATCGTTGGCACCATAAAGCACAGCATCAATGCGAGGTTACGGGTTTCGCTAAACGACTCTAACCAGGCGGCTGCATCGGTAAAGCCTGTTAATGCAAGCAAGGGTGAGACCATATAGCCCACCAACCAACCGGCCACGATGGTGTAAAAGCTTAAAATGCCAGTCGCGCCGAGTAAGCCGACTAACCCAAGTAACCGACCAATCCATTTTTGTCCGCCGGATACCGCTGACAGTGAGCGAACGGGGTTGGCATTGCCATAGCGTCCAATAGTGAGTTCTGCTATTAAAAGGGGATACGCGAGGACAAAGACCATCAGCAAATAAATAAACAGAAAAACGGCGCCGCCGTTTGAGGCTGTTTGCGTGGGGAAGCCCCAAATGTTGCCGAGCCCAATGGCTGAGCCAGCAGCCGCCAAAATAAACCCTAATCGGGATGAAAATTGTGCGCGTTGTGTGTTTGCCATACCTACTCGATATTGTATTCGATAATTGATTGATTTTTATGGGCGCATACTCAGTTGCGCCCGTCAGATGCTTGCTCAGTGTGTAAACTAATAATTACACATTGAAGCAAGTCATTCCCTCTATAAAGACTCGTCAGTAAACCAGTTTATGCGTAAAATTTGAAGATCATGCCGTATGTAATACCACCGTATGGCTGTATTTCCCCACATTCTCTCTCCGCGTGAATACTTCTTGGTCGTTAGTAAGGGCAATCCGCTGCCTTTAGTGAGTATCACAGTGGCTTTCTCTACTGCAATTATTGATTTAACACATTGTTAACATTGCTGCTTTGGGTCACGTTAACATGCATTATCTGATGTATTTAGCATCATTTTGGTGTGTTAGCTGTCACGATTTTTCCGCCGCTTGTCTTTTTCTAAAGACAAATCATGGCTTGCACCGATTGGCAAGCTAGGCAGAATAGAGAAGGCGAGAGAACAGGCTTTCGTCAGTTATTATTAAGGTGTGCAATTAGGCATGGAAAAAGTCTACGAGATCGTGACCTTACTGTTGCTGTTGGTCTACTGGTTAACCATTGCGGGGGTGACAGTCCGCGTGGTATTCAAGCGTCGCGCGCTGGGTGTATCGATCGCTTGGTTAATGATTATTTATATCCTCCCGATCGTGGGGGTGATTGCCTATCTGCTCTTTGGTGAGCTGAACCTCGGTAAAACACGTGCAATGCGCGCGAAAGCGATGTTTGAGCCATATCGTCAATGGCTGCTCAGTTTGCAGGCGTGCCCGGCACATCGTCCTCAGCACATTAGCGAGCAGTCTCACCATGTTAATCGCCTTTGCCACGCCCGAATTGGTGTACCGGAGCTCACCGGCAATCAGCTGGCGTTGCAGACCGAGCCCGCTGATATTCTGAAGTCAATAGCACTTGATATTCGTCAGGCGCAGAAAAGCGTCGATATGGTGTTTTATATCTGGTATCCAGGGGGCCATGCTGACGAGGTCGCGCAGGCGGCGTGTGATGCCGCCAAACGTGGGATCCCCGTGCGTATCATGCTGGACTCTGCCGGGAGCAAGGTTTTTTTCCGCAGTGAATGGCCACATGCGATGCGTGAAGCTGGGGTAGAGCTGATTGAAGCCCTTGCGGTAAATCCGTTTCGGATGTTTTTTCGTCGCCTCGATATTCGCCAACACCGCAAGATAGCAATCATTGATAATCATATTGCGTACACGGGCTCGATGAACATGGTGGATCCGCGTTTTTTCAAACAAGACGCGGGAGTTGGGCAATGGGTGGACGTGATGGTGCGAGTCTCGGGCCCCACGGTGCCCGTTTTAAGTAGTGTGTTTGCATGGGATTGGGAGGTGGAAACTGGGCTACGCGACTTGCCGTCATCGCCAGAGTGTTTGCTGATTGAAGATCACCAACACGCCAATCACGCGGTGCAAGCGATTCCGTCTGGACCTGGCTTGCCAGAAGGGATGATTCAACAAGTGCTGACTCTGGCTATCCATCAAGCAGAGAAGAGCATTGTGATCACCACCCCGTATTTGGTGCCAAGTGAAGGGCTGATGGTGAGCTTACAAACAGCCGCGCAGCGTGGGGTGTCAGTCACTCTGATTATTCCCGAGAAAAATGACTCCTTGATGGTGGAGTGGGCGAGCCGCTCGTTTTTTGAGGATTTAATGTCAGCAGGGATAGAAATCTACCGTTTCGGGGGCGGCTTATTGCATACCAAGTCTGTGCTGGTGGATGAGCAGTACTGCCTCGTGGGCACGGTGAACCTCGATATGCGCAGCCTATGGCTTAATTTTGAGCTAACACTGACTGTCGACGATCCCGAGTTTTGTGCGAGCATTCATGCGCTACACCGCCATTATCTGGCGCAATCGACCCGCATTAGTGCTGAAGCCTGGCAACAAAGACCCGTTTATCATAAGCCGATCGAGCAGTTCTTTTACATGTTTAGCCCGCTGTTGTAAGGGGGCTGATTTGTTGGGCGATACGCGATGACACCGGCGGGCTAACCCATTTACCGTATGCAGTATTATTGCATAAGTATATGTATTTGCATGGAGTGATGCCACAAGAGTGTAACCATCTATGATCTTACGCAATACGGAGCGGGATAGTCAGTCATCCCTGCTGGTGAAGCACTATAATAGGGAGTGCCCCAAGTCGAGTGAGAGGAGGCTGACATGTCTATCCATTCACGGAGTTACACCTTAAACACTACTCCCGCGCGTCAAGCGCATGTGCGGGTGATCCCCAATGGCAATGTGATGGTTCACATTGCCGACGAGGAAAGCCCCCACCTCGCTGAATTTGATGAAGTGACGTTTCAGCGCAAAGGCAAAATCACCCAGTTGCTGGCTGAGCATATTGAGCCCGGCAAACATGATAATTGGGCGTTACCTTTGAACCATGGCGATGCCAACGAGCTCGCGACATTGATTGACCAAGCGCAAGAAGAGTTTGAGATATTAATGCGTGATCTAAGCTAATCGAGGCTAACGCGCGCCTGGCGAATACGTCAACGGAGCTAACATCCTGACCCACCCGTGTATTAACGGGTGGGTCTTTTTTTATCTTTATGCCGTGAGGCCTGATAGCGCTCACTTCCTTTTGTCTCAATTGTGCGAATTGTCAATAAACCCTCTCGTTAGGACTGTTCAATATGCATCCTCTTGAAGCACACTAGTCGCAAGTCCGCCACACGCGTGGCGAGATGCTGACAGGTGGCTCATTCTGAGCGCGCAATACGCCTAGCCAGGGTGTGTTTGATACACAACCCAAACCTGTTTGTTGAGTGGTGACGGTTGAGCGGTAGCAGATGTAAACAACCGTAGAGACGTAAATGGTGAGCGATGAACATGCAATCATGCCCAGCCTATATAACGGTATTTTGCGCGTCGACACGCGCGCTCATTCCCTATCTTGTGGCGCTATTTGTCTGTGTGCTCGCAGTAGACCGCGCACAAGCATCACTGCGCCTTCCTTTGTCGCTGACCCTCACGGTGGGCGATGCGGAGCGCATCACCTTTGATCGTCAACAATTAGATAAATTGCCCCACACCGATATCCGTACACACACGCCTTTTACCGCTGGATTGCAAACCTTTCGGGGCGTCAAACTATCAACAGTGCTTGAAGCCGCTAATGTCTCGCACTATCAAGCGTTGACGCTTCATGCAATGAACCACTATCAGGCACGTTTACCGCGGGATGTGGTAACACGCTACCAACCTATTATTGCGTTTGAGCGCAATGGTAAACCGATGACCATTCGGACATTAGGACCGCTTTGGTTGATTTACCCTTTGGATGATTACCCGCAACTGCAATCCGATCGCTTTTACGAGACGATGGTTTGGCAGTTAACAGACATTGAAGTTGAGCCTTGAGGAAGCATGAATGATGAGAAGTAAGCAACTGAAGATCATGCCCGTTAAGCGCTTGATGTTGGTCGGCTGTATCGCCTTACTGGCAGTCGGCGTTGTGGTGACCACACACAAGATAACGAGTTTATCCGATCGGTTGACGAGCAGCCAAAGCAAGCTTGTCTGGTATATGCTGAGCTTGAGCAATGAATACGATGCCTTATTAACGATGCTAAAACGTTATCAAGGTGGCGAGAGCAGTTTTGATCACGTGGCGGTGCAGCATGAGATCTTGTGGAGCCGCTTTCCGGTCACGATCAATATGGCGAGTAAACAAACCGCATCAAAGACCAACCCTCGCGCATTGCTTAAGACGATATATAGCGAACTTAGGGCGAGCGAAGCTAGCTTTTATGCCTTACGCTTTTCTACCCATAATATTGATGACGTGATGGCGCACTATCGCCAACAACAGCAACAGCTAGAAAACTACTTTGCGCGGACACTGGCGGTGCCAGACAGTGGTTATCGAGAACACACGCGGCTGCTTAATCAACTGGGGCAGCTGACCACTGTGATGACGTTGGGGATGATAGCGGTTGGGGCGACGGTTCTGCTACTGATCGCCCATGACGCCAAACGTTATTACAAACTCGCCCGAGAAGATCAACTAACTGGGTTGAATAATCGACATTGGTTGTTTGATGCCTTGAACCACCGTTTTGCGACCTCGACAGAAGGGGTGGCCATTTTAGTGATCGACTTAGACGGGTTTAAGGCGATAAACGATACGCATGGCCATGATGTGGGCGATGTGTTTTTGCGCACACTGGCAAAGCGCTTTGCCGATGAACTGCCTCGTAATGCGGTTATCGCACGATTAGGCGGGGATGAATTTGCAGCGATCATTCCTTATCAAGAGGCAAATACGCCTGGTGAGATAGCGACGACACTGGTCAACATTGCTCAGCGACAATCGGTATTGCTTGGCCATCGGTGCAAAGTGTCAGCCAGTATTGGCTTGGCATTCGGGCAAAATAATATCGGAGGTGAAAGGCTACTAAGGTATGCCGATATGGCGATGTATGCGGCAAAACATGGTGGTAAAAACCAATATCGTGTTTACCACGACGCGATGCAAGCATCGACCCAGCGATTACACAGCCGTAGTGCGCGTCGGCCGGCACTCGAGAGTGATGGCACGAGTGACACACAGCCTGATAAAGGTGATGCGTTTAAGGTTTCTCTCTCGGCGATACGCCATTTCAATAAACCTGATGCGCGTGAATGACGCTATTGCGAGAGACGATAGGTGGGTGGTGTAAAGCGGGCAGGTGATCCTGCCCGCTTTAGTGACGGGCCCGGTTTTATTGCTGCGTCGCCGTTTTCATTTCGCGGACAAACTGAGTGAGCGCATGGAGCATTGTAGGCACATCATGTTGATGCTGCTCGATGATCTTCACCACCGCCGAGCCAGAGATGGCGCCTGCCGCCCCGGCGCTGATCGCCGCTTTGACTTGCTCAGGGGTTGAGATACCAAAGCCAAGTAGCGGGCGCGGTGCCTCATGATGATGCAAGGTGCCGAGCAGGTGTTCAACCGGCGCCCCTGCTTTAGCCTCTGCCCCTGTGACCCCGGCGCGCGATACCAGATAGGTATAGCCACGACCCAGCTCCGCCACTTGGGCTAAGGTTGCATCGTCTGCGTTAGGTGGGGCAATAAAAATCGGATCAATGCCCTGCGCCAAGGCGTGTTCACGAAATGGTGCAGATTCAGCAATCGGCACATCTGCCACCAGTACCGAATCGACGCCGACATCCGCACAGCGAGTATAAAAGGCCTCAATGCCACGGGCGTAGACTAAGTTGGCGTACATCAGCAGCCCAATCGGCACGTGAGGGTGTTTTTCGCGTATCACTGCCAATATCTCAAAACAGGTATCGGGTGTGGTCCCTGCTTTCCGTGCTCGGATAGTGGCATCTTGAATCGTGGGGCCGTCGGCCAATGGGTCGGAAAAAGGCATGCCAAGCTCCAGCGCATCGGCGCCGCCTTCAACCAATGCATCGATCACGGCGAGTGATTGCTCTGGGTTTGGATCCCCTAAGGTGACAAAAGGAACAAAGGAGCCTTGCTGTTTGGCATCCAGGTTTGCGAACATTGCTTGATATCGAGTAGACGGTGCCACCATTACAGCTCTCCTTTGCCTTCTAGAATGTCATATACAGTGAAGATATCTTTATCACCACGTCCGGATAGATTCACCACTAAAAGCTGCTCTTTGTCCGGCTCCGCCGCCATCATCTTTTGTGCATGGGCAATGGCATGGGCCGACTCCAGCGCGGGAATAATGCCTTCGTTGCGCGCGAGAGATTGAAACGCTTCCAAGGCTTCATCGTCGGTGACCGCCGGATATTCGCCACGACCAGTGGCGTTAAGGTGCGCATGCTGTGGCCCCACAGACGGGAAGTCTAACCCCGCAGACACTGAATACGACTCTTCCACTTGACCATATTCATCTTGCATCAATGGCGATTTCATCCCGAAGAAAATACCGGGCTTGCCGTGCTTTAAGGGCGCGCCGTGTTGATCAGTATCGAGGCCTTTGCCCGCCGGTTCCACACCAATTAAACGCACGTCTTTGTCATCGATAAAGTCAGCAAACATACCAATGGCGTTAGAGCCGCCACCCACACAGGCGATCACCGCATCCGGCAATCGGCCTTCTACCTGCTGAATTTGCGCACGGGTTTCCTCACCAATAATGCGTTGAAACTCGCGCACAATGGTCGGGAAGGGGTGCGGGCCCGCCGCAGTGCCGAGCAAATAGTGGGCGGTATCATAGTTGGCTGACCAGTCGCGCATCGCTTCGTTACATGCATCTTTTAACGTCGCGGAGCCCGCATGGACGGGGATCACGGTCGCGCCCATCAGCTTCATCCGAAACACATTAGGACTTTGGCGTTCTACGTCTTTGGCCCCCATGTAGATGCGGCATTTCAATCCCAGTAGCGCACACGCCAGCGCGGTCGCCACACCGTGTTGGCCGGCTCCGGTTTCAGCAATGATTTCTGATTTGCCCATCCGCTGGGCAAGCATGGCTTGGCCCAGTACTTGGTTGGTTTTGTGCGCCCCACCGTGCAGCAAGTCTTCCCGCTTAAGATACAGCTTGGTGTTCGTCCCCTTGGTGAGGTTACGGCAAAGCGTCAACGCGGTAGGTCGTCCGGCATATTCTTGCAGCAGGCGAATAAAATCGTCTTTAAAAGTGGGATCCTCTTGGGCATCAATAAACGCCTGTTCGAGCTGATCCAGCGCAGGCACCAGAATTTGGGGCACGTACTGACCACCAAATTCGCCAAAATACGGGTTAAGCTTGCTCATAATTATCCTTTTACGTCTTTAACTGGGGGCCGAGATACGTTGCCTGTCTTAGCGACATCTATCCTCTCAGCCAAATCGACCATCTCTTGGTAAATCAATAGCGGCGAAGGGCGCGGAACGCCGCGTTTAACTTGTTGGCATCTTTCACGCCGGGCGCATGCTCAACGCCGGAGTTAAAATCCAGCCCGAGGCAGCCTTGTTCAGCCGCTTTGGCCGCATTCTCGGGGGTGAGCCCGCCGGCAATCATGACTTTGTCTTTGGCGGTTTTAGGGATCAGATGCCAATCAAAGGTTTTGCCCGTGCCGCCAGATTGCTGGCCGACTCGGCTGTCGATGAGGTGGCGGTCAGCATTCACGCCGTCTAAAGCCGGTGCGACATCAGAGACACCGTGTGCTTTCCAAATTTCACAGTGCTCAGGAAGCTTCTCACGCAATGCTTGTAGATACGCCGCGTCTTCATCGCCATGCAGTTGCACCGCATGAAGGCTGAGCTGTTGTGCGTACTCAGCCACGGTGTCTAGCGCATGATTTTGGAACACGCCCACATAGCAAAGCGGTGCGCCTTGTTGTACGCGCTCGGCCACGGCGGCCGTGACGGCACGCGGGGAGTGCTCAACAAAAATGAGTCCGCCGTAGACTGCGCCTGCATGATAGGCGGCGAGGGCATCGTCGGCGGTGGTGAGTCCACAGACTTTATTCTCTCCTAAGATCACTTTACGTAGCGCGAGGGTAAGATCGGGCTCTGCCATTAATGCACTGCCGATCAAAAAGCCATCCGCGTGGTGAGCAAGATCACGTACATGACGGTGGTTATGAATGCCACTTTCTGAAATCACGAGCGCTTTTTCGCCCACTTGTGGTGCGAAGCGTTTGGTGCGATCGCGATCGATGCTTAAATCACGCAGATTCCGGTTGTTAATCCCAATCACCACCGCCCCTAAGGCATTGGCACGGGCTAGCTCGTCCTCGGTGCTCACTTCGGTAAGCACGCCCAGCTTTTGCGACTCGGCTAAATCGGCCAGTTCGCGGTATTCGGCATCGTCGAGCACTGACAGCATCAATAAGATCGCGTCGGCTTGATAATGACGCGCGAGGTAAACCTGATAAGGGTCGATAATAAAATCTTTGCAAAGCACAGGTGCATCGACTTGTGCGCGCACGATAGGCAAGAAGTCAAAACTGCCCTGAAAGTGGTCTTCGTCCGTCAGCACCGAAACGGCAGCGGCAAAGGGTTGATAGGCGCGGGCAATACTCGCCGGATCGAAATCTTCTCGGATCAGGCCTTTCGAGGGCGAGGCTTTTTTGCACTCCAAGATAAACTGTGAGCCCGGTGCAGACAGCGCAGCACGAAAATCGCGATCACTGAGCGTCAGCTGGTCGATAAAGCTATCCAGCGGCTGAGAGCGCTTGCGCGCGGCCACCCAGCGTTTTTTGTCATCAACAATGCGGCCTAAAATAGTGTCGTTGAGGGCTGACGTGGTCATACTGCGCTCCTTTGTGCTAACGCTTGCATGATGGTGTAAGGCTTGCCCGACGCCATCACGTCCAAGGCCTGTTGTGTGTTTGCTTTCAAGTCTTCTTGTTCGAATAAGCGTAGCAATAGTGCCACATTGACGGCCACCGCGGCTTGCTGGGCGTCGGTGCCTTTACCTTGCAAAATCGCGCTGATCATTGCGCGGTTTTGCTCCGGCGTGCCCCCGGCAATGCTGTCCAGCGGGTATTGGGATACACCAAAGTCGCTGGGGTTAAGGTGTAATGCTCAATTTGGGTCGGGGTGATTTCTGCCACCGTCGTGGGGCCGTGGATAGCCACTTCATCCAGACCGTCACCATGAACCACGGCCGCGCGCGTCATATTGAGGTTTTGCATGGTTTGTGCAATCGGCGCAACTAAGGCTTGGTCGTACACGCCCATCAGCTCAATGCTAGGTTTTGCTGGGTTAATTAACGGCCCAAGCAGATTAAAGATGGTGCGGGTTTTCATCGCTTGGCGCACGGGCATCGCATGTCGTACGCCGGTGTGGTATTGCGGTGCGAACAAAAAGCAAACGCCCAGATTATCCAAGGCCTCGCGGGCGTGGTCGGCAGGCATCGCTAAATCAATGCCAAAGGCGGCGAGTAAATCCGACGAGCCCGATTTGCTCGATACCCCGCGGTTGCCGTGTTTGGCCACTTTCACGCCACAGGCGGCGGCGACAAAGGCGGCCGTGGTTGAAATATTAATGGTGTTCGCGCCATCGCCTCCCGTGCCAACGATATCGGCAAACGGATAACTGGGGCGGGGGAAAGGTTCGGCGTTGTCAGTCAGTGCTTTTGCCGCGCCCGCGATTTCTTCAGGCGTTTCCCCTTTAATCTTCAATGCGGTTAATGTAGCCGCTAATCGTGCTGGCTCGAGTTCGCCCTGAATGATCGCACTAAACAGCTGCTCGCTTTGCGCTTGGCTGAGTGACTGTTGTTGGTAGAGCGTTTCTAGTAGTTGATCCATCACTGTACTTAACCTCGGTATTTGTCTGTTCTAGCCCCG
This sequence comes from Salinivibrio kushneri, assembly GCF_005280275.1. Classification (NCBI taxonomy): domain Bacteria; kingdom Pseudomonadati; phylum Pseudomonadota; class Gammaproteobacteria; order Vibrionales; family Vibrionaceae; genus Salinivibrio; species Salinivibrio kushneri. The sequence continues at coordinate 1,112,524 of NZ_CP040021.1, forward strand.
TGCTTATCTGGCACGTGTTGTTGTTAGCGCTGATGTTGTTGTTAGCGCTGATGTTCTTGTTAGCGATAATAATAGCCACTGGCCCAATCGATGGTGTGGGTGAGCAGGGCGGCGCCTTGTGCGGTCAAAATAGACTCTGGATGAAATTGATAACCGACCACGTAGTCGGTATTGCTCACCACCGCCATCACTTTTTGATCGTCGCCATCCAAGGTCGTGGCGATCACATCCAAGCTGGCAGGCACATTAGTCGCCACCAGCGAGTGGTAACGGGCCACGGTGAGCGGGGATGCCAATGGGCCAAATACCGCATGCTGTTGGTGATGCATGGCCGAGGCCTTGCCGTGCATGATGGTGCCAGCACCGGCGACTGTGCCGCCGTAGACTTCGACGATCGCTTGCTGACCTAGGCAAATCCCCAGCATCGGCACTTGGCCACGCAGCCTCTCAATCAACGCGGGCATACAGCCGGCATCGGCAGGCGCACCTGGGCCGGGCGAGAGCACCAGTAGCGGCTGGGGCAGGGTACGAATATGACGAACAATCGCCTCGGCCTCTAAATGATTGCGGAACACCGTGACCGGGTAACCGAGTGCGCGAAATTGATCCACCAAGTTATAGGTAAAGGAGTCCATGTTATCGAGCAGCACGATGTCCATTGACGGGGTACTCATGATTGGCCTCCTTGGTGGGCGGTTTGAATCGCATGGATCACCGCTTGTGCTTTGCCGCGGGTTTCGTCCGCCTCGGCTTGTGGGTCAGAATCAAACACCACACCCGCACCGGCTTGTACGGTGGCAAGGCCGTTTTCAACGTAGGCAGAGCGGATCACAATGCAGGTATCCATCTCACCTGATCCGGTAAAGTAGCCCACGGCCCCGCCATAACTGCCACGACGGCACTGTTCGGTGTCACGGATGAGCTGCATCGCGCGAAGCTTGGGCGCACCAGTGAGCGTGCCCATATTCATACAGGCTTGGTATGCATGCAGCGCGTCTAAATCAGGTTTCAGCTGACCCACCACCCGAGAAACTAAATGCATCACGTGGCTGTAGCGATCGACTTTGAGCAAGTCAGCGACATGGCGGCTGCTGGGGGTGCTAATTCTCGCCACATCGTTGCGGGCCAAATCGACCAACATCATGTGCTCGGCGTTTTCTTTTTCATCATTGCGCAGCTCAAGCTCAATGCGGCTATCCAAGTCGTGATCAATATCGCCTTGGGCATTTTTCCCGCGTCGGCGTGTACCCGCGATGGGATAAATCTCAACCTGATTAGTTGCTTGAGTATATTTAAGGGCGCTTTCTGGCGATGCGCCAAACAAGCTAAATTGGCTATCGCGCAGATAAAACATATACGGGCTAGGGTTGCCACGCTTCAGCGCTCGATAAGCATTGAGCGATGAGGGACACGCGAGGGTAAAGCGGCGCGATGGCACCACTTGAAACACATCTCCGGCAATCACGTGCTTTTTCAAAGCCTCAACTTGCTGACAAAAGTCTGAATCGGAGACAGAAACCGCGACGCTGTGATCGGTGACAACGGGCGCTTCTGGAAGTGGCGCAGGCGATAAGCAGGCTTCTTTGATGCTTTGCAAACGACGCGATAAATCCACATAGTGGGCGCGGGCGTTATCACCCCCAAATAAGGTGCCTTGTAAGCGCGCTTGGCGATGCTGGTGGTCAATCACCAGCAAGCTTTCTGCAACATAAAAAAGGTAGTCGGGGCAGTGCTCGGTGCCCTCCACCGCTGGCAGGGTTTCAGTGCTGGCCACCAAATCATAGGCAAAAAGGCCACCGATAAAGAGCGCATCGTCAGGCTGGTTATCCAACGCGATACTTTGTTTGATGACACGCAGGGCATCAAACACCGACGCTTGGCGCAGACGGGCGTCTTCATCCAATAGCGCGCCATTGTCGTTGGGATGGCGGAACGTCAACGTCAGGGCGGGGAAGTCTCCATCGTTGGCCTGCGCTACCTCACAGGCGAGGGCTTTTAGCGCTGCGCTCTGGGCAATGCTCTCCAGCAAATGACTGCCATTATGGGTGAGCGCTTGTAAGGTCACGCGCTGCCCGCGGCACTCAATGCGGACGGCGGCATCGATCAGCATCAGGCTTTTAAGGTTACGTTTGGAGTCAATCTCTGCCGACTCCAACAGCATGCTATAAGGCTTATCTTGGCACACGGCGGCATACAACTCGGTCGGGTCGGCCACATAAGGCACCGAGAGTTGGAGCGTATCAAGCTCGCCATGTTGAGGATCATGAGTGTTCACAGCTTTCTCCCTGCCGCTTGCACAAAGGGGGTAAGTTCTTGCATTAGCTGCGCGAACATATCGCCGGTTAGGGCTTGGTGACCGTCTGACAGTGCTTCGCTTGGGTTTAAGTGGCTCTCCACAATGATGCCATCCGCGCCCACGGCCGCGGCGGCGCGTGATAGTGGCGTCACCAGCTCTCGCACACCCGTCCCGTGGCTTGGGTCGACCAACACTGGCAAATGGCTGCGCTGCTTCATCAAGGCCACGGCGTTCAAATCCAAGGTGTTACGTGTGGCGGTTTCGTAAGTGCGAATACCGCGTTCACATAAAATCACATTGGGGTTACCCGCATCGACAATATATTCCGCTGCCAGCAAACACTCTTCGATAGTGGCGGAAAGCCCCCGTTTTAACAAGACAGGTTTGCCCGTTTCGCCTACCGCTTTGAGCAAGCCATAGTTTTGCATGTTACGTGCGCCAATTTGCAAGCAATCAATGTACTCGCACACCGCGTCGACTTGGCTAATTTCCATCACCTCAGACACGGTTGGCATGCCAGTCAGGTCACTGGCTTGTTTGAGTAGCTTTAGCCCCTCAACCCCCATGCCTTGGAAATCATAAGGGCTGGTGCGTGGTTTAAAGGCGCCGCCCCGTAATACTCGCGCACCATGGGTTTTAACGCGCTCCGCCACGGATAGCAATTGAGACTCTGACTCCACCGAGCAGGGGCCTGCCATGACCACGAAGTGTTGGCCGCCTACAGGGACATTGCCGATATGTACCACACTGTCGTGCGGCTGCACATCGCGGCTCACGCGTTTGTACTTGGTTAAAATCGGTTTGACTTCCTCAACCAGCGGGTTGGCCTCAAAATGGCATTGTTGCAACACACGTTCATCACCCAGTGCGCCCAATACAATGCGTTCCACACCCGGCATATAAAGCGGTTTTAACCCGCATTGCTCGATTTGATTGAGGAGGACGTTGGCATCCTGCTCGGTGGCTTGGGGTTTAAGTACAATAATCATCAAATATCCTTATCAACTATGTTGCGGGTTACCGTGACTGAATGCGTAGTGGCACGATAACGCGTGATGGCAAAACTGAGAGACAAAAACGCCCGCATCAGTGGCGGGCGTTGTGAATAAGGTTGCTGTTTATACAGCGCGTCACACCGCCCGTGAGGAGCCGTGCCACCAAATAAGTGCAACAGAGTTCATGGATGTCGCCAATACACTCACGGCCTGTGCGGCAGTGGGTGCAGTGTGAATCGAATGTGATCTAGACGCGGCGTTGAAATACATGCTGCGAGACTCCGTCGTGACTGTTACCCTTAGCGCCATATTGCTCCCCGAGACTGAGAAGTGGTGCGCGTTAACCTGTGTACTAGTAAACTGATATTTTGCTTCTGTGTCAACGGGGAATTCAAAAAGAATGCAGAAAAAGTGCGGAATAAGCACACGATAATAAACAACAAAGATATTCACCGTGCTCGCTAAGCGCTGATTAACTTGGCGCATTCGCATCGACAGAGCCCGCATGGCGCGTACTCAGCCTCAGGCTGATAAGACACCAACTGACAGTGCCAAGGCGCGAGCGCATTAAGGAAACCCGATACACCATGATCATTGACTTACATAGCCATACCACTGCCTCCGACGGCCGCCTATCACCAAAAGATTTGGTGCAGCGCGCTGTCGAGCGTCGCGTGGGCGTGTTGGCGATTACCGACCACGACACCACCGCTGGGCTGGTGGAGGCACAAGCAGAAATCGACCATCAACGCTTGCCTCTTACACTGGTCAATGGCATTGAAATTTCGACCTTGTGGCAGAACTTTGATATCCACATTGTAGGGTTGAATGTCGACCCCCAGCATCCGGCATTAACCGCATTGATTGCCGAGCAAGCTGAGCGACGCCAACAACGCGCTGAGCTGATTGCTGAGCGGTTAGAGCGCTCGCATTACACAGGGGCGCTTGCGGGAGCGCGTGAACTGGCTGGCGATGCGCCGCTGACCCGTGCGCATTTTGCGCGCTGGTTGGTCGAGCAAGGTCACGCGAAAACCATGCAGGCTTGTTTTAAGCGCTTTTTAACCCGAGGGAACACCGGCTATGCACCACCGAACTGGTGTTCGATTGCAGATGCGGTTGCGGCGATCCATGAGGCCGGTGGGCAGGCGGTGCTTGCTCACCCAGGCAGATACAAACTCAAAGCCAAATGGTTGAAACGATTACTGACTGCGTTTTCTGAAGCCAATGGCGATGCTATCGAAGTCGCTCTTCCTCAGCAGTCGCAACAAGAGCGTCGCTTGCTAGCCGATTACGCGCGAGATTATGGTTTGTTGGCCTCGCTGGGATCGGATTTTCATTATCCCTCTCCGTGGACAGAGTTGGGCCGCAATTTATGGCTACCCAAAGACAGTCAGCCGGTTTGGTATGACTGGACATGGTTAGACGCAGCGGAACAAAAATGGCAATCAGTAAATCAACTAGATAGCGACAAGCCAGACGCGTTACAATAACGAAATACGTTATATTGATAGCGATAAGGATTATCCGGCGCGCAGATCATTCACGCTGGATTTGCGGTGCGCATCCCGATGGGGTCAAGCTACAGCAGGAGGAACCATGAGTCAGTTTTTTTATGTCCACCCAGAGAACCCGCAAGCGCGGCTGATCAAACAAGCGGTGGAAATTGTCCGAAACGGTGGGGTGATCATTTATCCCACCGATTCGGGCTATGCGCTTGGCTGTCAGCTTGAGAACAAACAAGCGTTAGAGCGTATTTGCCGTATTCGCGATCTCGATAAAGATCATAACTTCACCTTGTTATGTCGCGATCTGTCTGAGTTATCACTGTATGCACGGGTCGATAACGTTGCATTTCGCTTGATCCGCAACAATACACCTGGCGCGTATACATTTATTTTCAAAGCGACCAAAGAAGTGCCAAAACGTTTGATGAATCCAAAACGGAAAACCATTGGCATTCGTGTTCCAGATAACCAAATCGCCCTGGATTTGCTCGAGGCGCTGGGTGAGCCGCTAATGTCGACCTCACTGATTCTGCCCGGTAATGATTTCACCGAATCCGATCCTGAAGCGATTCGCGATCAGTTAGAGCACAGTGTGGATTTGATTATGCACGGTGGTGTATTGGGTGAGCACCCCACCACAGTGGTCGATTTCAGCGAAGGCTTGCCTGAAATTCGCCGCCATGGCAGTGGTGATCCCGCCCCGTTTGATTAATGTCAGATGACAGGTGAACCAACGCACAGTGTCGCGCGTACTTATCCGTGCAATGTTCTTGTTCTGATGTTGCGTCAACCTGTGGTTGACCTTCCATTCCCGCCCAGCCACCTTGCTGGGCGTTTTTTTGTCCAGGTGTTTTGCTATTGACTCAGCCACAACAGTTGATATGCCGTGAACGCGTGAAACTGTTTCTCTATCTCTACGCTTATTGGTATCATGCACGGCTGGCTAACTTATTATCGTTAGCTCTTATGCCAACCGAGACAGTGATGACGCCTGTGAAGGCGACAGTAAGGTAAGAAAACATGAGCGAAAAATTACAGAAGGTGCTAGCGCGTGCTGGCGTAGGTTCACGCCGCGAGATGGAAGGCTACATCCAAGCCGGTCGGGTGAGTGTTAATGGTGCTGTTGCCAAACTGGGTGACCGCCTTGATGATCCCAGTGCGTTGGTACGTGTTGATGGTCACGCGGTGCAGCTTAATGCGCCTTCTGAGTCTGTGTGTCGCGTTCTTGCATACAACAAACCAGAGGGTGAGTTGTGTACGCGAAGCGACCCAGAGGGGCGTCGTACCGTATTTGATCGCTTACCTAAATTGAAAGATGCGCGTTGGGTTGCGGTTGGCCGTTTGGATGCTAACACCTCAGGCTTAATGCTGTTCACGACCGACGGTGAATTAGCGAATCGCTTGATGCACCCAAGCCGCCAAGTGCAACGTGAGTACATGGTGCGTGTGTTTGGTGACGTGAACGAAGATATGGTGAAAAACCTGGTTCACGGCGTAGAACTAGATGATGGCGTGGCACGCTTTGAAGACGTCGTTTATGCGGGCGGCGAGGGCATGAATCACACCTTTTATGTGGTGATCACTGAAGGACGCAATCGTGAAGTGCGTCGTTTGTGGGAAACCCAAGGTGTAACGGTAAGCCGTTTGAAGCGCGTGCGTTACGGCGATATCTATCTTGAAAAAGACCTGCCGCGTGGCGGTTGGCGTGAGATGGACCTTAAAGAGGTCAACTATCTGCGCGAAATGGTAGAGATGAAGCCAGAGTCGCAGACGGTGATCACGCCAGAAGATCAAAAGCGTAAAAAATCGCGCCAGAAGATCCGCCGTGCGGTACGTCGCTACGAGGAGCGTATCGACAGCAATGATAAGCCGAAGAAAACACGCCAGGCTCGTCGGGGTAATGGACCCGCAGCAGGGCCGAAAGGCGGAAGCCCGAAAAAGGGTAATCAGCGCTCGGGCGCGCCGCGTGGTAAAGGCAAACCAAGAACGCGTAAGTAAGTCTGCGTGATGTTCGCTAAAGCCCGGCCATGTGCCGGGTTTTTATTTTTGTGTGACGGGGTCGCTGTCGTCGTGCTCTTTATTATTGATAGCAGCCATCTCATGCTTCTAATTGGTTCGCCGATCGCAAGCTAATGGTGATAATGATTATTGTTTGTGTTAGTTTTTGGGTTTATTTATAAACTTGTCGACAAACGGATGTGATGACAACGGCATTAGCACCAGAGCAAACCGCACGCTTTGATCGCATAGAGCGGGTTCTAGACTTTATTCACGCAAACCTTGACCAACCGCTTTCTGTCAGTGAGTTGGCCGCCCATAGCTGCTGGTCTCGCTGGCAATTGCAGCGCGTGTTCTCGGAACAAACCGGCGTGAGTGTGGCACACTATGTGCGTGAACTGAGACTTAGCTATGCTGCGAAACAGTTGCTCTCTCGGCCCGATAGAGTGATTGATATCGCGCTGTCGTTTGGGTTTACCTCAGAGGCGAATTTTTCCCGCGCATTTCGTCAGCAGTTCGGAGTGAGCCCTCGGACCTATCGTCGCCGAGGGGTGATGGATGGGATCCGAACGCCACTGCATGTCACCACACTGGCAACCCCAAAACCCTCATGGCTGTCAGTGCATATTCAAACGCGATCATCGATCACCCTGGTGGGGCAGACATCGCCGATATTAGGCTTGTTCGCACCTGAGCCCGATTTTACGGACGTGGTGCCTAAGCTGTGGCGTGATGCGTACGAGGCGGGCTTTATTGACGCCAGCCAGTCAAGCATTGGTGCGATTGATGTCGCCAGCGCCGATACGCTTCAAACGCCGTTACCGTATTTGGCGGGTCAACAAGGCGACACCTTACCGGCGGCTTCTTTGACTAAATGGACGGTGCCTGAGTCGACCTATGCGGTGATTACACATTTAGGGCCAGTGACTGAGCTACCTAATACTTTGCATACCTTTATTTATCATTGGTTGCCAGCCTCAGGCTATCGATGCACTGACGGGGTTGAGCTTGAAGTCTATCCGTCGGGTTATCAACCACAGCGTGACACGGCAGAAATGACGTATTGGATCCCGCTCGAGTGTCGCCATCATGCACCAAAATGAACAGTATTCATTTTGTATCTCTTTAAAATGCGAATGATTCCGTTTTACGTTTAATTTGCATTGAGAGGAAAACATCATGGATATGGGTTGTGCACGCATGCAGCAGGTTGGTGGATGGCGACTGTCCCCGTTAGCAATGGCGGTCATGGGGAGCTTGATGCTGCCATCAGCTTATGCCGAGTCGCAACACGCCGAGATGGAAACCATACAAGTCTTAGGCGACACCTACCGCAATACGGCGACTAAAACAGTACTGGCACCAGAAGAAACGCCTCAAGCGGTCACCGTCATCGACCGAGAGGCCATCGAACAGCGCCAAGCCAGTTCATTGAGTGAAGTGGTGCGCTATACGCCTGGTGTAAATACTGAGCTGCGGGGTGGGGCCGTCACGCGACTTGATCTCTTTAATATTCGTGGTTTTATCAACTATCAGAACTTTTTTGATGGCCTAGCGGTACCTTACAACACCTGGAATTTACAGCCTCAAATCGATCCGATTGCGATTGAACAAGTGGAAGTGTTTAAAGGCCCGACGTCGGTGTTATACGGGAATATTCCACCGGGGGGGATGGTGAATATGATCGCCAAGACGCCGCAACAAGAGGCGGCGCACCGTGTGGCAATGAGCACCGACTCTGATGCGCTGCGTGAAGTGTCTGTCGACAGTACCGGTGCAATTTCTGACACCCCATTGGCGTACCGGATGGTGGCGCTGGCACGACAAAAAGATGGCCAAGCGGGCGATTCAGAAGAAGAGCGCTATGTCGTCGCTCCATCGTTAGATTGGCGGGTGTCGCCAGATACCTTGGTGAACGTTAACCTTTATTACCAAGCGGATCCGGCAGCGGGGATTTATACCTCATTGCCGGCCAAAGGCTCGGTATTGCACAGTGACCAAGGCAGCCTTTCTAGCGACAGTTTTTCCGGTGACAACAACTGGAATACTTATGATCGTGAGTTTCTGATGCTGGGTTACAAGGTGCAGCACCAGCTCTCATCAAATTGGTCGTTGCTGCACTCGGCACGCTACACAGATGCCGATTTGCTGCAAAAAAACATGTATCACCAAAAAAGCAATGACGGTCGCCACTATCCGCGAAACGCTTACCTAACCGATGAGACAATGGCGGCTTGGGTGGTGGATACGCAGCTTTCTGGTGATTTGAACTGGGGGTCGGCACAGCACTACACCTTATTCGGTATTGATTATCAAGATATGTCTTCCGACGTTGATTATGACGATACGTTGGCGAATGTGGTGCCGGATATTGATATATTCGACCCCGACAACAACCAGGTTGACCCTGATTCTCTGGACTTTATCTACCAAGATCAGCATGACATCTCGGTAACGCAGACCGGCCTCTATGCCCAAGATCAGATCCTGTGGAACCAATGGGTGTTGCTCGCTGGGGCTCGTTACGACGAGTACGAGTTAAAAGATGACCAGCACACACTGTATGCGGGCTCACCGAGTACGTCAGAGAAAAACATTCGTCACTATAATCTGGCATTCCGTGCCGGTGCGATGTACCAGTTTGACAACGGCATTTCCCCTTATCTGAGTTACTCAGAAAGCTTTGAACCAACCGATATGGATAATCGGGGTAATGTGTTTGACCCTTCCACCGGCAAACAATGGGAAACCGGCCTCAAGTACTTGTCGCTAGACGGCAGCACGGGGCTGAATTTGGCGTTGTTCGAGCTTAAAAAGCAAGACGCGCTGGTGAATGATCCCAACGACTCATACGCGAAAATTCAAACCGGTGAAATCCGCTCTCGTGGCATAGAGGTCGAATTTAATCATGCACTTAGTGTAGAGACGGATGTGGCCTTAACTTATGGCTATATTGATATGGAGATCACGGATGACCCTAACCTAGAGGGCAAGACGCCAGTTTGGGTACCAGAGCAGACTGCCAGTGCGTGGCTGAATCACCAGATCAGTGCGGGGACACGCGTGAGTGTGGGCGCACGTTATGTGGGTGAGTCACAGGGTAACGCAACCAATACCTTTACGGTGCCCGACTATACCGTGTTTGATACTGCGATTAGTTACGATCTTTCGCAAGCGTCATCGTCGCTATCAGGCGCAAAACTGTCCCTATCTGCAACAAACTTGTTCGATAAAACCACTTACAGCTGTTTTGATGAATTGAACTGTTGGTATGGGGACGAACGCAATATCAAAGCCAAACTCAGCATCGATTTTTAAATCGGTGAGCTAAAACGAGCGCCCCCAACCATGGGGGCGCTGTGCTTAGCGCTTAGGTTGTGCATCGATACATTGTCCGTGCTCACCAATACCTTCTGGTGCCATCAGATACAGGTAGAGTGGCATAATATCCAATGGTGTTTTCAGTGTTTCTGGATCTTCCCCTGGGAACGCGCTCGCGCGCATACTGGTGCGGGTACCGCCTGGGTTGATCGCGTTGACACGTACCTTGGTATCAGACATTTCATCCGCCAGTACTTGCATCATGCCTTCGGTCGCGAACTTAGAAATCGCATAGCTGCCCCAATAAGCACGCCCTTGGTGGCCGACAGTCGATGTAGTAAACACCACGCGAGCATCGTCAGACTTTTTCAATAATGGCAACAGGGCTTGCGTCATCAGCATGGTCGCTTTGACATTCACTTGCATCACATCTTCATGTGACTTTTCATCAATTTGATCGAATGGGCTAAGCACACCGAGAAGGCCAGCGTTGTGCAACACGCCGTCTAAGCGCCCGAACTGTTGTTCAATGGTGTCTGCCATATCCAAATAATGCTGACGCGTGGCACCCAGCATATCCAGTGGGATAATCGCTGGCTGTGGTGCGCCCATGGCATCAATTTCATCGTATACTGCTTCAAGTTTTTTCACGGTGCGGCCGAGAAGAATGACAGTGGCCCCTTTCTCTGCATAGCTAAGTGCGGCTTGGCGGCCAATGCCAGCGCCTGCACCGGTCACCAAAATCACACGCCCTTCAAGCGCGTTTGAGCTTACTTGGTAGTCCACGATATAAATCCTTATTTATTGTTAAACGTAGATTATTGTAAGGTTGCAGGTAAAGTGTGACAACCAAGTGCGTGATGTACGGTTAACGGCATTGCCAACGTAGCGATAAAAAAGAGGATACAACATTGGATTTCATTGCGGATTATGGGCTTTTTCTGGCCAAAGTCGTCACTTTCTTATTAGCGGCATTTGTGTTGGTCGCTTTAGTGCGCGCCGCGAGCGACAAAGGGGGGCAAAAAGGTAGCCTGAAGCTCACTGACTTGACTGAGCGGTTTAAAAACTATCGTCAATCGTTAGAGCAGCATTTGTACAATGAGTCGTCGTTAAAAGCGCGAGAGAAAGACGAGAAAAAAGCCAAGAAAAAGGAAGAAAAGGCGCAAAAAGCCGCAGCCAAAAAGCAGAGCGAATCATCGGCTCAACGAGATCCACAACTGTTCGTGATCCACTTTAAAGGCAGCATTGATGCCCGCGAAGTGGAGGCGTTACGCGAAGAGGTGACGGCGATTTTGTCGGTAGCAACCGAACAGGACGAAGTCTTGGTCAACGTCGAGAGTGGTGGCGGTATGGTGCATGGCTACGGCCTAGCAGCGTCTCAGCTGGCACGCTTCCGTCAAGCAGGGGTGCCCTTAACCGTGGCGGTCGATAAAGTGGCGGCGAGCGGCGGTTATATGATGGCATGCGTCGCGGATAAGTTAATTGCAGCGCCGTTTGCGATTATTGGCTCGATTGGGGTGATTGCCCAACTACCTAACTTTAACAAGTTGCTAAAGAAAAACGATATTGAATTTGAGCAGCTGACCGCCGGTGAATTCAAGCGCACGCTTACCATGTTTGGTGAAAACACTGACAAAGCACGCGAGAAGTTCAAAACGGAGCTGGAAGAAACCCATGGTCTGTTCAAAGCGTTTATCAGCGAATACCGCCCGTCTCTCAATGTCGATGATGTTGCCACCGGTGAGCACTGGTTTGGTAACCAAGCATTGGAGCGAGGATTGATTGATGAGGTCTGTACCAGCGACGAGTATTTATTCCAGGCGGCGAATAACGAACGAAAAGTGCTGTCGGTGTCGTACCAGCAGCGGAAAAACATTGCGGAAAAACTGGCTGGTGCATCCGCGGAAGTGGCCGATCGCGTGTTGCTAAAATGGATCAGTCGTGGTCAGCGTCCGTTGGTGTAATTCATTTTCTGTGTCCTGTCTGTTGGCGCTAGACGTTAGACAACGGAGAGAAATAGCGGCAACAGGCGCACGATAATTAGCGAAATAGTGGTAATAGTGTGAGCCAAGCCAAAGATTACCGCATCCACTTAGCTATTTTGCGTGCGGCAATGGTAATGATTAGCGCGTTTTTGCCGGAAATCGGCATGAAGAATAATCGAGATATCACCATCACAATTGCGTAACAATTGTGGAAGGGACGAGCAATCAGCGTGTTTTGCTGCGAATTTAGTTGATATTCGGCTAGACTCGCTCAATATTGTAAACAGATAGCGGCACTCCGCATGGAAGTGCAACGCAACGAATTTTCGACAGTTTTAGCGCAAAGGGCGTCAATTAGGTCATTATGGGCAAATCTCTCGTCATCGTGGAGTCCCCAGCAAAGGCGAAAACGATCAACAAATATCTCGGCAAAGACTTCGTGGTGAAGTCGAGTGTCGGGCATGTTCGTGACTTGCCAACTGGAGCGACGCAAGGCGGTAAAAAAGCCGCACCTGTGTCCACGAAAGGGCTCAGCGCCGAAGAAAAAGCGCGAATTAAAAAAGAAAAAGAACAGAAGGCGCTCATCAATAAGATGGGCGTTGATCCTTACAATGGCTGGCAAGCGAAATACCAAGTGTTGCCCGGTAAGGAAAAAGTCGTCGCCGAGCTTAAGTCACTGGCTGAGCAAGCGGACCACGTTTATCTCGCAACGGATTTGGACCGCGAAGGGGAGGCCATTGCTTGGCACCTGCGCGAACTTATCGGTGGTGATAACGACCGTTTCAAGCGCGTCGTGTTTAATGAGATCACCAAAAATGCGATTACACAGGCGTTTGAAGCGCCGGGTGACGTCAATATTGACGGTGTTAATGCGCAGCAAGCGCGTCGTTTCCTAGACCGTGTGGTGGGCTTTATGGTCTCGCCGCTGCTATGGAAGAAAGTGGCGCGTGGCCTATCGGCCGGTCGTGTGCAGTCGGTCGCAGTCAAGCTGCTTGTTGAGCGAGAGCATCAAATAAAGGCCTTTATTCCCGAAGAGTTTTGGGATGTGCATGCCGACACGCTCACACCGAAAGAGCAAGCACTGCGTTTGCTCGTGGCGCAGCAAAACGGCAAGGCTTTTAAGCCGAAGAACAAAGATGAGGCGATGGCGGCGGTATCGGCGCTTGAGCACGCTAGTTTTGTGGTGCGTGATCGCGAAGATCGCCCGTCAACCAGCAAACCATCAGCGCCTTATATCACCTCAACATTGCAACAGGCGGCAAGTACGCGCCTGGGCTTTGGGGTGAAAAAAACCATGATGCTGGCGCAACGTTTGTATGAAGCCGGTTATATCACTTACATGCGTACCGACTCGACCAACCTCAGTAAAGAGGCGGTCGACGCGGCTCGTGGCCATATTGCCAGCGAATACGGTGAGAAATATTTACCTGAGTCGGCCAATGTCTACGGGGCAAAAGCCAACGCACAAGAAGCGCACGAAGCGATCCGACCTTCTGATGTGGGGGTTAAGGCCGATGATTTGCAGGGCATGGACCCCGATGCGCATCGTCTGTACGACTTGATTTGGCGCCAGTTTGTGGCCTGCCAAATGGTACCGGCAAAATATGACTCGACCACTTTGACGGTCGATGCGGGCGATTACACCTTGAGAGCCAAAGGCCGTACGCTGCGCTTTGACGGTTGGACGCGGGTACAGCGTCCTTCTGGTAAAAATGAAGATCAAACCTTGCCAGCGGTTGAGGTGGGTGAATCACTGACACTCGACAAGCTTGATCCCAAGCAGCACTTTACTAAGCCACCCGCCCGTTATACCGAAGCGGCCTTGGTTAAAGAATTGGAAAAAGCGGGCATTGGTCGTCCATCGACGTATGCGTCTATTATTTCCACCATTCAAGATCGTGGTTATGTGCGGGTCGAAAATCGTCGCTTCTATGCTGAGAAAATGGGCGAGATTGTCACAGACCGCCTCAACCAAAGTTTTGCCGATTTGATGGACTATGACTTTACCGCTCGCATGGAGGCATCACTGGATAAAATCGCGGAAGGTCAAGCTGACTGGAAAGGGGTACTTGACGACTTCTTTGCCGATTTCACCGCAGAGCTTGAACAAGCCGAGCAGGATGAAGACGAAGGTGGTATGAAGCCCAATAACATGGTGATGACAGATATCGACTGTCCAACCTGTGGGCGTAAAATGGGGATTCGTACCGCTTCGACTGGGGTGTTCCTCGGCTGTTCGGGTTACGCATTACCCCCGAAAGAGCGGTGTAAAACCACCATCAATCTGATGGATGAAGATGGCATTGTTAATGTGCTCGAAGAGGACGTTGAGACCGCTGATCTTCGGGCGATGAAGCGTTGTCCGATTTGTGAAACGGCGATGGACTCTTACCTCATTGATCAGCATCGCAAGCTGCATGTGTGTGGTAATAACCCGAGCTGTGAAGGCTACGTGGTTGAAAAAGGCGAGTTTAAGCCGAAAGGCTATGATGGCCCAGTGGTGGAGTGCGACAAATGTGGTAGCGACATGGTGCTGAAAAATGGCCGGTTCGGTAAATACATGGGGTGCACCAATGACGAGTGTAAGAACACGCGTAAGATCCTCAAAAATGGTGACGTGGCGCCACCGAAAGAGGATCCGGTGCACTTTCCAGAACTGCCATGTGAAAATTCAGACGCCTACTTTGTGCTACGCGATGGCGCTTCAGGCTTGTTTATGGCCGCGAGCAACTTCCCCAAATCCCGCGAGACACGCGCGCCGCTGGTGGAAGAGCTTCATCGCTTCAAAGAGCGTATTTCGGACAAGTTCAAATACCTTGCCGATGCCCCGCAGGAAGATCCCGATGGGCGTCCTACTGTGATTCGTTTTGCGCGTAAAACTAAAGAGAATTACGTGCGCAGCGAAGAAAACGGTAAACCAACGGGTTGGTCAGCCTTCTTTGTGGATGGTCAGTGGGAAGTCACTGATAAGCGCAAGAAGAAAGCCAAAGCCTAATAGGCGCACGCGCCAACAATTAAGCCCGCCGCTAAGGCGGGTTTGTTGTTTTAGAGAAAGCTTGCCCTTGCTTGATCCGCACCAATATCTCCTCGACAACAGTTGTTAAAATCCCGCCTTTGTCTTTTACCGCTGAGGCGTCATGGAGCTGCATCAACTTGTTAATACACTAGGCCAAGACTTAAAACACCGTTATGGTGAACGTGTCCATAAGCTGACACTACATGGTGGTTTTAGTTGCCCCAATCGTGATGGCACGCTCGGGCGAGGCGGTTGTACCTTTTGCAATGTCGCCTCGTTTTCCGATGAAACCGCGCAGCACCAAACCGTTAGCGATCAACTGCGCCTGCGCTCGAAAGAGGTAGACCGAGCACGTCGTTATCTGGCGTATTTTCAAGCCTATACCAGTACTTATGGTGAAGTCGCGCGATTAAAGGCTTTGTACCAGCAAGCACTCGCGCGTGAAAACATGGTCGGGTTATGTGTCGGTACTCGGCCAGATTGTGTGCCTGAGCAGGTGTTGACGCTGTTGGCGGACTATCGTCAACAAGGGTTTGAAGTCTGGTTAGAGCTGGGTTTGCAAACCGGCCATGATAAAACGTTAAAGCGCATTAACCGTGGCCATGATGTGTCGGTGTACGAGCGGATCACTCAACAAGCCCGTGCGCTCGGTATCAAAGTATGCACGCATTTGATTGTTGGCCTGCCTGGAGAGGGCATCACCGATCATCAAACAACGATTGACCGTGTGGTGAGCACAGGCACCGATGGCATCAAATTGCATCCGCTGCATATTGTTGAGGGGAGTATCATGGCGAAAGCGTGGCGGGCGGGGCGTCAAAGCGAAATTACATTAGACGCCTACGTCGATAGCGCCACGATGATGATCCAGCGAACGCCCCCTGAGGTGGTGTATCATCGCGTGTCTGCGAGCGCGCGTCCACCGACGTTACTGGCCCCTTCATGGTGCGAGAACCGCTGGTTAGCGATGACCGCCATTGCTAACCAGCTGGACCAACATGGCGCACAAGGCACCGCGCTCGGTACTGCTTTTACTGCACGTTAGGCTCTGATTGTGAGGAAGATACGCCGGGAGTGAGCCGACGCAGCAGTTGGCCAATATCTTGCAAAATCAGATATAAACACGGCACCAAAAACAGCGTTAGCAAGGTGGCAAACATCACCGCAAAGCCAAGTGCAACAGCCATTGGGATCACAAAACGCGCTTGCAGGCTGGTTTCAAACATAATGGGGAGTACCCCCGCAAAGGTGGTGATAGAGGTCAGTGTGATTGCCCGAAAACGGGCACAGCCTGCGTCGATCACTGCTTGTTTGATCGCAACACCCGCGTTGCGCGCTCGATTAATATAATCCGTCATCACCAGCGCATCGTTGACTACCACGCCTGCGGCGGCAATCAAACCAAAGGTCGACATCATACTTAAATCAATATCAAACCAATAATGCCCCCAAATAGCCCCCGTTAAGCTAAAAGGGATCACAGACATGATAATCAGTGGTTGTGTGTAGCTTTTTAAGGGCACGGCTAACAACGCATAGACCACAATCATCCCGGCCACAAAGAAAAGCTTTTGTTCATCTTGCTGGGCTTGTTGTTCTTCAATCGAACCACTGAGTTCACTGGTAACCTCCGGATAATCGGCCAATACCTCAGGTATCACCGATTGCTGAATGGTCTCCACTACTTGATTGGGTTCCACTAACTCTTCATCAATCGCCCCATAGACATAAACCGTTCTAAATCCAGCTTCACGGCGCAGGCTACTCACCCCAGGTTGCTGTTCAAGTTTAACCACATCGCCCAACATAACTTGTTGACCGGTTGGGGTGGTGATCACCGCATAACGTAAGGATGAAAATGCCTCCCGGGTTAATTTGGGATAACGCACCATGACTCTTATTTCTTCACCGTCACGGATCAGGCGCTGCGCTTCCCCGCCATAGAAACTCCCACCGACTTGCTGTGCAATGGTGGTGAGATCCAGTCCTAGATCATGAGCCACGGGCGTGAGGGAAATAAGCACTTCCTGGCTGCCGGAATCGATGGAAGACGACACATCAAAAAGGCCCGTTTGCTGGTTAAGGCGCGACATTAACGCACGTCCGGCCGCATTGAGTGTGTCGATATTGGGCCCAAAAAGGAGAAAGCCAAACTCATCACCTTGTTCTCCACCATTCACATCATCTTGAATGGTGAGTTTTTTAACCCCTGGGATCTCCGGCATCGCCTCGCGCCAGCGCCGTGATAATTCGAAGGTGGTAAAGGGGCGCAATGTATCATCGACTAAAGGGATCACCAGTTGTCCCGAGGTTCGCCCTTCATTAAACACCAGGGTATCTTGCACCATGGCTTGGCCCGTTTCGGCTTCTGTGGCGTTATCGACCCGGTAGACCATACTTTCAATGGCTTTGAGTGCGGCTATGGTTTGCTCACTGGAGGCGTTATTGTTCATCTCAAGACGAATATTGGGAAAATCATGCGGGACTTTGGGCGTCGGCACCATACGCACGTGGCTGGCAACCACCAATGAAACACTGATAGCTAATAAGGCACCAAATAATGCGAAAGCCGACCAGCGCCAATGCACGGCGAAGGTGACGGCGCGGCGGTATGGCCCATTGACAAAGCGATGGAATTGCCGATTAAAACGCTGGCGAAAGCTATTTGATTTGGGCGTGGAAAAGTGGGTGTGCGCCAAGTGAGCGGGCAAAATAAGCTTCGACTCTACCAAGCTAAAGATCAGACACAAGATGACGATTGACGCGATGCCAAAGAAAAAGGCGCGTTCAGGGCCGCTCGACATAATAAAAGGGGCAAAAACGGCAATGGTGGTGAGCACGCCAAAAGTGGCAGGGGTGGCAACACGCTGCGCCCCGGCGACAACGTTATTGACGCCGCCACCCATGTGCTCCACTTCGGTATACACACTTTCGCCGATAACGATCGCGTCATCGACGACAATCCCCAACACCATAATGAACGCAAATAGCGAAACGATGTTAATGCTGACCCCAATCACTGGCATTAACATGACCGCGCCAAGAAAGCATACGGGCAAACCGATAAGCACCCAGAGGGCAAGTTTAAAGCGCAAGAATAGTGTCAGCAGTAACGCAACCAGTACCGCCCCTTGTAATAAGTTTTTGAGCATCATATCAAGGCGGGCATTGAGGTAGTGTGTCATATCGACCACCGATTTGAGCGCCAGCCCGGCGGGCAATGTCGCGTTCTTTTCACTGATGTAACCTTTGACAGCGTCGGCGACAGTGACCATGTTTTCCGACGCCGTGGCGTTCACCGAGAGAAAAATCGCGTTTTGCCCTGAGTATTTAAAATAACGTTCGCCCTCTGTAAAGCCGTCTTTAATGGTGGCAATATCCTGTAGCAATAATCGACTGCCGTTGGGGCCAATTTTGATTGGGATCTGGCGAAATTCATCACCGCGGTAGCGTTGATTCTCGACCCGAATTGCAATCATGCCGCTGTCGGTGCGTACCTCCCCGGCAGAGAAATTGGCTGAGTAGCGGGCAATGGCGTCACTCACCTGATTAAGCGTGAGGTTATACTTGCGCAGAATACGGGGGGCCACTTCGATGGCAATTTCGTAGGTAGGGGCACTGAGCTCCACCAAGGTGACGTCCTTGAGTTGGAGGAGTTCGTCCTCAATGTCCTGTGCTGCGCGTTTAAGCTCAGTGAGTGGCTTATTGCCTACCACTGCCATCTGAATAACGGTTTGGCGAAACTCCACTTGCGCGACATTAAGCGGCTCCATCGACGCGGGGAGGTTGGACAGAGCGTCGACCTCTTGTTTTACGCGATCCAGGACGAGATTGAGATCTTCCCCAACATCCACTTCGATTTCTACTTGACCAAATCCGCGCCGCGCGGTTGAAACCACCGATTCGATCCCGGTGACATCTTTAATCGCCTCTTCGACTTTAACCAGAATACTTTCTTCGACCTCCTGTGGAGACGCCCCAGGATAGTCCGCTGTGATATGGATATAGTTGATTTCGATGTTAGGGAACATCTGTCGCTGAATGAAAAAGTAACTGGCGACCCCCATGATGAGTACAAATACCATGATCAGGTTTGCAGCAACCGGGTTGTGGGCAAAATAGGCAATGAGCCCACGCGATGGCGTGTCAGCATTATTCATGTTCACCCTCCGGCGATACCTGCGATGCGACGCGAACCGTCATGCCAGGCTCGGGGAATTCAGGCAGCGTGGTAACCACTTGGTCATCATCACTTAAGCCTTGGTCAGCGTAGATATACTGGCCCTCCGTTCTTACCACGCGTAGCGTGCGCGGGGTGAGTTTTCCCGCTTGGTTGACTACCCAAACTTGACGATTGTTTATCAAGGACTGCGGCAGCTTAAAGACGTTCTCCAACGTTGCCCCTTTGAACGTCGCCTCGATATAACTACCAAAAGGTAGGGCAGGTTTAGCCGACTGGATGCCGTAAGGATCATCAAGGCGCACCACTACCCGCATCATGCGCGTACTTTGCTCTACGATGCCGAGATCGCGCACCAGTCGCGCTTGGCGTTGAGCCGGTTCGCTGCCGTTGCGAGTAAGCTGAACCTCGATCCCTGCTAAGGGTGTGGGGAGAAAGAGGGTGTCGAAGCCAGCAATAGGCAAATGCACTTCCGCCGCCTCGATACTATTAAGGACCCCCACCGGGCTTCCTGCGTTGATGTACTGCCCAACCCCGACGTCTCGCGACACGACGAGTGCATCGTAAGGGGCAGTCACTTGGCAGTTGTCTAAGTCGCGTTGTGCACGTTTTAACGCTGCTTGTGCTGATTTTACGCGGGCTTTTGCACTGAGGACTTGTGGCTTGCGTAAGTAAAGATCGGTGACTTGTGAGGAAGGAAGGCTTTTTGCTTGACGTTTTGCCACCGCGGCCTGGGCTTGTTCTTCTATCAAGGCCGCTTTTGCACTGGCAAGGTCGGCTTCGGCATTTAGTACCGCGGCTTGATAGTTCTCAGGCTCAATGGAAAACAGCACATCACCACGTTTAACAATGCCGCCAGCAACAAAGTTTGGATGCCAAGCGACGACTTCACCGGACACTTGAGCAGAAAGCTGTGTGGTCTCGACAGGGATGACCTCACCGTGCGCTCGTAAAACCACTTGGTGCTGGGTTGGGTGAACAACGCGTGTTTCAACAATCGGTGGTGGCGGGGACGCAGCATTTTCTTGGGGAGCGGACTTTGTTGCCGCGATGGCGGTATAGCCCAGATAGCCAAGACCGAGAATGATAAGAGGTAAAAACCAACGTAGTCCTTTCATTGATGCCGGGATCCTTTTTCGCCATGGCGGTATATTGCACTATGGGGTGAGCTTAACGCTTCATTGACTAATCTATCACGCGAATCTGTTGATTGAATGACAGGTCAACCTAACTTTTGATGCGCATCAGTTTTTCTATAACAGCGAGTACGGCTTAATATGCAACAGCGATCGTTGTGCGGCGATGTAAAAAGCCCTCGATCGCGGGACAAGGCGTTGTCGCGGGGGAGTTCCGATGACGTAAACACAGTTGTAGCCGTGGTTATTTTTCATAATAAAATTACATAACTCCTAAATTCCATGCATTTTTTTACCGTTTTTGACGATAATAAAATGTATTTTACGTAAAAAAATACCCTCCTCTATCCATTCTCTTCTCGTTAATTTTGTAAGAAAAATAAGATTGGCGACTTTTGCCGTTTTTGACGTGATTTCGTGTTCGTACTCTATGATTTTTATTTCATTTTATTGACATGAAAATACGCTTCTCCGGAAGCTGTCATTCCTAAATAAATGTATAAATAATTGTTTATAAAGCACTTTGTGTTTTTTATGAATAAGATCCATGTCATAAAACGGTCAAAAACATGCTCTATGTCATATTATTCGTATTAAAAATTAAGTCGTGATTGATATTTTTCTCTGCGTAATTAGTCTGAGGATGTGGTTACACGAAATGTGTAAGCAGCGGGGGAAAGCTGAAATATATTTCTCAGCTTTCAAATCGGTTTTGCACTCGACAAAACTTAATAAATCAACGAGGCAAAGCCAGTATCTTGCAGATAGCAGGAGTCTTTCATGAATAAAATGTTTAGCGTATCGACATTAGCTGCAGCTGTTTTTAGTGCGGTGGTGGCGGCGCCAGCAATGTCACAAACATTATCCTCAGAGACATCACCTTTTTTTACTGAATCTACCTTAAGTGGGAATCTCAATTTTTGGATGCGATCCCGTGATCGCGCAGGTACAGATGCCAACGGCAACGATACGGCCAAAGAAACCAACCTTGACCATGGCTCTATCTATGCAAATCTTGCCTTTAACTCAGGCTATGCTGCGGAAGTGGTTGGACTTGATTTGATGGCCTTTAGTACCTTTGATATGTGGCAAAACGGTAGCCCGGACCACGAAATGAACTTTTGGGGCGTGAATAACCCCTTTGATAAAGAGCCAGATGATAGCGAATGCACGGGCGCATGGGACGATGTGTGCACGGATAATGGTGTATCTCTGGCTACTGCGGCGGCTAAGTTTAAATTTGGCGAAAACGTAACGGCGAAGCTGGGTTATTTTCAGCCTTCAGTACCAAGCACGATTGGTATTAACTGGTCGTTTGCGCCGGGCACTCATGTGGGTGGGGAGTTAGGTCTGAGTGTCGATAATCTTGATCTGGGCCTTGTGGTCTCCGAGCGCTATAAAGCGCCTTGGTTTAAAGAAACCTATGAATTTCAAACGACCGATGGTGAAGACGCTGGTACCGCCTATTCGTTAGGGGCGCGGTATACATTGGATAATGATGTTTCTATCGATGCGGCTTATGGGGCTTTAAGTGACGGTGACCGTTGGAATGCCCATCTCAAAGTCAAAGGCACCACTGAGGGTGGCGTGTATTGGTCGCCGCAACTTTATGTGGTCGATGATGATGAGCAATATGATAGCACGGCATTCCAGCTAGCGATGCTTACCAGTATGTCATCAGGTCAATACTCTTATCGTGCAGAGGCCACCTATACCGAAGCCGACTCCGGCGATCCTGCCAAGGTGCAAAATTTAGCGTATCGCTTGACGAGTCAATATGGTGGCTCGAACGGTACCTATGACATTTGGTGGAATAACCGCTCGGACTTTAACCACGATGAAGAACTGGCGGTATTTGGGTCGTTATCGCGTGATTTCTCGGATATTGGTGCAAAAGGCTTTAGTGCAGGCTTTAACGGCGCTTATGGCTTTGGCTCATCCGCCAAGGGATACGATGATCTAAAAGAATACTCTTATAGCCTGTTTGCGAATTACGCCATTCAAACCGGTGCACTTAAAGATGCGAAAGTAAGCTTCTACTTCACGCAGTACTTTAACGATACCGATGCGCCGAGCTGGAAAGGGTATACCAATCTCTTCCAAGACGAAGATGACTTTAAGCTAACGTTAGCGATTCCTTTCTCCATTAAGTAACGTCTTTTTTGGTACTGTCTTTTAGCTGGGCCTAGCGCTCAGCTTTTTTTATGTGCTGTGCAATCAAACTACATCAGGTTGCCAGCGCATTTGGGTGAATATCACTGGCTTTGGTTAATCGTGCTCTCAAGTCAAAATGCTGCTAATCACTGGCAATGCCCACACAATATTCGACCCTTTATCTTTCCACCAAAAATCACTATGACAAAACAAGTAAAAAGTCGCACTAAGTCGCTTAACAGCATAGTATGTCGCTAGCATATTGATAGATTGGTCAGCCTTGGTAAAGTGACCCTATAATCACTAACAAATAAAACGTTGAATTAATGAGAGAGGGTATGATGAGTAAGAAGCGCCGCTATTCATCGGAAGTGGTTGATGGGGTGTCTAAAGCACCGGCTCGTGCCATGTTGCGCGCGACTGGCTTTGAAAAGCAGGATTTCTCAAAACCGCAAGTGGGCATTGCTTCGACTTGGAGCATGGTGACACCGTGCAATATGCATATCAACGAACTGGCCGATCATGCCTGCAGTGGTGTGGACGCTGATGGTGGTAAGGGCGTTATCTTTAATACCATTACCATTTCTGATGGTATTGCCAATGGTACGGAAGGTATGAAGTATTCTTTGGTCTCTCGTGAAGTGATCACGGACTCCATTGAAACGGTTGCGGCATGCCAAGGTTTTGATGGCTTGGTGACCATTGGTGGTTGCGATAAAAACATGCCCGCTTGCGTTATTGCCATGGCCCGACTTAACCGGCCTTCCATATTCGTCTATGGCGGAACGATCAAACCGGGTGCAAATCATACCGATATCGTGTCTGTATTCGAGGCAGTGGGTCAGCATGCTAAAGGCGATATTGAATTAATAGATGTTGAAAAGATAGAGAAAACGGCCATTCCTGGCGCAGGTTCTTGTGGTGGTATGTACACCGCGAATACGATGGCATCCGCTATTGAAGCCTTGGGATTAAGTTTGCCGGGCAGTTCAGCTCAAGAAGCGATCTCACAAGATAAGCGTGTGGATTGCGAAGCGGCGGGTAAAGCGGTGGTGCGTTTAATCGAAGAGGGCATTCGCCCCTCAGACATTATGACGCGGGAAGCATTTGAAAATGCCATCACTGTGACCATTGCGCTTGGCGGTTCAACCAATGCGGTGCTGCATTTGTTGGCTATGGCGAATACGGTTAATGTAGATTTAAGCTTGGATGACTTTACACGCCTAGGGCAAAAAGTCCCTGTGCTTGCGGATTTGCGTCCAAGTGGTCAGTACATGATGTCAGAGCTTGTGGCCATTGGTGGTATTCAACCATTGATGAAGCGTCTATTGGACGCGGGTCTATTGCATGGTGATTGTTTAACGGTGACAGGAAAAACCTTGGCGGAGAACTTAGAAGAGGTTGAAGACTATCCTGATCACCAAGATATTATTCGTCCGTTTGATAATCCTATTAAGCAAACCAGTCACTTGGTGGTATTGAAAGGCAATGTCTCTCCGACGGGGGCCGTGGCAAAAATCTCGGGCAAAGAGGGTACGCAGTTTACTGGTCGCGCTCGCGTATTCCACTCTGAAGAAGAAGCCTTGCAAGCGATTTTAGATGGCAAGATCGTAAAAGGGGATGTGATTGTTATTCGCTACGAAGGACCCAAAGGGGGCCCAGGCATGCGCGAAATGTTGAGTCCAACTTCTGCCGTGATGGGGCGTGGCTTGGGTAACGACGTTGCGCTGATCACGGATGGTCGCTTCTCTGGGGGGAGTCATGGTTTTGTCGTAGGCCATGTGACACCGGAAGCCATGGATGGTGGCCCCATCGCCATTATTGAAGATGGTGACACCATTTCTATTAATGCTGATGATATGTCGATTGATGTCGATTTAACGCAAGCCGAAATGAATCAGCGTTTAAGTCAGTGGCAACAGCCAGAGCCACGATACAAACGCGGCGTATTGGCAAAATATGCCAATACTGTGATTTCCGCAGCGGAAGGGGCGGTGACTGACCAAGATCTAAAACTATAAATCGTTGTTGAGTTTTACGGTTTATCACTTGGTTGCTCAGCCAGTCTTAGCGCTTCACCAAGGTTTGAATGTGCTGTGCAATCAAATTACATAAGGTTGCCAGCGCATTTTTATGTGCATGGTCGAGCGGGTAAGAGGCATTCAACCGAAAGCAATGGGCAAACTGTGCGTGTGTTGCAAACATATTGCCCGGCGCGATACTGATATGATGTTTGAGCGCAAGGTGGTAAAGCGCGGTGGTATCACTGTCTTTGGGCAAAGTTATCCATAAAAAATACCCCCCTTGGCTGTTAATGACATTAACGCCTTGCGGTAAATGGGCGTTCAGAAACTGATAGGTCGCTTTTTTTCGTTCAGCCAGTGTGCGACGCAGCTGCTTTAAGTGGTGTTCATAGTTGCGGTTATGAAGATAATGCGCGACGGCAAGCTGAATGGGGACGCTGGTGGTCACTGTGCTCATTAGCTGCAGCTTTTGTAGTTTCTGGGCTTGATCACCGGCTGCCACCCAACCAAGGCGAAAGGCATCGACCAAGGTTTTTGAGAAAGACGAGCAGTGCAAAACATGACCGCTGTTATCGAACGCTTTAGTAGGGTGCGGTTTGTGTTCGCCATCATAGAGTTCGCCATAGACATCGTCTTCGATTAAATACACCTGATAGCGTTTGACGAGTTCGGCAAGGCGTGCTTTTTTCGCGTCTGACAGCGAATATCCCAACGGATTTTGATGATTGCTCATCAGCCAACAAGCGCGGACTGGATGCGTTTGCAAGGCGCGTTCGAGCGCATCGAGATCAATCCCTTCCGTCGGATGTGTTCGGATCGCCATCGCTTTGAGTCCCCGGTTTTCAAGGGCTTGTAGCGCACCGTAAAACGCCGGACTTTCAACAGCGACCCAATCCCCAGGTTGTGTAACCGCGCGTAAGCTCAGGTTAAGCGCATCCAACCCGCCTGCGGTGATCACGATTTCATCGGGAGAAACCTGCATCCCCTGCGCTGCATAGCGTTGGGCAATCAGGTGGCGTAGTTGAGCATTACCCGGGGGAAGATTGTCGACCACACTATGAATCGACATAAAGCGCACCGCAGTGGTGAGCGAGCGGTTTACTTGATGGCGAGGGGCGAGCAGGGGATCAACATAGGCATGCCCATAGCTCGCCATACCCGGCGAGCGGCTGGCTTGCAACACATCGAAAATATAGTCATTGATATCGACAGATTCTGCAGGATGAATCGCACTATCTGGCTTGTTATCGTCGAGTTCGGCATGGGGAGCGACGCGGTAACCTGAGCGGGACTGAGAAACAATCCACCCTTGGCTTTCAAGCAGTTGATAGGCTTGAAGCACCGTCATGACACTCAACCCTGAATAAGCGGCCTGTTTTCTCAGCGAGGGGAGCTTTTCTCCCACATGCCAAATGCCTGCTTGAATTTGTTGTTTGATCTGCTCGCTAAGCTGCTGATACTTGGACATCTTCCTACCATAATCGCCGCTAAGTGAACCAGACTATAACACTGAAAATATCAAACTGTTATAGGTTAATCTGAGTCGTCTGTGTATGGGCACATTAAAAATGGGCTTCTACCATACGCGTTGGTCTAATTACTAAAGTGGACTTCACGTATGTTTGGTCTTGATGCCTTTATGTTGGCCCGTATCCAATTCGCGTTTACGGTGTCTTTTCACATTATCTTTCCTGCAATTACTATCGGCCTTGCCTGCTACCTTGCGGTGCTTGAGGGGCTATGGCTTAAAACTCGCGAGCAGGAGTACAAAACCCTCTACCTTTTCTGGTCGAAAATTTTTGCGGTCAACTTCGGGATGGGCGTGGTGTCTGGGTTGGTGATGGCATACCAATTTGGGACCAACTGGAGTGGCTTTTCTGAGTTTGCGGGCAGTATCACTGGCCCGTTGCTGACTTATGAGGTACTTACGGCGTTCTTTTTAGAAGCCGGATTTCTCGGGGTCATGCTGTTTGGTTGGCAACGTGTCGGTGATCGCTTGCACTTTTTCGCTACGTCCATGGTCGCGTTGGGCACCGTGATCTCTGCCTTTTGGATTTTAGCCTCCAACAGTTGGATGCACACGCCACAAGGGCATGAAGTGGTCAGTGGTCAAGTGGTGCCTGTGGATTGGTTAGCGGTGGTGTTCAATCCCTCTTTCCCTTATCGCTTAGCGCACATGGTAGTCGCGGCGTTTTTATCCAGTGCCTTATTTGTTGGTGCGTCGGCGGCGTGGCATCTGCTCCAAGGGCAGCGCAGCCCAGCCGTGAAGCGGATGTTTTCGATGTCGATGTGGATGCTGTTATTCACCGCGCCCATTCAAGCGTTTATTGGTGATTTACATGGCCTAAACACCTTGGAATATCAACCTGCCAAAATAGCAGCGATGGAAGGGCATTGGGACAACAGCCATGGCGAGCCCACGCCGCTTATTTTATTTGGCTTTCCGGACATGGAGGCGGAAACCACCCGCTACAAAGTAGAGATCCCCTATTTGGGGAGTCTGATCTTAAAACACAGTCTGACCGAGCAAATTCCAGCCCTAAACGAATTTGCTGCGGAAGACAGACCCAATTCGCCTGTGGTTTTCTGGTCGTTCCGCCTGATGGTGGGCTTAGGGCTATTGATGATCACACTTGGACTAGTGGCGGCGTGGCAGCGCTATAAAGGACGCCTGTTTGAACACCAAGGGCTGCTCCGTTTTGCTTTGTATATGGGGCCGGCGGGGTTGGTTGCGATTCTTGCTGGCTGGGTAACCACTGAGGTAGGGCGCCAGCCTTGGGTAGTGCATGGCCTTTTACGCACCCAAGATGCGGTGTCTGCCCACGGTGACTTGCACATGAGTATTAGCTTGATCAGTTTCTTTGTGGTGTACGGCTTGGTCTTTGGGTTGGGGTACATCTATATGATCCATCAAATTAAATTAGGTCCGGATCAGCATGATGATACACCGCATGAACCGTTAACTGTCTCTGGCCGTGTGTAAGGGGGAAACATGGATTTAGCAATGATTTGGTTTGGCATCATCGTGTTTGCCACTTTAATGTACATCGTGATGGACGGATTTGACTTGGGGATCGGAATCCTGATGCCGTTTATCACTGAACGCGAAGAGCGCGACTTGATGGTTAACAGTGTCGCCCCAGTATGGGATGGCAATGAAACTTGGTTAGTCCTTGGAGGGGCGGCATTATTTGGTGCTTTTCCCTTGGCATATGCCGTGATTGTCGATGCGTTAACAATTCCGCTTACTTTGATGTTGGTGGCGCTTATTTTTCGTGGTGTGGCGTTTGAGTTCCGTTTCAAAGCGTTGCCCGGGCATCATGGCTTTTGGGATACCGCCTTTATGGCAGGGTCTATTTTTGCCACCTTTTTTCAAGGGGTGACTGTGGGTGCGGTGATTGAAGGCTTTCCTGTCGAGGGCCGCGCTTTTGCTGGTGGCGGGCTCGATTGGTTGGCACCGTTTCCTCTCTTTTGCGGAATAGGACTGATCATTGCGTACGGTTTACTGGGGGCCACTTGGCTGATCATGAAAACGGAGCATGCGTTGCAAATGCGTATGTACCACCTGAGTCGTCGACTTGTCGTGTTGATGGCGGTAAGTATCGCGATAGTCAGTATTTGGACGCCATTCGCGTATCCGGGAATTGCCGACCGTTGGTTTAGTATGCCAAACTTGCTCATTCTCTCTCCGGTTCCATTATTGACCGCTTTTTGTTTGCTCCGGCTCTGGCGTGCCCGTCCTGATCAGGCTCACCACCGTCCATTTATTATGGCGTTGTGTGTCACCTTGCTCGGATTTATTGGCCTCGGCATCAGCATTTGGCCACATATCATTCCACCCAACATCACAATTTGGCAGGCGGCCTCACCACAGCAAAGCTTGCAATTTATGCTGATTGGCTCGGTGTTTATCATCCCGGTTATTTTGATGTACACCTATTGGAGTTACCGTGTCTTTAGTGGCAAAGTGAATCCGGATGAGGCCTATCACTGATGGCTGGTATGACAAAACCGACTTGGCAGCGTTGGCTTTGGTTAATCACGATCTGGGGAGCCAGTGTAGCGGCATTGGGGGTTGTCTCTTGGCTGTTTAGGCTTTTGATGCATGCTGCGGGCTTGCAAAGCTAATCGCCTTTCGCCTGCTATTGTGTAAGAAATCAGTGATAAGGCTCTCAAGCTGATGATAAAGCGGTCGGATGTCTTATCGTTGAAATAGTACTGGCTGGAGCCTCGTTCTATGATACACGCGAACACTTTTTAACTAAAACAGGGTTACGTATGGAATGGTATTTAAAAGTGCTGCGTAATTATGCCACTTTTTCAGGGCACGCCCACCGTCGCGAGTATTGGATGTTCTTTCTGATTAACTTTTGTATCTCGTTGGCGCTTAACATTGTCGCTGAAGCAACGGGATTAGTGTTGCTGAGCATTGTGTATTCATTGGCGGTACTACTGCCAACCTTAGCGGTGACATCAAGACGTTTGCATGATACCGGGCGCTCAGCATGGTGGTTGCTCATCTCACTGATCCCTATTATCGGAATGCTTGTATTGCTGGTGCTTTGCGCGTTGGAAGGGGATCAAAATAGCAACCAATACGGTTCTAACCCCCAGCTTGCGGAAGGTGTTTAGCACGATGGAGTGACTTGCTTGCATGAGAACGGCTGTTACGACAAACACCGAGTTTGATGACAGTCGATAGCCTGCTCATGGCGAGTGATTCGGTTTTTAAGCATTCCTCTTTCCAACTTAGGTGCTACATGATTACACTCGAGCCCTACCAATTAGTTGACGCTAGTTTTTCTCCGTGGCGTCCTATTTATTTAGACGTTGCTCAAGCCCTGTCTGATCGTATCTCGACACCTGATATTGAGGTACTGCATTTTGGCTCCACGTCAGCCAAAGTAGGAGGCAAGGGGGTTATTGACTTATCCATTCTCTATCGTTCTGGCGAACGCGATCATGCTGTTGCTCATCTCTATGCACTCGGTTTTCAAGATCAGCACAGTGATCAGCCTTTTCCCGAACACCGTCCTCGCAAAGATGCCTCTGTAACCTATCAAGGTGAGCGGTTTCTGATCCATGCTCACGTGATTGAAAAAAACAGTGAAGAGCATCGTCGCCAAATGGCGTACAAACAGTATTTGCTTAGTAACCCTGAAGTGCGTACTGAATACGAAAACAAAAAGCGCGCCATACTCGCTCAAGGTGTGCGTGATCAAGATGTTTACGTTAAGCACAAAGCTCCTTTTGTAAAGGGGGTTTTGGCGGAACTTTAAAGGCGCATGTGCAGCATGATTCACCTCTATCGTTCTGCCTGCTTTTCAACCATCTGAATCAAAAAGAATAAAAGGGCTATTGACCTCGGGTTAAATTTCATTAAAGTACAGTCTCGTTCGCAGCGCAGTCTGCGGACCATGGTGCTACCACGCATAACTGCGTTGCCCTGGTGGTGGAATTGGTAGACACAAGGGATTTAAAATCCCTCGGCGTTCGCGCTGTGCCGGTTCAAGTCCGGCCCGGGGCACCATAGCACTTTCATAATCCCTATCTGTCTTCTATCTCGAGTAAAATAGTCTCATTCTGTCGCGCCTCAAACACAGAGAGCTTGGCGTTTTCTGATACGCAGTAGATCGCTACGAATAATTGCATAATCGCCGATAGTTTAAGGATGCTGACAAGTGGTAATAGCGCTTTGTGTCTTTGCCGCGCTCCGGTAGGATAGCGTGAGGAGGGCGGCATGAATCTAACCCAAATTGATGCGTTTTGTGCAGTCGCAGAGACTGGCTCAGTGTCTGAAGCTGCACGTCAGCTGGATGTGAATCGTTCACGATTGAGTATGGCGATTAAAGCGCTCGAGCAATCACTTAACGCTGAATTGTTCTATCGCACCGGTAACCGTCTGACACTGTCGGAAATCGGCAAAGCCGTTTACAAAGATTTCGAGAGTATATCGGTCACCGCGGCCCGCATTCGTCGCACGTGCGAGCAAGCGAACGCGGGCTTTAATGCCGAAGTGTGGATCGCGCGTGATGATGCGATCCCCGATCAACTTTGGCAGGACTGGGCGCACCAGCTAAACAAGCGCTTTACGGCGACGTCCTTCAACCTCGTATTGGCGTCGAGCGGTGATCTGGCCAATTTGGTTGAAACGCAACAAGTCGATTTTGCCTTTGGAGTAGACTACGAACGGATTGACGATCCGCGCATCAACTATCAGCCGCTAGGTAAAATCCGCATGATGTCGGTGTGCAACAGTGAGCATCCGTTGAGCCGGCTGCGTCGGGTCAGTGATGACCAACTACGTAATGCCATGCAAGCGGTGATGGTCTATCTCAAT
Source organism: Salinivibrio kushneri (assembly GCF_005280275.1). NCBI lineage: Bacteria > Pseudomonadati > Pseudomonadota > Gammaproteobacteria > Vibrionales > Vibrionaceae > Salinivibrio > Salinivibrio kushneri. The sequence goes on from NZ_CP040021.1 coordinate 1,143,474, forward strand.
GAAAAAGACAATCCTGAGCTTCAACCTTTCTCACGCCGCTACATTGGCTTTTCGAGCTTTGAATATATGCTCAATACCATCTTACAAGAAGAAGCGTGGGGCGTGTTGCCTGAGCCGCTTATCCGGCAATACTGACGAGAACAGCGCTTAGCAGTGATCAAACATACCTATGGTTTGACCCAAGAAGACTATTGTCTATTCACCGCCTCAGGGATGGCCGAGCATCCTGGGATCCAATGGCTGAGTGATAGCATTACCAACTACTTGTTTGATTTTTAAGTACGTGGCTTGATAAGTGGTTTTTCAAGACGTTGCGATATAGGTTAAGCAAATCTTAACCTAGGTTAAAAAGTTTAAGATTTTCTGAACACCCACCGAGCGCTACAATGCTGTCACTGATTTTTACTGAGCATCATTATGACCGCATACATGCGTTATCTTCCTTTTTCATTGGCTGTGTTAGCTTGTTTAACCCCTTGGGTAAGTTCGCCGATCGCTCTGGTGCTAGGCTTTTTGTTAACCTCCTTGGGCTGGGTGCCAAGCGCAATCTCCCTCACCAAAATTACCAAAAAATTGCTGGCCTATTCGATTGTGGGTCTAGGGTTTGGCATCCCGCTACAAGAGGCGCTCGCCGTGACAGGCGATGGAATAGGGCTGATTATTGCCACCATTGCAGGCACGTTGGTCTTTGGCACACTGCTGGCCAAACTGATGGGGCTGGATAAAAAGACCGGTCACCTGATTGCCTCAGGCACTGCGATTTGTGGCGGCAGTGCAATCGCAGCCGTCTCGCCCGCTATCAACGCGGATGATAGAGAAATTGGTCTGGCGTTAGGCACGGTGTTTGTGTTGAATTCATTGGCGCTGTTTGTGTTTCCCATGGTCGGGCATGCGCTAGGACTCGATCAGCATACGTTTGGAACTTGGGCGGCGATCGCGATTCATGATACGTCATCGGTGGTGGGCGCGGCGTCCGCTTATGGTGAGCAAGCACTAACCACCGCTACCACCCTCAAACTTGCGCGCGCATTATGGATTGTACCTGTGGCGTTTGTCAGCGCACTCATGTTTCGCAGTCACGCTAAAAAAATCACAATTCCGTACTTTATCGTTTTTTATTGTCTGGCGATTGGTATCAGTGATGTCTTTGTCCAAGCGCAACCTATCTATGAGGTGATTTTCGCCATCTCAAAGCAAGTATTAGTAGTGTGTTTATTTTTAATCGGCTGCAGTATTTCTGTCACCCAGCTACGCACGGCAGGCCCTAAGCCTTTACTGTTTGGTGTTGCGCTGTGGGTGATTATCTCCTGTACGTCGCTAACGTGGCTGCTGCTAGCTGCTTAGTCTCCATCGTTGCCTCAGGTTCACTCATGCGACGTGTCCTGAGGTAAACGTAATACCGCGATCAACAGAAACGCACTGAGTGCCGCACCAAACTGCCACCATCCTGTGCTGGTCATCGCGAGGAAAAGCTGCAAGCTAATTGCCGCGAGTAACACGCCTTTTCTCATCGTCTTAGTCCATAAAGAATCTAAATGTAGATTTAGTATGCGCAAAAGTTATATGCAAGCAAAATGCGATTTAGCGCTATCTCATAACTAAAACTTGTTTATAACGCTCACCGTCAAAAAAATTGACAGAAAGATTAATTAATAAGCAATTGAAAATAAAAATCTTTTTGTTCATTCCTAATAGAAAAATGAAAATGCCAGCAAGTTCGTGTTTGTAAAGCGGCGCAGTAGCACCAAGAATATGTGCGTGTTTTCTACTTTTGGTGTTTTATGTCTCCTCAAAACGTGATCAATGAAAAGTCAGTATTAGTGTTTTCAGCCCTTCTCGCATTGGGGTTTGCCATCGCCGGCCTTGCCGTTGGATGGATTGCTGGCTCTTTAGTGATTATGTTCGACGGTATCTACTCCTTGATTAGTCTAGTGTTAACTTTGTTGTCACTGGGAACGTCATGGTATATCCACTCGCGTTACGCAAGGCCGATCACACGTGCGCTGCTGACACCGCTTGTTGTCGCCATTAAAGGCGCCGTGATTATGCTGCTTGTGAGTTATTCTCTGTATGAAGCGGTCTCTTCCTTGGTCGAAGGCGGACGTGCGGTTAACCCGTCATTGGCGGTACTGTTTGGTATTGTCAACGTGGTGGGTTGCGGTTACGGATGGTGGATGATTGCACGTAAAAACCGGGCAGGGCAAAGCCAGTTGGTGGAGGCGGAATCGCGCCAGTGGCAAATGGATACCTTACTAAGTCTCTCGGTCACCTTGGGCTTTTTAGGCGCTTGGCTAGTCGCGCATTCACCTTGGTCGGATTACGCGGTTTATGCGGATCCTATGATGATGGTGTTGATGTCGTTTTTCTTTATCAAAGTGCCATTTGTCATGGTGCGTAACGCGTTAAAAGAGCTCGCGCCTGTCACAGTGAAGTGGTATCGCACCCGCTCAGTGGCGTAATCAGAACTCGCCGCAACGCGGACCTAGCCAAACGATCCTATACCCTTGCAGGGGCCAGCATATACTGAGTCGGCGTTTAGCCGCCTTATTGATATTATCTTATGCACTATAACTTTTTATATTGGCATTTATATCAACTTAAATACTGTGGCCAGTTTCAACGTTATGTGAAGAGATACTTTTTGTTCTTTATGCTCGTCTATTGAGGTGTTGGCAGCAGAACCTCGCGACGGCGCTTACACTGAAAGGTAACCATAGCGCTGCGATAGAGAAAGAATGTTGCATATAGCGAAAGCGGAGTTAAATGATCTAGACGCCCTCACCGTGTTATTCGACCAATACCAGCGCTGGCTCGCGATTCGTCCGCCGCTCAGTCAAACAAGGGCGTTTACCGAGCAACGGTTGTGTGAGCAAGACACGTGTATACTGACCGCTTCTCGCCAATCCTCCATGGTGGGATTTGTCCACCTAACGCCTTTGTATTCGCTCGCGAGGGCGCGCCGTGGCTTAATTATTAACGATTTGTACGTGCAGCCAGACTCACGGCGACAAGGTATCGCACGGGCATTAGTCTCGCACGCTCTCAAGGAGGCTCGTGCCCGCCAAGCCGCTTGCTTACTGCTACAAACCCATCAGAGCAACCATGCCGCTCATCATCTTTTTGAATCTTTTGGTTTTATTTGCGACGTTAGCCAGTACTATTTTCTGGACGTGATCGATTAACGGGTGACGAAAGAAGTAGCGAATGGCGTACGATTTTGTGGTCGTTGGGGGCGGTATCGTCAGCGTTGCCACCGCTTGGCAGTTGCAACAGCGGTATCCAAAAAAATGTCAGACTATCAGTACGCCACACAGCGATTAATCGGCGGAGTATTGTGACTGTCTCGTCCAGATGATTTAATGGTGAGAGGTAAAATATCAAGGACGACAATATGTTACTGCCACCATCTCTTAAAAAAGGCGAGACAATTGGCTTTTTCTCGCCATCATCACCTGCCACCGTATTTGCGCCGCAACGATTTGAACGCGCGATGGACTATGTCAAAGCACAAGGCTTTGATCTGAAGGCGGGGGCATTGACAGGGCAATCGGATCACTATCGCTCAGGCTCGATCAAGGCGCGTGCGGAAGAGCTCAACCAGCTGATCCGTGATCCAAATGTGCGCTGCATCATGTCGACGATTGGTGGAATGAACAGCAATGCTTTACTTCCCTACATCGATTATGCCGCTTTGGCTGATGATCCCAAGATTATCGTGGGGTATTCGGACCTCACTGCCTTACTACTCGGTATCTATGCCAAAACGGGATTAATCACCTTTTATGGACCAGCCTTAGTAGCGTCTTTAGGGGAGTTCCCGCCACTGGTCGATGAAACCTTTGACGCGTTTCGAGCAGTAACAACTGAGCATGTAACGCTGCCGATGACCTATAAGATGCCTGCCCAATGGACGGATGTCATGATCGATTGGGGCGAACAGACAGACGCAAAACCGAGCTATGAGAATGCATGGCAATTTATGGGTAAAGGTCAGGTAAATGGGCGCATTATCGGTGGCAACCTCAATACGCTGAATGGGATCTGGGGAACGCCTTATATGCCAGCGATTGAAACAGGCGATATTCTGCTGATTGAGGACTCTTTGTTGGATATTGCCACGGTTGAGCGCTCACTCGCACACCTAAAACTGGCCGGAGTGTTTGATACGGTAGGCGCGGTGTTACTTGGTAAACACGAGCTGTTTGATGACAAAGGAACGGGACGTTCAACCTATGACGTTCTTGAAGAAATACTCGATGGCCAGCCGCTCGCTGTGGTTGATGGTTTTGATAGTTGCCATACGCATCCGATGTTAACCATACCTTTGGGGGCTCAAGCCTGTATTGATTTTGATGCCCAGACGGTCTCACTCTCGCAACCTTGGTTGGCGGGTGAGCACGCTGGGCAATGAGCTTGGATCAGTAAGCCACACCGATACGTTGGCGACGGTGGGCGCCACTTTCCAGTTCGTCGATCATCGCGATGGCATAGTCAGCAACGCTGATTTTGCTGTCACCATGGTCATCGGTAAGCAAGGTATCCGCGCCAACGCGATAGCGGCCTATTTTGTCGCCCGGGAAAATCTCTGCGGCAGGGCTGACGAACGTCCAATCTAAAGTATGGGCGTGCTTACGGAATACCTTCAAAGCGTCGCCTTGAGCGAGCGCTTCTGCTTTATAAGCGTTAGGGAAGTCGGGCAGGCTGACCAGCTCGACTCCAGGTGAAACTTCTAGTGAGCCAGCACCGCCGACCCAGAGTAAACGTTTGACGTTAGCGGCGGGTAATTCGTCAATTAAGCGCTTAGCGCTGTTTGCCACCATCTCATGGTTGCCTGCAGCGCGCCCGCCCACGGCGGCAATGACTGCGTCAGCGTCAGCAACGGCCTGTTGTACAGAGTGATGGTTATCCAGCAAGTCGAATTGACGCACCTCGACATCGTCGCGGGTCACTTTTTCTGGCTGACGGACAAGAGCGATAACCTCATGCCCACGATGACGCGCTTCTTCGACGATTTGGCTACCGATCCAGCCTGTTGCACCAATAATTGCGATTTTCATATTGTCTTCCTCATGCTGTGATTGCTTGGATGGATGTAGCTTATTAGCTTTCATTTATTGGATAAATAATCATAATAGATACAGTTTGTATCAATTAAAGAGACAATATGGATAGGCTAACGGCAATACGTAGTTTTGTAGAGGTGGCCAATTGCAAAAGCTTTACGCGGGCGGCCGAACAACTCGGGCTAACGCGTTTGCAGGTTTCAAGGCATGTGCAAGAGGTCGAGCAATGGCTTGCACAGCGTCTGTTGCATCGGACAACGCGTAAAGTCAGCTTAACGTATGCCGGTGAGCAAGCCTATGGTCATTGCCAGCGTATTTTGGACGAAGCGGCGGCGTTAACGTTGACGACTGGACGATTACACGGCGCCTTAACCGGTCGTATTCGAGTCGCTGCGCCAATCGGGTTAGCGCAAGGGATCCTTGTTGCTCCAGTAACGCAATTTACCGATGCGCATCCAGAGGTCGTCATTGAAGTGATTGCCTCCGACCAATTTACGCCCTTAGTGGATGAGCGGGTCGATATTGCGCTGCGCTTCACACCTCAGCCGGATGAACATTTAATTGCCCGCAAACTCATGGCCATCGATTCTATAGTGTGTGCGTCACCGGCATATATAGCCCACGCGTCGCAGCCTAATCACCCGAGCGATCTCAGTGATCACCCGTGCTTAATTCATGTCAGCGGTGATCATTGGCAGTTTATTAAAGACAGTCGCCGAGAAGAGGTAAGAGTGAGTGGGCCGATTCACGCCAACGACTTAGGCACTTTGGTCAACGCGGCGCGAATGGGAAAAGGGATTGTCCGTGTGCCATGTGATTTAGCCAATCCCTATGTAGCGCAAGGGGAATTAATACCTTTGCTGACCGATTACCGCTTACCGCCCAGCGCACTGTGGGCGGTCTATTTATCGCGTAGTTATCAACAACCTGTCGTGCGCCACTTTATCGATCACTTGGCAAACTGCTGGCAGCATGATATCCAAGCTCCCATTGATGGGTCAGATGCAGCGCATCAATAAAGGCATCATCATGGCTGACCAATATATAGGCACCTTGATAATGATTAAGCGCGTCGACCAGTGCGTGTTTGGCTGAAATGTCGAGGTGATTGTCCGGCTCATCCAACAGTAACAGTGGCTGGGCGTGTTGGTGAGATACCGCTAACATCGCCACTTTCATCTTCTCGCCACCGCTTAAACTATCAATCGTTTGATAAACGCGGTCGCCACGTAACCCTAAGCTAGCAAGGCAGGTTCGAGCATCCGACTCTGACAAGTCGCTATGATGGCGCAAACAAGATAGCAGTGGTTGTTTGGGATCCAGTAGTGAGAAGTGTTGATCTAGGTACACACAGTCACCGACAACGTCAATTGAGCCGCTAGCAGGCGCGTGATGTCCCATTAACGTCCGCAGTAACGTGGATTTTCCTACCCCATTTTGCCCTGTTAGTAGCCAATGCTCTCCCGCGTAGACAGACCAATCAAGTGGTTCAGTGTGTCCGAATGGCAACTGACACTGGCTAGCCTTTATCAGCCGTCGCCGTTTCATTGGCTCTGAGTGATGCATATACAGCGTTGGATTGTTTTCCGGAAGCTGCGTATCCAGCGCGTCGAGTTGCTTTTGGTAACGCTTAAATTGCTGAGAAAATTGTGTTTTCGCTCGAGACTTAGCGTCTTGCGCACTTTCTTTTTGACCATCTAGAATCAACTTTGCCTGACTTGATTTCTTACGTAACTGTTTGCCTTTTGCTTCGCGCTTCTGTGCCTTTTCAGCGCTTTTCTGCTGTTGACGTAACACCTGTTTGTGCTGTTTATTCAGGTGCGTACGTTTCGCGATGAGTGCTTCCTGTTCTTGCCGTTGCGTGCGAATGAAGTCGTCATAGTTGCCCGTGTATTTTGCGATACCTTGTGGTGTTAGTGCATAGATAGCTCGCATATGGCGAAGTAACTGTTGGTCGTGACTCACTGTGATCACTAAGCCTAGATAGCTTTCGATCCAGCTTACGAGCTTATGACGTGCAGCGCGATCTAGATGATTACTCGGTTCATCGAGTAATACGATATGCGCTTGGGAGTGAAAGACGCGATATAAACTCAATAAGGTCAATTGGCCACCACTAAGCACATGCAAAGGCGCTGACAAAGAGGCATCAATACCTAACCGGGTCAGTGTTGCCTGATAGCGTTCGGCGATATCCCAGTCATCATTTACTCGCTCGTAATGCGCTGGGTCGACGCTTCCAGCTTGAATGGCCGCCAACGCATGAAGCTGTTCGGCAATGCCCAGTACTTCAGCCAATGTTTGTGCCTTTGGCGCGGTAATATGTTGCGACAAGTAAGCAATATCACCATCGCGTTGTACATGACCTGAATAAGAGATCCCTTGCGCGGATGGCAACGTTTGACCTGCCAATAAAGTGAGGAGTAGTGATTTACCGGTGCCATTGTCACCCACAAGGCCAATGGGGCCGTGCTCAAAGGTGATAGAGACAGGTTCAAACAATACTCGCCCATCGGGCAGCGTCACACTGAGATCGTGTGTAATAAGGTAAGGCATAAGGCCTCCTTTATGTAAAGCAACACAAAGGGGCGGCGGTATGTGCTACACAGAAAACCTGCGTAGAGACAGTTTGGCAATAGAGAAAACATAAGCCCAGTGACCATGAATACCGACTAACCCCAAGATACCGAATATAAAAACGGTGTAATGAGTGTTAGTTGTTCATTGGCACAGACTCCGCTAAAGAAAGGAAATAAGACTATATAATAGGCGACTGGGCGTCTGCAACCCCAGCCGCTCGTGCACTACAACGCGAGTTTAGTGAGGTAGTGATGGCTTAACGTCAGTGAGCGTGCCAGTGGTTTGGGTAGGGTGTCGATTTCGAGGCTATCAAGCAGGTTTTTCACATGCAGCCCAAGTTCGGTATCACCACTGATACTGAGTTGGCGCTGGAAAAACAGCGTATCCGGATCGCAATAGTGAGTCGCCATTTTCAAAAACGCTAACCAATCTCCCTCGATACTGGCGTCTTCCTCCCCAGACAAGCGCACCAATAATTGGTTGTCTTCGTTCAGCGACACGAACCAATTGGCGTTGAGATCGCGCAAACCAATGCGAATGGTACGGCCAGCAAGAAAGTCGAACTCTTCCTCCGCCAGCGGCACGGCAAAAGCGGTATTCATCAATTTAGTCAACACCTGGGCCTGTAGCCCTTGTGGTAACTGAGTGATCGCTTTTAGGCCTGGTGTAATCAGATTGGGCTGAGGCAGTGGCAGAGCAAGGGGTTGTTGTGTGATTGGGTTAACGAGCATTTGGCTTTCCTTTGGTGCCAATGGTTGAGTGCCACTAGAGTAGCGAGGTTGGAGGCGCTGCCATTGGATCCGAGTCAAAAATGAGGAGGATTTTTGTGCCAACAGCGTCATTTATCGCGATTTTTATCCTCATGGGGAAGGGAGCTTGATACACATCAACCCCCCACATGGGCAACGCCCTTATCTTAGCCGGACAATCATAAAATGGAATGCAATGTTATGGAGCTCCTTTGTCCGGCGGGCAATATTCCGGCGGTTAAAAAAGCGATCGAACATGGCGCCGATGCGGTGTATGTCGGCTTAAAAGATGATACCAATGCGCGCCATTTTGCGGGGCTGAACTTCACCGATAGCAAATTGCAGCGCGCCAGTCAGTATGTACATGACCACGGCAAAGACTTGCACGTTGCCATTAATACCTTTGCCCATCCTGATGGTTGGCGCCGTTGGCAATATGCGATTGATAGCGCCGCCGGAAATGGCGCTGATGCGCTGATCCTCGCTGACATGGCCTGTTTAGATTACGCCGCCAGCACCTATCCCGATTTGGATATACACCTTTCTGTTCAAGCATCCGCCACTAACGCTGGGGCGATCCGCTTCTATCAGCAGCAATATGGCGTTAAACGGGTGGTATTGCCGCGGGTGCTCTCTATTCATCAGGTTAAACAACTGGCACGTGATACCGATGTCGATTTAGAGGTATTTGCCTTCGGCAGCCTGTGCATTATGGCCGAAGGGCGCTGCTATTTATCGTCTTATCTTACCGGCCAATCGCCCAATACCGTGGGCGCTTGCTCACCGGCGGCATTCGTGCGCTGGCAAGATACTGAGCAAGGGCTGGAGTCGCGCTTAAATGGCGTCTTGATTGACCGGTACCAAGCCGATGAAAAAGCGGGGTATCCCACCCTGTGCAAAGGCCGTTTCTGTGTCGATGGCAACCGCTATCACGCACTGGAAGAGCCCACCAGTTTGAACACCTTAAGTGTCCTGCCTGAGCTTTATCGCGCTGGGGTTAAATCGGTCAAAATCGAAGGCCGTCAGCGCAGCCCTGCGTATGTGGAACAAGTTGCACGGGTATGGCGTCAAGCGATTGATCGCTGTGTCGCAAACCCCGAGGCGTTTGATATTGCACCGGACTGGGCGCATTCGCTCGATAGTCTTTCTGAAGGGGTGCAAACCAGTTTGGGTGCTTACCATCGCAAGTGGCAATAAGGAATTATGATGCAATTTTCTCTCGGGCCAATCCTGTATTACTGGCCTAAGGCTGAGGTTGAAGCCTTTTATCAAGCGGCGGCAGACAGCCAAGCCGATGTGATTTATCTCGGTGAAACCGTCTGTGCCAAGCGGCGAGAGCTGAAAACCAAAGACTGGATCGGGCTCGCGCGTGAGCTGGCCGAGTCTGGTAAACAAGTGGTGCTTTCGACCATGGCGCTGATTGAAGCGCCCTCAGAGCTGACCATGCTGAAACGCTACTGTGACAATGATGATATTCGCATTGAAGCGAATGACGTGAGCGCAGTGCAGTTTTTAAGTGAGCGTCGGCAGCCCTTTGTGGTGGGGGCCGCCATCAATTGCTATAACCCGCAAACATTAAAACAATTTGTCGACCTGGGCATGACGCGCTGGGTGATGCCGGTGGAGCTGTCGCGCGACTGGTTGGTGAATATGTTAAACGGCTGCGATGCTCTCGGCATTCGCGATCAGTTTGAGGTAGAGGTCACTGGTTATGGCTACTTACCGTTGGCTTACTCGGCACGCTGCTTTACCGCGCGCTCAGAAAACCGTGCCAAAGATGACTGCGAGCTGTGCTGCCTCAACTACCCCAATGGACGGTTAACGGAATCCCAAGAGGGTCAAGCCGTATTTGTGCTGAACGGCATTCAAACCCAGTCTGGGCAGTGCACCAATCTCATTAACGATTTACCGTCGATGCAAGGGCTGGTGGATGTGGTGCGGTTAAGCCCACTGTCGCTTGACACCTTGCACTGGGTAGACAAATTCCGTGTTAACCAAGCAGGCAATAACCCGCAACCGCTCAACCACGATTGCAACGGCTATTGGCACCACTTGGCAGGCATGACACAAGTTCTAGGCTAACGCATAACAAAAACAGCCTGCATAGTCGGGTAGAGAGGTGATGGTATGTTGTATTTAGAGTTCTTGTTCTTACTGCTAATGCTGTACATCGGCTCCCGATACGGGGGCATTGGGCTGGGCGTGGTCTCAGGGATTGGCTTGGTCATCGAAGTGTTTATCTTCCAGATGCCGCCAACGTCACCGCCCGTGACGGTGATGCTGATTATTCTTGCGGTCGTCACCTGTGCCTCTATCTTGGAAGCCGCAGGTGGCCTTAAGTATATGCTGCAAGTGGCCGAACGATTATTGCGTAAAAATCCGAAACGCGTCACCTTGATTGCACCGTTTGTCACCTATGCCATGACCTTTATGCTTGGTACCGGTCACGCGGTGTATTCCATTATGCCCATTATCGGTGATGTCGCGCTGAAAAATGGTATTCGTCCGGAGCGCCCAATGGCCGCGGCGTCGGTTGCCTCTCAAATCGCGATTACGGCCTCGCCGATCTCCGCAGCCGTGGTGTATTACCTTGCTCAGCTTGCCGATATTCAACATGATATTACGTTAGTCTCGATTTTGTTGGTCACCGTACCCGCCACCTTGTTTGGTACCTTGCTGATGTCCCTGTACAGCTTGCGTCGCGGCAAAGAGTTGGATGACGACCCGGATTACCAAGAGCGCTTACAAGATCCCAAATGGCGCGAGCGTATCGAAAATACCACCGCGACGTCACTCGACGAAGTATTACCCCGTTCCGCGCGCAATGCGGTGTTATTGTTCATTGGTGCCATCGTTACCATTGTGATTATCGCCATGTGGCCAGAAATCCGGACGGTGGCAGGGGAGAGCAAGGCCATCAGCATGTCAGTCGTCATTCAAATGATGATGCTCTGCTTTGGCGGCATCATTCTACTGGCGACCAAAACTGATCCGCGTAATGTGCCCAATGGTGTGGTGTTTAAATCTGGGATGGTAGCGGCCATTGCCATTTTTGGGATTGCTTGGATGTCAGACACTTACTTCCAATATGCGATGCCGCAATTTAAGTCGGGAATTGTGGAGATGGTCACTCAATATCCGTGGTCTTTTGCACTTGCCTTGTTTATCGTGTCAGTGGTTGTTAATTCGCAAGCCGCGACCGCAAGGATGATGTTGCCGGTGGGTCTTGGGTTAGGGCTAGACCCTGCGCTGCTTATCGGCATTATGCCGGCCGTGTATGGGTACTTCTTTATCCCCAACTATCCTTCTGATATTGCAACCGTGAATTTCGATGCTTCCGGCACCACCAAAATTGGTAAATGGTACTTCAACCATTCATTTATGGCGGTCGGCTTAATTGGCGTGGTGAGCGCTTGTGCGCTCGGTTATGTATTAGGGCAGATGTTTATCGCCTAATACACAAAAGGATTTAAAGGAACACAAGGATGCAAGTGAGACGTGCCTCGGTTGAGGACTTGGATGCCATCTTCGCCCTGAATGTACAAATTGGTGACATGCATCATCAACATGCGCCGCATTTGTTTGCAACGCCTGGCCCAAGCGGTCGGGCGTTTTTGCAGCAAGCGCTGCAAGAAGCGGATAAGTACTTTTGGGTGGCAGAGCATCAAAACAAAGTGATTGGCTTTTTGTCGGCAAGGCTGGAGTCGTTTGAACACATTCCTCATCTGGTCGACGATCCCATGTGTCATGTGAATACCATCGTGGTTGATCGTGATGCGCGTGGAACCGGGGCGGGCAAAGCGTTAATGGCTGCGTGCACCCAATGGGCGAAAGACAATCATGCCACTGTGATAAAACTAGAAGTGATGACGTTTAATCAGGATGCACAGGCGTTTTATCAAGCGCTGGGGTTTACTCCAGACTCTATCACCATGATGCAAAGATTGAATTGCGAGCCGGAGGAGCCAGCACAATGATTGATAAAGATACCGTGATGCGGGTGGCACGACCCACTGACAATTTAGCCGATATTACCAACATGTATTGTGATGGGCTGGGGTTTGAGCTATTGGCGACGTTTTCTGGCCATAATGATTTTGATGGTGCCATTATTGGTCACCCACACCACAACTATCATCTTGAATTTACGCATCATCGCGGCACGCATGTCGGTCCAGCGCCCTCACAAGAGAATTTACTGGTTTTTTATTTGCCGGATCACGCCGCATGGCAGGCTGCCTGTCAACAAATTGAAGCCGCTGGGTTTAAACCTGTGCCGAGCTACAATAGCTATTGGGATAAAGACGGGCGTACCTTTGAAGATCTGGACGGTTATCGTGTAGTACTACAAAACCGTGAGTGGGCGTATTAAAAACGGCAAGCCAGAGGTCGACTTGCCGTGCTGCCTACAGATGGGCCAATACTCCCCAATCGACTGAAAGGGGAGCAGGGAAGATTATTTAATTGCGTCCGCTTCTTGTTTTTGACGCGCGCTATGTGTCGGGCCAAAGCAGAATTGAATTTGGTCCGCGCTCGGTGAAGCGGGTGTTGTGGTGCCATCCAGCCAATCATCCCAGCTTTTCACAAATTTATCGGCGAGCTTCTCCGCGGCGCTTTTATTCCACAGCCCCCCTTTAAAGGTCAGCTCCATGACGTTGACGGTAATTTCCGTTTTGTAATGATCTTTCGGTGCACCTTTCCCCGAGCTATGACTGCGTTCCATCATCATAAAGGTTTGCTGAATACCAACGACAATGTCAGTGCCAGTCGCGTTCATGGTGTTTTGAACAAACAAGGTTTTGGTGTTTTGGGTATTCACTCGGCTAGTACACGCCTTGGCAAGGTTCACAATACTGTTTTTAATCAACGGAACATCTTGCTCGGTGATCCCGTCATAGAGGCCAACGACCTTATCAATCAGAGAGTTGTAGTTCTCCTCTTCGTAATGCACCGTGGTGCGCTCTGATTGAGTAACATTAAAAAAGGGCACTTTAAGAATGGAACTCACAAACTCCTGAAACCCTTCGGCATTCTTGTCATTATCTGGGTCTAGCGGATTCCACCCTGTACGGCTTTGAGCGAGACCTAAAATACTCGACACCGCGTTACCGGTAGACTCAGTGAGCAAGTCAACAATTTCACTATGGTTACCAGCGCTAATGGCATCATCTAATTTTTTACCTTGCGCAGATTCGGTTTTAGCATTTTTACCGGCACCGATGGTGTTCTGGCCTGATACTGTGCTGTCACCATCGCGCGGTGCCGCGAAGAGCGTGCTGTGTTGGAGCTGTTGACGGCTCGAGACTAAATTCTGATGATTATTTAGCCAAGTATCAAAGTGCGATGTCAGGTTTTGTGCATCTGAAGCGTTCATAATCGTGTTCCTAATTTCAACAATGTGAATCGTGACTGAATGAGTTTCAATCGCTTAGGCAACAACAAAATACTGCCTACAAAACTAGGCTAGTCTGTTTGGTTTTATTTTCCACCCGTGGACGGAGATAATCCTCTATTGGATTGTGGTGTGTAGCGCTGACTCACTGAAATATAATGTCTGTTTATTGACATTGATTTGACGAAGTTGTGCAGCCTTTGTGTTTTGATGGCAAGACAAGGTGTTAGGAAATGACATGTCTATTTATCAATGCATTAACGGTGTGGCGTTAAGCGTATGCTGAACGGTAATTTGTGGTATCAGCAATCACAGTCATTGGTAAAATAGATTAGCGCGGATGCCTAATGCCTATTAACGTTGTATGAGTCGGGTCAATCATGCACCTCGCCTGATTGCCTATTGACACAATGCGCAAGCTGATTCGTTCTGAATAAAGCTTGTCTAACAATAAGAGCAAGGAGAAAGCAATGTCTCAGCAACGCCCAACGTCGGGAGGCCAGTGCCCTGTTATGCATGGCAGCACGACCTCTGAAGCGATGGCACACAAAACCTGGTGGCCAAACGCGCTTAACCTCGACATTCTTCATCAACATGACAGTAAAACGTCTCCTTTTGATGAGCATTTCGATTATCATGCCGCGCTAAAAACCCTTGATATCGATGCATTAAAAAAGGATGTGAAAGCGCTACTGACCGACAGTCAGTCATGGTGGCCTGCCGACTGGGGACATTATGGCGGTTTGATGATCCGCATGGCGTGGCACTCCGCGGGGAGCTATCGCATTGCCGACGGCCGCGGTGGCGGTGCGACAGGGAACCAGCGTTTTGCGCCTTTGAACTCATGGCCGGACAACGCCAACCTTGATAAGGCTCGTCGTCTGTTGTGGCCCATTAAGAAAAAATATGGCAACAAAATTAGCTGGGCCGATTTAATGTTACTTGCGGGGACGATGGCTTATGAATCGATGGGCTTAAAAACCTATGGGTTCGCATTTGGCCGCGAGGATATTTGGCACCCTGAGAAAGATACCTACTGGGGCGCAGAAAAAGAATGGTTGGCCCCAAGTGATGCTGAGAACAGTCGCTACTCTGGCGAGCGCGATCTGGAAAACCCATTGGCGGCGGTGATGATGGGGCTGATTTATGTCAACCCAGAAGGGGTAGATGGCCATCCCGATCCGCTTAAAACCGCGCAAGATATGCGTGTCACTTTCGAGCGGATGGCGATGAACGATGAAGAAACTGTTGCGCTCACCGCGGGTGGCCATACTGTCGGTAAATGTCACGGCAATGGCGATGCGGAACAACTTGGTCCTGAGCCGGAAGCCGCGGCGATTGAAGAGCAAGGCTTAGGTTGGAACAACCACCAAGCACGTGGCATTGGTCGTGATACGGTCACCAGTGGTATTGAGGGAGCCTGGACCACCCACCCCACGCAATGGGATAACGGCTACTTCTACCTATTGTTTAACTACGAGTGGGAATTGAAGAAAAGCCCTGCGGGCGCGTGGCAGTGGGAGCCTATCGACATCAAAGAAGAAGATAAACCTGTCGATGTGGAAGACCCCACCATTCGTCGTAATCCGATGATGACGGATGCCGACATGGCACTCAAAATGGATCCGACTTATCGCAAAATTGCGGAGCGTTTCTATCAAAATCCCGAGCAGTTAGCGGATGCCTTTGCTAAAGCTTGGTTTAAACTCACGCACCGCGATATGGGACCCAAATCGCGTTATATCGGCCCAGATGTGCCGAGTGAGGATTTGATTTGGCAAGATCCTGTGCCGGCAGGGCGTGCCGATTATGACGTCGCGGCGGTAAAAGCAGATATTGCCAACAGTGACCTGACGCTGGCAGAGAAAGTGACCACCGCATGGGATAGCGCACGGACTTATCGCCAATCCGATAAGCGGGGTGGGGCGAACGGCGCGCGGATCCGCCTAGCACCGCAAAAAGATTGGCTCGGGAACGAACCGGAGCGTCTAGCGAAGGTGATTAACGTGCTGAGTAACATTGCCCAGAAGCATCAGGTTAGTCTGGCCGATACCATCGTGCTAGCAGGCAACCAAGGCATCGAAGAAGCGGCAAAAGCCGCTGGCGTCCCCGTCGACGTCCCCTTCGCACCTGGCCGCGGTGATGCGACCATGGAGCAAACCGATATTGCTTCGTTTGAGGTGTTAGAACCGATTGCAGATGGATTCCGTAACTGGTTGAAAAAGGACTACACCGTTCAGCCTGAGGAGTTACTGCTCGACCGTGCCCAACTGATGGGACTGACAGCCCCAGAAATGACGGTACTGCTGGGAGGGATGCGCGTGCTTGGCACCAATCATGGCGGTACGCAGGAAGGTGTGTTGACTGACCGAGTGGGTCAGCTAAGTCATGACTTTTTCGTCAACCTGACAGACATGGCGTACCAATGGAAACCTGTTGGCCGCAACCGCTATGAAATCATTGCACGCGATTCTGGCGCGGTGAAGTGGACGGCAAGTCGCGTCGATTTAGTGTTTGGCTCTAATTCAATTTTGCGCGCTTACGCTGAGTTCTACGCGCAAGATGATAACCAAGCCAAGTTTGTGCATGATTTTGTCGCGGCGTGGGTGAAAGTGATGAACGCGGACCGTTTTGATCTTCACCACTAGTCGATAACCGAATCAAGATAAACTGTGATCGCCAAGCCGCCTTTTATTGAGAGGCGGCTTTTTATTTGTCTTAAATCAAGCTCGGGCTTGGTTTGTGTCGTGCTACAGGCAGGGGTTTAGTACAGTGAGCTGAGTAAATTCCATCCCATTCTTTTATTTTTACCATCTGGCGGAGTGAATTATGCTAGAGCTGCTCATTGGGCTAGTTGTAACAGTGGCCGTGGGTTACTTCATTGTCAAAGGTTATCGTCCTGCAAGTACCTTACTAACCGCAGGGATTTTATTACTGATTATCACAGGACTAATTGGGCACAGTGTCCTGCCGGCTAAATTGACGTCGACGGGCAACCTGTTTACCGACTCGCTTGAATACGTGAAATACATGCTGCAATACCGGGGTGGCGGCCTCGGAATGCAAATTATGTTGTTGTGCGGCTTTGCGGCCTATATGTCGCACATTGGTGCCAACAACGTCGTGGTGAAACAGTTCTCTAAGCCGCTCTCGGTGATCAAGTCACCCTATGTGCTGCTGGTGGCGGCTTACATCGTGGCCTGTTTGATGTCGCTGGCGGTCAGCTCTGCCACTGGGTTGGGAGTCCTTCTGATGGCCACCTTGTTCCCGATGATGACCGCGATGGGCATTTCTCGTCCTGCTGCCACCGCGGTTTGTGCATCTCCCGCTGCGATTATCTTGTCACCCACGTCGGGCGATGTGGTGATTGCAGCGGAAAAAGCAGGCCTACCGCTTCACGTGTTTGCGGTCGAAACCGTATTGCCGGTCTCTATTTGTGCGATCATTGTGATGGCCGCCGCGGCTTACTTTTGGAATAAATATCTGGATAACAAAGAAAATACGCCGATGGAGCGTGTGGATGTTTCTGAGATAGAAACGCATGCGCCTGCTTATTATGCGGTGTTGCCGTTTTTACCCATTATTGGGGTGTTTTTGTTTAACGGTGAAACTATTCCAGGTCTCTATCTCGATATCTACACCATTGTGGTGCTGTCAATATTTTTGGGGGCATTGGTGGACTTTGCGACCAAGAAATTTGATGGTAGAAGAACACTAGAAGATCTCGACGCCTGCTACGAAGGCATGGCGGATGCCTTTAAAGGCGTGGTGATGCTGTTGGTGGCTGCCGGGGTGTTTGCCCAAGGCTTGATGTCGATTGGTGCGATTGACAACTTATTGGGCTTGGCGGAAAGTGCGGGCGCAGGCGGTATCGCGCTGATGTTGTTGCTAACCCTGCTCACTGTAGCGGCTGCGATTGCGACTGGATCGGGCAATGCGCCTTTCTATGCGTTTGTCGAACTCGCGCCATCGTTAGCCGCGAAGATGGGACTTAACCCAGCCTTTTTGATTATCCCCATGTTGCAAGCCTCTAACTTAGGCCGCACGGTTTCGCCGGTATCAGGCGTGATTGTGGCCACATCTGGGATGGCAAAACTCAGCCCGTTTGAGGTGGTTAAACGCACCTCGGTGCCGGTGCTTTGTGGGTTAATTACCGTGATTATTGGCACCCTTGTATTGGTGCCGATGATGGCGTAACGTCGCAAGGCATGTAAAGCCCGCGTGCAGGTGCTCGCGGGCTTTTTAAATCGTATCGCACCCTTGACCAACACAGTTTGGAAGCAAACAACATGACTGCCCCGACCAAAATCACCTTCTTCTCCACCTTAACGCCCATGGTGGCCGCTGGTGTTAAAACCATCACCATTCGCGATGAGTCCGAAAGTCACTATCAACCTGGTTCGCGTGTCGCGGTGCATCAGCTAGAAACCGATAATTATGTGTGTGACATTGTGATCGACAGCGTTGCGCCGTTAGCGTTCGAGGACATTAATGCCCGCCATGCTGAACAAGAGGGGATGTCACTTTCCGACTTGAAGGCGCTGATTTTGCAAATCTACCCAGAACGCCCGCCGTTGTTTGTGATTGATTTTCACCTTGCTTAACGGTTCGCGCGTGTTCGCAGCGCGTGGACTGGCAGCGCGTGGACTGGCAGTGCGTCTGATTACATCGCGTCTGATTACATCGCGTCTTATAGCGTTTCACAAAAAAGCGCCCGATAACACGGACGCATTGGGACGCTTGACGGTTTATTAGACGATTTTAGGTTGACCATCCGAGGCGGTGGCACCCCCGTCGACGGGGAGATTAACACCGGAAATAAATGACGCATCGTCACTGACAAGAAATGCTACCGCAGAAGCAACCTCTTCAGGCTCTGCTGGACGACCTAGTGCGATACGTTCATTGAACTTATCCCGCACCGATTCAGGCCAGCCATTAGTCATATTGGTTTTGACTAAACTCGGGCAAACGGCATTAATACGCACCCCTTGAAGGCCGTGATCGAGTGCCATGGCACGTGTTAGATTCGCAACCGCGCCTTTTGCAGCACAGTAAAAAGCCGCGCCCCAATCACCGCCCAGGCCTGATACTGACGCCGTATTTACCATCGAGCCTTTGGTTTTTATTAACTCAGGCATGGCGTATTTAGCGCAAAAAACCACACCATCAATATCGACACCTGATACTTTTTCCCAGTCGTCCAATGTGCCGTCAATCACCGAGCCAGGTGTATGCACCCCAGCGTTATTGATCAGCATATCTAACTGACCAAAGTGAGACACCACTTCTTGAATCATGGCTTCTACCGCTTTTGGATCTGAAACATCGACAGAGAGCTTCAAGACGCGATCAGCATCGTATTTTGCAGCTGTGTCATTTAATGCCGCTTGGTTCCAGTCCGCAATGGCCACTTTGGCGCCTTCTTGATAAAGGCGGTCGGTAATCGCGGCGCCAATACCGTTGGCGGCACCGGTAATCAATGCGACTTTTTGGTTAATACCTTTCATTGTGTTCTCCTTTATGTCTGTTTGATCAGGCGAATACCGGATCCATGCTGCCGGCCTTGCGTGGGGCCATTAGCTTAAAGTTGTCGCTGTAGTCCACGGGAATGGCGATAACAGCTGGGCCTTGGGTATCCATGGCTTGTTTCAGTTGAGTGACTAAATCTTCTTGTCGTGTGACCGCAAAGCCTTTAGCGCCAAAGGACTCGGCGTAGGCTTTAAAGTCAATCGGGCCAAATTTCACACCGGAGAAGCGCTGATATTTTTTGACTTCTTGCATCTCTACCATGTTGTAGGCGTTGTCCACCCAGACAATGTGTAGCAAGTTGCATTTGAGGCGGACTGCGGTTTCAAGCTCCATGCTCGATTGCATAAATCCACCGTCTCCGGACACGGACACCACTTTGCGATCGGGGTTGAGCAAGCTCGCACCAATCCCCCAAGGAAGGGCGACGCCCATGGTTTGTTGACCGTTCGAGACCAGTAATTGACGGGAGCGGAAGCAGTTGAGGTAACGGGCGATCCAGATATGGAAGCTGCCCATGTCAAGACACAGTGTGGTGTCTGGCGTGATCACATCCTGCATCGCCTTGATCAAATGCAGTGGATGCATGGCAAAATCTTGATGTGAACGGCTGTATGCTCGAATAGCTTGGCGCTGGTGGGCGACTTCTTCCAGCAGATCGACCGTCGAGGCGGGCATTAACCACTGATGGTCGAGCTGCTCGGTAAGTGCATTAAGGGTTGGCTCAATTTGGCCAACAAGCTCGACACTGGGGCGGTAATAGTGCTCAATTTCTGCAGGGGCCACATCAATATGGACAATATCGGTGTGTTGGGTGTTCCAAAGCTCCGGGTCATACTCAATCGGGCCAAAACCAATGGTGACGATCAGATCAGCGTTCGCTAACAAAAGATCGCCCGGTTGATTATTAAATAATCCGACCCGACCCGCAAAGCGCTGATAGTAGGTGATGTCGACGGTGCCAGCGGCCTGGTAGGTCCCGATGACCGGAAGCTGGGTACGATTGAGTAGGGCGCGAATGGCTGCCGCATTTTCGGGGCGGCTGGCTTGCAAACCGAGTAAAAATACTGGATTACGCGCCGCTTTGATTTTGTTTGCCGCTTCGCGGATAGAGCGTGTATCGGCCACGCCTAGCGGGGCAGGAAATGAGGGGGCGAGTACGCCACTCTCCACGGGTTGGTTGAGAATATCCATCGGTAGACTGACAAAGGCAGCGCCAGGGCGACCGCTTTCTGCCGCACGAAAAGCGTTGGCAAGAATTTCAGAGGTGGCTGAAGCCGCTTGTACTTCGGCACTGTACTTGGTCACCGAATTGAAAATGCTGACGGTGTCGAGGCTTTGGTGGGTTTGTTTTTGTTGATCGGCCCGTTTCACCGCCCCCCCTAAAGCAACCACAGGATCGCCTTCAGAATTGGCGGTCGCCACGCCAGTCACTAGGTTCGTGCAGCCCGGACCGGATGTTGCCATGGTAACGCCCGCTTTACCGGTTAAGCGGCCAATAACACCGGCCATAAAGGCGCCATTCGCCTCATGGCGGACCGGGATCATTTTAATGTTGGTATCTTCAATCGCATCAAAGAGGCGATCAATTTTTGCCCCGGGAATACCAAAGATATAATCGACGCCTTGGCGTTCTAGGTGATTTGCGACCAGTTGTGCGCCTGTGTCCCACTGTGTTGTTTTTGTCATCTTGGGCTCCTCGTGAGGTTAGCTCCCTATGGGAGGTGATATTATTTTTCTGCTTGTTCGATAGCGGCGTGTATGTTGTCCGGGGTTAAGTTCGCGTCGAGGAAGCTGGCATTCGTTGGTAGATCAATGACCAGTTTTGAGACCCGACCAATTTGCAAGGTGCCACAGGCCAATTCGTAGTCTTGAACATGCCCCCCGCCTTGGCGTGTGTCAGTGATAAAGTGCTCGTGATAGCCTGCGACATTGATGCCCTGGGTATACTGTGGGCTGCGAAAGCCAGCAATCACGCCATTGACATGGTCAAAGCGAAACTCAGGCTGCGCGGCGATAGCCTCAAGCATGGGTTTGTACGGCGGAGTTTGTTTGGGCACAGTACGGGTGCGCACATGTTCAAAGGCTCCATCGATACGAACCGCACAAAAAATATTGTCGCTTGGCACCCAGCTATCGATGACATCATGCAGCTCTTGGCGCGACATGGGGTGATCAAAAGACTGGCTGATCTCTGGCTTGAAAAAGGTCATGACCGCAAAGGGAGTCTTTTGCTCCGGATCGGCATGACGCGCCGAGCCATCACTGCGCAGTTGGAATAGGGTTTTATCAAAGGCGATGAGTTCACCGTCGAGTTGGTTGAATGTGCCGAGGCCGAAGTCGCCATGTTTAAGGAGATCGGCCATGGTGGTTTCTCCTTCGTAAACGCCATCAATCAAGGCACTCATCAGTGAGGTTTGATAGATTTCGCCCTCTCCAGTGTGTTGGTGATGTTCAACATAGGCGGCCGCAATGTGCTCGGCGCAGTGGCAGGTTTGGGTGCTCATAAAGCGTCCTCGTTAACCGTGTTTAACAACCGTTCTGATAACCAAACGGTTGGTTGCGTGATACCTATGGCTATGATGCGAGCTGGCGTGGATAGCATCCAATACAAAAAAGGTTGGCTTTGATATCGAAAAGATATGGCACATAAAAAACGTGTTAAGATACTGAATACCAGAAAGTTCTCAGAGGTAAGGTCATGGAGCTAAGGTATTTACGGTATTTTGTAACGGTGGCAGAGTGCCAGCACTTTACCCGCGCAGCTGAAAAGTTGGGCATTGCGCAACCACCACTGAGTCAACAAATTAAAAAGCTAGAGCAAGAGGTGGGGGTGCCTTTGTTTGAACGCTTATCGCGCGGGGTGGCGTTAACACCCGCCGGTCAGGTGCTTTATGATGATGCGGTGAAAATCTTGGCGCAGTTAGATCATGCGGTGCAGCGGGTCAAACAAGTCGCGCGAGGGGAGCGAAATCAACTGCGACTTGGTTTTGCCAGCTCGACGGTGGTGAGCCAAGCGGTGTTAGAGCTTGTTCGGCGGTTACAGCAATCCCATCCAGACATTGATTTTCAACCGATAGAGTTACCCATGCCAGCGTTGGTGGAAACCTTGCGCCAGCAGGATGTCGATCTCGCCTTTCTTCGCCTGCCTTGTTATGCCAGTGAACACGTGGCGCACACGCCGCTTTTTTCTGATCCGTTTAAGCTGGTGGTGCCTGCTCATCATGCTTTTGCCAAGCAGCAAAGCGTGACGTTGTCACAACTAGGGCATGATCCGATTATTCTGTTTCCGCGTGATATTGGCCCCGGATTACACGATGCCTTAGTGGATGGGTTAAAAGGGGCAGGACTGACGCCATCGAATGCTTCGTTGGCGCCGCAATTGCATTCGGCAACGGCGATGGTTTCCGCGGGGTTTGGGATTGCCCTAGTGCCTGAATCATTGACGACGCAACTGAGCGACCATGTTGCTGTGGTCAGCGTTGAGGACATGCCCTTGGTGAGTCACGTCGTGTTGGCGTGGCAGCGTACCAATACTGCTCGGGTGGTACGCCAGTGCATCCATACCGCACGTGAACAAATCGAACGCTTGGCGTCAGAGCCTGTCGCGGGCGACTAAGATTGTTGCGCTGCGCGTTGCAGAAACTCCAATTGCATCCGCTCTTGCTCGTTCATTTGATAGGGCTCGTCGGATAATTGTCTGGTATCGAAAGTACCGAGTGAATAATAGTCTCGTGGGCTGATGCCAAATTGTGCCCGTTCACCGGGATAACCAGACATACGCTCAATGACCACGTCTTTCAGTTGCCATTCATCGCCATAGCCGCGCATTGCGGCTTTGAACGCGCGTAGCGCCAGAGTTTGCTCTCCTTCACTGAGGCGTGTCTTACTGGTTAATGCTGCAACGGGTTGATCGTCAGCAGTAAATAGATTGGCACGCACTCGGTAAATACCGCTTTTGTCGATATCCAAAACCAGTGGTATCACCATATCTGGCCCGCGGCCGAAAACCGGCTTCACCCCTTTCACTTCCGCAATAGGTTGATAAAGACGAAAGTCGGCAGTGAGCACGTCGTCGCCCCCGTCAAAATTGAGAGCCGCTTTGAGGCGAAGCTCAATGGGCCAGTCAGCTTCGGGCTCAATGTTCCACTGTGTCTCTGTCACATTGAGGCGGGTCAATTCCCGATTAGTCTCGACATCAATGACCGACACAGTCGCGTGATTAAAAGAGGCCGGGGTGATCAGTGAGGCTTGAATATTTTCCGGATAAAAGTAGCGGTATTGGTTGAGCTTTAATGCTGCTTTTACCGAGCCATCGAGGATCGGCATCGGCGTCGAGACATATCGATTCCAGTGTAGATAAGGGCTTTGCTTCGATGGAATCGGGATCGAATAGGAGGGATGCTGGATTTGCTCTGCATAGTCGGCCGCAATGTAGCTCAGTGTCGGTGCCATCGAGGTTTGCACGATATCGGGTTCTTCTGGACGATGTTGCGCATTTCGAGGGGTAGACGCTGGCGTCGATGGCTTGTATTCGGCAACGTCGGGCGATGGTTGTTGAATGCTCTGTTCAGCCGTCATTTTGGTGGGCGGCGCGCCGGAAGTATCAAGCCATAGGTAGGCAGTAATGCCAATGGATACGACCAAGGTTACTGCGAGTAGCAGTCGAGTCATAGCAACCCCTAATTAATGTGTTACAGGCACGGTAGCACAGGAAAGAAAAGCGAATCAGTCGTCCTACTGCCCTTGTATCGATGAAAGGGCAGCTTTGTTAATGACGTCACAGTGTATCCGAAATTATTGTGGAAGAGCATGAACCAGCTCTGACAAGGTGTCACGGTCTGAATCACGGACAAAGCGGTATTTCTTGCCGAACCAGCCATCTTCGTCAACGGTCTCGACGGCGATACGAGACTGATCGCCGAGCACAAGCTCTGGATCGGTTGCCGTCACCTTCCCCTTGTGCCAAGGGTTAAAGATAGTGAGGTGGCTGTATTTGTCGCCCATCAACAGTGGATAGTGCGAGGGCATAAAACGTCTAACCCCTTTGTGGACATAATCTAACTGGCCGTCGAACTCAATCGCGGTCGAACAGCTATCAAATGCATCGGCATCGGCAGCGCCACAGGCGGAGTGGGCGGCAACCACACCATCATCACTACCTGGAATAAAGGGAGATGTCGCCCCCAAGAAGTCAGAACCATTTCCGACAAAACGAATACGCGGTACGCGGTTATTAGGCCACATAGCGAGTTGTCGCGCGTTGGCCACTTTCAAGTCGTTCAGTACGCCGATATTGCCCTTGCTGGGGAGTTGTCCCATCCATAGTGACACGGCTTTTTTCATGGCATGATTAAGCCAACCGCCGCCTTCGGTAACATTCACCGCGATATTGGCCAACTCAACGCCGCCACCCGCACCGGCGAAGTCAAAGGTACCGACAATATTAAGAGGTTCGAGCCCTGCGTTGGTCAGCCAGTTTTCTTGATTATCTAACAGGTAGCGAGCGACCAAGTCGCCGGTAGAGTGGGTGACTAAAAGGCAGCCGGACAGACAGGTTTCTTGCTCTGAAAGCCTTTTTAATGCAGGCCATAGATAATCTGAGGCAATCTTTCCTTCGATGCGCTCGTGGGCGGGCCAATCGATACGGGCATCAGCATGCTGTAACCAGTAGTTTTGCCAGTAATCTGAGCCATCCACGGCAACTTGATCACGGTCTGGACGGCTTTGTAGCTGATCGGGTTGAAAACCATGAATTAACACCACGCTGTAAGGACCGATGGCTGAAAAGCTTGCCGCAGACAGCAATAACGAGACGATACAGAGTGCTTTATAAATATATTTCATATTTGTTGCCAGCCTGTTTTGAGTAAACACTCAATATTATATAGCGTATTATGCAATAAATGCCATAGTGATAAATTGGTCAATAAAACAGCATTTAAACGTAAAAAGAAAAAAACACGCTATCCACGTCGTTGTTTTGTATAGTAAACAACCGTATTTTGTGTAAACAGGCATCAGCCGGAACAAGCATTAACCTTATATTGTTAAGGGGTAATGTTTTTATAAATAAACGGATTAATCACATCATTTATTGAAATGTGATCTTGTTTCTAAATAAAACGATGCTTATCGCACTAAATAATTGATTGTTTTATTATTAAAAGAAAAACACTATGATTTATTTCGACAATGTCGCAAGGAAACTTCACAACGGTCACAAGTCAACACGAATTGGATGTCGCGAGACACTTATACTCGAATGCCTTTTAAAACACTCACCTCAGGCGGTGAGCAAGAAGACACTGATTTGTTATGGTTGGGGCAATGAATACATTGGCCAGACATCGTTAGCAAAATCGATCAGTGCACTACGGCGTGCATTGCTTGCAGTTGGTGCGGATGCCTCATTGGTGATCACTGTTCCTAAGTATGGTTATCGGTTAACTGAAGGTATGATCTCCTATCCTCCTGCTGATCTGGTGTGCAGCGATGATGCGTCAGGGCAACACTCGGCATCTTCTAAAGAAACACAACCCGCCCAAACTCAAGCGGTCAGTCAAGGACGACGTAACGCGCCGCTCTACCGGCAGTGTTTGTTAATTGCGATGACATTACTGCTGTGCGTGGCGACAAGCGTGTTCGTGGTTGGAAAAATCAATGGGTGGCGGTGGAGTGATTTGGTTCAGCGAGGAGGATTAAATCAAAAGCGTATTGGGGCGCTTTACGTGTTTTACCCGCCCGGCAGTGAACTTGGTTTTTCCATAGAGCAATTTTTGACCCACAGCCAGTGTAACTGCTTTGTTTATACTGAAAAAAAATATAAGTACGCCACTCTTCTTTTTGTTTCAAAGAAGACACACCGAAGCACGTTTATTCGATACTCTCCGCTCAATATTATTCATGCGACACAAAAAATAGATGAATTTCTCCAACAGGAAAAATAGCGGTCTTATTTGAATTAGCGTTAGCTAAATTAAATGGCATGTTTGGATTTTTGCTCTTTAATGGCTCTGAAAATAGAGCCTATACTCTATTTTTTGTCGCTATAGCCTCCTCCGATCATTGAATAAATATCACATTGAATATCCCGTATACTTTTGAATTAAACTCGATAAGATTATGAAATTTAAGGGTAATTAAATTCAATGCTTTTCATTATTTCTTATTGATTCGTTATGAAAGGGTAAGGGCTGCGACCACCATGACAGTCGCACAATAACTCGTATTAATGCTTGATAAGGAATACGTTAAATGGCGAATAAAACACATGTAACCGCGCTCACGCTGTCCAGCCTATCAATACTGGTTTATGCAGGGCTCGCGCAGGCAAACATATACCCTGATCAAATAGTGCTCGATACCTTAGGCGAGGATCAATGCCGGGCCAACTATCGGCCATTAACGGCAGACGAGGCGAGTACCCACCGCCACTTTTTGATGGATCGCATGGGGAAATGGCAAATCGCTGGACTCGAAGGCGATTGGGCGATCATGGGTAGCGGCTATAACGGTGAAATCAAACACTACGGCCAAACGAAAGATACATGGTGTTATCCCATCAATGATGAGGGCGAGATCCCGGATTACGCCGCGCAAAGCGTACCAGAAGGGACTGAGCTCGATGTCCAATATTCACTGGTTAATAACCGCAGTGAATTTGTCAAGCCGCTGAGTTATCTCGCGCATTACCTGGGTTATGCATGGGTAGGCGGTAACCACAGCGATTACGTTGGTGAAGACATGAACGTTTGGCGTTCCGGCGATCAATGGTTGATCCGCGGCAACAATGATGGTGGATGTGATGGCTACCGCTGTGACGATAAAACCACCATCAAAGTGGATAACTTTGCTTACACCTTAAATGACAGCGATTTTTGGCATGGTGATGTGGTCGAGTCTGATCGCCAGTTAGTTAAAACGGTTTCAGCGGTAGCACGTAATAATACCGATGTTGATCAACAGGTTGTCGTTGATCTTAAAGTCGATGAAGCCACCAATTGGGAGAAAACCAACACCTATGGGTTTGCGCAAAAAGTACAGACAGAAAACGAATTTAAGTGGCCATTGGTCGGCGACACCAAACTCACTATTTCATTTGAGGCGAATCAAAGTTTTGCCAACAGCAACGGTGGCTCGAGCAGTGAGCAAGTGACGCTACAAGCGCGTCCATTTGTTCCGGCGAATTCAGAGATCCCTATTCGCGTTGAACTTTATCGATCGAGCATTTCTTATCCGTATCGCTTTGGCGCCGATATTAGTTATGACGTGACGTTTGACGGCTTCTTGCGTTGGAACGGCAACGCATGGCATTCGCACCCTGAAAATCGTCCTACTTCACGACATACCTTTACGATGGGACGCAGCAGTAAGCCTGAGCACGATATTGCTTACCAGTGGCACCACCGCTATATCCCGGGTGAAGTCAAATGGTGGGACTGGAGCTGGGCCATTGAAAAATACGGACTGCAAAGTATGCAGTGGGCGACAGGAAAGAGCTTGCGTCCTTTCTACTCGTATGTGTCTGGCGACTTCTATGCAGAATCTCAATATGCGGGCACCATTGAAGTTGGACAAGCCAAATCGTTTACCTCTCACCACGCTACGCGTAGCAAGCGGTCTGCGCCCCTGATGGCAAGCCAT
This sequence comes from Salinivibrio kushneri, assembly GCF_005280275.1. Taxonomy (NCBI): domain Bacteria; kingdom Pseudomonadati; phylum Pseudomonadota; class Gammaproteobacteria; order Vibrionales; family Vibrionaceae; genus Salinivibrio; species Salinivibrio kushneri. The sequence continues at coordinate 1,171,433 of NZ_CP040021.1, forward strand.
GATCGCGTAAATGGGGTGGAGCTTATTTCTAACTTTGATTCGGATGAGTTGGCCGCGCTCGGATTTGACAATGCTGAGTTGACGATTAAGCCTGCTCAGTAAGGCGAAACAGCAAGCTGTTAGCAAACGTGCCGCACCCAAGAGGTGCGGCTTTTCTTTTCAGATGGCTGTTGGGGGGCGTCCGACCTCAAGAACTTGTGCGATAGTTGCAGAACAGTGCTTTCATAGACTAATTCATTGGCGCAATATTGACGCGTTGAATTTGCTCACGCCTCTAGCTTGCTGCTCAGTGCTTTGAGGTGGCGAGCAGGTGTCCCTCCGTATAGACTGTCAGGCGGCACGTCGTGCTTAACCACCGAGTTGGCGGCGATGACGCTGCGTGCCCCGATCGTGACGCCCTGACAGATAACCACATTGCCGCCAATCCACACATCGTCTTCCACCACGATGGGTTTGCACCAAGTCTCCCACGCGCGCCGGCTTTGATAATCGAGAGAGTGGGTAGGGGTGTAAAACTGGGTATTGGGGCCAATCAGCACATGGTGACCAATCGTGATCGGAGCGCCATCGAGCATAGTGACATTCATATTGATTAAGGTATTGCTGCCAACCCGAATGGTCTCACCAAACTCACAATGGAACGGCGGTTGGATCACCGAACCTTCGCCGATAGCACTCAATAACTCGCGCAGCAATTTCTGCCTTGTCGTCGCCTCTATTGTTTGATTGAATGCCAGTAAGGTTCGTGTGGCATGGTCTCGCCTGATATCAATAGAGCCATCACTGTCATCGAAGACAAGTCCTTGGCACATCTTTTCCCATTCGGTCATGGTTTCTCCTTATTATTTGTGAACAGTGATACAAGGCCTGTCATCGCGGCATTATCTCAGTTTGTGGGAGCGTGAAAACAGAAATCATTCCTTAAGCGTTTTTCCTCTTTCTATTATTTTCCTCCTCCTATGGAAATCGAACAAAAAAGCGCCACTCGGCAGTGGCGCTTGGTAGCATTTTCTTAGCGCTTAGCGATCAGCGAAAGTAAACACGCACATCGGTTTGGCTTCGGCTTCCATCGCCCGTGAGCAGTAGGTGCAGACGTTGCTGATCACGTAAATCGACCTCGATATACTGGTTGCTGCCCGGCACGTCTGAAACGGCTTGATTTTGCGCTTGCGTTGGCCAGTAATCCTCGGCGGCGAATACGCTCAGATCGCCCGCGTCACCGTCCGCCATGACCCACACTTGCGCTTTGGTTGCGCCTTCAGGCACATCGGCATATAGGTAGCGACGTTGATAAACGCTAATACTGTTGGGGCTGGCGACGTTAAGCTGAGCCGGGCGCAAGTCATCGGTGCCAGCTGGCGTTTCAGGCTGTGGTTCTGGCGTTGGCTCGGGTTGCACTTGGCCTTCCGCATTCACTTTGACGGTGACATCGGTAAAGTCACCACGCCCGGTGACACTTAAGGTATAGCGGCCTGGCTCTACATCGTTAAGGGTCACGGTTTCATTACTCGTCTGGTTCCACTCGGTGGCGTCAAAATCGTAATAGTGCGCTTGACGATCTTTCGCCACGTAGAGATCGGCATTGCCCTGTCCTTCAATGCTAAATGTCAGCGCGCTAGCAGGTTGGGTAAGGTCAATTTGATACAGGTGCTCACTGTAGGCTTGTCCACTAATGGTGACGGTTTGACCTAGAGACAGGGTTGTGATGTCTGGTTGTTCTGGTTCCGGCTCTGGCTCGGGATCAGGATCTGGATGAGGCGGCTCGCCGCTATCTGAACTATCCAGCGTGGTCAGCCATTGTGAAAATGCGGGACCATACTGTTCACCATAATCCTTTACCAAGTTCGACCATTTTTCAAAGTGTCCAGCTCGGCCGGCTGCGAGCAACGCATTGATAGCTTCTGGGTGCTTTTCAAACAAGAAGCGTACCGCCAAATATCCCCAGCGATAAACGCGGTTCACATCGTGCTGATAGGTGGTGGCAAATACGTCACTGAGTGAATAGCCGCCTTCTTTGCCCAAGCGTATGGCGTCGGCATAGTCATCGCCATGGGCCATGTATTCAGCAAAGCCTTCTAGCCACCATACGGTGTGGCCGTGGCGAAGTACGTCGTTAAAGTCGCCATACATATTAAAGCGGCCATCGAGATAATGAACGTACTCGTGCTCGAGGTTCCAAATTGAAAGCGATTGGCCATTATCATTGCGGTAAGCGATAAAACGGGCTTGGTTGTCTGGATCGGCAGGATTTCCTTCTAGGTATTGGCCGCCATTATCGGTCGAGTTACCAAACAAAAAGGCTGAATAGGTTTTGTAGTCCGATGGGTTATCAAACACCACGACTTCAACGCTGTCGTTCAGATCGTCGGCGACCGCTTGATAACCTGAGTTCACGGTTTGATGAAAGGCCACTTCTTTATCGTGCAGGCTTTCACATGCCTGCTGCGATTGCGCTTGTGTCATGCTTTGTGAACGAATAATGGCCGGGCCGTCACATTGATGGCGATAAGGCACCACTTTGGCTTCCAGTGTTGCTTTGGCATCAGACAAACCTAATTCCGTCACCTTGTCGGGAGCGTAAGCATCCACCATTTCTGCCATGCCCACCCATACGGCGTCGTTTGTGCCGCCTAGCGGGAAACGCGGTAATAGATCACGATAATGGCTAATCACACGATCTCGCACGCTGGCTTGGGGGGCCATCAATAGCCGTCCCATTTCGCGGACAGTGTTTGATACCAATAACGCCCCATGGTCGCTATTGGATAGCTGAGGATGATTAACAACGAACTGATAAAGGCGGTCAATCAAGGAGAGATCGGCGGCGAGCACATCGTAAAAGGCTTGACGAGACTGGTGACCTGCCATGGCACGGAAAAGGTTGTTGAGCGCATCGGCGTAACGGCGGTCGTCTAGGCGGTCTGGGTTGAGGTTTTCCAGCAGTTGAATTTGTAGGTCCAAAGTTTGCGGCAAGCGCTTGATGCTATCGGCCATCAGCGTTAAGCCATGCAAGGCATCAGTTTGGGCGCGACCTTTTGCCGTGGCGTAAGGCGAGCGTAAAAATGCATTGATGGTATCCGCGAGGCGATCGTCTAGCGCATCAGAAAAATCAGCGTTCGCTTTGTCACCGTAGAAGCGTACATAGTAGGCCGCGCGCACGTACTCGGCTAAATTAGCAATTTGGCGAGCTTGGCTGTCATCACCCTGATAATGGGTAATGGTCTGCGATAAACGCTGTGCCACTTTACTCACAAAGGCTTCTTGGTAGAGATTGTTATATCGAATAGACGCGGTGTCATACCAGCTAGTAAAGCAACCGCGTTCCGCATCCATAATCGCTTGGATCGGCGTGTTGTTGGCCGCCAAATCGGCAATATCACATTGAGCGCTAGCCCATGCACTGGTGCTGCTAAAGGCGGCAAGCGCAATGAGTGCCGATAGCGGTTTGGGTCGGGAAGGAAATAGTGTATACATTTCAAGCTCCTAGATGTTTTTAGGCGGAGCCGTTATAACTATTTTCCCGACACTATGGGCTTAATAAGCCTAAAAATTAGGGCTTGGTTCCGTTTTCTCTTAAAAATTTGCCAGTAATGTATCATTGCGAGTCTTTTTCGCGCAGGTGTAATTTGGCGATACGTTTTGTCACTGTATACACACGTTTCAAAGACTCAGTCCACTCCATCTCAATGCTGAATAGCTGTAGACGGTTGGCATCATGCTCGATCAAGCGCTCGGCTTGGTGAGCCAACACTTTATCTAATAGGGCGTTGAGCGCACGTTTGGTGTGCAGTACTTGTTTCGCGCGGTTATTATCGCCACGCCGAATGGCATTCACACTATCTAGCAGTGCGTGAGTGACTTTATCTTGAATCGTATCAAGGGTCTCCCGCATCTCATCGCTGATATCGATCTCGGCATGCAGTGATTTATCCATGATAGGAACCAAAGTGTCCTCAATCAGGTCAGCAATGCTCTCGAGTTTATCAGTAATGCTAATCAGGGTGATCTGTCGGTCACTCTGTGCTTGTGTGAGTGGCTCTTTACGCAATCGACCGAGATAAAAAAGCACATGTCCGTGCAAAATATCGACTTGATGCTCAAGCTCGTCGATTTTTTCTAATGCATGAGTCGCCGCATCTCGCTCTTGCTGGGAGGCTAATTGAGAAGTGAGAGGGGGGAGCGTATTCATCATATTGCAAACCCGGCGTCCGATGCGGCCAATTTCGAGCTGGGCTTGATCCATGGCGATATCGGGTGTCATCAGCAGCTCTTTAGAGAGATATTTGGGTGAAACACTCGGACGTTCACTTGGGACAGGCTTAGGTTTTTTGGGGATGATTTTCTTGGCGAGCCAAACAAACCCGCCGACAAACGGCAACATGACCAATGTATTGACGACGTTGAATAGGGTGTTGGCATTGGCAATTTGGCGAGGCAATTCCGCGCCTAAGCGCTCAACCCCCGTGAGGTCAGGATGACTTGGCGACAGTGCGACGCTCCAATCACTCAACACACTGATCAATGGAAGCCATACCAACACCCCGATAATGTTAAACAGAATATGTACGCTGGCGGTTTGTTTAGCCTCTCGCGATTTCCCAATCGCGGCGAGGAGGGCGGTCACACAGGTGCCGACGTTGGCACCCATCGCTAATGCGATCCCGCCCTCGAGGGAGATAAAGCCTTGCCCCGCGAGGACGATGACAATCCCGGTTGTGGCAGATGAAGACTGCACTAGCGCGGTAAACAGGGCCGCCAGTAGAATGGCAAAAAAAGGATTGTGCATTTTCGCCATGGTATCAATAAACGGCTGATAATCGCGCAGCGGTGACATTGCCTCACTCATCACGTTCATCCCCGTAAAGATCAATCCCAACCCGAATAGCATTTTACCGTATTGCTTGGTTTTATCGGCCTTGGCGGTAAATTGAATAAAAAAGCCGACGGCAACCATCAGATAGGCGGCTTGAGTGATTTTAAAGGCGACAATTTGGGCGGTAATGGTTGTCCCGATGTTGGCACCCATGATCACGCCTGTTGCTTGCGCGAGCGACATTAACCCCGCAGAAATAAACCCGATGAGCAGCACAGTCGTGACAGAGGAAGACTGAATGGTTGCGGTCACCCCGGCCCCTGTGAAGACACCGGCGACTCGGTTAGTGGTGAGTTTGGCTAACAAGGCTTTAAGTCGGCTTCCAGCGGCGTTTTTTAGTGCTTTGGACATTTTATCCATGCCGTATAAAAACAGCGCCAGGCCACCGAGCAGCCCCATTAACATTGTGAGGGTATGGAGCGAAGACGCGTCCGTGTTCGCTGCCCATGTGAGGGAGGGCAGCAAAAATAAGAGGGTGGCCAAAAAGCGCCACTGCCAAGTATGACTCAACGCGGTTAGTCGCATTTATCGCCTCTACGTTGCTAGATTATGACCAATAATCATTAACATAGATGCAATAAAACTGTAATGCGAGTGGCGCAGTGACGTTAGGTGAGGCATTGACGGGAAGAATCGCTAGGGGATCACACTCTTAGAGTAACGTGAGACGGTGTTAACTCAAATAAAGCGGCCGACAAAAGGTCGGCCGCAGAGCACTTAGCTTTGGCAGCTGCCTTGATACTGCCAAACCCATTGGTTAGTGAAAGGGTCTATGCCCCAGTTGTCTTGCGTGGCCTGGAATAGATGCCCTTGATACTGAACGGTGACGCCTGCTGGATAATAGTTGTATCCACCCCAAGTCGGCATATTGGTACAGCGGTTGGTCTCAACCCCGCGATCGTCAAGGCGTGCTAATACGTTGGTCGCATAGTCACGCGCCCCCACCACCGTGACGTACAGATCCATGCCCTGAATTTGGCTAAAGCCACAGTACTCTTCGTTGCCTGCATTGGTTGAGGCGCAATCGTTGTCATTGACAGTTGCAGGGCGACCTACCGCGGCATATAAGTCTACTTCGCCGTGACCACGATAGGTTTGTAGCCAAACGGTGCCGCGAGGCGCATTTTTTACCACGAACTGGTAACCAGCGCCCGCACGCCCTTGGATTTGCACCGGCTGATCGAGCGTCAGCGGCAAAATCTCTGGTTCAGGTTGTGGCTCTGGGTCTGGCTTAGGGTTTCCTTCCGTCCCTTGGCAGCCCTGAGGTTGAATGCCCACTTCGGCAAAGGCTTGGCTTACTGCTCCGGCTGGGTAGTTAAGGTCTTTAGCGGCTTCGCAAACCCCATTCGCACCTTGTTGGAAACTGGAATTCGGACGCCAATAAAGCTGATTCGCTGTCGCAAATGCTTTAAAGGCCTTTTTGATATTCCATTGGTCGCTGGTGGCGAGATGGTAAAACGCTTTGTTGTAAATCCCCGAGCTTAAGTGGACATCGATGCCTTGATAGTAACGGTCAACGTGACCAATAGAGCGACCGTCTTTACTTGGGTTAATGAAATAACGCATGGCTTCGCTATGCTTCATCACGTCTTCACCCATTTTCCAGTTAAACTCACCAAACACGTACTGTCCCAGAGCCGCTGCGGCGACATCCGAGAATGATTCATTCATCCCACCGGACATACCACGGTACTCAAGTCCTGAGTTTTGCTCGGTAAAACCATGACTCACCTCGTGAGCAATGACATCCCACGTGGTGAGGGGATACATACTGCGATTACCGTCACCAAAGGTCATTTGCCGGCCATCCCAAAAGGCATTGCCGTAACCTTGACCGTAGTGGACGCGCATGGTGAGTTTCTGTCGAATTGGACGTATACCAAGCCAGTCTTGGTACATATCAAATACTTTCTGACCAAAAAACTGCGCATCATTCATCGGGGCATAGGCGCCGTTGACTTGGCGATAGGTGTTTTGTGGGCAATTAAACTGATGAACCTCTCCGCCCCATTCACGGTTATTCATATTAATGGTTTTCACGTCGGGGCTGTCCATTTGGCAGCGACTATTCACCTGAAATCCACCGAGTTGCGTGCTCGGGCCAAAGTTAAACCGGCCACTTTTTTGGTTCCCTCCTGGGCCACCCGCCTCTAGGTGCGCGATGCCGTCCCAGCTGTCGAGAATATCGCCAGACTTCGCATCAATAATTTTGATCGGACGCGACGGGTGACCATCGTCGCTGGCGAGGTAGTCGACTTTGTAGACCAGGCGGGCTGTTTGTTGTTTATCCAGCCAGACCAAAAGCTCTGTGTTTGCATCGTCTTGGTGAAAATGCTGACTGCCTTGGTGAGTCTGGCCTTGTGCAATCGCGATAGCCTGCTGTTGATTAATCATGGGGAGTGTGCCACCGATATCTTGTTCGATATCAGTAACAACGTCACCTTTAACGCTGGGCGCAAAGCCGCGTGCGGCGGTATTTTCAACCACCGAATAACCGTAAACAGGCACACCATGATGTAGCTGCTGCTTGCGCACCAAGGCTTTATTACCCACTTGTAGGCGTGACTTTTCACGAAAGCTTAATGCTGGCGATGAGCCCACCATCGCGCGAGGTTGATCATCATTTAATGCCGCGCTCAAATCTAAGCTTGAGGCGTCGACCACATTGGCAGCCTGAGCAGGTATCGCTAATGGAAGGGTTAAAGCGAGTAGCGTTTTACGCATAGTGTCCTCCTGATACTACAACGAGTTAAAAATCCTTGGTTACTATCCATCGTGTGCGTCTCAAGCGGGTTTTTGAGCGGTGATAATGAGGATTTGGTTCAAAAAGTGTCTAGAAAAGTGGAACTGGTGTTCGATTTTTACGTTATGTGCACAAAATAAAAGACAGCGCTAGCGTGTGTTAAAAAATGATTTAAGCGTTGTAATTTCGTGACTATGCTAGCTAGGGGATTCGATATTGGGAGTAATGCTGTGAGTCACTTATACTCGCGCCTTTTTCTGCGGGCAGTATTCTTAGGCTTTTGCCTAACCGTGACGCCTGTGATGGCAAACCAACAGGCTTGGCAGTCGCCTGATTATATTGTTGAGGCATTTTATCGTATCGCATTTCAGAGCGAGTATGTGCAAGGTGAACAAGGCGTCCGCAAGTGGGATGGCCCGATCCGCTATCATGTGGCGCATCCGATCAGTGCGAGCCAGTTACACGACGATCTTGTCACATATCATGTTGCACATCTTGAGACGCTAACCGGGATCGACTTTATCCCAACGCCGACTCTGCAGCGTGCCAATCTAACGATTATGTTCACCAATCATGAACGTTTTTTAGATGATGCGCGCAAACAGTTTAACAATGCCGATGTCTCACCATTACATGATGCCGTGTGTGCGGCTAACTTTCGAATCAATCAACATGGCGCGATTCATCATGCAGCGGTTGTTATTCCCGTTGATTTAGCACGCTCCAAAGGGAAACTCGTGGCCTGTGTGGTAGAGGAGCTGACACAAATTATGGGGCTGCCTAATGACGATGATCGGGTTTTCCCATCGATTTTTAATGACCGCACGCCACAACAGCTTTTGACTGGGCTAGATGGCTTATTGCTCAGGCTGTTATACCTCGACGAAATAGAAGCCGGGCAAGATTGGCAGACGGCACAGACCATCATTCAGCCAGTCGTTGAACAGTGGGCAAGTGACGGCACCATTGACAATGCACACCGCAGTGTCAAAACCGGTGAGCTTTATCGTTTACTGGGCTGGTAGCCGAGCGATTAACGCCATTCGTTTTCCATTGATTTGCTCAATAACACAAATTGTTTAAAGTGATTTAGACATTTCGCCATCTTCGACAACACTTAAAGAACAGGACAGTAAATTGTCATGACGGTCAAGGGAGGCGACATGGAGTCGATCACTGTTAAAGATTATATGAACAAACGCCCGGTAACCTTTTCACCGGATATGCCGCTTTCTAGTGCACTGGAAAAACTGCTTCGTAGTCAGCAAACGGGTGGGCCTGTGGTAGATGCCAATAAGCGGTTGGTCGGGTTTATCTCCGAGCAAGACATGCTGCAGCAGTTGCTACGTGACAGCTATCATTGCCAAGATTCACACGCCGTGGCGGATTGTATGACCAGCAACGCGTTGGCGGTTGAATCCGAGGACAGTATTATCAAGCTTGCGGAAATGATGGCGCCCACCAAGCCTAAACTGTACCCGGTGGTCGACGAGGGCAAGTTGGTGGGTATTATCACCCGTCGAGATGTCTTAAGAGCGATCAGTATGCAAATGGGTGAATGTCTGACCCATCCAGTTTGAGGTTTTTCATTACGCGCACCTTACTATTTGGGTAAGGGGCGCTTATTTGCTATCGCCACCAAGATGGCATCGCCTTTCTTGTTTCCCCTCCCATACTGACGGCTGTCCTTCCGCGCGTTGTGGTTGGTTGCGTACAAATATTGAACGAGTTGTGGTTGTTTTTCATTCAGTCTTATGTGCTGGTCAATCAATTTTAATCCTGCTTATTTAAGTAGTTACTTGCCATGGGGCAACATATAGTTCGATTATTAGTGCTCGTTTTGCGTTTTTCTGCTATTGTGCCGCCCGTTGGTAGCGGGCAGTTATCGCGAGGTTGAGGCGTACAAAAGCCCAAGCGCGGTAGCAAAACGATAAGCAGGATGCTGGAGTATCGTGACGTGTGGCTAACCCGTATTAACGTCAATGTGAATGTAAATGAGGTAACACAAAGGTCAAATTAAACAATCAGGGAGGATGAGGTGAGAGAAACAAAGAGGTTATATGTATCAACTCAATTCAATTGGTGCGCTAGAATCATTCCTGATTGCCATCGGTGTCCTTTTTTTAGGCCATTTTGTTAATTCAAAAACGCCCGCATTAAGAAAATTTAATATCCCAGAGCCGATTGTGGGCGGGTTAATTATTGCGTGTGTTATTTCTATATTACACTACAACGGTATTGATTTTAAATTTAGCTTGCCGTTAAAAGATACGTTTATGCTGATGTTTTTTGCGACCGTTGGTCTGGCAGCAAATTATAAACAATTAGTAAAAGGCGGCTTAAAGGTATTTTGGTTTCTTGCCATCGCTTCTGTGTACATCATTATACAAAACGCTATTGGTGTCAGTTTTGCGTCGATGCTTGGTTTAGATCCATTGATGGGGCTGGTCGCTGGATCGATTACCCTGTCTGGCGGGCACGGAACCGGCGCGGCTTGGGCCCAGATCTTGACCGATGAGTATGGTATTCAAAGTACCCTGGAAATTGCAATGGCGTCGGCAACACTCGGTCTGGTGATTGGTGGTATTATTGGTAGCCCAGTTGCCCAGCGTTTGATTAATAAACATCAGCTTGAGTCTGAATATGGGCGTGGCACCACAACACACGAAAAATATCCCGAACTTGTCACGTACAATGAAAATGAAGAAGATAAAGTGACAGCGAAGAAAGTCATTGAAGTCTTATTTATTTTACTGCTGTGTATTACGGGGGCTCGCCATTTATCTGAGTGGGTGAGCGGGTTTAATATTGAATGGCTAATGGTGCCTGACTTTGTTTATGCTCTCTTCTTGGGTGTAATAGTCACCAATACGCTTGAGGTTTTTAAACTCAGAAAGCTAGAGTCAGAAACCGTGGATATGGTAGGGACTGTCTCTCTCTCATTATTTCTAGCGATGGCGCTAATGACGTTGAAGCTATGGAACATTCTCGATTTAGCAGTCCCATTTTTAATTATTCTGGCGATTCAATCGGTGGTTATCGGCTTATTTAGTTACTACGTCACGTTCAAGTTGATGGGGAGTAATTATACAGGGGCCGTGATTGCTGGTGGACATTGCGGTTTTGGCCTCGGCGCTACCCCGACCGCGGTGATGAATATGGGCTCAATCGTGAATCGTTTCGGCCCCGCGCCTCAAGCCTTTATGGTGGTGCCGATTGTGGGGGCTTTCTTTATCGATATCGTCAACCTGCTAATTTTGCAGGGCTATATTTTTATTATCCAATAGGATCATTGCGCTCAGCCATCATCGCTGAGCGCATTTTTTCTGCTGTCGCGCAGCGTTTGGCAAACTCAATGAGCGTTGTTTTGATAAGCGCTTGACTCTGGAGTGGGCTCCAACCCTTATACTGACCACAAGTTAATGACACACCGACCAAAGAAGGAGTCGATTATGTGTAAGCATTGTGGACATCACCACTGTCATCAACCGCATCACCAAACGGTGTCTCCGTCTACGCAAACGGTAACGAATACCTGCCAAGCGTCGAGCTGCTGTTCCAGTCACCAAGAGGGTGAGGGTAGCGCGGGCGATGATGACCCCGACAGGCGACAAACCTCGTGTCACCATACCTGCCAGAGTGCGCCCTCGGCGTCATCTCCTCAGTTATCCTCCATCACCCATGAGTGGGTGGTTACTGGCATGGATTGCCCAAGCTGTGCCGCTAAACTTGAAAAAGCAATTCATGCCACGCCGGGTGTAGAGAGCGCACAAGTACTGTTTGCGACCGAAAAACTGCGGGTCTCTTTAGCGCACGATGCCTCAACGGAGATGCAATCGGCCATTGAGCAAGCGGCTAAAAAAGCCGGTTTTCCGCTCGTTACCTTGGATCAAACCGCCACTGCGCCTTCTGGTTGGCAAAAATGGCGCGATGACGCCCTATTGTTTGGTTTGATTGGCATTATGCTGGTCGCTTGGGGACTGCATTACTGGTCGGCTTCTTTATCCGATTGGCTGTTTACTGCGGCGACTGTAGTTGGCCTCGCTCCCATTGTGCTTAAAGCGGGTCGATTGGCGCGTCAAGGATCGCCGTTTTCGATAGAAACCTTGATGAGTATTGCGGCCATCGGTGCGTTATATCTAGGAGAGACCACCGAAGCGGCGATGGTATTAGTGTTGTTTCTCATTGGCGAGCGGTTAGAAGGGTATGCGTCCACGCGCGCCCGCGATGGCATTCAGTCGCTGATGGCATTGGTGCCAGAAACTGTGACGCGAATTGATAGCGACGGTTCACGTGAGACCGTGGCGGCCAGTGATCTACAGCCAAGTGACCGGATTGAAATTAGTGCTGGTGAGCGACTCCCCGCGGATGGGCAGTTAATGGACGCTGCGGCGAGCTTTGATCAGAGTGCACTGACAGGCGAACCAATCCCCGTCGATATCGAAGCCGGTGACACCGTGATGGCGGGCAGCCTTGCAACCGATAAAACCGTACAGCTGAATGTGACATCCGCACAGGGCGAAAATGCCATTGACCGCATTTTGCGCCTTATTGAGCAGGCCGAGTCGAAAAAAGCGCCGATAGAACGGTTTATCGATAAATTCAGCCGCTGGTACACGCCAGCAATGATTGGGCTCGCCGCGCTAGTTGTGGTAATTCCACCCCTGTTCTTTGCCGCCAGCTGGCAAGAGTGGTTATATCGAGGCTTAGCACTGTTATTGATCGCCTGTCCATGTGCGCTCGTGATTTCGACACCTGCGGCGATTACCTCCGGGCTCGCCACCGCGGCACGTCGTGGCGCTTTGATCAAAGGTGGGGCAGCACTGGAAACACTGGCGAGCGTCAATGCTGTCTCTTTAGATAAAACCGGCACGCTCACTGAGGGTAAACCCATGGTGACGGATGTGCGCGCCTGGCAAGGTGAGGAAACGTCGCTACTGCAAGCGGCGACCGCCATCGAGCGCGGTAGTCACCACCCATTGGCAAAATCCTTGGTCTTGTATAGCGCCGAGCGTGGCATCTCGGTGCCGGATGCCTCGCATATCCAGGCGAATGCCGGTCGCGGTGTGCAAGGCGTGGTTGAGGGACAAGCCGTCCGGCTGGTTGCGTTAGACAAGGTGGGTGAGTCGACGTTAAATCATGCGCAATATCAAGAGGCCAAATCGGTGGCCGAGCGCGGGGTGACGGTTGCGGTTGTGCTCATTGACGAGCAACCACAAGGGATGATCGGCTGGCGAGATACACTGCGACAGGATGCTCGCGAAGCCATTGAACAGCTACGAGCGATGGGTATTCAGCCTGTGATGCTGACGGGTGATAACCCGACCTCGGCGGCGGAAATAGCCAATGAGTTGGGCATTGATTACCGCGCGGGCCTATTGCCGGAGAATAAGGTTGAGGCGGTAGAAACGCTGGCGGAGCAATACCGCATCGCAATGGTTGGTGATGGCATCAATGATGCACCGGCCATGAAAGCATCGCACGTCGGGGTGGCAATGGGAAGTGGTACCGATGTGGCGTTAGAAACGGCCGAGGCGGCATTGAGTCATAACCGGCTGGTCGAGTTACCCAGAGTCCTGCAACTGGCGCGCGCGACCCGAGCGAATGTGCGGCAAAACATCACCATTGCATTAGGGCTTAAAGGGGTGTTTTTAGTGACCAGTGTACTCGGTATCACAGGACTTTGGGTCGCGGTGCTGGCTGACAGCGGTGCTACCGCGCTGGTCACGCTGAATGCGCTACGTTTACTTCGTGACTAGCGCTGAAAAACAGGGCAAAGGCTGTCTGCTTTTGCCTTTATAAAGTGATAACGATCTCTAAATTCTGAAATCTGTAATATCCAATGTAGTAATAGGTCGATGATGGTCACACAAAAGATGGCAAATTTGGGTATCCTAAATGCATAACCAATAACGAGTTCGGGCCTCATCAGCAAGGCCCACATTAATTCTAATGCGGATAAATGCATCCAGTGAGGAGACGAATGATGTCTGATACCCCTGTATTTCACCTTGGCGTAACAAAAGCGGATCTTCAAGGCGCAACCACGGCGATTATTCCTGGCGACCCGGCGCGCGTTGAAAAAATTGCTAACTTGATGGAAAACCCAACTTTTCTCGCCTCGCAGCGTGAATATACCTTGTATCTTGGTTGGCTCGATGGCAAGTCAGTGGTGGTTTGCTCAACGGGTATCGGTGGCCCATCGACCTCTATCGCGGTTGAAGAGTTGGCACAGCTTGGTGTTGGCACCTTCTTGCGTGTAGGCACCACGGGGGCGATTCAGCCGGACATTAATGTCGGCGATATGATTGTCACCACCGGCTCTGTACGCCTTGACGGCGCAAGCAGCCACTTTGCGCCAATGGAATTCCCAGCGGTGGCCGATTTTGACGTCGCCACGGCCATGAAAGCCGCCGTTGATGAAGATGGTGCGACGGTTCACACAGGCGTGACGGCATCTAGTGATACCTTCTACCCAGGTCAAGAGCGTTACGATACCTTTAGCGGCCGTGTAGTGCGTCGCTTCCAGGGTTCAATGCAAGAATGGCAAGACATGGGTGTGCTGAACTTTGAGATGGAATCAGCCACCTTGCTGACCATGTGTGCTAGCTCTGGCTTGCGTGCAGGTTGTGTGGCCGGTGTGATTATCAACCGTACACAAAAAGAGACCCCAGACCACGCGACCTTGAAAGAAACGGAAGCGCGCTCAATTAAAGTGGTGGTTGAGGCAGCACGTAAGCTCCTGTAAACAAGCGAGACATCGTTATCCTACTAAAACGCGGAGCCCCGAAGGCACCGCGTTTTTTATTGTCGACCGTTTAGCGAACCTGTCCTATTGCTTCGCACAAGCGATTAACTCGTTCTTACCTCAATCGTACCGCCTGCTGCGATAAACCAGTCATAAAGATGGGTTCGCAGGTTGGCGAGTTGGTCGGGGCCAATTAGAGCCAAGCCTAAATCGGTGGCACGGGTAATATCGTGATGCCTTAATGGACGGAAGCTCACCAACATCGCGCGCGCCTGCAATCCTCCGAGTAAATCACGCAAGGACTCCAGCTTGTATAGGGTATCGTCGCCATCACTCGACATGCCTTTGGTTTTGCATTCAATAATATGCAGCTTGTTATTCACCACCATGGCGACATCTAACTCATTGCGCACCTCGCGCTCACCGATTTGGCGATAAACCTGCAAGGAAAGTGCGCTGTCTTGGATGGTGGGAAGCTCTTGTTGGATGGAGGTAACAGTATGGTGCACGTAGCTTTCTAACCACTCGCCATTGGCAAAGCGTCGCGCTTCTTCACAGCTAAATGTCAGCACCCCTTGTTCATAACTGGCTAAGCCGGCATCCGAGAGGTCATCGAGAAGAATACCAAGCTCGCGATAACCTTGCTGTTTTTCACTGAGCGCGACGTTTAAACGCTGCTCTTTACGACAGGTGGTCGCGAGGTAGTTCAACGTGGCTAGGCCTGGGCCTAGCTCATAGGCATTGCTGGCCCACTTTTCTCCCAGCCGATAAATGTCGTTGGTTAAACACCCTGTGACTTGGTCATCTTGGTGCTCACAGCGCGCACCGAAAATCGTTAGATACTCAGTGAGACTAATATGATCTTCCACTTGTTGCTGGGGTAGGCCGTCAGGGTACAGCCAGCAAAGCTCGTCGCTATAGGGCTCAATCACATAGCTGGGCCACTGATAGGTACGAAATACTTCATAGGCGGAGAGTAATTGGTGGCGCAGGCCACAGCTCGCATTAAAAAGGATGTCTTCAGAAGAGTGACTGAGCTGCTCGGCCAGACGTTTTACCTGGCTTTTCACCTCGCGGATATTGATATCATCCGAGATTTCAAAAAACTCGGTTTCAATCCCCTTGGGCGCCAGCACACGCGTTAAACGCTCAAATTCCAGATCTTGCTCCAGCGTGCCAATGAGTATCAGCTTACTGACAGGCAATTGCTGATGCAAAACAGGGGTAACGAGACGGACAGGGTCAGAGTCGATGATTCCTACATGAATAGCCATAATTGCTCCAGGCGGGCTATGAGGCGGCATAAGGCCGCTTAATTATCGGTATAGTTGCCAGCCTCAACAGGTGGCGTAACTATTAATATCCGGCCTCGCGGTCAGGCTTTCAACCACTCGCTGAGTAAATAAGTGTAATTTTACACAGCGCTGACGTGATACCCGTTCTACTAACCCCGCAATAACCCGCCCCTTCTTCGTGACAGTGCCGCGCTAACCTTTGTGTAGCCGCTTTGCTTCCCTTCTAGGTGCGACTTTGCTTAAGTGCTTGCTGACGCAAGGTCTCGGTTAAACTATTTAGCTCAGGCAACATGCGTTGAATTAAGTGTAGCTGTTGTAGCACCATGCTGAGTGGGGCGTTATCAACAGGCACGTAAGTAGGAGACTGTGACTCGATGGTGGCATTGGCGTGGTGCTCATCAATGCTCACTGGCTCGCCCGTGGGTGTCTTGGTGCCGGTTGAGGGCACTTGTGCGGGTAACGCTGTAGGCAATGCTTGCCCCAAGCGCTCAGTCAACGTGTTGAGGGATTGATGAATTTCACGATGGAGCTGCGCCATCTTTTGATGATTAACCTCATCATCCATCCGGCTGCGATGCGCGCCTAGGGCCGAAATATAACTGAGCATGGCGTTGTTCAAGCACAAAAACCGGAAGGTCTCTTCAATATTGGTGCGATAGCGTCCAGGCTCCACCAGCATGTTACTGATCGCGGTGGTCAGCTCGGCATCGGCATTATGGGCATGTCGACGCGCGATCCGATAGGCAAGGTTGTCCCGCTTACCCACTCGGTATTGCGCAATCACATGAGCCAAGTAGTCACGGTTAGCTTGCAGCGCTTCAGTCATGATCCCGCGCAAGCGGTGGGCTTGCCAGTCGGGTAGTACATAACGGACGGCGGCGACCGCAATCAAACAGCCAATCACGGTATCGCCAAGGCGAGGAAGAATAACCGCGAAGCCTTGGCCAAATTGGCTAAAGCACATCAGCACCAGCAGGGTAATAAATAAAGTGGCGAGCGTGTATTGCACGGTACGAAACGCGAAAAACAGCACCCCAGTGATCACCATTAACGCCAATTGACTGCTGGGATCAGGGAAAAGATAGAGTGCGGGCACTCCCAAGAGTAAACCGGCGACCGTCCCTAAAATGCGCTCTTTCAACTTACTGCGCGTCGCAGAGTAGTTGGTCTGACACACAAATTGTATGGTCATCAAAATCCAAAAGCCGTGCTCTAACCCAAGCCCTTGGATCAGTGCATAACCGGTCAGCAGTGATAAGGACAAACGCACCGCATGACGGAAACGCAGTGATTTAACCGTGAGCTGCCGGCGAATGCGGTAAGCCATTTCCCCTAACGAGTGTGCATCCGGGTCGGCCAGTTCACTTTCTTGGAGGTTGTCCGTGCTGGCTAAGTGGCTCAAGCTGGCCAGTTGTTGTTCCACTGTCTCCAAGTTTTTGTAAAGAAAATCGAGTTGTTGCAGCAGCGCGAGGCGAGTGCTGTCTTGCTCCTCTTGTGCCGACAAATAGGCCATCGACTGTTTGATTGCCATGAGGGCTTGGTGGCCTGTTTTCGGGTGATGGTAGTGTGTACCGATCGACATCGCTTGCGCAACATCCCGGCAGGCTTGCGCTTGCGCGTTTAATAAGGCTTCAAAGCGAAAGAGGATATCGGAATGAAAAAAATGCGCCGCCAGATCCTGGTAACGATAATGGGATGAACTCACACGTTCGTGAATATCTTGGGCAATGAAATAGGTTTGTAGCAAGGTTTGATGCCGCTTTGTGAGTCGACCGCGTCGAGCACGGGCCAGTAATGACGCTTTCGCTTGATTGAGCGCGGCCACCACTTGCGCATTTTGGTTGGCGGCGGCAATACGCGTCGGTTGCGGAACCAACTCGGCGACCGGATGGAACAAACTGGATTTGGTTTCCATATAAGTGGCGGTTTGACGAAACACCGCAGCCAATCGGTGCTGAACCGGGCGGTGAGGCCATATCATGATCCAAGCCAGCGACAACAGCCCATACCAGAGCGCCCCAGATAACAGCATCATCGGCTGTAACCACATATCACTGCCTTGCTCCATCCCCAGCATGGTGTAAACCGCCAAAAGTAACGAGGCAAAGGCGATGGTGCCATAGCGCTCACCGATCGCGCCCAGCATGATAAAGCCAAAGCTGGAGGTCGTCAGGCCAATCGCGAATAGCCAAGGGGTGTCGTACAGTAGCTCGACCGAGAAGGCCGCGACGGTAAAGCAAACAAGGGTGACACCGAGCGCACGCAACCGCCCCCAAAAATGATCATCCACTTCCGCCAATGCCGAGGCAATGACACCGAGCACCAGTGGCGTCACAATATCTGTGCGTCCGGCGTATCCCGCGTACAACGCCACACCCATCAGGGCAATAAGGACGCGAATACTGTCATTAATACGATGGTTTGCCCAATACTCACGCACGGCGAGCGGCAGGAAAGGTAAACGTGGCAGAGAAAAAGGCATAAGTAAGGGTAATCGGCCAACAATGTTGGCAAGATAGCAGAAATAGAACCAGAAACTAAGCCTCAATGAGGGATTTTCTCGGGGAATAAGAAAAGGGTTGCGGCAGGTCAATTTCGTGTTGTCAGCGCACTGCATAGGCAGTGGCATCGCGCTAGTAAATTGATTTATCGAGCATTGAGAAGTAGCATGCCAAGCATCTTTTTAGGGCACAACGCGTGCGCTATTCGCTGAATAACGTTGAGATATGAAACTTACAGCCAATCGCTGGGCACAATGGCTTGTTTACGGCGATCATTACAGCTTGCAGCTTGAAGATGATGGCTTACTGCTCGAATCTCGTCATCACCGACAATACATTCCTTTCTCGGCATGGGATGGACAGCTAACGGTATCGCGTGGGTTGCTGTGGGGGACGATTTCGCTGACCGGTTATACCGATGAGGGTGACCCACTGCCATTCGAGGTCTTTGGCTTGCCATGGGATCACGCCCAACAAGCGGGACAAACTATCTATCGCCACTATCAAGCCTATATCGCCCGTTATCAAAAACGGCTGGCAATGATCCGCCCCAGTTTACTGGCAGAGTTTGATGCACTGGTGAATGCGCCAGGTTATGCGCGTGTCACACAATTACGCACCGCGCAGCAAACGGTAGTGAATAAGCTGGAAGGCGAGGGGATCCCTGCCTCGTTCTTGGCCAATTTGGACGAAAGCCTTGCTACCACACTATCGCCTGTGCTGCAGGCCGACTCAAGCTGGCTGAAAGCCCGCAATCAACAGTGGCAAGCGGCGATGCTTAACCAGTGGCAAACCTGGTTTGATACCATTGAATCGTCGCCATTGAATGCCGGGCAGCGCGAGGCCGTGCTTACCGATGAATCCCATACCCTGGTGGTGGCGGGCCCTGGCAGCGGCAAAACCAGCGTATTGGTGGCACGCGCCGCGTATTTAATTGAAAGTGGTCAAGCCAAGCCTGAGCAGCTTTTGTTGCTGGCCTTTGGTCGAGATGCGGCCACCGAGCTCAAAACTCGGATTAAGACCAAAACTGGCCATGAAGTGAATGTAACCACCTTCCATGGTTTTGCCCGCCAGCAACTTGTTGAACACCAAGGACAGGCGCCGATTATTTCTCCACTCGCCAGTGATGGGACGGCCAAAGCGGCGTGGTTGACTCAAATACTCGCCGAACAGTGGCAACAGCCCACTACCCGCAAACGCTGGGACAAATTACATCAGCAGCAAACACTGCCGCTTGATGATAACGCTGAACTGACGGCGTGTGCCCATGACAGCCGGTTGCACACCTGGATTTGGTCGCGTCTTTCACGGGTGATCCAAGCCAACACTACCAAGCGTGCGCTAACCGATAAACTGGCAAGCTTTGAGGCGCAGGCCGCCTTAAAAGATGAACTGGCCGTGATTTGGCCGTTATACCAAGCCTACAAACAAGCACTAAAAGCGGAGAACGCCGTTGATTTTGACAGCTTAATTACCCAAGCCACTAAGCTGTTTCAGCAGCGAAAATTCGTCACGCCCATTCAATTTGTGATGGTCGATGAATACCAAGACATTTCCCCAGCACGATTGGCGATGCTCGAGGCACTGTGTCACGGTAAAGCGGACAGTGAATCGCAAGTACCACGCGCTTCCTTGTATGCGGTGGGGGATGATTGGCAAGCCATTTATCGCTTTGCCGGTGCCGATGTCAACTTAACCACAGAGTTTGCGCAGCGTTTCGGCGACAGTGAAATTTGCTGGCTGACCACCTGCTATCGCTATCCGTCTACCTTGGGTGATGTAGCGCAGCAGTTCATTGAACAAAACCCCAAGCAGCTGAGCAAACAATTGGATTATGCGCGCGATAAGGCATCGGCGAAAACGCCCAAAACGATCAAGGTGATCACGGACGATAAGATAGAAAAGACACTGGCAAGCCTTGCCAAAAAGCACGCTAAAGCCGAGAAAGCAGTGAGTGTGATGCTGATAGGTCGCACGCATGCCATTTGTCCTGACGCGCTAGAAAACTGGCAGAATGCTTATCCGTCATTGGCGCTTCGCTATACCACCGCACACGCCAGCAAGGGGCAAGAAGCCCACTATGTATTTATCCTCGGCATGGATGAAGGCGTATTTCCCGCCAAGCCGCGCTCGCTTTCACTCGATGAGGCCTTATTAGGGAAAAATGAAGAACCGATTGATCACGCGGAAGAACGGCGACTGTTTTATGTCGCCCTAACGCGCGCACAAAAACAAGTGTGGCTGGTACACCAAAAAGGCCATGCCTCACCGTTTGTGGAGGAGTTGAAAGGGTACCTTTAAAAAACGGGAACCCACACTGTTAGCCATAGACGGCGTTAGTTACAGACGGACAATGCGGGGTAAAAGATCACAAACGCTCGTCTAAGTACGCTTGGTAATCAGGGATTTGAACATCCACCTCCTGGCCAAATAGCGGCGACGTGATCAGAAAGCGTGCGGTTGAGCGATTGGTGGCAACGGGAATATTCCAAACCGTGCTTACGCGGAGTAGCGCTTTGACATCCGGGTCGTGTGGCACGGCATTGAGCGGATCCCAAAAGAAAATCATCGCATCAATTTTTTGTTCAGAAATCATCGCCCCGAGTTGCTGGTCACCGCCCATGGGGCCACTGATTAACGGGGTGATTTTTAATCCGGTTTCTCGCGCAAGAATATGCCCGGTGGTGCCGGTGGCATACAGCTCATGCTGACTCAGTATCTCTTTATTTTCTTGTACCCACTCGCTCAAGGCGTTTTTGTAGTGATCGTGCGCCACTAACGCGACGTGTTTACGCGCAAGCATGGTCCGAGACGTTTGCTTCATACCCATTATCCCTCGTTAACAAGGTGGTTGCTATCAAACTGCCTACCGCAGCATTTACCGAAGCCTAAATCAATCCGGCGATGAAATATAGCGCCTAACTGACAAACTCCGACGGTCACTTGTCAGAATTATCACATTATCAATAAAAAAATAGCCAAGCACATGAAATAAAATCTATTTTTTCACCCACTTGTTAATCAAGCACGCAAAAGTAGCGCGACAACCCATCCAAGTAGCAACAAAAAGGCTACAGTTAGGTAATCAGGCAATGGAAGTGCCTAGTCATGCAGGAGTGTTTATGAGCAAGGAGTACGCGTATGTGGGTGACACTGGATTTTGAAGCATCCGGTTTGTCGTTAGTGTCTTACCCGATTGAGGTCGGGTACGTGTTACCAAGTGGTGACAGCCATAGTTTTTTGATTGACCCTTCCACCGCCAGTGGACACTGGCACCACTGGGACAATGAAGCTGAAACCCGAATTCATGGGATCTCGCGTGAACGTCTTTTTAGCGAAGGGATCAGTGTTCTTGAAGTATGCCAGCATCTCAACCAGACCCTTGCCCCCTTTGAACATGTATTGTGCGATAGCCAATGGGATCTGTTCTGGATGGGGCGACTTTATAAAGCCTGCTATATGCGTCCCTCATTCACCTTAATGGAGGTGAATCAATGGCTAAAAAAGCACAGCGATCTGGATCGGCGCGATTTTAGTCGCGAAATGGAGGCATTGGGGCCGACGCCGCATCGAGCAGAGGACGATGCGCGGCAAATTCGTCGCGCCCTTGATAGCTTGTTAAAATAGCTCGCCTTTTAGCTTACTCGTGGGATGTCATGACAACACCTTTTACCCTTAGGTTCGCGCAATTCAACCTCTCTCTAGCCGGGCGTCAGGCTGGTGACATTAAAGCAAAGATGCTAGCGTCTGCCCCCAGCCGACAAATTAAAAATCTCGCCGCAACCTTACAGCGGGTGCGCCCCGATGTGGTGGTGCTTTGCGAATTCGATCATCCAGGCGATGGCGGTGATGATGGGGCGATCGCTGCATTTTGTGAGCGTCACTTGGCCGAATCGCAACACGGTGACACGCCGATTGATTATCCGTATCGCTATTTACCCGCCACCAACACGGGGTTAAAACTCACGGTGCCGGTCAGCATGCATCAACGATTAAATCGAGCCCAGCAATGTCATGGCTTTGGCGACTATCATGGCCAGTTTGGTTATGTGATTTTATCGCGTTACCCTCTCGACGATGCGGCGATTCGCACGTGGCAAGACTTCGCGTGGTATCAGCTTCCTCAGCATCAAATTCCCGCGGAGTACTACACCGAACAGGCACAAACGGCGTTACGCCTCGCCTCGAAAAACTTGGTGTCAGTGCCGATTTTGGTTGGTGATAAACGAATACAGGTGGTGGCCTGTCATCCCACGCCGCCGGTGTTTGATGGGCCAGAAAAGCGTAACTGGCGGCGCAACAGTGATGAAATTCACCAACTGATTGGCCTTTTGGATAATGCCGATTGGCTGGTGGACGACAGGGGCGCTCACGGCGGGCTTTCTCCTGAGACACCGTTTGTGGTGATTGGCGATTTAAATGCGGATCCGAGCTATGGTGATGGGGACAAGCAAGCCATTGGCGCCTTGCTTCACCATCCGCGGGTGCATCCAGAGGTGGCAGTTGGGGCGCAGGTACCAAAAAGTGACGCGGCACAGTTTCATGCGTTCCGCTTTATCGAAGGGAAAGGGCGGGCCATCGCTACCCATAACGGTGGGTTACGCCTCGATTACGTCCTACCTTCGCGAGAGCTAGCGGTGCAAGCCTCTGGCGTATTTTGGCCGGCGTCTGATGATGCCGACTACCCACTGATTTGTGATAAAAACGGCCAAGAAAACGCGCGTGCTCACTCCGATCATCGTCTTGTCTGGGTCGATGTGGCACTGAGTTAGCGAGGCTGCGAGTCCAGCGCCACGCCTTCACGCTGACACGCGACTTCCGCGAGGCGTTTAGCTTGTTCGTCCGGCTTTAAAAAGCAGCAGGTTGAGCAATAACTGTGATCATCGACGGTAAAAATCCGACAGCAGCCACCGCGCAAACGGAAGCTGTGGGTTTGCAGCACAGTTTGGGTGTCATTCGGATCGTAGACGGTGACATCGTGAAAGCCACTGCGCTTGCTATAAAGTGGGGTGCCGCGTTGATGGACGATCGACAGCGCGGCTTCACGCACGGCCTGCTCACAATCACGATGTTTACCCACCATCAAAAAGGCAATACAGATTGAATCGGCAACCACTTTCCAAAGTGGCCCTTCACGCATACCACTTTGCTCGGCAACCGCATCGACGATCGGCGAAAAGTGGCGTAACAACGCGCCGTGCAAAATAGCCTGCCAATCTTCTGCCGCTGGCTGTTTCCAGCCAATCAAGGCATTGAGGTAAAAATGTGGTTTGTGATAAACCAGCTCCTCGCCATTCGGTTTGGTGACGCGGGTAGGCTGGTATTTGACCTGCCAATTATCTAAATCTAGCGAGGGGAGTTGTCCGCCCAGGAGCCAGCTAGCCAGCACGGGCAGCAAAAATTCATAGGCATAAGCGCCGATAAAGAGCGTGCCTTGGGCGCGGTTATCTGCGTCGCCATAGGTGGCGTTGACGGCGGAAAAACACTGCGTCAATCCGTGCTCAGTCGTGAGCTGTTCTTGAAGTGACGTGCCCACTACATCATCAGGGATCACAGACAAGCCTAAAGCAGAAGGGAAAGGGGCGAGTGCAACCGTGGTGGGCAGGCTTAACACATCAACGCTAGGATCGGCCGCGTTCATCAACACTCCTTTATGATAGGCGATCAAAACGCGAAATTTAGCATGTGCAGCAATCAATTGTAAGAGTGATTCGCATTTAGATGTCGATGCACTATCGTCACGATTGGGAACAAGGTGTCGCAGAGGAAGTGGTTGAAAAGAGAGGCGGACATCCACCTCTCACAGGTCGACAGCTATTATGCTGTTGAAGGAGGCTGGACTTGATAGCGCCCAGGCTTGTGGTTCATGGCGAGCACGAGGTTGGTGGTAATCGCCGCGGCGACAGATAAGGCAATCAGCCATGGGTCAACGATCATCAGCGACAACACCACAATCGAGCAATCCAGTGCCATTTGTACTTTGCCGGCGCGGATACCAAACCGTTGCTGTAAGAACAATGCCAAGGTGTTAAATCCACCCAAACTACACTGATGGCGGAACATCACTAACATGCCCATGCCAATTAACCCACCGCCAAACAGCGCCGCATACACAGGATGGATGCTATTGATGATTAATACGGCGCTTAGATGATCCGCACCGAATGAGACGATACTGACCGCAACCAAGGTACTTAAGGTAAAGCGTTTACCCATTTGGGTGTAGGCGAGCCAATAAAAAGGCAGGTTAATCACGAAGAAAAGCTCACCAAAACTGAAGTCAGTGACCCGTTGTAAAAACAGCGCCAACCCAGCAGTGCCGCCGGTCAGTAATCCCACTTGGTTGAAAAAGAAGATGCCGAGTGACACCAAACTGCTACCGATAAGCAGCGCGAGTGCGTTTTCACGCTTGGAATGATTTTTATCCATATTTGCGTTCTATCCCTATTAAAACGACCGCTATACCATACGCTGTTGGTTGAATAGGTCGAGTCAAACACCTGTTTGATAACAAGTGAATAACAATCCAATGCGTACATTATCATTTACGTTGTGGTTTTGATCACGATAAAAGTGCGTCGCTACAGACCAAAGTCTAATCTACATTGTCTACAATCTTGTTCTATTCTGGCTGTATTAAAGTTTTTAGGCGGTATTTATGTCTTTATTGTCGACAAATAACCAGGCTCTCGACCAACACACGCAATCGACTCCGGCTGAGTCACGTGAGCCCACCAAGTCAGCGAGCCTGACCGAGCAGCTTATCGAGGCGATTGTCACCGGCACCTATCCAGCAGGCACCAAGGTATCGGAAGCGGGATTAGCCGCCGCGTTTGGCGTCAGCCGAGGTCCACTGCGCGAGGCGATGATGCGGGTCGAAGCCTTAGGACTGGTAGAGCGGGTGCCTCATGTGGGCGCGAGAGTGGTGACGCTGACACATCGCCAATTAGCCGAGATCTATGCAGTGCGAGAAGCCTTAGAAGGCATGGCGGCAAGACTGGCGTGCGCGCACATCACCGATGTCGAGATCGATCAGTTAAGTGAGGTGCTCGCCACCCACCATGCCTATATCGAGCGGGTGGAGGGGGCGGCCTACTTTCATCAACAAGGCGACTTTGATTTTCATTATTGCATCATCAAAGCCAGCCATAACCAGAAACTGATCAACCTGTTATGTGGTGAGTTATACCACTTGCTGCGTATGTACCGCTTTCAATCGCCCCGGGCGCATTCTCGCCCCCAGCAAGCGCTGCAAGAGCACATGCAAATTTTGGCGGCAATTCGCGAGCGCGATGCCGAGCTGGCGGAAATGCTGATGCGTCGTCACATTCAGCGCAGCCGCCAACTGATTGAACAGCGAATAGCAGATTGAATAGTAAATAGCAGATTGAATAGTCACTGACGAATTAAAAATAGTGCGGTGGTGAGCCCCGCTAAGCCACGAATTTATAAGGAGAATACGATGAGTGCAGGTGCACGTTTTCGCCAAGCGGTGCGCAGCAATATTCCGCTGCAAGTCGTCGGCACCATTAACCCCTATTGCGCCATGATGGCAGAGCGAGTAGGGCATCAAGCCATTTACCTGTCAGGAGGCGGGATTGCTAATGCCTCTTATGGCTTACCGGATTTGGGGATCACCACGCTTAATGATGTGTTGGAAGATGTGCGCCGGATCACCGCAGCAACCGACGTGCCCTTGCTGGTGGACATTGATACCGGTTTTGGCGGTGCGCTCAATATTGCCCGTACCGTTCGTGAAATGGAACGGGCTGGCGCGGGCGCGGTGCATATGGAAGATCAAGTGGCGCAAAAGCGCTGCGGTCATCGTCCCAACAAAGAAATTGTCAGCCAAGCTGAAATGGTCGACCGCATTAAAGCCGCGGTGGACGCGCGCACTGATCCTGAGTTTGTGATCATGGCGCGCACCGATGCGTTGGCGGTGGAAGGCATGGACAGTGCCGTCGCCCGCGCCAGAGCGTACGTAGAAGCGGGTGCGGACATGATTTTCCCCGAAGCCATGCAAACGCTCGAGCAGTACCAAGCCTTTGTCGAGCAAGTAAAGGTGCCGGTGCTGGCGAATATCACCGAGTTTGGTCAAACCCCACTGTTTTCCAGTCAAGAACTAGCGAGCGTGGGGGTCAGCATGGTGTTGTATCCGCTCTCTGCATTTCGCGCCATGAATCAAGCCGCCCTCAATGTGTATCAACACCTGCTGGAGGATGGCCACCAGAAAAACGTGGTCGACGCCATGCAAACCCGTGATGCGCTCTATGACTTCTTGGGGTATCACGCCTACGAACAGCAATTGGATCGCCTATTTGGCAAAGAGTGATCACAGACGCACACCCACGGTGTGAAAACGTCGGTTACACCACTGGAATTATCATCACGTTCACGGATTCATGCAGCGGTTGAATCTGATGGCATCAAAGGAAAGGAGCCAATCATGACAAATGTCGCCGTCGCACCTAACGAGAAACCAACCTCTGGCGCAGGCCTGCGTGGCCAAAGTGCCGGCACCACCGCCTTGTGTACGGTCGGGCAAACCGGCACTGGATTAACCTACCGGGGTTATGACATTACCGATTTAGCCAATCACGCCCAATTTGAGGAGGTGGCGTACCTGCTACTCAAGGGTCAACTTCCCAATCGCCAAGCACTGGCCGACTACACAGAAATCTTGGTTGGCAAGCGGGGATTACCTGACGCTTTAAAAGCGGTGCTGGAACGGATCCCGGCCAATGCGCACCCCATGGATGTGATGCGTACTGGCTGCTCGATGCTGGGTAATTTGGATCAAGAAACCGATTTTAGTGAGCAAACGGATAAAACCGATACGCTGTTGGCGATGTTACCGGCCATTATCTGCTATTGGTACCGCTACTCGCATGATGGCGTGCGGGTCGATACCTATCAGCCAGAGGTGAAAAGCATTGGCGGTTACTTCCTGAAAATGCTCACTGATGAAACGCCGTCGCCACTGCATGAATCTGTGATGCATTGCTCGCTGGTGCTGTATGCCGAGCATGAGTTCAATGCCTCGACCTTTACTGCCCGTGTGTGCGCCTCCACCTTGTCCGATTTGCACTCTTGCATTACCGCCGCCATCGGCAGTTTGCGCGGCCCATTGCATGGCGGTGCCAATGAAGCGGCGATGGCGATGCTAGAACAGTGGCGCACGCCTGACGAAGCTGAAGCAGGGTTAATGCAAATGCTCGCCAATAAAGACAAAGTGATGGGCTTTGGCCATGCGATTTACCGTGAGTCAGACCCCCGCAATGCGCTTATTAAGCATTGGTCGAAACAGCTTGCCGAAAACGCACCGGATGCTTGGTTATATGACGTGTCTGAGCGGGTTGAGCAGGTGATGAAGCGCGAAAAAGGCTTGTTCCCTAATGCCGATTTTTATCACGCATCGGCCTATCACTTTATGGGGATCCCGACCAAGTTATTTACCCCGATTTTTGTGATGAGCCGAGTAACGGGCTGGGCGGCGCATGTGTTTGAGCAGCGCGCTAATAACCGCATTATTCGCCCAAGTGCCGATTACGACGGCCCTGAACACCAAGATTGGCTACCCATCGATCAGCGCCCCTAATTAGCGCGCATTTACCCGATTGAAATTACAGAAGGAATTGACCATGAGCAACAACGTAGAACTGAACCAGCGCCCTGACCCTGATGCCTTATTGGTGCAAATCGCTGACTATGTCGATAGCACGCCGATTGCTTCGGCAGAGGCCTACAACACCGCACGCAACTGTTTGATGGATACCCTTGGCTGTGGCTTGCTGGCGCTACGTTTCCCTGAATGTACCAAACACCTGGGGCCACTGGTGCCGGGCACCACAGTACGGCATGGGGCGCGGGTGCCGGGCACCTCTCACGAGCTTGATCCGGTCACCGCGGCGTTTAACATCGGTTGTATTATTCGCTGGCTCGATTTTAACGATACTTGGCTTGCCGCCGAATGGGGCCATCCATCTGATAACCTAGGTGGAATTTTGGCCACCGCCGATTACTTAAGCCGCGTGGCCGTGGCCGAAGGCAAACCACCACTCACCATGCGCGATGTATTGACGGCGATGATCAAAGCACATGAAATCCAAGGCGTGCTCGCCCTTGAAAATAGCTTTAATCGCGTCGGGCTCGATCACGTTTTATTGGTGCGCGTGGCGTCGACGGCAGTGGTCACCAAAATGCTGGGCGGTAATCGTGACCAGATCATTGATGCCGTTTCACAAGCTTGGGTGGATGGTTGTGCGCTGCGCACCTACCGCCATGCGCCGAACGCCGGTTCACGCAAATCATGGGCGGCGGGCGATGCCACCTCCCGTGCGGTGCGCTTGGCGATGATCACCATGAAAGGTGAAATGGGCTTGCCGTCGGTGCTCAGCGCACCTAAGTGGGGTTATTACGATGTGCTATTTAACGGCAACGCTTTTAGTGTCAAACAAGACTTTGCCAGCTATGTGATGGAAAACGTGCTGTTCAAGATCTCCTTCCCAGCAGAGTTTCATGCCCAAACTGCGGTAGAAGCGGCGGTGACCTTGCATTCACAGATGAAAGACCGCGTGGATGAGATTGAACGTATTGAAATCACCACCCATGAATCCGCCATTCGCATCATTTCTAAAGAAGGGGAATTGGCTAACCCGGCTGACCGTGACCACTGCCTGCAATACATGGTGGCAGTACCGCTACTATACGGTAACTTGGTGGCCGAGCACTACGAAGATGCCTTCCATCACGCCGATCCGCGTATTGACGCGCTACGGCAAAAAATGGTGATCAAAGAAGACCCACGCTATAGCGCGGAATACCTAGAAGATGACAAGCGCTCGATTGCCAATGCGATCCAAATCTTCTTTACCGATGGCAGCCACACTGAACAAGTCGCAGTGGAATACCCGATTGGTCATCGCCGCCGCCGTGAAGAAGGGATCCCCGTACTGGAGCAAAAATTCCGCTCCAACTTGGCGACCCGTTTCCCGCAAGCACAGAGCGATAAAATTGCCGCCTTGTGTAGCGATCAGGCCGCGCTGGAAAAAACCCCGGTGCACGAATTTATGTCGCTGTTTGTGATTAACTAAGCACGTTCTCAACACGTTGCTTGCTAACTCATCGCTCGCTGATAGCGGGCGATAAGGAGCCGCTTATGCAAGAAGCCAGTTACCAACACCATGCGGATTGGGCCAGCCGCGATCCCGAGGGGTTTTGGCAGGCGCAGGCCAAACAGCTTGATTGGTTTACCTTTCCACAAACCATTCTCAGCAAAGACGATAATGGCATTGAGCGCTGGTTTGCCGATGGCACCATGAACACCGCGTATATGGCGCTTGATGCCCATGTCGAACAAGGTCGGGGCGAACAAACCGCGCTGATTTACGACTCACCGGTTACCGATAAAAAAACCACTTATACCTATGCGGCGCTGCGTGACTACGTGGCGAAAGTGGCGGGGATGCTGGCAGGGCTAGGGATTGAAAAGGGGGATCGGGTGGTGATTTATATGCCTATGATCCCAGAAGCAACCGTAGCGATGCTCGCTTGCGCACGGCTTGGGGCAATCCATTCGGTGGTGTTTGGTGGCTTTGCCCCGAACGAGCTGGCCGTACGGATTGAAGATGCGGAGCCTAAAGTGGTGCTCACCGCCTCATGCGGCATCGAGGGCGCGAAAACCTTGGCCTATAAGCCGATGGTTGATCAGGCCATCATGGACAGTCGCTACAAACCCAATCATGTGGTGGTCTATCAGCGTGCGATGTGTCGTGCCCATTTAGACAATCCACGTGATGCCGACTGGGCGGCGCTATTAGCTGAAGCAACGCCTGCGCCGCCGGTGCCTGTTAATGCTACGGATCCCTTATATATCCTTTATACCTCCGGCACCACGGGCAAACCCAAAGGCGTAGTGCGTGATAATGGCGGTCACGCGGTGGCGATGAAGTACAGCATGAGCGCGATTTATAACGTCAAACCCGGCGAGGTGTTTTGGGCCGCGTCGGATGTCGGCTGGGTGGTAGGGCACTCGTATATTGTCTATGCCCCTTTGCTACATGGCTGCACCACGGTGATGTTTGAAGGCAAGCCCGTCGGCACACCGGATGCGGGTGCGTTTTGGCGCGTGTGTGATGAGTATAACGTCAGCATTTTATTCTCGGCGCCTACCGCCTTTCGGGCGATTAAAAAGCAAGATCCAAACGGTGAGCACCTTGCGCGTTATCCGATGACATCCTTACGCACGGTGTTTATGGCGGGTGAGCGGCTTGACCCGCCCACATTGGAGTGGGTGGAAGAAAAGACCCAGCGACCCGTGGTGGATCACTGGTGGCAAACCGAAACTGGCTGGGCGATTGCGGGCAATCCATTGGGATTAACCTGCTTTGCGACCAAGCCCGGCTCGGCAACCATGCCAAGCCCTGGCTATCAAGTGCAGATCCTTGATGAAATGGGCGAACTGGCGGCGCCAAACCAGCAAGGATACATTGCCGTAAAGCGCCCTCTGCCACCCAGCTGCCTGCCGACGGTGTGGCGCAACCACGATCGTTTTGAAGCCGGCTACCTCAGCCAGTTCCCCGGTTATTATGTCTCCGGTGATGGCGGCTACATGGACGAAGATGGCTACGTGTTTGTGATGGGACGGATTGATGATGTGATTAACGTCGCGGGTCATCGTTTATCGACCGGCGAAATGGAAGAGGTGTTAGGCAGTCATGAAGCGGTCGCCGAGTGTGCGGTAGTAGGCATGCACGATGAGCTTAAAGGCCAATTACCGATCGGTTTGGTGGTACTGAAAGACGGTTTTGTCTCTGTGAGTGGCGAGATCGAACAGGCATTGGTGCAGCGTGTGCGGGATCAAATTGGCGCGATTGCTTGCTTTAAACAGGCGGTTATCGTCGATAAGTTACCCAAAACACGCTCAGGTAAAATTTTGCGTCGCATTATTCGCCAAATGGCGGATGGTGAGTCTTATCAAGTCCCCTCGACGATCGATGATCCGAGCAGTTTGGAGGCCATTGCCTCTGCACTATCCGCTTCGTAGTCGGTCAGACTTTTAGTAAACGATGAGCATGGCTCAACGCAAAGCAAGGTGAGGCAATCAGTACCGCCGGTGGCCTACACCTTGGCATTTTTTTGTTGAGACATCTTGGTATCCGCTTCATCCAACAAGTCATCTAAACTGCGGTGCGAGGTGGCCGAGCTGTTTGCAATCCCTTGGCTAAATGAAAGGGGGTAGGTATGGCGATTAATCCGATTAAATTGCTCAACCACGCCCGCAAAGCGCTCGAGTGCGTTTTTTGCTTCTTGGCGGCCAGCACCGTAAAGAAACACCACAAACTCATCGCCACCAAACCGCGCAAACACATCCGATTCGCGCATATTGGCGCGCAGCAAGTTAGCCATATGGGACAACGCTATATCCCCTTCAGCATGGCCATAGGTATCATTAATCGCTTTAAAGTTATTTAAATCCAAAAACGCCAATGAATAGGGGGCATTAATCGACTGGCAATGCTGCACTGCTCGGCTCGCCAGTTGCATAAAACCGCGTCGATTAGAGATACCGGTAAGACTATCGGTATAGGCTGTCTGAGCCGATGACAACTCGCTTTCCGCCAGTAGCGCCAGATCGTTTAAAAAGCGCAAGTCTTCTTGGCTAAAGCGCCTAGGTTGAGTATCAATGACACACAGTGTGCCGACATTGGTGCCATCACTGAGAGAAAGCGGATGTCCCGCATAAAAGCGAATATGTGGATCGCCCGCAACGAGGGGATTATCGGCGAAACGTGGATCGAGGCTGGCGTCTTTCACCACAAAGGGTTGATCCCCCAAAATGGCATGGCCGCAAAAAGAAATATCGCGGGAGGTTTCGCGCACAGTCAGGCCAAAACAGGATTTAAACCACTGACGATCGTTGTCGATTAAACTCACGAGGGCGATCGGGACGTTGAATAAACGTTTCGCTAAACGTGTGATGCGGTCAAAACGCTCTTCGTCTTCGCTATCGAGCAGGCCTGTTTCTTCCAGCCTTTTTAAACGTTGCTTTTCATCTTGTGGTTTAATGGGACTGAGCATTCACACACTCCTGTTGCTCGCTCTACAAATGCTGACTCTCTAAATACAGTAGAGGGGCTAGACAAAAGTGTCTAGGGCAGAAGACGACATAAGTCGCCTACTACCACAAAATGTGCGATACCGCTTGCGGCTTATTGCACCAGACAAGCAAAGCCTTTCAGATAAAACCCTTCTGGGTAGGCACTGTGAGTGGGGTGGTCGGCAGCTTGTGTAAAGCGCTCGATAAATTGTACGTTTTTACCCGCATCCAAGGCGGCATCTGCCAGTATCTTTTGGAACAGGCCCGTATCCATTAAGCCCGAGCAAGAGTAGCTGAGCAGCACACCGCCTGGATTCAGCAGCTGCATGGCGAGCATGTTAATATCTTTGTAACCACGGCATGCACCGTTCAGTTGGGATTTCGACTCGGCAAACTTCGGTGGGTCCATCACAATCACATCAAAGCGTTCACCTTGTTCGCGATAAGTGCGCAGCAGCTTGAACACATCGGCATTAATAAACTCAGCACGCGTGAGATCAAAGCCGTTTCGCGCCGCATTGGCTTTGGCTCTATCGAGCGCCGGCTGCGACACATCGACATTAGTGACGTGTTTGGCATTGCCTTTTTGCGCATACAAGCCAAAGCCGCCCGTATAGCAAAAGCAGTTTAAGACGCGTTTGCCATCCATGTATTTCACCGCTTGTTCGCGGCTATCACGTTGGTCGAGGTAAAAACCGGTTTTATGGCCGTTAGCAATATCGACCTCAATCGCCACGCCGTTTTCTTCTATGGTGACAGTGGCCGGCGGCTCCTCACCGTGTAACACTCCCACGCGAGGCTTGAGGCCTTCTTTCTTACGAATCGCCACATCCGAGCGCTCGTAAATATGGCAGTCAGGAAATTCGCTGCGTAGCGCGGTGACTAGGTTATCGCGTTGGGCATCCGCGCCGGCGCTGAGCAATTGGCACACCAAGTAGTTATCGTATTTATCCACGGTAATACCGGGCACACCGTCTGACTCAGCGGCCAAGAGGCGGTATCCGGTTAAGCCATCACGTTTAGCGAGCATGGTACGTAGCGATTTTGCCGCACGAATACGGGCAAGGAAAAAGTCACTGTCGATGGCGGTTTTTTCAAAGCACCACATGCGTACCCGAATTTGTGATTGCGGCGAAAATGCCCCCATGCCTAAAAACTCGCCTTGATAGTCACAAACCGTGACAGTGTCACCTAGTCCGGGCTTGCCTTCCACGCGGGTGATCCCGCGTGAGAAAATCCAAGGATGGCGGCGTTTGATGGATTTATCGCGGCCTTTGGCGAGATACACAGTGGCAGTCATGATGGTTCCTAACAATGGGTGGTGCAAAACACGTCAAAATGCTGAGTGGGGCACCTGCATCATGACGTGACTTGCGGCTCAAGAAAAAAAGGGCGGGTATTGTCGAGCAAGGTGAGTGACATTGCAATAAAAACGCGCCCAGAGAAGGGCGCGTGATAACAAGCGTGAGGGGGGTAGACCAAGGAATTAGGTGCGAAGCCCTGCCACTAAAGTTTTTAATTGATGCGCCTGTGCGCCCAGCTCGCTCACTTCAGTGGCGGAGTCACGCAGCATTTGGGCAACCTGGGTAGACTGGCTGCGTACTTGCTCCACATCTTGCGAAATCGTACCCGCGACATTGCCTTGCTGTTCAGCAGCGGCAGCAATCTCGGTGCTGCGATCGGCAATGGTGCCACTGCGCTCAGCGATTTGGCTAATTTCGGTATCAATTTCCTGCACCGCCGCTTCACTGGACGACGCATTTTCAACCGTGCCTTCCATCACCCGGCGCAGCTCCGCGGTATGCGTTTGCAGTGACTCAATCATCGACTGAATATCTACCGTGGACTCTTGGGTGCGACTGGCCAGTGTGCGTACTTCATCGGCCACCACGGCAAAGCCGCGGCCTTGCTCACCGGCACGTGCCGCTTCAATTGCGGCGTTAAGGGCCAACAAGTTGGTTTGTTCACTGATGCCATTGATGGTGGTTACCACGGTGCCAATTTGCTCGGCGTTTTTGCTCAGCTCGCTGACTTTATCTGCCGCTTGGGCAATTTCAGCGGCAAGGCCGTTAATCGCGCTCATGGTTTGTTGAACTTGCTGACGCCCCTGGTTTGCCGCCTCGGTGGCCTCTTGCGTTTGGGTCGAGGTGTCCGTGGCATGGCTGGCTACTTCGCGAATCGAGCCGGCCATTTCTTCGGTGGAACTGGCCAGTGAATCAAGATACTGGCGCTGACTCTCACCCAAGGCTTCACTTTCATCGCTACGCTGCTGCAGACTGGAGGACAGACCATCCATCATTTCCGCGCTTTCCTGGATCGCCTTCACCAAGTTTTGCTCGCGCTCGAGCACTTTATCGATAGTAACGGCAATTTGGCTAAACTCATCACGAACAGGGATAAAGTTCATTCGGTAACTCAGTTCACCCTCTGCTAGCTTTAATAAAGCTTGGTTCATGGTGTACATCGCACCGCCAATAAAGGTCATGATGTAGTAAATCAGCACCGCAATCACCAGAATCATACCAAGGAGCAGGCTCCAATCGGTGGCACTCATATGGCTAAACAGCGAGCCGTCGACTTGGTAGGCAAGCTCATTGCCATTAAACGTAAAACCGGTTTGCTGGTTATTGAGTAAGGTTTGCACCTCGCCTTTCGGGAGGTCGTATTTTTCAACCATGGCTTGAATGGCTTGACCTTCCGCTTCCATTTTGTGTGCCACACGGGTATCCGAAGCAGCATCCAAGGTAAGCGCAATCACAACCATTGCGAGCAAGGGGAGGAAAAAGATAAGGTAAAATTTTTCTTGTAGCCGAAGGTGGATAAAGTATTTATCAATCCATCGAAACGCAACTTCTTTCATGACGCCATCCTGTCAAACGACTTGTCTCATGTAGCGTTATACAGGTGTCGTTTTGCAATGGGAATATAGCAGAGGTGACAGATGTCTCAAAAATGTGTCAAAGCCTATGTCACAGGTCACGTTCAGGGGGTTGGCTTTCGTTATCACACCGCCCATGAAGCGTTAAAGCTTTCATTGACCGGATACGCGAAAAATCTGCCGGATGGTCGCGTTGAGGTATTGGCCTGTGGCCGCGAGGAGTCAGTGGACGCGTTAATGACGTGGTTAGATAAAGGGCCACCGACAGCAGGCGTCGATCAAGTTGACAAAGAAGGAGCGGAATGGCGCGCCGTTGATGGGTTCGCCATCTTATAGCGTCTTAATAACAGGTCTCAATAACATAGAGCCTAGTGCCAATCGTTACATGCGCCGCGAGGGTGTGGCGGCGCTTGATTTATCGGCCTCGAGACTTGTCGGCCTCGATCACTAGAGGCATTTAGCGGGCTTGGGTAAGCCTGCCAGCTTGGTGGCCTGTTTGGCTGGGCCTTTCGGGAACAGCTTAAACAAGTACTTGCTGTTGCCTTTTTCTGGGCCATATTCTTTTTCCATCGACTTAACCAACAAACGCACCGCCGGTGAGGTGTTGTACTCTTGATAAAAATGGCGGACAAAGTGAATCACTTCCCAGTGTGCCTCGGTCAGCGCAATGTTTTCTTGTTCGGCAAGCAGCGGCACTAGGGCTTCGTGCCAATCGTCCACATTTTTTAAAAACCCTTGCGCATCCGTCGCAATGGTTTCACCTTCATACACCAGCATAGTCTTACCTTTGTTCGTCATCTGACCGGACGTTATCGCTTTGATTAAGGCTGCAAAGCATAGCGAGCAGGGAGGGCGAGTGCAACTGGCGTTCACCGTGCGGGATGTGGCGCGCCGCACTGAGTGGGTGCGCTTTGCAATCACACGCTTTTAGGGATAAAAAACGCAGCCATAAAAAAAGCCGGCGCGTGCCGGCTCTTTGTGTGTGCTACTGACTAAACCTTGGGGGTTAGTCGTCGTTCATAAAGCCAAGAATGCTTAGCATGTGAACGAAGATGTTGAAGATGTTCAAATACAGCGACACGGTGGCGCGGATGTAGTTGGTCTCGCCGCCATTAATGATGTTGCTGGTGTCATACAGAATAAAGGCTGAGAAAATCAGTACCGCGATAGTGCTGATTGCCAGACTCAGCGCTGGGATCTGCAAGAAGATGTTCGCGACCATTGCCACTAGAAGGGCAATCACACCGGCAACCAAGAAACCACCCATGAAAGAGAAATCTTTCTTAGAGGTAATGGCATATGCCGATAGGCCTAGGAACACCATACCTGTGGTGGCGAGCGCCTGCATCACAATCCCTGGGCCGCTAGATAGGCTCAAGTAGTAGGTCAGCGTTGGGCCTAAAGAGGCACCTAAAAGGCCGGTGAACACGAAGGTCCATACAATACCGGCAGAGGAGTTCATGGTGCGTGGTAGCACAAAGAACACGATCGCCAACGCACCTAGGGTCATACCTAGCGACATCATTGGGCCGATGCCGACAGCGATAGCGATAAAGGCCGCGATAGCACTGGTGATCAGTGTCATCGATAGCAGTGCATACGTATTACGTAGCACTTTGTTTGTAGATAACGCACTCTGCTGTGACTGGCTGTGCGAAACGATACGATCGTTCATAACGTTCTCCCGGTTGGGTTAACAATCCATTTCTATATACGACAGTTATGTGGGCAGTCGTTCACTTTTTCAAGCCGCCCACGTCCTTAACCTAAACCACGACTGGCTTTTATAAAGTCAATAATACCTTATCCACGCCTAACACCGTTGCTGAAGTTGTAAAAGGATGTTAACCCAGCCCTTTAAGCGTGAACAAGGTAAACTTTGTTACATCAACCACTTCCACCAGACGAATACGGCCAAAAAGCCGAACAAATACACTAATCCGGTGATTGCCAATGCGCGCATCGCT
Organism: Salinivibrio kushneri; assembly: GCF_005280275.1. Taxonomy (NCBI): domain Bacteria; kingdom Pseudomonadati; phylum Pseudomonadota; class Gammaproteobacteria; order Vibrionales; family Vibrionaceae; genus Salinivibrio; species Salinivibrio kushneri. The sequence goes on from NZ_CP040021.1 coordinate 1,208,536, forward strand.
TTGCTCATGGTCACTTCAGGCGGCAAGCGGTGTTTGGTCACCAAAATATAGTTGAGCAATGCAAAGAAAGGCGTGGTGACAAACGCGGCGACCATGGCGAAATCAAGCATGGTCAGCAGTGCGCCGGTCCAAAACGCCACAATCGCCAGTGCCAACACCGAGATCAGCATCATCCAGCCTTGTGCGATACCCGAGTGCGCCTCGGCTTCTGTTTGTTCACGCAACAAGCGTTGTGATTCAGATACCACGCGCGCATAGCCATCAATCACGGTAATGGTGCTGCCGAAAATACAGAAAAAGGCCACCACCGCAATCAAATAGCGCGACCATTCACCAATGGTGGCGGCATACAGACCCACTAACTGATGCGAAAAGCCAATACCTGATTGCTTTAACTCCACCCCGCTGCCATGCAGAAGCAAGGCACCGAGTGATAAGAACACAATCGCCAACAGCGCGGTACCGATGTAACCGACGTTAAAATCAAACAGCGCCGCTTTGGCGTTAATCGGCTCAGATTGCGCTTTACGCTTGAGCCACACCGAGGTGATGCTAGAAATTTCAATCGGAGCCGGCATCCAACCCATGGTCACCACAATAAAGCCGATGGCGGCGACAGACCAAATCGAGGGTGCATTGAAGTTGGGCTCAACCGCGACAGGATTCCCCACGGCAATTGTCACCGCCACCAAGGTGGCGCAAGTCAGCGTCGCCATGATCACTTTCGATAAGGTATCCAGCGCTTTGTAATGTCCCGCAATCAAGATGACTAAGCAGGTAGCCACAATAATGCTCGAGAGCACCGTCAGTGAGAGATCAAACGGCACAAAATAGCTGAGCAAGCTGGCACTAAATAAGGTCAAGGCCGCGGTGTTAATCACCCCAGATACGGCACTCAGTGCGACAAACAGCCACAGGTAAGGGCGACCTAAACGCGCATAGCCCTCGACCAAGGTTTCACCGGTTCCCGCAGTATATTGTACGCCTGCTCGAAAAAAGGGGTATTTAAACAAGTTAACGAGCAGGATCAATGCCGCGAGCTGCCAGCCATAAATGGCTCCGGCTTTGGTTGAAGCAACAAGGTGAGAGCCGCCTACAGCTGCCGCGGCCATCATGATACCTGGCCCCAATGCGCGTAGACGTTGCATCACCGACAAGCTAGATCCTGCCTGATGCGAAGAGACGGTTTGCATGTGTGTTTCCTTTATTATGGTTGCGTTGTTGTGTTTGCTTTGTTTTATGTTTTTTAGCGCTATTGCTTTTGTTTTTGCCATTGAGGCTTATTTTTATCACTTTGCCTTCAATAATTTTGTCAATATCCACCCATGAATATCATATGAGCCAAACGTGTCAACTAATCTTGCCAAATTTGTTAAGCGTAGGCGTGATGCCGAGTGTGAATGATAGACACTGACAACGTGACACAAAAAGAGAGGGATAAACATCCGACCATTGTCTGAGGGACAAGACAAAGCCAAAAGGGCCGTTTGCAATGGTCAACAACCACTCAATAAGTGTGATCGAGCGTCAAATTATGCTGGAAATGAGAGCTTAATCACAATAGAATGCTCGCCCAACATGTGCTCTTTGCACAGCGATAGCCAAAGAGTGACTGTGTCGCGATTCGCGGCTGAAGAAAAAGCGTCCAAGGTCGGGCCCACCTTCACCGAACCCGCGGTACGATGTAACGCATGATGGAACCTCTTGCCACCCCGGCAGCGTGTCGTACTCATCCGTACCGCAAGTGCAACACAACGGCAAGGTAATCTATTTATGCAACTTCTCTATAGTGCGGCAGGTCTGGTCGCTCTGTTTCTGTGCGCGTGCGCATTTTCCACCAATCGCAAAGCTATCAACTGGCGAACAGTGCTAGGCGCGTTTGGCTTGCAAGCTGGGTTTGCTGCCCTGGTGCTCTATATTCCCTTTGGTCAAGCCATGCTTGGGGCAATGAGTAATGGCGCGGCTAAACTACTCTCATTTGCCAACGAAGGCATCGAGTTTGTGTTTGGGCCACTGGCGAACGATGGGTTTGTTTTCGCTGTTAAAGTACTGCCGTTAATCATTTTTATCAGTGCGCTGATTTCTCTCCTTTATCATCTCGGCATTATGCAGTGGGTTATTAAATTGCTCGGTGGCGGCATACAGCGATTACTCGGCACCAGCCGCGCAGAATCCTTGGTCGCGACCAGCAACATCTTTCTTTCTCAGGGCGAATCTCCTTTGGTAGTTCGCCCTTTTCTTAGCAAAATGACCCGCTCTGAACTCTTCGCCGTAATGGTCGGCGGTATGGCCTCAGTGGCCGGCAGTGTGCTTGGCGGATATGCCGCCATGGGCGTGGATTTGAAATACCTGATTGCCGCGAGCTTTATGGCCGCGCCCGGTGGATTATTGATGGCCAAAATCATTGTCCCTGAGACGGAAACACCGGCTGAGCAAAACCAGGTGGAGATCAGCGATAGCGACCAAGCGAACGCGATTGATGCCTTGGCCAGTGGCGCGATGAACGGCATGAAAGTCGCGGTGGCCGTGGGCACTATGCTGGTGGCCTTTATCAGTGTGATTGCGATGCTAAACGCCGGACTCGGGAGCATTGGCGAGCTGCTTGATTTAGAAGGCTTAAGCCTAGAAAGCCTGTTCGGCTATTTATTCTCACCCTTGGCATTGCTTACTGGGGTGCCGGTGCATGAAGTGTTTGCCGTTGGTAACCTATTAGGGCAGAAAATCGCACTCAATGAGTTTGTCGCCTTCTTATCCTTTGCCGATATCAAAGCCAACTTGTCGGTGCAAAGCCAGGTGATAGTGACCTTTGCCTTGTGTGGCTTCGCCAACATTGGCTCAATTGCCATTCAACTTGGCTCGATTGGTGCCATGGTGCCCGAACGCCGCAAAGATGTGGCAAGCTTAGGCGTGCGCGCAGTGATTGCCGCCACCTTTGCCAACCTAATGAGTGCGGCACTGGCGGGTATTTTTATCGCGCTATAATTACTGCGCGGTAAAGAGACTCAGCTAACGTCTCTCAGTTAAAAGCAGGGCGGTTGGCGGCAAGCTAATCGCTTTTTGCTACCAATATCGCCAACCTGATCACGGCTTGAGCGAGCAGACAAAAAGCGGCAAATAAAGGGTTTACAAGCCACAGCGAACCCAATATTATACGCCGCGTTCCGGAGAGATGGCTGAGTGGTTGAAAGCACCGGTCTTGAAAACCGGCAAGGGTTAATAGCCCTTCTAGGGTTCAAATCCCTATCTCTCCGCCACATACCGAAAAGCCGCTGCCCAGTCAGCGGCTTTTTTGCATTTATGCCTCCAAAACCTCCCAAACCCTGACCGCGCCAACATTTTAGACCCCTTTGCCTAAACACACTGCCCAGCATCTGATAACCTAGCGCGCAAAAATCGCTCTGTAAGGCCTTTTGGACGCCGCGAACCAGAGGGCGGTAGCGTGGGTGTTGAAGCGCACTCCATTAAACTGCCAAGCTGTATATTTACACAGCTTATCGGCGAGGGAAGCCAGATCGTGTGCACGATTATTCGAAACGCATTCACATTATCACCAAACGAAAAAATAGAAATGCTATTTAATCAATGGGTTACATTTTACTGCTTGGGGATAATGTGAACGCGTGAGCCGGGATAGGCGGCATGCTCACTTTCGCAGGCGAGATGATTGCTTAAAGCATTGAAAATGATTTTAATAACAGTAGCTTAGACGACAAAAAGTGCGTACAACGGTTTTGACAAATCGAGCACGCGCACTAATACAATGTTAGCCAGTCGTCAGTAGTAACTAGAGGAAATAATGGAAAAATTACTTTTGGAATGGGATGAGAAATCCATAAATATTAAAGAGCTTGTAAGCAAGATTAAAGAAACTCTCGCGGACAGACCTGTTCCAAAATCTATTCGAGACGGGCTTGAAAAATTTGACCGAAGTATCGCGAGCTACGCTCAGGCTGTTGACTCTGATGATATAGAGAAAATTGCGCAGTCAGCCAAGATGGTAGCGGTTTATGGTCAGGCCGTAGCCCAAGGTATTCCAAAGTTTAAAGAAGCAGATGAGAAGTTAAAACGTTTAGGTTACGATTTGCTAGAACATTCAAATGAATTCCGAAGCAAGGTGGAAGATAGCCCACTAGAATATAAGCCACTTGATAATGAGAAAATGAATGAAATATCTGTAGATCTACATAGCTTTCAGTCTATCAAGAAAAATTTGAAGCTTTTAGCTGATGATCATGAGAGACATGATCAGAGAGTCAAGAAATTGTTGAATGAAAATGAAGTCAGAATCGAGAGTATAAGTTCCCAGTCTGAAAAACTTCATGCTGACGTAATTAATGAAGTTAAGAAAGCAGAAAGACTATATGAAAGCAGTTTAGCTGATCTCGAAAGTAAGAAGGCACAAATTGATGAGATATTAGGTCATGTATCAGGTAGGGCAATAGCTGGAGATTTTGAAAAGAGCGCTGAAGATGAGAAGAATATGGCCAACTGGCTACGGTACGCATCTCTAGCTTGTATGTCATTAATAGTATTAGTAGTTGCATATTCGTTCTGGGAAACAACGAGTGAAGATTTTAGCTGGCAAAGTTCGATCTTTAGAATAGTTCTAGCTTTTATATTGTCTGTGCCTGCGGCATATCTTGCAAGAGAGTCTGCAAAACATCGAGAACAACAATATGCGCATCTACAAACATCATTAGACCTGAAGGCTATAGCCCCATACATTGCATCGTTGCCTGAAGCTGAGCAGCATAAGATTAAAATTGAAATAGCAGGTAGGCTTTTTGCGGCTAAAGACTTTTCCAAGGTGAGTTTAGACTCTTACCCGATAAATGTCCATGAAATACTGATGGAAATAATAAAAAAACTAGATTTCAATAAAAGCGAGCCTAAGCCTTGAAGGGTATTTCTTGGCTAACAAGGCCATCAAATTCGCTTCCTTCGGTCGCCGGACGCTCGCAAGCTCGCGCCGTTTATGGCAGCTACATGGATTCCCCCGTTCGTCAAGCATCCGCGAAGCGTATTGAGTTTGGTTTGGACTGCCGCTCTACATTCGGCCTTTTACTGACTCACGTCATGGCCCTGATGACATTGCGCGGTTGCAGTGCCTAATTCGTTAGAAGGCATCAAGGTGCCCGCCGCATTAACAGGCTCTCTGCAAATGGTCTTCACCGATACTCATCAACTTGCGTGTGCAATGACCCGGTTGGTGTATTTCTCCTTACGACAGCGACGAGTTAGGCCGCGTAGTCTTGATAATCCGTTTGATGGTGCAATAACGCCCACACAATGCGTGCATTTTTGGCCGCGAGAGCGACAATGGCGCGATTCATGCCACGTCGCTCAAGGACATTTCGCCCCCAGACACTGAGCCTATCTTGCTTATCGCCTAGGTTCGTGATGACGGCTCTCGCACCATGCACTAAGAGCGTTCTGAGGTATTTATCTCCTCGTTTACTAATACGACCCAATCGCGGTTTTCCTCCGGTTGAGTACTGTTTGGGCACTAATCCAAGCCAAGCAGCAAAGTCTCTACCGGAATCAAACTGCTCGCCTTTTCCGATAGTGGCGATAATCGCCGTTGCTGTTTGTGGGCCAATGCCGCGAACATTAAGAATACGCTGGGCATTAGGACTGGCCTTGGTAACCATATCGAAACACTGCTCGGTATCGGCGATACGCTGATTAAGTGTTTGTAGGTGGTCAAAGCAATCTGCCACGACGGCACGAGCGATATCAGGCAGGCCATTTTCTGCTGCCTCGAGAATGAGTGGTACTTCTCTGTGAATGGCGGCTCGTCCCGTTGGAATAATAATGCCGAACTCTGCCAGTAATGCACGAATACGATTAATGAGGGCGGTACGTTCATTGACCCAATGCTCACGTACACGATGAGTCGCGAGAATCGCTTGGCGTTCGGGTGACTTAACAGGAATAAACCGGCTATTTGGACGCTGAACAGCGTCACAAATGGCAACGGCATCGTTCAGGTCATTTTTTCCTTTTGTGCGATAAGGACCGACATACTTTGCGGCCATGATACGGGTATCGTGACCGAGCTTGTTGAATTCTCTGGCCCAATAATGTGCCCCACTGCAGGCCTCAATACCTATACACATCGTAGGCATATTTGCTAATGTAGCCAGTAATTTAGCGCGTGAAACAGATTTATGGAGAATGACTTTTCCGTGGTCATCCACCGCGTGAAGAGAAAAGTGGTGCTTGGCGAGATCAACGCCACAAAAGAATTGAGTAGACATGGTTATCTCCGGTATTAAAGGCCGCACCTAAGTGTGGCAGATCTTCAAGAGGGGGAATCCATGTCATTCGTTATGTTCTTGGAGGATATATTGGAATATCAAAGGGACAGGGTAACTTCTGGAGTTTTTCAGAAACTTGTTGTAAAGCTGTATAAAGCCCTCGTATTCAAGCTTTCAAACAAAAAAGAGAAGCTGGAATGGCAGCTAATCTTGATAGCCGATTGTTTACGAATCATTGGGCTTTGTAGGTTAGCTTATCGGATGGCTTTCAAAGTGCATACTTCAACGTCTAGTGTTAAGAACAAGTTCTGGTCAACCCATGTTTCAGGTCTGGCTCTGCAATATTCAGGTGACATGATTGGCGGTGAAAAAGCATTCTTAAAAAGCCAGGACTTTGCTTGTGAGCTTTCTTTGAGTTTTAGCTTGCAGCATTTGGGTAAATTGAACGTTGAGGTTGGCAACTATTAACTGGCAGAGCAACAGTTCATAGAAGCATTAGCAATTCGAGAAAAATTGAAACGGGCTGACTTGGTAGAGTCGACTAACAGGGCGATTCGAGGACTACAAAAGCTACGAACATAACAATAAAATTTAAGGGTGATTCACAACGCGCGGCGCTCTTAATTCAAGCAAGTTTAGTGTTTATGGCACAATGCATTAGGTAGGTGGTTAGCGTTGTTCACACCTTAATTTGGCGTTAAGTTTCTTTATCGAGATCGAACATGGACGAAAAAGTAAAAGCGTCATGGGAACGGGCACTTCACCCTGAGACGCTTAAAACAAATATTATTACCGCCTCTATATTCTCGATGGCCTTCGAAATGCTCAAGAGCAGCATTATTGAAAAGATAGAAGGCTTTTTCACAAATGGATTTGACGAAAATGGGATGATTGTTAGTCCTGAATATAAAGAAAAGGTGCTTAGCCTAAACAGAAGTCCTCTCTACGCATCATTGAAATGGTTGCAAGATATGCATGCTATTGATGATAAAGATTTAGAGAGATTCGAACATATTAAAAAGTGTCGTAACACATTAGCTCACGAAATGCTCACTTTTGCCTCGTCAGGTGTAGACTTTGATGTCGCTGAAGCGTTTGAAGAAATGGTCGGTCTACTGAGAAAAATAGAAATTTGGTGGTTTGAAAACTTAGAAATGGCTATAGACCCAGATGCTTATCCCGAAGACCTAGACTTAGAGCAGGTGATTCCCGGCCCTGTATGGAGTCTTCAAATGCTTATTGACGTTGCGCTAGGGCCAGAGGAAGAAGCGCGAAAATATTATGATCACTTTGTCGCAAATGCAGAAAAAACTTAACAAGCACATGTTGTCGGACTGGTTTTCCGCTGCGCTCGAAACCAGCCGCAAATGCGGGCGTTAAGCATTTCAGGGGGAAATAGTGACAATTGAGACAATATTGCAGCCAGCGGTTGTCGCTGCCATCGTTTCCGCCATTGTTGGGCCGCTGATCTTCTTCCTTTTGAAGCGCTGGGATGACAAGAAACGAAGAAACTTCGAGATACGTTATGAAGAGTATAAGCACTACCTAAAGGCATTAGAGCAGATTGCCTCGTCTAGCCATGCTGATTTTGAGCGCTTTATGAGCGAAACTTATGCAAGTTGCATGAATGAAATTCTTACTTCGGAGGGGCAGTCTTCTGATCCGTTGATTCGCCTTAATCAGGAGGTGAACAATCTTACAGCAGATGTCCGGAAACCCTTCACTCAAGCAACACAAGAGCTTCACGGTCTGCGCTTGGTCTGTTCCAAGAAGCTTCTCCAAAAAGTTAACGAGTACGTAAATGTACAGCGCGAGCTTATAGATTCATCGTGTTCCGTATTGGGAAATCTGGATCAAATGGACATCAATAATCCAAGCGTGAGCCTATCTGGCGAGATGGAGGAAAAAGGCGAAAGAACCCAAGTGCTGTTTGAGGAAATCGTGCAGCAAATGAGAAAGGAGCTAGGAATCAAATGATGCTTAACAAGGCCAGGCATAGCGACGGCTTTTCCGTTATGGCTTCGCCTCCACTACAAAGCCGCGCGTGCTGGCGGCGTTATGCGCAAAAGGAGAAGGCGTGCATCATATAGCAGCGCGATGGATTGTGGGATTACTAAGAGACAGGAATATCCCCTTTTTGATCTGTGGCGGGCTCGCAGCAAAAGGGTATGGCTCAGAGCGGGATCTGAATGACATAGACCTTTTCGTCCCCGGTGAACATTTTCCGTCTGTGGTACAGGCCGGCCAGGAATTTGTATCCAAAGCTGCCGCTCACCGCCAAGAAGAAGGCTGGGATCTAACCTACGTCCAGTTCAAGTACAAAGGCATCAAGGTCGAGGTAGGTAGCGCTGATCGTCCCAAAATCTTCGATGCAGGCAGCGAAACTTGGGTTCCCCTCAACATAGATTTTTCTCGCTATACGCCTGCACATTTGCTGGGCCTTGAGCTTCCCCTTATGTTGAAGGATGACTTAATTCAGTATAAATCTGCGCTCTCACGTCCGGTGGATATCCAAGATATCCGTGCTATCTGTGAGAGCGCATAACCAGGCCATGCACCGGATGCCAAAACCTCTGCGTCGCGCCGGTTTTGCCACCAGTGATGGCGGGCGTTACATGCATAGCATAGGTGGAGCATCATATTTACAATGAAAGAAACGATCTCTTGGGCATTTTCAGGCGTTGGAACGTCAGTGCTGGTTGGTTTGGGTAGTATTTCCATAGCTATTGGAGTCTATCTATACAAAATGCGGAGCCATCGAATACAAGAAGCCTTTGAAAAGTACGACAACTTATATGAGCGTGGTGGGCATAGGCTAAAATGTTTAATCCCTTCTGGAATTCATTGCTTGAAAAGTGACAGAGAAATTAAACACTATTTTCAGTTGGTCATGACTATTGAGCCGCACCATCCACTCAGACAATGGAAGGGACGGATAGAGAAAATAGGATATAAGAAATTTTTCGACCATGTTTTCAAAAGTGGTCTAGCCCTAGATAAAGAAAGCATTGAAGGGTTTATTTCGGATCTAGAACGGTAAGCATGTAACAAACCAAGGCAGTGGGACATCTTTTGCTTCGCTGCGCTCAAAAAACGCAAAATATGCCCCTGCTTGGGGCGTTAGCACTCTAAATATGAGGTCTATATGAATAAAAAAGGAATCGTAGTATCTCCGCCTTTCAAGCCTATTTATACGGGGGGAATTAGTTGTGGCGGATCACCTGACCCAATAGAGTTGCGAAAGTACCTTATGTATTGGGACGAAATTGATTATCCGTCAAATATGCTAATTCATATTTCCTCGCCTGAAATCGATTACCTTGAACAATCAGGAAAACTAAAACGTACTCATGTTCGCTTTCAAGGATCAATAAACTCAGGTCAAGGTGAGTTCTTCATTCAGGCTCAAGAAGCTGCATTTAGGAAAAACCAAGAAGAGGAGCCTGGTTGCTGGACAATCGCGCAACTAGCTGATATTCCTTTTTACACTCAACAAAGTGCTAGTGTTGGTGTTGAAGTTGAGCTTTATGACATGCTACCTGTACCAAGTGCGGATACACCGTTAGCAGACATTTTAGAGTTTAAAGAAAAACGACAAGATGAACTCACTGCATTCCGTTGTCACATGGATGAAGTAAATGAAAATATCTTGAGTTCAAGAGATGTACCACGGGCTAGAAATGCTCAAATGGCTCGTGTTGAATTGGCGTTGAAAGATATTGATAAAACTTTAAGTGAATCCGGTATAAAACGAATTACAACTCATTTAAAAAATGTAATTAATGCTGATTTTTCAGGTATTGCTGGTGCGGGTTTAGGGAGCGCAGGTGTTTCCGCATTTATTGGTATGTCTCCTTTAATTGCAGGCGTCGCTGGAGCTGGTTTAGTATTTGGCGTTAAAAGCTTAATAATGCCATCAAATCAGTGTCCTACTGATTTAAGCTATATTAACAGTATCAGAAAAAATTTTCGGTAAACGAGTGCTAACAAGCACTTTAAACGGAACAAAAACAGTTGGCTATTGTTCGTTCCTCACAAAATTATAGCCAACAATTTTTATCCGCTTAAGTGGGCGTTAGGGCACACAAGGATTAGAGCATCAAATTATGCAATTGGCATTGGTCAATGAAAAAAAGTTAGAGGCATTTCCAAAAGGTAGAGGGTTTTGCCCTATTTGTGGCGCAGAAGCTATAGCCAAGTGCGGCCCGAGAGTTATGCATCACTGGGCACACCTCAGAAAAAGGAATTGCGATCCCTGGTGGGAGAATGAGACTCCTTGGCATCGAGAGTGGAAGAATAGATTTCCATTGGAATGCAGGGAAGTATCTCATGTTGCTGAAGATGGAGAAATTCACAGGGCAGATATAAAGACTCCAACAGGGATCGTTATTGAAGTTCAGCATTCCTCAATGACTGATGCTGAAAGAATATCCAGAGAAGAGTTTTATAAAAATCTTGTTTGGGTAATTGATGGCTCCGTTTTTAAAGACAACTTTGATATTTATCACATGCTACCCGATCCACGATCTGAGTTGGCTCAAGATTTAGTGTGGAGTAAGGCCAAAAGGCATATGCATGGAGCCAACACTGGAATCTTTTTCCGGCTCTCTGAGGCAGTTGAAGAATACCCAGAGGTTACGAAATCAACTCTCAGGGGAGGTCGGATACATGGGATATATGATATTGAGGAAGAAGTAACAGAATCATATAACGGCTACCATCAATATGATTGGGTACGACCAAGAAAAACATGGCTAGATGCAAATTGTCCAGTTTATATTGATTTTGGTGATGAGTACCTTGTCAAACTAGAAATATATGATGAGTCTAGCCTCAAATGTATACGTTTAGTTTCAAAGCTAAAGTTTGTGCATGATGCGATGACAGAATCAGATGCGAAAAATATTGCTACTAGATTTTATCCGATTAACAAAGGTCAGCCCTAACAAAGTGCTGCTAGGGACAAACCTACGCTGTGCTCCGGTTTGCCCCAGAGCACGGCTACATGGATTCCCCCGTTCGTCAAGCATCCGCGAAGCGTATTGAGTTTGGTTTGGACTGCCGCTCTACATTCGGCCTTTTACTGACTCACGTCATGGCCCTGATGACATTGCGCGGTTGCAGTGCCTAATTCGTTAGAAGGCATCAAGGTGCCCGCCGCATTAACAGGCTCTCTGCAAATGGTCTTCACCGATACTCATCAACTTGCGTGTGCAATGACCCGGTTGGTGTATTTCTCCTTACGACAGCGACGAGTTAGGCCGCGTAGTCTTGATAATCCGTTTGATGGTGCAATAACGCCCACACAATGCGTGCATTTTTGGCCGCGAGAGCGACAATGGCGCGATTCATGCCACGTCGCTCAAGGACATTTCGCCCCCAAACACTGAGCCTATCTTGCTTATCGCCTAGGTTCGTGATGACGGCTCTCGCGCCATGTACTAAGAGCGTTCTGAGGTATTTATCTCCTCGTTTACTAATACGACCCAATCGCGGTTTTCCTCCGGTTGAGTACTGTTTGGGCACTAATCCAAGCCAAGCAGCAAAGTCTCTACCGGAATCAAACTGCTCGCCTTTTCCGATAGTGGCGATAATCGCCGTTGCTGTTTGTGGGCCAATGCCGCGAACATTAAGAATACGCTGGGCATTAGGACTGGCCTTGGTAACCATATCGAAACACTGCTCGGTATCGGCGATACGCTGATTAAGTGTTTGTAGGTGGTCAAAGCAATCTGCCACGACGGCACGAGCAATATCAGGTAGGCCATTTTCTACTGCCTCGAGAATGAGAGGTACTTCTCTGTGAATGGCGGCTCGTCCTGTTGGAATAATAATGCCGAACTCTGCCAGTAATGCACGAATACGATTAATGAGGGCGGTACGTTCATTGACCCAATGCTCACGTACACGATGAGTCGCGAGAATCGCTTGGCGTTCGGGTGACTTAACAGGAATAAACCGGCTGTTTGGACGCTGAACCGCGTCACAAATGGCAACGGCATCGTTCAGGTCATTTTTTCCTTTTGTGCGATAAGGACCGACGTACTTTGCGGCCATGATACGGGTATCGTGGCCGAGCTTGTTGAATTCTCTGGCCCAATAATGTGCCCCACTACAGGCCTCAATACCTATGCACATCGTAGGCATATTTGCTAATGTAGCCAGTAATTTAGCGCGTGAAACGGATTTATGGAAAATGACTTTTCCGTGGTCATCCACCGCGTGAAGAGAAAAGTGGTGCTTGGCGAGATCAACGCCACAAAAGAATTGAGTAGACATGATTACCTCCGGTATTAAAGGCCGCACCTAAGTGTGGCAGATCTTCAAGAGGGGGAATCCATGTCATTCGTTAGGTTTTTTATCAGGACTTGGTGCAAACTTCAAAAAGACGTATATTAGTCTTGTTGCTTATCCGTAATAAGGAGGTTGTGTGTGAGCAATTTAATAGGTCTAGTCTTGGGTTTTGTGTTAGTAATGCCATTGGCCGTGCTACTTCATGAGTTAGGGCATGCAACTCCTCAATTAATGACAGGTCAGTCGGTAGAAATTCGATTGGGAAGTGGAAGTAATGCTAAGGAATTTCGGGTTGGTAAATTAAAGTTATTAATCACACCATTGTCGATGAATGTTGGCTTTGCTTCAATAGAAAGAGATGTGAGCAAAAATTTGCAAGTTGTTTCGTTGTTAATGGGACCTGTTGTATCTCTAATTTTATGTATCGGGTTATATTTACTTAGTCGCTATGAATTACCGTATCTAGCTCAATATTTGGTAAATTTTGGACTGTACTTTTCACTGTTTCAATTTTTATTTACAGCAATGCCCATATACTATCCAAGTTACTTTGGTGCGTATGAGGGTATGCCTAGCGATGGGAGGCAAGTGCTAGAGTTACTTGGCTTAATGAAAGGTCAAGGGGCATAAACCTAACAAATATGAATAAGTGTCGCGCAGCCGACACTTTATTTTGGTGTTGAGCAAGCCCGTTGCTTTATTAATTAAATAGTTCGAATGCGCATAGGCAGGCGCTGCGTCTGGCACTTTTTTCAGCGCGAGCGCAGCCTAGAAGTAAGCGGATACATTGTTACTTAAAAAGTGATGCTTGGCGAAATAAACACCACAAAATAATTGAGTAGACATGGTTGCCTCCGCTATTAAAGAACGCACCTAAGTGTGGCAGACCCTAAACAGGGGGATCTATGTTATTAGTTATATCTATACAACTACTTGAAACGATAAAATATGCCTACATATTGATATCGTCAATTAATTAAATATAGGGGAGAATATGTCAATTCAAAACCTAAATGCTGGCGATATTGTTGTCAGCAACTTCGGTGTTTATCAGCACTGGTCTTTAGTTTCAGACGCTTTGTGTGAAAAGGGGCTGCCTATGCTCATTTCTGCAACTCAGCGAAATTGTACCGTTCAAGAAGAAAACTGGGATGTAGTAACCCAAGGTAAACATACCTATCCAGCTAAAGTTACTTACGACCGCCCAGTACCAGAGGTACTCGAACTCGCTCGTTCTCAAATTGGACAGTGGAAATACTCACTAACAGACCGAAACTGTGAGCATTTTGCTAAATGGGCGACAGGATTAAAAATGTCTTCGACTCAAGTTGTTGCTGGTGCAACTGGTGCTGTTTTGGGTGCAAGTTTAATTGGTTTATGCTCAGAAAATCCGAAGTTTGCTAAGTTTCTCGGTGGTTCATTAGCTCTGGGTGGTTTAGCAGTCTTAGCTACTAAAGCCGTTGAGGAAAAATAGGTAAGACAAACGACTATTTCGTCAATCACTAGAGGTTTGCGAGGCTTTTATCCCACATCATTCCTCCTCTAAGCATTGAACCTAAGTTCACCATCATCTTACGCACACAGGCAATAATGGCGAATTTTCTCATCTCCGTTAGGCGTTAGTGACTCTAACACTTATATCAATTTTCAATTAAAACACTATGGAAAGTAATAATGAAATATAACAACCCCATCAACCCAAATTGTATAGATAACTTGCTGGGTGAACTATGGCTCAATGAGGACTCTTTAGTCTTAGATGTTGGTTGTGGTAACGGCGAATTAATTAAAAGCGTTTTAGAAAAGTTTAACTGTCGGGCGGTAGTCATTGAAATTGATGAAAGGGAGATTGCTAAAGCCAAGGAAAACTTGGAGCCTTATTTAGATAAAGTCACCTTTCATAATGCAGCATTCAAAGATGTGGAACTGCCTAGGGGCGTATTTGATGCGTGCTTTAGCTTAGGCTCTACTCATGCTTTTGGCGATGTTGGTGAAGCTTTAGACCATGCATTGTCTGACATGAAGGCTCTCATAGCGTCTAATGGCGCAATTGTACTTGGGGATGCGTATTGGCGAAAAGAACCAGATAAAGAGTACTTACTCGCAACAGGTATTGACCCGCTAGAGTTACGCTCAAACCTTCAAAACATAGAAGTAGGAAATCAACTAGGCCTTGAATGCGCTTATGTCGTCCATTCTTCTTATCAAGATTGGGATACGTTTGAAAGCTCGTTTTGGCTAGCTGCTGAACGCGAGTTGTTGCTAGACCCTGAAAATATCGAGCTATTGGATAAAGTAAAAACGAGACGACATTGGAAAGATGCGTATTTGAGGTGGGGGCGAGAAACAATGGGGTTTGCTCTATACCTGTTCATTCACGCTACACCCCAAAGCATCTAAAAAATGAGTCTGAGGCTCTCCCAGTCTGAATAAGGCTATGAGCCTGGCACACTCAGCGCCATGGAGGGCATAACAATATGAGACCGAGCAGATTCAATCTCTCTGCGTTGCTCGTTGGGGCGATGGCAACATTTGTGGGAATAGGCGTAGCGCGCTTCGCCTACACACCAATTATTCCTGTACTCGTAGAAGCCAACTGGTTTACGGCAACGGAGGCAGCATACCTGGGTGCCGCGAATCTGCTCGGCTATCTCGGTGGAGCGATTGGCGCGCACACCCTCTCTGAACGATACAAACTCCGTTATGTGCTTGGCGGCGCTTATATCGCAGTCGCGTTGAGCTTCTTTCTTTGTCTGAGCCCGATCGGCTTCGCGTGGTTCTTTATCTGGCGATTTGTGTCTGGTTTTGCCGGTGCAACCTTGATGGTTGTCGGTCCGTCTCTGGCTCTCTCAAGTACGCCAGCGTCACAACGACCAGCTACTGGAGCGATGGTTTTTACCGGTATCGGAATTGGGGCTTTTTTGTCGGCCACCGCGATTCCGTTATTTTTAAATGTGGGGCTTGTTTTAGCCTGGATTGGGCTCGGGGTGCTTGCTGTTGCGGCTGGTCTTGTCGCCGATAGGGCGTTCGCAGGCTTGAAATCATTACCAGCTATTCCCCATGCAGGAAATGGGTCAGAGGGCTTAACCGCTGCACAGAAGTGGAGCATAGGAATAGTCATGGCAGCGTATGCGATGGACGGAGTCGGCTTTGTTCCCCATACGGTTTTCTGGGTAGATTATCTTGCACGTGAAGTCGGTATGGGGCAGGCCATCGCGAGTTTCCAATGGGCTGTTCTGGGTGTCGGTGCTGTTTTCGGACCTTTCATTGCCGGGAGGGCGGCCAAAAAGTTCGGTTGGCACGGGGCTCTGCTGTCAGGGTTTCTGGCAAAGTCCATCGCGACGGCATTACCGGTTATATCGGTATCGATGGCCAGTATTACCGTTTCATCCTTTATCGTCGGAGCCATGATCCCCGGCATTGTTGCGCTCACAGCAGGACGACTTTCAGAAATTATGGGGCCTGCTGGTCACAAAAAGATATGGGGTATGGCCACAGCCATGTTCGCTGCATTTCAAGCAGCAGGTGGGTACTCTCTGGCATTTGTCTACTCCTTTCTTGGTACCTATGAAGCTTTATTCAGCATTGGTGCCGTTATTCTAGCGAGCGGCGTCCTCTTGCTATCAACCCGATATCTTATCGTTCGAAAAGCCACACAGATGGAGAAAAATTGATATGGAACTGTATCTGAACACGACGTCGCCTTATGCAAGAGTTGTCCGAATCTGCGCGATTGAAAAGCAGTTGGATGATGTGAAGCTCATCTGGGTAGATCCTTGGGCGGATGACAATGCGTTGCTCACCGCCAATCCGAATGGAAAAATTCCCGTGCTTGTAACGGATAGGGGAGAGACTTTATCAGAATCCCTTCTCATCGCGTCATACTTGGACGGGCTTTCCCCGACTCTCAGCTTGCTTGGTGCACCCAACTACACTGATGTCTTTGCTCTCTCGGGGTTGAGTCAGGGCCTTACCGATGCAGCTTTTATGACGGTTATTAATCGGAAGCACTTTGGGAAAGAGAGCGATAGTACGGTCCTTGGGGTTCGTCGACAGAATGCCATTGTCAGGTGCCTTCAGCGGCTGGAAGATAGGGTGAGTACTGACGTTATGCAGTCCGACATTAACCTTGGCCAGATTGTTACTGGCGTTGCCTTGAGTTATATCGATTTTCGATTACCGGAGCTGCAATGGGGTGAAAGCCAGCCACTCCTCGCTGACTGGTTAACGAGGTTTTCAGAGCGTGCAAGTGTCAAAGAAACGGCCTTTACCTAGCCCCTAGAAAGAACGTTTTTCGTGAATATCAATAGTGGTCTAAGCCGTGAATTTTTAATATAGTAATGAGCGTGACTCTTTTAAGAATATGTTAATTGATCCTAAATCTCACTGACGATAGTAGCATCGGCTACTTACTGATATAGCTTGATGCATTACTAGGTTTAGATAATTTACTTTTTCGAGAAATTTTGCGAGTTACTTTCAATGAATAATAAGCAAGGTTCTTCCAATGGTATATCCGTTTATCCATCTGCGTTGCTTGTACATGTACCTAACGTAAATGAAGGGCTAGAGTGGTATCGCAAGGCTTTTCCTAATGCAATGCCTATTTATTATCCAGACTTTGATTTTACCGCCCTCGATTTAAATGGTTTTCAGTTAG
The DNA here is from genome assembly GCF_005280275.1 of Salinivibrio kushneri. Taxonomy (NCBI): domain Bacteria; kingdom Pseudomonadati; phylum Pseudomonadota; class Gammaproteobacteria; order Vibrionales; family Vibrionaceae; genus Salinivibrio; species Salinivibrio kushneri. Next base: position 1,225,750 of record NZ_CP040021.1, read on the forward strand.
AAATTGTGCAAGCCGATGAAAAAGTCCGCAATGGTAAGTGCGGAACTGTGCTGTATTGGCTGGTAGATGACTTGTTAAGCGCTCTAGATCACTTTAAGGCAATTGGCGCTGAGTTATACCGTGGTCCAATGGCGATCGAGCATGGACTATCAATGTGCCAAGTCACTGATCCATTTGGAAACCTAATTGGTCTCCGAGGACCTGTTTGATGAACAAGAAGACTTAGCAAAGAAAAATCAACGAGTTGTCACCTTAATGAAGCACAATGGAGTTGCTTCTTGGATACACTATTAGGGAGTGTTGATAATGTTATATCTCGGTATTTTGATCGTTTTTATCTATCTGGTGTGGAAGTTCACAAAGGATAGCCAACCAACGAATACTCCGTTGAATAGAAAGGAGCCGTCTCTGAGTAGAGAGATGGAGCGTTCAAAACACGCTGATACTCAACTAGATAATGCTCATCCGCATAAACGTCGGGTTGAGCATAAACGCCAATCACACCTTGCGACTAGAAACGAGCAGAAACTCTATTTTGCTCTCCAAAATGCACTTCCCTCTGACTATGTCATTCATAGTCAAGTGTCTCTTATGGCGCTAGTTAAGCCCGTTAACTTTCGGCATAACTCTCGTACATGGGCGAAGCGTATGGATTTTGTGATAACTGACAAAACGACAAGAATACTCGCTGTGATTGAGTTAGATGATGCGACGCATCAATGGAAGAAAAGACAGGAACGCGATCAGTACGTAAATGAAGCGCTTTTTGGTCATCATAAACTGATACGTATTCCGTCAGCGAGTTTTTATGAACCATCAAAGATCGCAGATATATTATCCCGTGAAGTAGGCATTAAGTGTAATAACCTTGAAGAAAAGCATTCCCTAAATGATGCTAGTAAACATAATGTCACTTAGTGTTTGAAAAAAGTAAGCTCGTAAAGTGATTAAGAGTAAAAAGTTCGTTGTTTATTATATAAAGGGATTTTATGGAAGAATATTGGAACCCAATGGTGCCAGAGTTAACTGTTAGTGATTTTGAAAGGTCGCTCCATTTTTATCAGGATTTGCTTGGGTTCAAAATTAGAAATCAACGCACCACACCAAAATTTGCTTACTTAGAGTATGAGAAGGTTCATATTATGATTGAGCAAATGCATGATGCCGGATGGGAGCCAGGGGCACTCGTCTACCCACTCGGACGAGGTGTTAATTTCCAAATAGAGTTAAGTGATATTTCGCCGATTTTGGAACGCTTGGCTGCGACTGAAACGTCTCTTTATCAAGAGCCACAAGAAAATTGGTATGACGAAGGGGCTGTGCTTTGCGGTCAACGAGAGTTCTTAGTTCAAGATCCCGATGGCTATTTATTGCGCTTCAGTCAATTCCTCGGAGAGAAAGAAAAACGCATAAATAATAATGCCCTATAATTGGATGGAATGCAGATGCGTAAAAAAACGGTATTGATAACAGGTGGCGGGCGAGGCATCGGTGCTGCCACTGCCAAGTTATTTGCACGAAACGGATACGTAGTTTTTATTAACTATAAGTCTAATCATCAGGCCGCATCTCGTGTCGCAGACGACATAGCGGCCGAAGGAGGGGAGTGTTACCCAATCCAAGCCGACGTTTCCAAAGAGGAAGATGCCATTAAATTGTTTTCGTCTTTGGATCAGCGAGTAGATCAACTGGATGTGCTAGTCAATAACGCTGGTATTTTGCGCCAGCAATCGCGCTTAGAAAATATGACTGCAAGTCGAATCAACGCTATTTTGCTCAACAATATCACAGGGTATTTTCTTTGCTGTCGCGAAGCCGTTAAACGTATGTCGACGAGATTGGGTGGAGAAGGTGGTGCGATCATAAATGTCTCTTCTGGTGCGGCCCGCACTGGTTCCCCCAATGAATACATCGATTATGCCGCCTCTAAGGGAGCAATCGATACACTGACTAAAGGCTTATCTAAAGAGGTGGCAGCAGAAGGTATTCGCGTGAATTGTGTACGTCCTGGCTTAATTTATACCGACATGCATGCAGATGGCGGTGAACCGGAGAGAGTCAAACGATTAGAAAGTAAAATTCCGATGCAAAGAGGTGGGCAGCCAGAAGAAGTTGCTGAGGCCATTTTTTGGCTAGCGACTGATAAAGCTTCCTTTTCGACCGGTAATTTTTTAGATTTATCGGGTGGTTTGTAGTCAATCAGTGCCCTTACCAAACTAAAAAAATAATTTAAAGATAAACTATATGTCAAAAGTCATTCTAGAAGGTTTTATTCTCGTGCCAGACGCTGATCTTCAGGCCGTGACGCGAGAGCTTGTTAATCATGAAAAGTTGACGTTGGAAGAGCCGGGTTGCTTGGTCTTTAAGGTTCAGCAACATTCGGAGAATCCGCTGCGATTTGATGTTTATGAAGAGTTTACCGATCGCTCAGCTTTTGATAAGCACCAAGAGAGGGTTAAATCATCCTATTGGGGAGCGGTTACGAAAAATGTCACGCGTCACTATCAGATCAGCGAATAGAGCCTGGGTTGAATACCAGCGTTATTTATCGCGCATAGCCGCTAAAGCGTAAGGATACACCCATGCACCTGACTTTCCGCCCCATTAATCTTGAAACCGATTTTGCTTATTGTGTGGCTGCACGTCGGGACGCTTTTGTGTGTAGCTTTGGCTCCGATGAGGGATTTGAAGACTTGCTGGCTGGCTATTTTGAACGAGTGAGTGAACGCATGGGTCAGCCTGAATGGTTTTATCGGCATATTTTTGTCGATGGAGGATGGGCTGGGCAGCTTGAATTTCGCAGCACGTCGCCAGAGCCTGAGACGGGTTATGTGCATCTCATCTACCTTGCACCTGCCTTTCGTGGCCGAGGGTTAGCTCCTTTGCTGCAGCGCTATATCGAAACCACCTTAACAAACGCGGGGTGTCGCCGAGCAATGCTTTCTGTAAGCCGTGACAACCATCGCGCGTTAACCTTTTATCGCCAGCACGGCTGGGAATTTGTTCGCGCCAACCCCAAACATGCGAAGACTGATTTTTATCAGTGTTGGTTGCTGGCGTAGATACTTATTCGCGCCAATATGCGATTATGGCGCGATAGAATGTTTCAGTAGGCGAGTGGTTTATGACACTGATATGCCAGTCAAAAAGGCTCAATGTGCGACAGTTTACACTCGACGATGCGCCGTTTATTGTGGGGCTGCTTAATGATGCGTCGTTTATACGCTATATCGCAGATAAAAAGGTGCGCACTGAACAAGATGCGACCGAGTATCTCCGTCACGGGCCGCTTGCGAGTTATCAAGCACATGGTTTTGGCTTAAATCTAGTAGAACGGCGGGAAGATGGTACGCCCATCGGTATGTGCGGCGTGCTCAAGCGCGATGAATTGGCATATCCAGATTTAGGTTACGCGTTTTTATCGCGTCACACCGGGCAAGGGTACGCCACAGAAGCCGCCGAGGCGGTGCTTGAAGCCACTCTGTTAGCGAGCGGACTGAATACCGTTCAAGCGGTGACCTTACCGGACAACCAACCCTCCAACCGCTTGCTTGAAAAGCTAGGGTTTCGGCTACAACGCCAAATCATGCTTTATGGGCATAGCAACAATCTGTATCAATATACCCGCGTCTGAGCGCCATGAGTTGTTACTGAGCACTGTCACCCTGAACGGTGACGCGGTGTAATCGTCTGGGCGCGTCGCCATAATCGGTTACTGCGTAGTGTTGGGTGGCGCGATTATCCCAGATCGCCACCGAGTGTTTTTGCCAGCGAAAGCGAACGTGATATTTCGATTGGCGTGCTTGACTAAACAGCGTCGCAAGCCGTTGTTGGCTAGCAGCTTCTGGCCAGTCAGCAATCGTGCGAGTAAATTGCTCGTTAATAAATAGCACTTCTTGGCCGGTTTCAGGGTGGGCTTGCACCATGGCACGGCGAATCGGTGGATAGTCTTGAGCGCGTTTCGAGACGACACTCTGGCCGTCGGTGTCTTGATGATCGTAACGGCTGCCTTCAAAGGCGTGCAGTGCGTGAATGGTGTCGAGCTGGCGTAGCTCGGTTTTTTCTTCGTCGGTTAGATCGGCCCATACTGCTGCCATGTCACACCAAATGGTATCCCCGCCATGTTCTGGTACATATTGCGCGTGCAAAATCGAGCATTTGGGCGGCACCGCTTGCCATGTCATGTCGGTGTGCCAATAGCTTTGGCTGGGTGGATTACCGCGGCTGGTTTCAATCACGACCACTTGGTCGTTGTCGGGTAGGTGTGGAAAAAACGGGTGAGGAGGCTCAAGCTCGCCGAAGCGTTTTGCCAGTACGACATGATCGTCGGTAGACAGGGGCTGCTCGCGAAAGAAAAGCACTTTGTAGCGTAAAAATGCTTGGTACAGCGCCGCAAACTCGGCCTCTGAAAGCTGGGATAAATCGATATTATCGATTTGCGCCCCTAACGTATCGCCTAAAAGGGTTATCTTCATTTGAACCATACCTTACCGCCAATAAATTTGTAGGCCGGTGTGCCACGCACCAGGGTGTCACGCGCAAAGGGCTGTTCGCACTGAGGGCAGTAACACGGCGTGGTGGTGGCATCCTCAACAATCCTTTCTTTAAAGCACTTCACCAATGCACCTTTGCCGCCTTTGCGATATTTAAACAGTGGCGCATTACAACGTTTGCAGAAAATATCGATGGTTTTGGTGGGGCTTTTTTTATTCGGTTTTGCCATTTTGATTGCCCGAGCGTCACTACATGCCGAAAGCTTGATAGTGACGAGTCGGGCGTAGGCTGTCAATCAGCTATCGTTTAATGACGCTTTACGTTATTAACGTGCTGCGTTGCTATTGGGTTTATGATTCGAACGTTTAAGTGCAAAGATGTCGAAATCGTTGACTATCACTAGGAGGTCGCTCATGCGTACTGTAGAAGCTGTCACACCTGGCGAGTTGCTAAAAGAAGAGTTCCTGACTCCGATGGGGATTTCGCAATATCGTTTGGCTAAAGAAATCGGAGTGCCCGCACAGCGTATTGGTCAAATTATTGCTGGTAAACGGGCTATAACGGCTGATACAGACCTGCGTTTATGCCGTTTTTTTGGATTATCGAAGGGCTATTGGCTGCGAGCTCAAGTCGTCTATGATACTGAAATTACTGAACATGAGCTCGAAGATCAGCTGAATAGTATTCGCCCATGGACAGAAGTCTCGACCATAAACAAAAGCCAACACGGGTGATCGTGTTGGCTATCGTTCCCGCCTCACAGCCAATGTAAGTGCAAAGGGCTTTTTTTGCTTAGTTCGCGATTTTCACGCGGATTTTGCTCTTTGCAACGCTGGCGAGGTTTAAAGCGGCCATTGCAGCGTTGGCCTGGGCATCGTCAGGCATGGTCACAAAAGCAAAACCTTTGGATTCGCCAGTCTCTTGGTCCAGCACCAGAGTGCATTCGGTGACATCACCATATTCAGAAAACAGCTGACGAAGTTGGTGTTCGGTAGTGGTGCGAGCAAGATTGCGAGCTAAAAGTTTCATTGTTGTCCGTTAATATCGAGGTAACAGCACCGATTGTGTCAGTAAAGGATGCCACGACCAAGTAATAGTTTGGCTTTCTTATCGATAAGCAACCATTCAAGCCGACGTTTATGCGTCACTCTCTCCCAAGTCATGATTGATCTTATCCAGTAGCTCGATGAGTTGCTGGGCTTGCTGATCATCAATGCTGGGAAACTTGCAGCGGATTTTCTCCGGAATAGCAGCGGCTTGGTGCTGCAGCTCAATGCCTTTGCCCGTCAATGTTACCCACCGCTTTCGTTTATCGTCTTCGTCTTTCACGATGGTGAGCAAGCCTTTATCGCTCATCTTTTTCAAAATCTGCGTCATCGCACCACCGTCGATCCCCGTCTTCTCAACTAACGTGGCGATCGATAGTTGATTTTCTTCCCACAGCGCCATCATCACCACATATTGCGGATAGGTGAGATCAAGCTCGGTCAGCCAGGTTCGGTAGGCGCGCGAAATACCGTTGGAGGCCTTGTATAAGCGGTGACAGATTTGGCTACTGAGCTTTAATTGGGGATAGGTCATGGCTTGTCATTATCAGTGTGTCTGGTTTGTATTTTATTTTGCGCGCAAAGTATTTGCAATGTTGCGTGATGTGATTTAATGTTTTGCATGCAAAATAAATAACACAAGCCGTCTTCACCGTGTTTGCTCAGTGCGATAGAGCAAGCCGCAAGTGGACTGGAACACAGGAGAGTGAAATGAAAGAGCTACAAAGTGTTGCCTATACAGCAAAAGCCACCGCTACTGGAGGCCGCGAAGGGTCTGCAAAATCTGATGACGGACGTTTAGATGTGGCGCTTTCCACGCCTAAAGGTTTGGGCGGAAACGATGGCGAAGGCACTAACCCTGAGCAGCTTTTTGCTGCCGGCTATGCGGCGTGTTTTATTGGTGCGTTGCGTTTGGTGGCCGGTAAAGCAGGCGTGACCTTGCCTGAAGACACTCACATTAACTCAGAAGTTTCGATTGGTCCTATTGATGGTGGTTTTGGTATTGCCGTGAAGCTGGCAGTGTCTGTTAGCGATCTGGATAAAGAGACCGCGCAGTCATTGGTCGAGCAAGCGCACCAGGTCTGCCCGTATTCCAATGCGACACGTGGCAATATTAAGGTCGAGCTGTCAGTGATTTAACATCGCTAGCACGCTATGATAGGGAGCGCTGTCAATCAGGGCTCCTTTTTTATGTCCGCTCTTTAAGGGAGCAGCGCGTTGTTGGGTGCTCCCTGACTAGAAGTGCTCAGCATTGACCACTAAAACTAGCGCACAGCCCTATACCAAACCAATAACAAGGATGATGAGAACTGGTATGTCAGAAACCACCACTAGTCAGCTCACCAAGATAAGCGTCGTTCCACTGACTGATGAGGACATCGACGGTGTTCGTCAGGTATCCCTACACGACCAACAAGTGAAATTTGCCGGCACCGCAGACGAATTTCTTGCTGAGGACAGTGAGACCATTCACCGCCATGTGATCAAGCGAGCGGGCAAGACGGTAGGCTTTTTTAAACTCGATACTGACTATGCGTCTCAGTATGACTTTTGCCCGCCAAAGGCGTTGGGTTTGCGCATGTTTGTAGTGGATGCGCGGTATCAAGGGCAAGGTCTAGGCACCGGTGCGGTTAAAGCCTTGCTTGAGTATTTGCCCGTTGCTTATCGTGATTTCAATTGGATGTATCTAACGGTGAACTGTCAAAACCCGGCCGCTAAAGCCTGTTACCAAAAAGGCGGCTTTACTGATACAGGCGAGCTGTACTGGGGCGGCGCGGCAGGGCCTCAGCATATTATGTATGCTGCGATTGACGCCGATAATAAGGGCAAAGCGCAATGAGAAAGGGCAGAACCACAACGTTTGGTCATACGCGACAATGGCTTAGGGCAGGCTTAGACTTGCACACGATGTGCCAACAGACAGCTCGAATCATGAGTGTGTTGTTTGTCGGGGGGCTATCAACGGGGGCTTATGCGCAAGGGTTGGATTTTCGCGTTGAAACCGGCGGGGTGACGTTTAGCAAAAATGATGTCAGCATCCCCGGAGATACTGGCACTCGCTTTGATATGACCGATTTAACCGGCCGATCCGCAACGCCTTACTTGCGTTTGTATGGCACGTATCAGTTCAATCCCCAGCACGCGGTGCGCCTAACCTTTGCGCCTCTCTCTGTCGATGGTCATGGCACGCTGTCAAAAAGCATCCAGTTTCAGGATCAGCGCTTTGCCGATGGGCAAGCGATTGACGCGGATTATCAATTCAATACCTATCGTGCGACATACCGCTGGACGTTTTACGATCATGGCCCTTGGCAGTGGGGCGTTGGTGCCGCCGCCTTGGTGAGAGATGCTGAAATCACCCTCGCGCAAGATGAAACAAAAGCAACGAAATCCAACGTTGGTGTAGTGCCCTTGCTGCATGGCTATGGGCAATATCGCCTGTCCGATCGCGCGGCGTTGATCTTGGATGTGGAAGGCGCGTGGTCACCCATGGGACGTGCGGTTGATGCGGCGCTAATGTTGGAGTATCACCTTGGTGATGGCTGGTATGGCGCTCTGGGTTATCGCACTCTAGAAGGCGGGGCGGACAACGATGAAGTCTATAACTTTTCTTGGCTCCACTATGGCCTAGCCAGCCTCCGATACCGGTTTTAGTGGGCGCAAGTATCAGTTGCAACAATCTCAGCTGCCAGTGTCATGAGGCGTGTATGAAATCTGTTTATGATTATGTAATTGTCGGTGGAGGTATTGTTGGCGCGTCTACGGCTTGGCAGTTAAAGCAGCGTCGTCCCGATTGTTCTGTGCTGCTGGTGGAAAAAGAGGCGAGCGTTGCCCAGCACCAAACCGGGCATAACAGTGGCGTGATCCACGCGGGTGTCTATTATCCACCAGGCAGTTTAAAAGCCGATTTCTGTAAACGAGGAGCGGCGCTGACCGTTGAATTTTGTGCCAAGCACGATATTGCAGTCGAAAACTGTGGCAAGCTATTGGTCGCCACCAACGAGCAAGAGATGGCTCGGATGCAGGCGCTCTATGAGCGTTGCTTAACCAATGATATCGACGTGCGCTGGTTGGATGCGGCGGAGCTTCACGCTGAAGAGCCCAATGTTAAAGGCTTAGGAGCCATTGCGGTGCGCGCGACCAGCATTGTTGATTATCGGCGGGTGACTGAGCAAATGGTGTGTGAGTTTGAAGCGCTCGGTGGTATTACCCAGCTTAATACAGAAGTCGTTGGAGCCAGCGAAGCGGCTGAACAAGTCACTCTCCATTGCCAAGCAAGCGGGGAGCCGCTAACGATTCATTGTCAGTTTGTGGTGACATGCAGTGGGTTGATGGCAGATAGAATGACCAACATGATGGGGATCCCAACCGCGTTTCAAATTATCCCTTACCGCGGGGAATACTATCAACTTGCGAGCCAGTACCAAGGCTTTGTTAATCACCTTATCTATCCGATTCCCGATCCCGATTTACCTTTTTTAGGCGTTCATCTCACGCGGATGATAGACGGCTCTATTACGGTGGGACCTAACGCTGTGCAAGGCTGGAAGCGTGAAGGCTATGGCAAGGTGAATGTCAGTCTAAAAGACACTTGGCAAATGTTAACGTTTGCCGGCTTTTGGAAAGTCACCCTCAATAATCTAAAAGCCGGGTTGGTCGAGCTGAAAAATTCCTGGTGGAAGCCGGGCTACGTCAAACAAGTAAATAAATACTGCCCGACAATCAAAGCTAAGGATTTGAATCCTTATCCAGCGGGGATCCGTGCTCAAGCCGTGCTAAATGACGGCAAATTGGTCCATGACTTTCTGTTTGCCGAAAGTGCAAGGAGTTTACACGTGTGCAATGCGCCATCGCCAGCCGCGACCTCTGCGATGCCGATTGGTGAATACATTTGTGACAAGGTGAGGGAAAAACAACACTGGCTCAGCGATGATGCTGATTAGCGTTACATATCGGAAAATGATAGCCAGCGCCTACACTCGGCCGCTGGCTTTTGCTTTGATTATTGATAACCCACGGTAAACGCTTGTTGCAGATGCTTAGGGGTTTCGGCTTCATCAAGCATGGCGACCGCGAAGTCTTCCATTGAAATGCGAGACTGTCCGTCACTATCTGTCACTAAGGTGTCTGTCCCCAATGTGTACTGACCGGTGCGAGTACCAGGTGCGATCATGGCGGCAGGCGAGAGGTAGCTCCAAATCACGTCTTGGCTGGCTAGGCACTGCTCATATTGCACTTGGCACGCGCGTGCAATCTCAACCGCTGAAGCAGGGAGAAATCCCTCTGCGTTTAACACGGTTTCACCGACAGTGCCTGGAATCATCAGTCGAGCCGCACCGCCGACAATCAGAACGCGCATTTGATGATGGGCTGCGCCTTGGACGACCGCTTGGGTTAACACGGGTAATTGTGCTTCTTCGCCTGTCGGTGGGCGTAACGCCGTAATGGCAAGATCATGACCAGCTATTACCGATGCCACCTTGCCTGCATCGTTCAAATTGGCGGCGACAGGCGTTACGGCGTCGGGTAGCTTGCTGAATGCTGCCTCGTTACGTGTCACTGCCGTGACCTTATGGCCGCGTTGCAACGCTTCCGACACAATTCGACTGCCAATATCGCCCGTGGCACCAAATACGATTATATTCATTGTGTTAGTCTCCATGTTATGACTCCTGTGTGTCCTTATGCCGCGCAATAGCCAGTAAAAAGGGTGGCTGTCATACGCTTGTGGTTAAACCATGCTGAACTGATTAAGTTATGATTAATTATTTATCTTGATGTAAAGATAGTTATTAAAAATCTTTACGTCAAGATAAATGTGTGGGTGTTTTTTTATTGAAGAAGACTGAGGGGAGCCAATGGAGATAGCGATCCGGCAGGGATGGCCGCTTGAGCAAGCACAAAACGTCGCTGAGTTATATGAGCAGGCGTTTGGGATGAAGTTCGCACGGGCAATCCCTAATCAGGCAGCGCGCGTAGCGGTGTTGTCTCAGTGTTTTGTCCCAGACTTTTCGTTTGCTGCTATGCAAAACGGCAAGGTGGTAGGGTTGGCTGGGTTTCAAACTCAAGCCGGCGCACTGACACAGGGCATGGGCGCGAAACAGTTAATCGATAATTTGGGGCCCATTAAAGGCATTTGGGCCTGTGCAGTATTGGCGCTGTTTGAGCGTAAAGCGGCACCCAATGAATTGGTGATGGATGGCATTGCTGTTGATAGCGCTGTGCGCGGGCAGGGGATTGGCTCCCAATTGTTGGATGCCATTATGGATTGTGCCCAAGCGCATGGCTTTGAAAGCGTTCGATTAGATGTCATTAATAGCAACCCCAGAGCCCGCAAGCTTTATCAAGCCAAGGGCTTTGTCGCTACCAAAGAAGAGCGTTTTCCTCACCTAAAATGGTTAGTCGGCTTTTCAGGCGCCACCACCATGGTCAAGGCGCTGAACTAAAACAACAAGAGAGACAAGGATGTTTATGATTGAAACACGTCGACTAGTGCTGCGTAACATGCAGCCAAGCGATGAAGAGGCGTTTGTTCACTTAACGCAACACCAGAAGTACCAGCGTTTTTATAGCGAAACGGACTGCCAGCCAGAGACATACCGAGACTTACACGCGCGCTTTATCGAACAAGCCAACGCAAATCCACGCGTGGCTTATCAGTTGGCGGTTATCTGCAAGCAATCAGAAAAATGTATTGGCACTGTCGGTTTAAGGCTTGAGGACAACCATCAAGCATCCATCGGGTGCGGCTTAGCTGTGGAGGCGCAAGGCGCGGGGCTAATGAGGGAGGCGGCTGTCGCGCTGGCCGACTTTGGTTTTGAGTCTCTGGGCGTGCATCGGTTATACGCTGAGACCATTTACGATAATCTTGCTGCAACCAAGCTTTGTCGTTCACTTGGCATGCGACAAGAGGCCCATTTTCATCAGCATCGTTTCTTTAAAGAACGGTGGTGGGATACGGTGGTTTACGCCATATTACGACACGAATGGGAGCAAGGATGATGAGAAAAGCACTGCTTGGGGCACTGATGGTGACACTACAAGCGTGTACCAGTGCGCCCGTTGATAATGAAACGACCGACGCTGCAGAATGTGTCGGTAGTTCGGCGTTGCCAAGCGCATGGGCAGACAAGTTTGTCGCTGTGGACGATCCTGCGTTACTGGCGTCGTCGTTGGGTCAGCCATTGGAAGGGAAGCTTTGCCAAGGCAAGGTATATCAGGCGACTGAAGGGGTGACAGTATATCGCGCGTGGAATAGCACCAACCCGCATAGTCAGTTTGGTCACTGGTGGGCGTTATCACAGCCGTCTGGCTTGGTGGCGGATTATCGCCAAGATTATGAGATTTGTTATCAATGGTCGCCGCTCGATAAATTGGTACAGTGCACCTTGCAACCGGGCACCAAGATTGTGGTGGGTAACGGTCAAAGTGCGAAATGTTCCGAGTATTTAACCTATCCAACCTCAAGTGCCCAACAAGTTTATCTGCAAGAGGCGGAGCAAGCGGTTCAACATTGTCAAACGTTTGATGCGGTGATGCGTTGGCAGTGATGCGCGGCAATCAATAACTCAATCACATCTAGGTGGCGAGCGCTAAGGCGGTGGGATGACAGGCGGTCAATAAGTGTTTATTTTTCAATATCAATGAGATAGCCTTATTCTATGACAGGAATTGGAACAAGTACATGGAATTAGTCGTCCCCGCACTCGATCACCAAGCAGCCTTTACGCGCTTTTATGATGATTTTGCTCAGTTTGACCCCGAGAATGCCGATTATTATTGGCCGGGGAAAGACGATTTCCCCACTTACGTGACTCGGTTAACGGATGAGTCATTGGGTAAAAACCTTCGTAAAGGTTATGTGCCGTGTAGTCATTTTTGGCTGCTTGATGCTGAGCAACAAATCATTGGCGCGATTCGGATCCGTCATCACATCAATACGCCATTTCTAACCCAAGAAGCTGGACACATTGGCTACGACATTGCGCCATCATATCGTGGGCGCGGATGTGGCAAGCAAATGTTAGCCTTAGCACTCCCCAAGGCGAGAGAACTGGGGATCACTCGCGCTCTAATTACCGCGAATGAAGACAATATGGCATCGCGCAAAGTAATTGAAGCTAATGGCGGCACGTTGGAAAACATCATCAATGGTGAAGTGTTCAATGAATCATTGGCGCGGTACTGGGTGGATATTAATGGATGATTCCCCGCGCGTAGACCAACTGGACAGCGATCGTCTGTTTCTGGTGGCACCCAATATGACCCATCAGCCTTTCATTTTAGAAGCCGTGTTGGAAAGCCAGCACACCCTTGCGCCTTTTATGGATTGGCTTCCGCACGCGTTGACCGAATCGAGCTCGATTGAAAACACCCAACAAGCGATTGATGACTTTGACATGTTTATTAATGAGCTACGCTACTCGATTTTTGAAAAATCGACGGGGCAATTGGTGGGTGTGATCAGCTTAATTATCCGCAACATCGCGATTCCTTATTTTGAAATAGGCTATTGGCTGCGGAGCTCCAAAGAAGGCCTTGGCTATGTGAGTGAAGCAGTGAGAACGCTAGAGCAGTACGCGTTTAATGACCTTAATGCCAAGCGTGTCGAAATCAAAACCGCCTACGAAAACACCCGCAGCCGCGCGGTAGCCGAGCGTTGTGGGTATCACCAAGAAGCGATACTTATCAATGACCGTATCCTGCCGAGCGGTGCGATTTCTAGCACTGTGGTTTATGCAAAAGTGGCGGCATTTGAAACGGAGGAGAAATAATGATCCCTGTGAATACTTCCGTGGTATCGGGCGTAGCGCTCTCTCGTATTGAGGGAGAGATAAAAATGCTACTGATGAAGCGAGTGAAAGGTGGCTTCTGGTGCCATGTTGCGGGCTCGATTGAAGCGGGCGAGACTGGAGTTGACGCCATCGTCCGGGAGTTTAGCGAAGAAACCCAAATTGCGGTGGCTGAGTTGTATAACGCGCAATTTTTGGAGCAATTTTATGAGGCGTCGGTGAATGTGATCGAGCTTATCCCTGTGTTTGTGGTGATATGTGGTGATAACCAAGCCATCACGCTTAATGATGAACACACCGATTATCGCTGGTGCTCACTTGATGAGGCAAAAGCCTTGGCGCCGTATCAAAATCAGCATGCCGTATATGACCATGTATGGGCTTACTTTGTTGATCAGCCCGTTAACCCGTTATATCACGTCAACTTACCTAACCATAAGGAATGAACCATTAGCATGGAACGCTTTTTTACTCAAGATGACATCATATTGCACGGTGACTCGGTTTCCTAGGTACCAGCTAAACCTTGATTATAAGCTGGCGCGCTACCGTGGTTAAATTCGCGTTTTGCAATATCGTCACGTAGAGTAGCGCTTTTATTGACGAGCGCGTGCTCGAGCTGCTGAGAACCCTTATGGATACACAACTCAATAACCCGCTGCACGGATTAACCCTACAAACCATATTGACCCGTTTGGTTGAACACTATGGTTGGCCAGGCCTCTACCAACATATCAATGTGAACTGTTTTTCTAACGATCCTTCGATCAAATCATCATTGAAATTTTTGCGTAGAACGCAGTGGGCGCGAGATAAGGTCGAAGCCTTGTATATTGATACCTTTTGTTCAGGGTGAAATACGTGGATTGTTTGCCGGGCGGGATATCTTTGTAAATGTTTGATTTTAAATAACTGTCGTGAAGGTGTCGGGGCGCTGTCGTGGTAATGTCGCCCCCATTTTGCATAGTGTCGATAGGGAAGAGCACAAAGGAGCAAGGATGAACGTGAAAGCACTCAGAGTTCAAAAAGGGTGGTCGCAAGACCAGTTGGCACAATTTAGTGGGCTCAGTGTTCGGACAATTCAACGTATCGAACGGGGCCACAAACCCGGATTGGAGTCGCTGAAATCGTTGGCTGCTGTGTTTGATATCGACATTAGTGATTTGCAAAAGGAGACAGACATGCAGGCAGATACTTCAATGAGTTCAGAGGAAAGAGCGATTGCCAAGCGCGTCCGCGCCCTCGGCGGTTTTTATTCTCATTTGACGCACTATGTGGTCGTGCTGGCGATTTTGTTTATTATCAACTGGCTAACCACACCAGGCTATTATTGGGCTTGGTGGGTCGCATTGGGATGGGGGATTGCCGTGGTCAGCCACGGTGTCAGTGCTATGGGCATTGTCGATCTCTTTGGTGATAAGTGGGAAAAACGTCAGATAGAGAAGCGACTGAACGCGCGGTCAAAGCGTTAACCTCTGCCCGATAACGCCGAGCGAATGTGCCTCGGCGTTTTTGTTTCTCACCAACTAACAGACATGTTTACTGAGAGGCCGCTTGTCGCTGCTGGAAGCGCGTTGCATGCTCGACTAAGCCCTTAAACAACGCACGCTGACAGCCAAGATAAAGCAAGAACTCTGGATGCCACTGAACCCCCAGTGTATAGGGGCCGTTGGGTGATTCAATGGCTTGTACAATACCATCTAAATCACGTGCGCTTACCGTTAAATCCTCGCCTAACGCGTTAATTGCTTGGTTGTGCAGGCTGTTTATTTTGCGTCTGCCTTGCCCCAACCGTTGCTGGATATGGCCGTTGACTTCACGCGATATACACAAGGTTTTCATCGGGAACACTGTCCAGCGATGAGAGGTTTTTTTGCGTTGTTCGCGCAAGCTTTGGTGCAAGGTGCCACCTAAACAAATGTTGAGAAGTTGCGCGCCACGGCAAATCCCCAGCAAGGGCTTTTGGCTTGCCAGCGCGCTTTTGATAACTGCGCTCTCTAGGGCATCGCGTTCAGAATCGTAGTTGGGTTTCACTTCGGGCTCAGCGGCGTACAGCACAGGCTCGACATCGTGCCCGCCAGCAATCACCACGCCATGATAGGCGTCTGGATCCAGCGCGGTACCGGGGTGTAGTTGTAACGGCTTGCCACCATAGAGTTTGACTGCCGCGGCAACAAAAAAACGTGGCAGCCGTGCGCCTTTGCTCGGGCCGGTTATTGCGATGACGGGTTTATCCATACATTGTGCACCTTTTCCGCCCAGTTATTAACGATACGTGCCAATGGGTCATTGATATACCCCAAATAGGCCTTGCAACACGCCTTGAGTCGCGCAGGGTCGGCGGCGAGTTTTTCCACTTCCACCCAGTCGTTCCATGCTTCGTGAATGCCCCAATCAGTCCGGCTGACTTTGCTGTCCGGCAACCGATAATGAAATGTGGGCCGCGCCTGTGTGAGCCCATCATTGATGACTTTATTCACTTTCTCGGCATCAAGGTGAGTGAATAAGGGCAACATGTCTAATGCACGGTTTCGTGTGGGATTGTCGGCAAGGTAGTCATCGATCAAGGTATTCAGATCTGGCCAGTAATCATCAGCCAGTACGCGCTCGACATACGCTTTCGGGAAAGGGTCGACATAGTTGGTCAAGCGCCGCGAGAGATCAATATCGGCGCGTTTTAAAAGCCAGTCATACAAACATAAAAATGCTTTTAAGTGCGCACAAATCGTCTTAGCGGTTAAATCAGGCAGCTCTGGATTGAGCTGCATGCCAAACGCATAAACCGGGCTGTCTTCGGTCCCTTCGGCGCCTTGCTGGCGTAGATGCGCAATGAGTTGGTCCACCTCTTGTAGGCGGTCAAGAGGGAGAGGCGGGCCGACGATTTCTACGGGAACAAAGGCTTTTGCCGCCCAGGCTAATAAGTCTTCAGCCGATTGATCCAGTCGATTGGTGACTGTGTTTTCGCTACGATCGCTTTGCCCTAACCGTTTGAGCTTGGCATAGTCGAGCTCGATGACCCAATCCCCGGCTTTGTCCCCGTTTAAGCGGCGGTCATATCGACCACCACGTTTAACGCTCAGAGAGAAAAAATCAGCCACTAGCTGGGTGATGGTATCCAGCTCTAGGCCACTGAGCTCTATCTCAACGCCTACGCGGCGCGTATTTCCCTCAGCGTTGGTGATCTGAGGCGGTGTTTTAAGTGGTGAATGTGGCGCATCCATGGTTTTTTAGCCTCATTTTTATCGATGATAGGGAATAGGTGGGGATAAACCTGTAACACTTAAAGGCCTAAGAGGATAAATAATCAACACCTGTTCAGGGACGCTGAGGACACGGAACAGGTTGATGCTTAGTCATTCATAACGGCATTTGGGCTTTATCTATTCGATCTTTAGCCCAACTCTCAACTGCCATACGCTTGATTTCATTGAGAGCGTCGCTGGGCAGAGGACGCTTTATACCGACCTGAATTGTGTCATCATGGTACAAATATAGTCGAGATAAAAACTGCTCAAAGGGTAGAGAAGCTTCCCCGTATTGCTCTCCTCTTCCTTGCGTTGATACCACCACGTTGTGTCCCCAGTCCTGGCCGCTATCATTATTGGGATTGTAGAAATATACCCGCATCACGCTGTCTTGATCGAGAGCGATACGTATCAAGGTAATGGCATGCCAACCGACAAATTGCCCCTGGCTGCTGGTGACCGCAATACCGACCGGCTGGGGATGTATAACAGGAATATTTCCATTATATAGTGGATGATAACTGCGGTAGAAGCGTTCAATAAAGCTGTCGAAATCTTTGAGCTGTCCGGTTTTAACGTCAACGGCAATCATGAACTCTCGTCCCACGTACCAACCATGAAACTCGGGATTGATCCATTCATGCGGGTCTTGCTCACGGTTAACACAAAGGCGACCCATTTCAATATAAAGTTTGTCTAAATGAGGGACGAGGACAACGGAAACGGGATCGGTGTCGAAAGGGAGTGCGGTACTAAGGCCTTGAAGCAGCGTGTGAGAGTCTAGCGACTGTCCTTCAAAATGCATGCGTAGGCTCTGATTACACGCCACTTGCACAATACAGTTAAGGAGGTAGTCAGGGTCGTTATACGCCCACATGGATATCGCACGTGCCGATTGGCAAGTCGGGTTGTTACCTTGGGCTACACCCAGCGGTTGGCCAAGCACTGACATAACACCGGCTAACAGATGAACGCGCGCAGGGAGCAGCTCACCAAACGCGAGGGTGAGTGTATTGGCGACGTCTGGGTGGAGGTTGAGATGAATCTGACGCCACAAACTAGGAGCGACGGGCGCATCGAACAGTACCCCCCGTTCAAGCATCATGGCCAAACCATATACGGCTTGGGCGGTTTGCGGATAAATGGCTTCTTTGATCAGTGTATGCACCAGTTGACGATAGGTTACTAGGCAGTCTAAGCCAGTATTACTTAAACCCAGCGCGGTAGGGAGTATGTCGTTGCCGTCATTGTCCAACAACCACCGTAAAAACATAGCGTGGTAATCAGACGCTAACCCGACATCATGCATCGCACGCGCAAACCCCAGCGCCTCTTGTTGTAAAGCATTACTGTCCATTGCATTGAGACGTTCACAGTACGCATCTAACCCCGGATCGTCATAGCAACCTTGGGTTGGCCCGTATAACGCACTTACTAGGCGATCGATGCCGAGTTTGGCTTCACCAAGGTTAATCTGCTCCTGCGACACCAAGATAGAGATTTGATTGATCATCGCCTTAATCGGGTTGACCTGAATGGGGCGCTGCGCGAGTACACGCCAAACTTCATCAACCAGCTCACTAAGAATGGTTTCATAGCCCAAGTGGCTGAGAATAAAACGATATAAAGTACTAATAGCGGGGGCCGTTGCACCGAGTCGAATACGGCTCGATTCATCGGTAAGACCCATCACCAGCGATAAATTGAGGCTTAATACCTTGGCAAGAAATTGGTGCGCTTCTTGGTGGGAAAAAAGCGGGGAAGAGAACTTCCCCTCGACGATAGCCAGCATCCTTAGCTGGCTGAGACAATCTAGCACCACGGTGGCTTTGTCGGCATGCGCGAGCGTGTCCGGCACCAGGTTCGGTACGAGGTACTCAGGCTGGCCCCAATCTGTGCCCTCAAAAAGTCCTGCTTCGGTGAGGGTCACAATGCGAGAGTACAGCTGGTTAATGTCATCATCCTGCGCCAATACACGGCCGCAAATATCAATCACGTGAAATTGGTGGCGCGCTTTGGCGATGGAACTCACTTGACCAAGTTGTTCAACCGCATGATCAAGCTTATTGAGTAAGCTAGACATAGAAATCAAGATCTTCCTGTGCTTTTAATAAGTCACGCATAACGTGTGGGTCTTCACCATAAAAGTGTAGCAAGCCCCAGTGTGTACCAAATGCACTGCGTTTAGGCACTTTCCCTTCCATAGGCGACTGTAGCTCATGAAACTCAAAGTATTTGTGACTCTCGGTCTCTTCAGGTATGGCCAGCTGGCTTACCACTCGGCGTCTTGGATATACCCCAAAGGTCCCCGCGACGCCTTTAGCATCTTTGATAGGCGTTGGGAAGAAGGCTTCTAACTCTTCGTCAGTCGTGTGTGGATCGAAGGCGACGACCATGCCTTGATAGCAGTTAAAGTCATAAACACGTTCAATAATTTCAAAGCCTTGGAAACCGGGTGGGCGGTAAGCCACTTCACCAAAGTACATTTGCCCATCGTTGGTCACAAAGTATTCAGGGTGGATAAAGCCAAAATCAATATCAAACGCTTCGATCAGCTTCTCGATTTCCTGAGTCACTTTTTCGCGATATTTTTCTAACTCGGGAGAGGCAGGAACAAATACCGAGTAGCCGAGGGTGACGTATTCGGAGATGTTCAAAAACTGGATTTTGCGGTTTTTAATAAATGCTTCGACGGCGAATTCCCAACCATCAAGGTGACTTTCCATCAATAGTGGAAACTCTTCATCGGAGACACGATCGAGATCATCAGGCTCACGCACCATCCAATGGCCTTCGCAGCCCGCTTTGTCAAAGGCTTTGAGATGGATTGGATCGTTGGGGTCGCCATCAAGTTTTAGCAATGCTTGGTTAACTCGGCGCAGAAAACGCACCACGTCGGATTTATCTTGCGCTTCTTCGAAGATCCCAACCCGAATACCGCCGATTTGTGCACGACGCTTCATCAAGGATTTATCACGGAAGAGGAGTGACTGTCCCATCAGTTTAGGGTTTTTAAGCAGCACGGCGTTAATGGCGCCGGCCCACTCTACGGTTTCCTCGAACAGTGGAATGGCCACATCGACACCCATTTCTTGCAAGGTGGTGGCAATTTCAAATGAGCGATCATTGAGGCGCTCAAAATCCCAAGGAAGGTAGGGGATATCATGCTCTTTGGCGTACTCTTCTGCCCATGTCGGGGCAACAACGACATATTTACGATCGAAACGGCTAATCGCATCAATTGCATTGAGGCTCCATCCCAAGATGGCGACGAAGCCTTTGTTTGGATCATAGTCAGCCATATTGCTTCCTTTAACGTCGAATGTGCCTCATCACTCTCACACAGCTAGGTGTAAATAGTAACCACTTGGTCCTGTTTCTCTGCTGGAAGTGTGCGCTAGCTAGCTGGAATCGGTAACAACGATGAATTGTTTCATTGACAAAGACTTACTTGCATAAGCCGGCCTGATAAGAGTGGGGAATGGGCGAAAAAGTGTGAGATTGATTGTTAAATACCTCTACCCGCATTGGTTAAAAGCTTGTAACTTATGAGCAAAAAGTAAACTACGGCATAATGACAAGCACAGGGCAATAAAACATTATTTCAAGCTATTCAGGGAGTGAAGCATGACAAAACGGGTGGTGGTATTAGGTGCAGGCATGGTGGGCGTGTCGGTGGCGTGGCACCTTTTAAAGCGCGGATACGAGGTCACCGTCATTGATAGGGTTGCGCCAGGGCAAGAGACCTCGTTTGGTAATGCCGGAATTATTCAGCGCGAGGCGGTGAGACCTTATGCCTTTCCGCGCGATCTTGCCACCTTGTTGCGCGTGTTACCCAATCGTTCGGTCGATATTCGCTACCGTCCCACCAGTGTGATCCGCGCTGCGCATCCACTGTTGCAATACTGGCACTACTCCAGTGAGAGTAAATATAAAAAACTGGTGCCAGAGTACGCGGCGTTAATTATGCAATCTTTAGAGACTCACGAGGAGATGATTACGTCTGCTCAAGCAGGGTCATTGATCCGCAAAGAGGGTTACCTAAAATTATTCCGCACCCAAAAAGCTTTAGACGAAGAGTGTACGCGAGCTGCGTCAGATAAGGCGCTTTACGGCGTGGAATACCAGGTGCTGGACGGTGAGCAAGTGGCGCGAATGGAGCCCGGTTTAACCGCTTCGGTTGCAGGTGCGATCCACTGGAAACAACCTTGGACAGTGACCGACCCAGGCGCCTTGGTCAAGGCCTATGCCGACGATGTCATGGCCAAGGGCGGTGAGGTAAAGCTCGCGAGCTTGCAATCATTGCAACAAACTGTCGAACAATGGGTGATTGAAACCGATCAAGAGCGTCTGCAAGCTGATCACGTGGTGATGGCAATGGGTCCTTGGTCTGCGTATTGGCTGAGGCAACAAGGTTTGGAGGTGCCTCTGTTCACCAAGCGTGGCTATCATATGCATTACCAATGCGATGATAAAAAGCCACTTAATCATTGGATCATGGATGCCGAAGTCGGATACTTGCTCGCACCGATGCGCGCAGGCATCCGTTTAACTACGGGCGCAGAGCTAACCGCCTTAGATGCGCCCATGGATGAGAGTCAGCTTCTAGCAGCAGAACAAGAGGCGCGTGCTTTATATCCGATCGGTGAACGTATTGATGGAACGCCATGGAAAGGGGGACGTCCATGCATGCCCGACATGAAGCCGGTGATTGGTGAGGCCCCCGGGCGTAAAGGGCTGTGGCTATCCTTTGGCCACGGACATCAAGGGTTCACGCTAGGCCCAGCCACAGGCAAATTGTTAGGGCAAATGATGGGTGGGGAGGCCACGGATGTGGATATGCAACCCTATTGTGTTACCCGATTCGGCGGATAGCCCTATGATGAGGCATGAATCGCACGCGATGAAAACGAGTCACCGCGTGCGACGCTTGATGCGCTCAGAGGCATAATAGCGACACCGCTAAGCAGAGCGTGCAACCCGCCATTGGCGTGGATGAGGGAGGCGTGGCAGCAACAGTCCTGCGATCACAATGACAATGCCTACCACCTGAAGCTGGCTCACGGCTTGTCCCATCAAAAACGCGGTGAGTACCGCGAACACAGGCACAAAGTTAAAAAAGAGTGCCGCATTGGCTGAACCTAGATGGCGCACGCCGTTGAGCCAGAGTAAGTAACCGGCGACAGTACCCAGCACCCCGATATACAGGAGTTCGGAGACGGTCAGCGGACTTGCAGCCCAGACTTCGCCAAATGGATGCACGTTTGGTGTCAGTGCACACATGATACCAATCACAGTCGCGCCACTAAGCATGCCCAAAAACGTGTAGGGGATCACCGGCATCCAGCGGCCAATGCCTTGGCTGAAGAAGGTGTACGCACTCCATGCAAACATGCCAGTGAAAATCATCTGATCGCCTTGGTTAAAGTTTAATTGGCTGAGCATCTGCCATTGACCATTGGTAATCACCATGAGCACGCCCGATAAGCTCACCACCAAGCTGAAAACTTGGCCTTTACGCGGCAACGCACGAATCGCTATACAGGCGATAAGTGAGGTCACCAACGGGCTGAGCGCCATGATTAATGACCCATTGGTCGCTTGGGTGTACTCGAGCCCGGTGAACAAACAGAGGTTAAGGCCGCCTATCCCGACGGCGCTGACGGTGGTTGCCCACAGCCATTGTTTAGCGCTGAGTGTGGGAACGCGGGTTCGGGTGAGCTTGAGATAAAAGCCTAGACACATTGCGGCGACGGCAAAGCGCCAAAAGACCAAGGTGAGCGCATTCACTTCATTCAGCGCATCTTTACCAATTGGGAAAGTGCTGCCCCAAAAAAAGGCACATAAAATGAGAAGGGCAACGGCTTTCCACAGTGAAGTAGTAGTTGTCATAGCAAGACCTGACTTGTTGAGTGATGGGCGCTAGTGTATAAGTTTCAAAATATGAATAAACCGACAATATCAGAACGGTAGATTCCAAATATGAAACCTAGCTATTCGTTAGACGATTTGCGCTGTTTTTGTACCGTGGCGCGATTGGGGAGTTTTAAAGCCGCGGCGCAGCAGCTTGCCATGCCGCAATCGACCCTCAGCCGTCGTATTCGCCAGCTTGAGCAGGATCTTGCTCTGCGTTTACTCAATCGCGATGCACATCGTATTTCTCTGACCCAAATTGGCCATCGCTACTTTGCTCGTGCCGCAGGACTGTTCGATGAGTTGCAGGCACTCAATGATGATTTAGTGGGCGAGAAATATCACCCCCAAGGCAAAATTCGTATTAGCGCACCGATCAATGCCGGTAAGCAGTTTTTACGCCGCGTCTTTTTCGACTTTATGCGTGAGTATCCGGAGATTCAACTGGATCTTAACTTTTCCAATAGCTTGATAGATATTGAAGCGGAAGGCATGGATGTGGTGTTTCGAGTCGGGAATCCAGTGGTAGAAAATTGGATTGCGCGGCCGCTCACCGATATTCATTTCATTTTGTGTGCTAGCCCTGACAGTGACTATCACAATGTGCGCTCACCCAATGATCTGAGTGGTCAGCCGGTGGTGATTTGCCATCCGATGACGGTTTGGGAACTTACACACCATCAAACGGGAGAGGCGTTTGATTATCAAGCCACCACCGGCATACGTGCAGAAGTGGATGAAATTCAAATGTTAACCCATGCCGTGCAAGCTGGATTTGGTATCGGCTATATTCCTGATTATTCCGCGTTACCTTTGATAGAGCAGGGCGAATTACAGCGCGTGTTGCCGCAATGGTGCAGTCGAGCGCGCACGCTATTTTTGCTCTATCGAGACCGAGAACAGGTGCCTTTGCGCGTCCGATTGCTGGTGGAATTTGTCCTCGCACGTTTTATGTCCTCTTAGAGCGTAATCGGACATAAAAAGGCTGTTGCCCGATGCAAAAGGGGCCACGTTTCAGTGGCCCCAATGGGTACTATTTTTCGATTAATCGCTATGATGCGTGTGCGCTGGCGATAACTCGGTGGATGCCGGCGTGATGGTTTTGGCTAAGAACAGATACATGGCAGGCACCACGAACAGGGTAAACAAGGTGCCCAATGTCATCCCACTGGCAATCACCAGCCCCATAGCAAAACGAGCGCCTGCACCGGCTCCAGAGGCAATCAAGAGCGGGATCATGGCGAGCACCGTCGCCGCCGTTGTCATCAAGATAGGGCGTAAACGGATGGCGGTCGCTTCTTCAATCGCCTCACGTTTGCTCCGTCCTTCTTGTTGGAGCTGATTGGCGAACTCGACGATCAGTATCCCGTGTTTGGCAATCAGGCCAACGAGGGTAAGCAAGCCGACTTGGGTGTAAATGTTCAAGGTGGTAAAGCCGAGGCTGATAAATATCAGCGCGCCACAGACACTCATTGGCACGGTGACCAAAATAATGATCGCGTTTTTAAACGACTCAAACTGCGCCGCCAAGATCAAGAAAATCACGATTAAAGCAAAGAAGAAGGTCACGACCAGTTGCTGGCCCTCGCTCATAAACTGGCGTGACTGTCCGGCATAATCGACACTGAAGCCTGCTGGCAATTCTGTCGCCGCAATCTCTTCGAGCACACCCAGGGCTTCCCCCAAAGGCACGCCAGGGCGGGGCACACCGGAAATTTTCACCGCATTCAGCTGCTGAAAACCGCGTAACGCTTGAGGTTGCACACTTTCTTCTAAGGTCACTAACGTTGATAGCTGAACCAATTCACCGTCTTGGTTGCGGGTATAAAACTGGCGCAGTTGTTCTGGCGTGAGACGTTCACTCCGCGCCACTTGCGGGATCACGCGATATGAGCGATTTTCCAGTGAAAAGCGTCCCGCATCTGCCCCAGATAACAGTGAGCCCATATCCGCGGCAAGCTGTTGCATGCTCACGCCCATCAAAGCCGCTTTTTCACGGTCGATGTTGACCGTTTGTTTGGGGCGGTCAATGCTCAGATCGGTATCGACGAAGATAAACCGCCCCGTTTGCATTGCTTTGCCCACGATATTGTTCGCCACCTCATTAATGGCTTCAAAGGGTTGTGTTGAACCGATAATAAATTCAACCGGCGTGCCGCCGCCCGGAGACGGCAGTGAAGGGGGCACCAAGGCAAAGCTGCTTAAGCTCGGTTGGCTGTCCATAAAGGGTTGAATCTCGTTTTCCAAGATCGCTTGGGTACTGCGCTCTCGCTCATCCCATGGCGCGAGTACAATACCCGCTATTGCGTTGTTGGTGCCGCCAGAGCCATTGATAATAAAGACGTTGTCGATTTCTGGTACATCGTCAATCAGTCGGTTTAATTCGTCGGTACTGGCAGACAACGCATCCAGCGTGGTTTGACTGTCAGCTTCGAGTATGGAGAACACAAACCCTTGGTCTTCAGCGGGCTCAAGCTCAGAAGGACTGGTGATAAACAAGAAATAGCAAGACACTAAAACAATCGCGCCGAACGTGAGGATCACCGCATTGGTATTCAACAAGCTATGGAGTGTGCGTTGGTAGCGATGATGCAATCGGTCAAACTGCTTATCCAGCCAGTGCTCAAGGGAGCGCTCTTGGGTCGCTTTGTCCGCCTGATAGGGCTTGAGGACATAGGCACACATCATGGGCGAGAGCGTAAGCGCCACCACACCGGATAAGATCACCGACGCGGCGAGGGTAAAGGCAAATTCAACAAACAGTACCCCGGTTAAGCCACCAACAAAGCCGATGGGCAGGAATACCGCGACCAAGGTGGTCGACATGGTGATAATCGGCCACGCCAGTTCGCGCGCGCCCTCAAGCGCGGCTTGTGTTCGGCTTTTACCTTCTTCGATATGGCGGTGCACGTTTTCAAGCATGATAATCGCATCATCAACTACCACACCAATGGCAAGCACCATAGCCAGCAGTGTCAGTAGGTTGATGGAAAACCCTAACAGCCACATTAAAAAGAAGGTGCCGATGAGCGATACGGGGATCGCGATCGCAGGAATAATCACCGAGCGCAACGACCCCAAAAAGCCATAAATCACAAACACCACGATGGCTAGGGCGAGAATAATCGATATCACCACTTCATCAATGGCGTTATCAATATACTCGGTAGAATCATAGGCGATATACGCCGACAATCCTTGAGGTAACTGGGTGATGATATCGGCATCCCATACCTGATTTACCGCCTCAATCACATCCAGTGCGTTGGCATCGGGCGAGACTTCGATACCGATAAAGGTGGCATCGAGCCCGTTAAAGTTCACCGACGTTTGGTAACTTTCGGCGCCGAGCTCAACGGTCGCCACATCACTCAAACGCACAACAGATTGGCCATCACTGCTGATCACCAAATCTTCAAACTGTTGAACGTCATGAATGTCGGTGGCGGCGTTTAAATCAATCGCTACGTCTTGCCCTTTGGTGCGCCCCAACGTAGCCAGCACATTATTGCTGCGCAGGGCGGCAATCACATCCGTGCCTGTGAGATCGTAGGCGGCCATTTTGACCGAGTCGAGCCAGATCCGCATCGCAAAGCTACTGGCACCCAACACATCAGCACGCTGTACGCCGGGAATCGTCGACAGCTGTGGCTCGACCACCCGGACCAAGTAATCGGTAATTTGATTGTCAGTGAGGACGTCAGAGTAGAAGGCGAGGTACATAGCCGCGACCGTTTCCCCCACCTGCAGGGTGACGACGGGCTCACGGGCATCATCAGGTAGCTCAGAGCGCACCTTATTCACCTGTGCGGCAATTTGCGTGAGTGCTTCGTTCGGATCGTAATCAAGACGCAAGTAGGCTTCGATGGTGCTCACACCGGCGGTCGAGGTGGAGACCAAGTAATCAATCCCTTCAGAGGCAGCAATTTCACGCTCCAGCGGCGTGGTGATAAAGCCTTGAATCAGGTCGGCATCGGCACCGATATAAGTGGTAGAGACACTCACCACCGCATTTTTAATCTCGGGGAATTGGCGCACATTCATGTCGGTGATGGCGCGTAAGCCGAGCAGGATAATGAACAGGCTCACCACGGAGGCCAACACGGGTTTCTTGATAAAGACGTCGGTAAATCGCATCGAATTGCTCCTATTGATTCACAACGTTGGGATCAAGATCTTCGCTCGGCTGAACACGCTCATTGTCACTGATCTTGATGTTGCTGCCGTTACGGAGCTTGAGCAGGCCGGAGGTGACAATACGATCACCGGGTTGAAGGCCGTCTTTAATCACAATCATATCACCGCGTCGCGCGCCCGTTTGCACAAAGCGCTGTTGTACCGTCAATGCATCGTCTTGCTCCTGGATCACGAAGACTGCGTTGCCATACGGATTAAATTGAATCGCGCTTTGTGGTGCCAGCAAGACATTTTGCGTTTCTTCACCCTGATCAAGGCTCACGCGTGCGAACATACCTGACCGTAAAACAGCATCTGGATTATCAAAGGTGGCTTGAATGTCGACACTGCGACTCGAGGGCGTGACAACCGGCGAAATCGCAGTCACTGTGCCGGTAAAGACCTCGTCGGGCCGTGCGCTAATCGTGGCAGAAACGGTTTGGCCATTTTTCAGCGTGCTGAGCTGCTGCTCGGGCAGGGTAAAGTTGAGGTGGATGGGAGTCACTGACGTGAGTGTCGCAACGGCTGTCCCAGGCGCGATGAGCTGGCCAAGACTGACGTCACGGATCCCAATGATGCCGTCGAAAGGCGCGGTTAACGACTTTTGCTCAATGCGCGCTTGTTGGCTGTCGACAGCGGCAATCGCTTGTTTGGCTTCGCTTTCTTTGCGCTTTAGCTCGGATTCAGAAATGTTTTTGTCTTTAAACAGCCGTTGATAGCGTCTTAACTCAAGTTGGGCTAGCTCTGCCACGGACTCGAGCCGACGTAATTCTGCTTCATCAACGCTGGCATCTAGCGTGAGGAGCAGTTGTCCCTTTTTCACCGACGTCGCGTTATCGAACAAGATATTGTTGACGATGCCGCTTGCCTCGGTAGTGAGCTGGGTTTCATTAATGGCCGCAAAACTACCAATGGTGGTTTGTTGTTCTCGCCAAGGATGGGTTGAGACTGTAGTGGCCGTCACGGTGACCGTAGGGGCAGGCATGTTGTCAAAGAATTGGTTCATAAAATGATTGCCTACTGCTTTGTAGGCAAAAATTCCCCCAAAAACGAGCCCACATGCGACTAACATAATAATCAAACGTTTTATCATAAAAATCCCTGAACAGAGTTGCTATCACCACCCTTGGCTAACAAGTACAGACGAAGGCGCAAAAGGTCGATTAAACCAATAACAAATATCGAACTGACCAATACAAACCTTATCACTGTTTGGTTCATTAATTGCGAGTAAATTGATGATCTTGTGGTATGACGCAGCTTAACGTTATCTGTCAGATAAAATAAGGAGAAAGCGAATGCTATTAAATGCAAACAGTACGGTGAGTGAAGCCGCGCTGCGTGCCATGGCGCATATGCCAACGCGCAGTTTGCCGGTGCTGGTGGATAACAGCTTCAGCCAAAAACTGACCGATGCCGACTTGATGCGCATTGCGGTGTTATTAGCCCAAAAAAGCGCGGATGAAGGAGGGTGCCCCATCGGCGCGGTGATTATTGACAATGAGACACGTCAAATTGTGGGCAAAGGACATAACACCTTGGTGCAAGACAATCACCCCTACAACCATGGTGAAACGGCCGCGATACGTGATGCTGGGCGAATTGATTTTAGCCAAACAACCTTGTTTACCAGTTTAAGCCCATGCGATGTGTGCGCGACATTGATTACCATGCGCGGTTTCTCTCGAGTGGTGGTAGGGGATGTCACCAGTGCGAGCGGTAACGAGACGATGCTGCAAGAAAAAGGGGTGACGGTTGATGTGCTGGAAGATCCCCAGGGCATTGCGTTGTATCAGCAATTTCGATCCGAGTACCCCGAACAAGAGCTAGAAGATTGGCAAGGTGTAAGTGCCGTCAAAGCACGTTTAGCCAAGCGTGAATGAGAGGAGAACGACATGGATGTTGCAATAGGTCCGACAACGGATGCGAAGTACAGCCAACGGCTGACCCAAGAGAATATGGCCCTTTACTACAAGGCGAGGAATATCACTTGGGATCCCCAGCGATTCATGGAAAGTTGGCGAATATTTGATAACTATGAAATTCGCCATGAGCGAAAGCGTTGTGGCGTGATTCGCTTGAAGTCAGACGGTGAAACGCTTTTTATCCGCGATTTACAGATTGAGCCGAGTAAACAGCGGCAAGGGATCGGCCGCGAGGCCATCACTTGGGCGATGGCTTATGCTCAAACGTCTGGCTATGCGCAGTTAGCGTTGCGTGTCTTTGCAGAAAACCCAGCCGTTTCATTGTACCAAGCGCTGGGTTTTGTGGAGACAGGGCGCAGCCGAGATGCGGTTCTCACGCTTTCGTTGTCTTTAAGCGCAACGTCCGAATGAACAACAAGGCGCTTGAGTATGTCGATAGAGAGGGCATGCTAGTCTTATAGACAGCTTAGCGAGTCAACAAAGTGAGTGGCTGGATGACCCATTGGATACAAGCTTGTATTGCGATTTGGCTAACCCTATTTTCATTTCGAGTATGGGCAGGGCCATCCATCTCAGATCCGCTCAATGTTTGTGTAGGGGATGGGAGCCCTTGGCCTCCTTACACTTATTGGCAGGGAGAAACGCGGCAGAAAAAAGCGGATACCTTGACTGGGTACGCCACAGATTTGGTGCTCACCGCATTAGATCGTAATGACATTGCCTATCAGCTGGTCTTTATGCCTTGGGCGCGCGTGCAACATGAACTGGCGCGAGAGTCCGGCCGTTGTGATCTTACTTGGGATGCGAGTTACAAACCCAAGCGAGCACAATATAGTCGCTTCACGCAGCCACTCTATTCGATATCCTTGGGTTACTTATACGTGGGAGCCCCTGACACTCAAGCACAACCGAATTTATCGGCGACACAATCGGTTTGTGGTGTGAATGGCTACAATTATGCCGCGTTTGGCGATAACCCCCGACCGAGGTTTGAAGCTAATACCTTGCAGCAAGCGTTGCGGATGTTAGAAGCGGGTCGGTGTCGCTTTCTTGCCAGTGAAATCGAGCCCGTTTTAGGTGGAATACGGCTCGGGCTCTATCAGTTTTCAAGCGATATCGCTTACATCACACTGCCCAACCCGAAAGCATTTCATGCTCAAGTGAGCCGCTATGCGCCACAAGCGAATGACTTAGTGGCGCAGATTGACGCGTATTTGGACAGTGCGGCTCAACGTGGTGAGTTACAAGCGCTTCGTGCACAGTACTTTCAGTCAGTTACCTCGCAGCCCCAGCCGCAACCAACGTCAGAGTAATGCGTTATCGCGTGCTACGCACAGAGGGTAGAGGGCGCTTGGCCCAGCGTGTGGGCAGCTTGGTCGTTGCTAAGTGAGTGTGTAGCTTTTTAGCATGTCGATGATAGGTCACTTGACGACCCGAGTGAAAACTCACCTTGAGTACCATGTTTCTCTCTTTGTGATTAATGTTGCGATAAAGTTACATTTTTATTCTGAATAAGTGTATTTAATTATTCTTAAGTCACATAAGAAAGCCTAATAGTGAATATGGGCTTGCTGGGCGTACTATTACCTAACGGATCTGTGCCCTTAGGCTCGGATGGAGACGAATAAGCTAACTAATAAGGAACAGCATGACAGGGACGCCACCACTTTCAGGTCAACAGACTGCGCTGCTTCATAGCCTCAAAGCGCACGGTATTTCAGTAAAAATATACCGCCATCAGCCTGTCTATACGTGTGAACAAGCAGACGCACTCGGTTTGCATACTGATGCAAACCCGACCAAGAACTTACTGTTGAAAGACAGAAAGAGTAAACAGTTTTTCTTGGTCGTGTTACCGGGTAAAGCCACCGTTAATTTAGCCGGATTGAGTGAAGCCTTGGGGACGTCTCGCTTATCGTTTGCGTCATCGCAGCAACTCGACACCTATTTGCAGGCGCAATCTGGTGCCGTATCGGTATTTGATGTAATGAACGATCCTGAGCATCGCGTCAGTTTGGTGATCGCGAATGCGATATGGCGAGTCCAAGCGGTGGAATGCCAGCCTTTTTGTCATGATCAAACGTGGGTCATTGCCACTCAAGATCTCGCCCGTTGGTTGCAAGGCATAGGCCGAAGGTATCAAACGGTGGATCATCAATGAGCCGATATTTCTAACTCAACGTAATACCAATACTATTACCAGTCGCACTAGCTCAGCACCGCTGAGCCTTTTTGCGTTATCGCCGCCATATCGACTTAAGTTGAATAGCGCAAGCTTGATGACATGCTAGGTTGATCTAGTTATCTAGACAAAGTCAGCAAGGAGCGCGTTATGTCAGCCAGCAACATCTATGAGCTTGGTTTGGACAAAAGTCCAGCCAATTATCAAACACTGAGTCCACTTTCTTTCCTCGAGCGAGCCGCTAGCGTCTATCCAGATTATCCGGCTAGCGTTCATGGTCATTTATGTTGGAGTTGGCAGCAAGTGGATATGCGTTGTCGTCAATTTGCGTCGGCATTGACTCAAGCCAGCATTGGGCTGGGTGATACGGTGTCGGTAATGGCCCCCAATCTACCTGAAGTCTTTGAGTTGCATTTTAGCGTGCCGATGACAGGTGCCGTTCTCAATACCATTAATACCCGGCTAGAAGCGGAAACCGTCGCATTTATCCTCGAACATGCAGAAAGTAAAGTCTTTATCGTCGACAAAGAGATGACAGCCGTCGCAAAGCGGGCGTTAAAAATGATCAAACACCGTCCGTTAGTGATTGCGATTGATGATCCCTTGTATCCGCATGGCGAATGTATCAGTGAGATTACGTACGAAACCTTTTTAGCCCAAGGCGATAGTGATTATCAGTACACATTGCCAGACGATGAATGGCAGGCCATTTCACTCAACTACACCTCAGGCACCACGGGCAACCCCAAAGGGGTAGTGTATCACCATCGCGGTGCCCATCTGAATGCGGTGAGTAATGTGTTGTCTTGGAATATGGATGCGCATCCTGTTTATCTTTGGACGCTACCCATGTTCCACTGTAATGGTTGGTGCTTCCCATGGACGGTGGCCGCAACGGCAGGGGTGAGTGTCAGCCTACGGCATGTGCGGGCAGAGCCTATCTTTGATGCAATAAAAACCCACAAAGTGACCCATTTTTGTGGTGCGCCGATTGTGCTGAACATGATGAATAATGCAGATCCGGCGCTAAAAGCTGAGATTCACCATACGGTTAAAGCGATGACCGCAGGGGCGGCACCACCGGCTTCTGTGATTGAAGGGATGGAAGCGATGGGGATTGAAGTGACCCACGTTTATGGCCTCACTGAAACTTACGGCCCTTGTGTGGTGTGTGACTGGCAACACCACTGGGATCAACTCTCGCAACGAGAAAAAGCACGCATGAAAGCACGCCAAGGTGTACGGGCGCCGATGCAAGGGGAGCTAATGGTTGCTGATCCAGTGACGTTTAAACCAGTGGCAAAAGATGGTGGCACGCTGGGTGAGATTTTTGTTCGCGGTAATATCGTGATGAAAGGCTACCTAAAGAACCCGAGTGCGACGGAAGATGCCATGAGTAACGGCTGGTTTCGTACTGGTGACCTAGCGGTATGGCATGCCGATAACTACATCGAAATCAAGGACAGACTCAAAGACATTATCATCAGTGGCGGGGAGAATATTTCCAGTATCGAAGTGGAAGACGTCCTGTACCGTCACCCTGATATTGAAGAAGTGGCGGTGATTGCGATGCCCGATGAAAAATGGGGTGAGGTCCCCTGTGCGTTTGTCAAAACGACCGAAACATCCGCCGTGACCGAAGCAGACATTATTGCTTTTTGCCGAGAGCAAATGGCGCACTTCAAGGCGCCGAAAAAAGTGATCTTTACCGCGCTCCCGAAAACCTCGACAGGCAAAGTGCAAAAGTATGTACTTCGTCGTAAAGTCACTGAAAAGTCAGTGTAAATCACGAAGCGGTGGCCAAAAAGTGCCACCGCTAGCTTACCGCTACAGCAGGGCGAGAATCGCCTCGGCACTGGAGACTTCAAAGCTTTTTGGCGCTTCAAGGTTCAAATGCGTGACGATGCCATTGTCAATTACCATCGCATAACGCTGCGAGCGAATACCACCAAACTTCCCTGAATCCATCTCTAGTCCGAGCGCTTGGGTAAAGCTGCCATCGCCGTCGGCCAGCATATGGATCTGATTGGCGTTTTGTGCTTCGCCCCACGCCTGCATCACAAAGGCATCGTTGACGGAGACGCAAGCAATCATATCGATGCCTTTTGCTTTAATCTCATCCGCTTTCACCACAAAGCCCGGTAAGTGCGACTCTGAACAGGTTGGGGTAAAGGCACCTGGCACTGCGAACAGCACTACCTTCTTGTTGGCGAAAAGGGCAGGGATATCGTGGGTTTGCATGCCCTCAGCGGTGAGTTCACTGAGGGTGGCGCTCGGTAGAGATTGTCCTTGCTGAATCATGATGACTCCTTGGTTATTGTCTTTGCGTTTTGCTCCAGCTTAGCATGGACGCGGTGTGCTTATATACTCAGACTGACGAAGGGTTACCCAGTCGAGCTCCTTGTAGAAAGGCGCTTTTTATATGTGTTGGTTTATCGTAAACTCTTATCATTCATATCGATTTGTAGAAGAATCTAAATGTCTCGAATCATTGACTTTCCAAACCGCCACCAGGCTTACCACGCCCATGTCTACTACGAGGCTGACACCGAAGCGCAGGCGGATGCTATCTATCAGGCTGCCGCTGCATCA
Organism: Salinivibrio kushneri; assembly: GCF_005280275.1. Lineage (NCBI taxonomy): Bacteria > Pseudomonadati > Pseudomonadota > Gammaproteobacteria > Vibrionales > Vibrionaceae > Salinivibrio > Salinivibrio kushneri. The sequence goes on from NZ_CP040021.1 coordinate 1,259,116, forward strand.
TCACTGCCCATCGACCTTGGCCGCTTTCATCGCAAATGTGTTGGCCCACACCCAAGATGGAGCTTCCAAATCGCCTTTGATAAGGCTGCGTTTGACGAGGTGATGGCATGGCTTGAGGCGCATCGCGGTGATTTAACCGTGTTTTTGCATGGCGTGACGGGCGATGACTACATTGACCATACGGCTCACGTGGGTTGGATGGGCCCGTCTGTTGAACTCAATCTGGCCATATTTAAGCCCAAGCAATGAGTGCTTTTCTTGCATACCCAGCACTGCTGATTTGGCAAGGCGATGATGAACTCTCATTTGCGTCAGACTCGGCGTCGCTTGAGGCGCTGAGTGACAGCGTGATCACTGAAGACGATCGGTTGGTAGATAGCGAAGGTGTTTGTTGGTTGAGCGAAAATGGGGGGCAGCACTGGCAGCCAAGTGGGCAAGTCATGCCACTTGAGCAGCTTGTGGCGCGTATTCAAGCGCATTATGCGCAGCAAGGGCAGTGTTGTGTGGGAAAAATCCAGTTTAAAGATAGGGCCGCCGCCATCAACAGTGTGGCGACGGTCCCTGGGAATTAACGGCTGTCAGCAATCCGACGTGACACTTTCAACGAAGAGTGCGGACGAATACACTTGATGTTCAAGCGCTGCTTGTTACGCATTCGAATGTGGCAGAGTTCAAGTATCAAACCAAATGCCATCGCAACATACACGTAGCCTTTGTTGATATGAATGCCGGCACCTTCGGCCATCAGTAGCAAGCCTAGTAGCACCAAGAACAGTAAAGCTAAGGTTTTAAATCCAGGGTAACGGCTGACCAGATTGTTCACGGGTTCGGCCGCGATCATCATAATGATGGCGGCGGTAACAATGGCGGCGACCATCACGGGCACATCTTGGGTGAGACCCACCGCGGTGATTACCGAGTCCATCGAAAACACCGCATCTACCGCAACGATTTGCAGCAAAATAATTGCCATCCCGGTTAGGACTTGTGTCGAGTGGCTTACGGGCTCGCTATAACCTAACCACGCCCACAGCTCTTTGGCACTTTTTAGCAGCAAAAAGCCACCACCAAACAGCATGATAAGATCTTTACCGGTAACCGGTTCCGTCCCAATCGTAAACAGGGGCACAGTCAACGACATGACCCAAGCGATGGAAAGCAATAAGCCAATCCGGCTAATCACGGCCAGACCAATACCCAAGGTGCGCGCAAAGCGGCGTTTCTCTTTAGGGAGACGTTCACACAGTACGGAGATAAAGACTAAGTTATCAACACCCAATACCACTTCAAGGGTTAGAAGGGTAAAGAAGACCACCCAGGTTTCGGGTTCCAAAAAGAGTGTTAACATACGATGGCCTCCTGGTTAAAGGAAGCGGGGAAGGGCATAACACGACATCGGTCGCTGTCCATGGATTGTGATTACCTCTGTAACTAAAGAGCGCTTATATAAGCACCAGTTTGGCGCCTTGGCAAGCAGAAAAACAGCGAGTTGACCAAAAATTGACAAAGCATGTAAACGATAAAACCTGTTGCTGAGTATGACTTATCATGTTGGGTTTAAAGAGGGAATAAGGATGAAAAGAGGCTGGGTGATTGGGTTATTATCCTTAATGTTAACTGGGTGTTTAGGCATGCCAGAACAGGTTACACCCGTAACAAACTTTGAGATTAACCGCTATTTAGGTACTTGGTATGAAGTAGCGCGACTGGATCACTCGTTTGAACGAGGATTGTCGGATGTGACCGCAACCTATACGTTGCGTGAAGACGGTGGCGTTAAAGTGATAAACCGAGGCTATAGCCGTGAAGAAGAAAAATGGCAAGAAGCAGAGGGTAAGGCGTACTTCGTTGAAAATGATAAAACGGGGTACCTGAAGGTTTCATTCTTTGGGCCTTTCTATGGGTCGTATGTGGTGTTTGAGTTGGATGATAACTACCAATATGCCTTTATCTCGGGGCCTGACCACGATTACCTGTGGTTGTTATCGCGCACACCGAGCGTGTCGGAGTCAGTAAAAAATAAATTTATTACAGAAGCGAAGCAGCGAGGTTTTGCTACTGAAGCGCTGATTTTTGTCGATCACACCCGCACGGACCCCAAAAACAAAAAAATCGAGCAGTAGAAGAGACGCATCATGCGAAAGACAGATAAGAAATATGACAAGGCGGTTCGAGAAGCGCTGACAGATGTTTGTGAATTGACAATGGAAAAAGTGGAGGGATTTGAATGGCTGACGCATGAGGTGAATTATCAGCGTTTTCCACAAAGCTTAATCGTGCGGCTGATGTTTAAAGACCGACAGACGCTAGCCAGCTTTGAACGAAGTGATGACTACCAAGTCGCTCTAAATGATATACAAAGTCGCCTTGCTGCTGTTGGTATCACACTGAAAAACATCAATCGACATGTTGAGTTAGCGACACTGTAAGGCTGTGATTACTCGCACACTTACCTTATGGCTGACACGCTACAGTGTAAAGTCGGCCATGAGGGGGATGCTGTGTATCAACTCGATACGTCAATTTGGATCGCTGATGGTGAAGCGGTCCCTTTCTTTACCTTACCCTACACCACACGTATGGTGGTGGTGAGGCTTGCTGATCACTCCCTGTGGATTCACAGTCCGATAAAGCTTACCGACGCATTGCGCACTGAACTAGCGTCGTTAGGGGTGGTGCGTTATTTAATCGCTCCTAATCAGTTGCATCACCTCTTTTTATCCGAATGGGTTGAGGCGTTTCCTGACGCACAACTAATGGGTACCCAACAAGTGGCGAAAAAACGAGATGATCTTTGTTTTGACCACTGTTTTGAGGACTTACCAGAGCCAGCTTGGCACAATGAGATCGCGCAATGTTTGATTTCCGGCTCGCCAGTGATGACAGAATGCGTGTTTTTCCATCGGCAAAGTCAAACGCTGATTGTCACTGATCTGATTGAAAATTTTCGCCCTGAGGCATTTTCACCTTTTAAACGCAAAGTTGCCGAGTGGGCAGGCGTGACAGCACCCAATGGTAAAACACCACTCGATTGGCGATTAAGTTTTTGGTTTCACAAAGACGAATTAGCAAAACATATTCGTACCTTGATTAATTGGGCACCGCAGCGTCTTGTCATGGCACATGGCGAGATTGTGGAAGCGGCTGTCCCTCATTTATTGCGCGCATTTTCATGGCTAGGTGAAAATCGTCTCAATGTCCCCACTCATTAAGCGAAGGAGCAGCGGTATGGAAGCAAGAATTAGTATCATCACATTGGGGGTTGCGGATCTTTCTCACTCTTATGAATTTTATCGCCAATTGGGCTTTCCAACGCACAGCCACCCTGAAGAAGGCATCGTGTTTTTTAGTACCGCAGGTACACGATTAGCGTTATATCCCGCAGACTCGTTAGCCGATGATATCAAACCCGGACTCACCGTTAACGAGACAGGGTTTGGTGGTATCACATTGGCGCATAACACGCGATCCAAAGAAGAGGTCGACGAGGTGCTTGCGCTGGCAGAGCGGTGTGGCGGTCGTATTGTTAAACCTGCACAAGACGTATTTTGGGGAGGCTACAGCGGCTACTTTGCCGATCCGGATAACTATCTTTGGGAAGTGGCTTATGGCGATTGTTGGCAATTTGATGATAACGGCAGCCTTGTATTGGACTAATGGCTATGGACGACTTACTGGAAAAGCTGCAAATGCAGGGGACAGAGAATGATGCCCTGCAACAGGATAAAAGTAAAAAATGGCTGAATATTACGCCTGGAACCGGAGAATTCTTAGCGCTGTTAGTGGATGAAATTCAGCCTACCCGCATTTTAGAAATTGGTACATCGATGGGCTATTCAACGTTATGGCTTGCGCACGCGGGCGGCAATAGCGTGCAAGTGGTAACGATTGAGTGCGATGAAGCAAAACACCAACAAGCGCAGCAGCACTTTAGGCAAGCCGGCATGGATAACCGGATAGATGCGAAATTGGGCGACGCGAGTGACTGGATTACTCGCCTTGAGGGACAGTTCGAACTCATTTTTCTTGATGCCGACCGAAGTCAGTACCTGTCCCTAGCGCCACGCTTATTCCAACTCCTCAAGCCTCAGGGCATGCTGGTGGTCGATAATGCGTTATCCCACGCTGATGATGTGGCTCCTTTTAAGCGATGGCTGGAGCAACAGCCTGAACTTGATGTGGGCGTACTTCCCATTGGTAAAGGTGAACTCGTCGTCTACTTACATGATGACTTTCGATAAAGACATGGAGAGCGCAACAAGCTATGGAAAGCAAAAACCATCAATCGGATACACATGTTGTTTTTAATCAACCCAAACCGCTGGAAAATTATAATGCCTTCACTGCCGATCGTATTTTGCAGTATTGGGTTGCGCAATTTGGCGGGCAATGGGGTGAAGACCGTTTAACCTCGTTTGGTGGCCGTATTGGCGGCGACTTATTAGAGGCGGGTATGAATGCTAATCAGTATCTCCCCACTTTCCGGCCTGTTGACCGCTTTGGCTATCGAATTGATCAGGTTGATTATCATCCTGCGTACCATCAACTCATGGCACATGCTATCGAGCACGGCCATTGCGCCATGCCTTGGAGTGAAAAAACCTCGGGGCGTCATGTGGTTCGCGCTGCCATGGCATTTCTTCACACCCATGCCGATCCGGGCTCTGGCTGTCCGCTCACCATGACATTTGCCAGCGTACCCGCATTACAAGCTCAAGCAGATATCGCAGAAAAATGGCTGCCTAAAATCGTGAGTGGTCGCTACGATGGACGTAATATTCCTTGGTTTGAGAAAGAGGGTGTCACTCTCGGAATGGCGATGACTGAAAAGCAAGGAGGATCGGATGTGCGGGCTAATACAACCTATGCAACGCCTTGTGAAGCGCCCGGAGGAGGTAAACGTTATTCACTGGTGGGGCATAAATGGTTTTGTTCAGCACCCATGAGTGATGCCTTTCTTGTTCTCGCAAAAACTGACCACGGTTTGTCCTGCTTCCTGGTTCCACGTTGGCGAGAAGACGGGAGTAAAAACTCGATTCACATTCAGCGTCTGAAAGACAAGCTAGGAAACCAATCAAATGCCAGTTCGGAAATTGAGTTTCGCGATGCGCAAGGATGGTTGTTAGGTGAGCCGGGAAAGGGGATTAAGACCATTATTCAAATGGTGGCATTAACGCGGTATGACTGCATGATAGGCTCTAGTGCTCTTATGGCACAAGCCACCAAAGAGGCCATTTGGCATACTGCAGGCCGTGAGGTATTTGGTAAACCTTTGCATCATCAGCCACTAATGCAAAATGTCTTGGCTGATTTGGCCTTAGAATCAGAAGCCGCGCTCGCGATTTCGATGCGATTGGCTCGGGCGCTTGAGCAACTAGATAACCCACATGAAGCCGCCTTGGTTAGGATTGGCACGGCTGTTGGTAAATATTGGATTTGCAAGCGCGCGGTACAGCACACCTACGAAGCGATGGAGTGCCTAGGTGGAGTGGGTTATGTAAACGAAAATGTCGCCAGTCGGCTTTATCGTGAGGCCCCTGTTAACGCCATTTGGGAAGGATCGGGCAATGTGCAATGTTTGGATTTGCTCCGAGTGCTGACTCGAGAGCCGGATACCGTATCGGTCTTCATTGCAGAATTACGCTATGCGATAGGGGCGAATGACGCTTTTGATCGTGCGGTGGATGGGCTTGAGGAGCAGCTAGGTAATGCTGAGATGTTAGCTTATCGTACTCGCCAAGTGATAGAGAAAATGGCGATATTGTGGCAAGCTGCGACATTGTTGCGTTATGGAGAACCAGACATTGCCGAGGCCTTCGTGCAAGCGCGTGTCGAAACGTCAGAATATCATCAATATGGTACGCTCCCTTCGCACATTGATATGACCGCGATCATCTCGCGCGCGATGCCGCAGTCCAGCGGATGAGCAAGGGGTAACATGAAGGCGTCTGGAAAGACGCCTTTTTAGTCTCTAAACCCCGTTTCCTTACGCGGCTGCTAGCGTTTGTGCTTGACGGTTTGCATGCCAGACCAAGCCAAAGCCAATAATCACCAGCGCACAGGTGGACAGCATGACGGTGGTGACGGCGATCAAGCCCGAGGCCGCAAACGCAGACACCACGGCGCTCGCCAAGAAGCAGATCATCATTTGCAAGAAGTTCAGCAGCCCCGCAGCGGTCGCGCTACAGGATTTAAAATATTCCAAGGCGCGATTGACGACCAGTGGGTAAATGGCGCCGTTCGCCGCCGCAAGGAAGCAGAATGGGCCAAGAATCACCCAGATATTAGTCACATCGGTGCGCCAGCTGATCAAAAAGATAACCACTACGCTGGCAACAAACAGCTTAAGCAGCCAAGGCAGGATACTGTGATCTTTGAGTTTGTTGAGGGCATGACGACACGTGTATCCGCCGACAACAAACGCGATCGTTTGTGGGATGTAGCTTAGGCCAATGTCTGCTTCGGTATAGCCCATCGCTGACATAATAAACGGCGATCCAGTGAGATAGGCAAAGAAAGCGGCCGAGCAACCGGCAAAGATAAGCATATTTCCGATGAACTTTTTTGATTTAAAAACTTGCTGGTAGTCACCCTTAAGTTTATCAATAATTTTAGTATCTTGTGCTGGGCTAGTTAAGCTTTCTTCCTCACGAAGGGTCAGTGCAACAAAAATAATACCTAGTGCGAATAAAACCACAAAAATACTGCGCCAATCAAAATGCTGGAGTAAATAGGAACCTAATAATGGTGCGAGAGCTGGAGACAAGGCAACTAAAGGCATGATAGTGGCGAACACTTTCTGCCCCAGTTTTCCCTCATAGCGATCAATGACCACGGCTTGCCAAATCACAATTGCGCTGCACGCGCCCAACGCCTGAACAAGGCGCGCACCGAGTAACAGATAAATATTATCTGCAAACAGACATACCACGGTCGCAACGCTATAGAGACTTAAGCCAATTAACAGCGCAGGTTTACGGCCAATACGGTCGGAGAGGGGGCCATAAACGAGCTGACCACAGGCCATGCCAAGCAAAAAGATGCTCAAGGTTAAACCGATATTGGCCGACGAGGTCGCAAAATCGATTTGCATGGCTTCAAAGGCGGGAAGATACATGTCGGTGGCTAAGAAGCCAAGCATACTGAGCCCTGCTAGCCAAAACAGCGTGATAAATGGCAAATTTTTGTTCATTTTTTATCTCTTGATACAAAGATTAATGTAAAGAGCAGTTTATGCCTAACAATTGATACTGTGAAACGCTATGATTTGAATACTACTTTCAAAATATTTGATGTGAATGTTTTCTTACCAAGATTTTCAAGTGATTGACGTGGTTGCACGGCGAGGAAGTTTCTCCGCGGCGGCTGAAGAGCTGCACAAGGTACCGAGTGCGGTGAGCTACACGGTACGACAGATTGAAGACAAGCTGGCCGTCACCCTGTTTGAGCGGCTTCATCGTCAGGTTCGGTTGACCGCCGCGGGTGAGTACTTTGTCTCCCAGTCACGTGAGATGATTAAGAATATGGAAGCCATTCGCCAGCAAACCCAACGTGTTGCTAATGGTTGGACGCAAAGTGTCGCATTGGCACTGGATAACGTCGTAAGAGAGGATAGCGTCAATACCTTGGTACGTGACTTTTATGATGCGTTTCCTGATGTCGAGCTGTTACTGACCATGGAAGTATTCAATGGTGTGTGGGATGCGCTGGCGGATGATAGAGCCGATATTGCCATTGGTGCTACAGCTGCTGTGCCAGTGAGCGGCGCGTTTCGCTATCGAGAAATGGGCACCCTGCGTTGGCGATTTGTGGTGAGCCCATCGCATCCACTCGTCCAGTGTGCCCAGCCACTGGCTAATGATCAGCTCGCGCCGTATCCGGCGATATGTTTGGAAGATACTTCGCGCCGTTTGCCGCGTCGTACTACCTGGCTATTGGATAATCAGCGCCGTCTTACCGTCCCCAATTGGCACAGTGCCATGCAATGCTTTAAGGCCGGGCTGGGCATTGGTGTGATGCCTTCACACATGGCAGAAGACGCGATTGCGCGAGGAGAGTTGGTGGAGCTTGCCCTTGAAGAGCCGCTATTAAGTAGTCCGTGTTGTATTGCATGGCGCTCGGATAAAGAGTCGCCACCGGTGCGCTGGCTGCTCGACTACTTGGGCGATAAAGAGCAACTGCAGTACCAGTGGTTATAAACGAAGAGCGCTTTGAATACAGTTGTTTCAAATCCATTAAACAAAGGATAATATCGTTAAAACAAACTGATAACATTTGAGTCTGCTTTGACGTATTGGAACAAATATGAAAATCAAACCGCTTCCGCCATTAAATAGCCTAGTTGCATTTGAAGCATCGGCACGACATTTGAGTTTTACGCTCGCAGCCGAGGAGTTGAATGTGACTCAAGGCGCAATTAGTCGACAAATTAGGCAATTAGAAGAGTACCTTGGTAAAGCGATTTTCACGCGTGCAAATCGCAACATTCATCTCACCGCAACGGGACTTCAATATTACCAATCGATCAGTCAAGCCTTGCTTGATATCGCGCAAATCACGGGAGAAGTGAGAAAGTGGCAGGGTGAACATAAGATAACAGTCGCAACGACCAATGCTATGGCTGCCTTATGGTTATTGCCCAAAGTTGCAGAATTCCAAAACTCGAACGATGAAATAGACATCCGTATACTTGCGTCAGACAGTGTGTTGGATTTACGTCGGTTGGAATGCGACCTTGCGTTATTTTACTGTCGAACTCCGCCGGCCGATATGCACGTCACAACCCTCTTTTCTGAAGAGGTCTTTCCCGTATGTAGCCCTGCTTATTTAGACAAAATTGGAAATCCGTCAGAACCTGAGAACATTTTTAGCAATACATTGCTTTACTTAGAAGAATCACAAAGAGACTGGGTGAATTGGGAGCAGTGGTTTTCGAGTGTTGGCCTACCTAATATCCAACCGCGCAACCGGATGAATATCAATAATTATCCTATGCTGTTACAAGCAGCCATGAATGGCCAAGGAATCGCTTTGGCATGGGGCTCGTTAGTGGATGATTACCTTCAGCGCGGTGCACTTGTGAGACCCGTTGAACATGTTCTTTCAACCCCTTCTAATTTTTTGATGTTGCAGCCGATGAAGCGAGGCGTTATTCCCTCGACAGTCAAGCAATTTAAACAATGGCTGCTTGAGCAGTTACCTAATGAAATTGGCGATCGTGGGCTCGTTTAAGTAGGGGGAGCATTGACGATTCCAGCATAATAAAAGGGGGACATATGTCCCCGCTTTGCGAGTATGATTGTTTTACCATTAACCTGGAATAGGTTTATCACGCAGTGGTGTGCTCGTGGAGTCACTTGACTGACTACGATCATTTTTACTATTCACTAACGGTTCAACCGGACCATAAAGCGTATCAGCACGAGGGTGAACATGTTCCGGTAGCATCGCCCATGGCTTGGGTTCGCGGCGAATACTGTAAAACAATGTCAGACTCATTATTGTAATGAAAATTGCAATGGGAAATCCAGCAATGATGGATGCGGTTTGCATTGCCTCTAAGCCACCAGCGTATAGCAATACACCTGCAAGAGCGGCAATTAAAATACCCCAAAGTACCCGGATCGATCTGGGTGGTTCGGGATGGCCGGCCGCATCAAGTGTGCAAAGCACCAGTGTCCCTGAGTCAGCAGAGGTGATAAAGTAAGTTGCTAATAATAGACAGGCCAATAGGCTTAGTACTTGGCCGAATACCCCGGAATCTAAGCTATCGAATAATGTGAATAACGCACGAGTCGTATCATCTTGAGTTGCGCGAAGAATAGGGCCGCCAATAAACTCGCCTGGAGGTGATGTGCTTGTTTCTTGCGCAGACGCTACCTGGGTTTGATGAGCGATGCGCGCATCTTTCTCTACGCTTAAAGCCGCCCCTCCGAATATGGAAACCCAGAGAAACGTTATTAGTGTCGGAACAATTAAAGCGCCGCTTACGAGTTCGCGAACCGTACGTCCTTTGGATATTCGCGCGATAAACATGCCGACAAACGGTGCCCAAGTCATCCACCATGGCCAATAGTATGCCGTCCACCAGTTTTGCCAATCGGTGTCATTTTGTGCATCGCTCCACAAACTCATTTGGACAATGTTATTGGCATAGAAGCCAAAAGTCTCAAGAAAAGTGTGAAGAATATAGCGTGTGGGGCCAACATAAAGCACCACCATTACGAGCAAGATAGACAACAGCATATTCCATAGGGAAAGGCGTCGGATGCCTTTGCTCACTCCTGATAAAACAGATGCAATGGCGCACGTGCACAAAATGACGATGATAAAAAGCTGGACACCTAAGCTGATATTGACTCCGAACGTTTGATTCAATCCGGAGTTTATTTGTATCACGCCCATACCGAGCGTTTGAGATATCCCAAAGGCGGTGACTGCCACCGTTAAAATGTCAACAGTATGACCGATCGGACCGTAAATTCTTTCACCGATCAAAGGGTATAATATGGATCGCAATGTAAATGGTAAATCTTTACGGTACGAGAAATAAGAGAGTGCCAATGCTACAATGATAAATACTGACCAAGGGTGAAGCCCCCAATGGAAAAAAGTTAGTTGCATTGATGTGGTAGCTGCCTCGCTGGTCAATCCCTCACTAAAAGGGTTGTCGGCATAGTGCCACATTGGTTCAGCGACAGACCAAAAAATCAAACCTATTCCCATACCGCCAGAAAACAACATCGAAATCCAGGATGCATAACTAAAATTCGGCCTTTCATCATCTTTACTTAATCTGACGTGACCAAATCGGCTGAGCATCAAGTAAAGAAGAAAACCCACCACTAGCGAAACAGCGCCAAGGTAAAACCACTTCATGTTATGTAACAGTATTCCAGAGACAGTCTCAAAGTACTGACCTGCTTTGTTAGCCAATATTGCGCAAAAAAGTACGAAGCCGATGACAACGACCTTAGACGCAATAGTCACGGTTGGATTAAGCCCTCTAAGTAACCCAGATTTTGCTCTCATAATTAGTACGCCCCATTGCTTTTGTTTAATTATTGTTAAATTTGTAAAAACACTAGATGACTAAGAATAGGGTTTCAACTGATTATTAATCAGGCACTCATGACTTTATGTAATGGGTAAGTAGAGCCTATCCAGTTAAAATTCTTCAAATTATTATCGAATGATTAAAACTCATAGAGGCCCAGCAAAAAAGTCGTTTGTTTGTTTCATTTTTGTTAACCAGAATGACGGTGACTTACGCAACTAGGTGATGTTGCACTGGAGAAAATCGATCTCTTGGAGGAACAACCATGAGCAATATTAACGAATCCATTATCCCTATTGAATTTTTTGACAAGGTTCTAAATCCAATCAGTGAAGCGACAGGAATGCCTAATCAAGCCTATGTAGATGAAGAATACTTCATTTTCGAGCGTGATGAGGTGTTTGGTAATACTTGGGTCTGTGTTGGGTTTGCGTCCGATTTGCCCAAAAATGGTTATGTAATGCCGATCGAATTCATGAACCTTCCTTTGCTAATGATGCGCAATCATAAAGGCGAGGTTCAGGTATTTCACAACGTATGCAGTCACCGTGGAATGAAGCTGGTGCATGAAGCAGGTGAAGTACAAGGCATGATTCGTTGCCCGTATCATTCTTGGACTTATGATCTTGATGGAAAATTGAAAGGAACGCCACATATTGGCGGGATCGCTAAGCATAAAGATGAGCGCTTTCAGTGTGAAAATCATGGCCTGAAACCGGTTCGTTCCGCGATATGGATGGATATGGTCTTCGTCAACCTATCGGGAGACGCGAAAAACTTTGAAGACCATATTGCCCCGTTGGAGCAACGGTGGAAGTCTTTTGTCGGAGACGAAGGGTTCAGTCTGCTTCGTCGTGTGAATATGGGTGGCAATTTAGAGATAGAAGTCAACAGTAACTGGAAACTTGCAGTAGAAAACTATTGCGAATCGTACCATTTACCTTGGGTTCACCCCAGTTTAAATAGTTACTCTCGCCTCGAAGATCACTACAACATCATGTTTTCAGATAACTTCGCAGGCCAGGGGAGTCTTGCTTATAACTTGGCTGACACCGCTGGAACACGGTTACCCAAGTTTCCAGGTTGGCCGAAGGACAAAGAGCGGCACGCGGAGTATGTTGCGATGTTTCCAAACGTCTTACTGGGCATACAAATTGATCATGCATTTGCCATGATGATTGAACCTATTTCTTCAGGCAAAACGGTTGAACATTTGCGTGTTTTCTATGTAGGAGATGAAGCAACCAATGACGAGTTTGCTGCTTGTCGTACGGCGACTGTCGAATCTTGGCGTGTTGTATTTGGTGAAGACATCGGTGCGGTGGAAGGGATGCAAAAAGGGCGACATTCCCCTGGATTTAGTGGCGGTGTGTTCTCCCCTGAAATGGATGTACCGACTCATTTCTTTCAATCTTGGCTGGCTAAGCAAGTAAAATCTGCGATGGAGCGGTAGAGGCATGCATTATCTCAATTATATCGATGGTGATTGGTGTAACTCTGATCAAACAATGACCGTCATGAATCCAGGTAGCGGAGAAGCCTACGCAACAATTGCAAAAGCGAGTGTCACGGATGCAGACCGCGCGCTCGCTGCGGCACGACGGGTTGTGGAGCAAGGTTTACTCTCCGACATCCGGCCCGCTGTAAGAACAGAATGGATGCTTAACGCTGCGCAAGCGATACGTGAGATCGCTGACGAAGGTGCATTAGTCGCGTGCCGGGAAAACGGTAAGTCTTTACAAGATGCGAAAGATGAGTTTATCGAATCGGCCCGTTATTTTGAATACTACGCAGGTATGGCCGATAAACTTGAGGGCTCGTCGATTCCGCTAGGTAGAGAATATGTCGACTTCACCCAATATGTCCCCCTGGGCGTGTCTGTCCAAATCGTCCCTTGGAATTTCCCCGTGTCGATTTGTGCTCGCTCCTTGGCCCCGGCGCTCGCAGCGGGTAATGCGGTCGTGATCAAATCACCTGAACTTTCGCCATTGGCGGTGACATTATTGGTTACGGCAGTAGAAAGTGCTGGTTTCCCAAAAGGTGCCGTGAATTTATTGTGCGGAACAGGTTCGATAGTGGGTAGCCATCTGGTAAAGCATGGTGAGACAGATCAAATCGTCTTCACCGGCTCTGTGCCGACAGGGAGGCGTATTCTGGAAGATGCTGCGTACCGAGCGACTCCATCGGTGATGGAATTGGGAGGGAAGTCGGCAGGAATTGTCCTACGTGATGCTGATGTGAAAAAAGTACTACAAAGTGTTCGCTCCGGTATTTTTTTTAATTCAGGCCAAGTGTGCTCTGCCATGTCTCGTTTGGTCATTGATCAGGCACGCTATACAGAGGTCGTTGATGCGGTGGTTACTCTGGCGCAGTCACTTACGATTGGAAGTGGTGAGAGTCAGTCGGATATCACACCGCTTATCTCGGCGGAACAGCAGTATAGCGTGCTTGACATGATTGAAGAGGCTAAACGGGAAGGGGCAAAGGTATTGACAGGTGGTTATGTGCCAGATCTCTCTGGCTATTTCATCGCACCAACCATTATTGAGGCAACGCCTGATATGCGCATTGCACAGCAAGAAGTATTTGGACCGGTGCTAGTTGTGATGCCATTTGAGACAGAGCAAGAGGCGGTCGCTATTGCCAACGGCACAGACTTTGGGCTAGTGGCTGGTGTTTTTGGGGAAAGTCTCAGTCAAACCTTACGTGTGGCCCAAAAGCTTCGTGGTGGACAGGTGTACGTGAACGAGTGGTTTGCCGGTGGTGTTGAAACGCCCTTCGGTGGTGTTGGTTTATCTGGTTTTGGCCGAGAGAAAGGGCAAGAAGCAATTTATAGCTACATGCAAACACGTAATATTGCCGTTCGTTTGTAGGTATTCAGGCCGTAGCCTTGTACATAGAGGTTCGCCCGAATCATGACGGTTATATAATCAAAACCTTATAAAAAGTAGCGCAGTTTAACACTCACAAGAGCTGGTCCAGTCAGCTGTGAAACGCGAACACTGTAACGGAATAGTGGGAGTGAAAAGATGAAAAAGTGGCTCTGTATTATTTGTGGCTTTATCTACGATGAAGCACAAGGTTGGCCTGCTGATGGTATTCCCCCCGGTACGGCGTGGGAGGACGTTCCCGAAAACTGGGTATGCCCTGACTGTTTGGTGGGGAAAGCGGATTTCGAAATGATCGAAATCACCGAAGATATCCCAGAAGAGTCAGTGTATGTAGACACCGGTAGCTCGGAGAGAGAGGCAGAGGTATTGTCAGCCTTTGCTTCTTCTAGTGCTCCCATCGTTATTATTGGCAGTGGCCATAGTGGCTACCAACTCGCTGCTCAGCTCAGAGAGCATGATGCGAGTGTTGCGATAACTGTGTTCACGGCTGACGATGGTGCGCTGTACAGTAAACCCAGTCTTTCTAATGCACTAACGATGGCAAAAGACTGTAACGCGCTACAAACAGCAAGTGCACTAGATTGGGAACAACGCTTAAACATTCGTGTTTATCCGAATACCTATGTTGAGCACATCGATCGTAATACTAAGACGCTAGAAACCTCAATTGGTCATTACCGATACAGTCGCTTAGTGATTGCAACGGGGGCATCTCCGATTGAGACCTCTATTGATGGTGACTGTTCATACCTATTCCATGTCAACAATTTAAGTGACTATCGCCAAGTTCGCGCCCAACTCACGCATAAAAAGCGGATTGCAATTCTAGGAGACGGATTAATCGGTTGCGAGTTTGCCAATGATCTTATCGGAAGTGGTTACGAAGTCACGGTCATAGGGCTGGGGGATTGGCCAATGTCGCGGATACTGCCTGAGAAAGTTGGCCAGGCTTTACAGAAAGGACTTGCTCGGCTGGGAGTAAGGTGGGAACTACAAGAGAGTATCAGGCGCATTGAGCCGGTGACAGAATCCAGTGCTCGCGTTTATTTGACCAGCGGAAAATACATTGATGCCGACTTAATCTTAAGTGCTGTCGGACTCAAGCCCAACGTAAGACTGGCCGAACAGGCTGGGTTAGAAGTGGGGCGCGGCATCAAAGTTAACCAGTATGGACAAACAAGTGATGAGCATATCTTCGCATTGGGAGACTGTTCAGAGACGAGTCAGGGTTGGCAACCTTACATTGCGCCAATTAATCAAATGGTGCCAGCGATTGCGGCGAACTTATTGGGTGATGACTCGCCAATAACTCTACAGCCGTCTCCAGTTATCGTAAAAACGCCTGTCCTCCCGCTGAGTGTTTACCCTGTACCGATTAATAGGGAGGGACGCTGGGTTGTTGAGCCTCAAGGCAACGAACTCACCGCGAGGTTTTACTCTCCTGAGGGCGAGATATTGGGCTTTGCTTTATTGGGTAAGCATGTTCAGGCTCTGAGAGGACCTTGGCTACAGCAACTTTCACCTCAACAGTCCGTAGCATAAAAGGGGCAATGAATAATGGTACATCTACCAAACGATGATGACCAATGTGGTTGGTATCACGCACTGCCAAAAGTACCAGCCAGACCGTCTTTGGTTGGCGAGCAAACAGCTGATTATTTGATATTGGGCGCGGGGTTCGCGGGGTTGGCAATGGCAAGACGTGTTGCGACGCATAAGCCCAATTCACGCATAAAGCTGATAGATGCGCAGAGAGTTGGTCAGGGGGCCTCTGGGCGAAACTCCGGCTTCGTGATTGATTTGCCACACAAGTTTGCTTTAGAACACCCTGATCCTGAGCATAAACAGAAACTACTGGCGCTGAACCGCTCTGCTATTGCGCAGCTCGATCAACTTGTTAACCAATATAGTATTGACTGTCAATGGTCAGCAAAAGGGAAATATCAAGGTGCGGTTGGTGCTCGAGGTGAAGCCTACCTTGATCACTTTGAGCATCTGATGAAGGAGCTTGGTGAGCCATATTATCATGTTGATAACAAAGAGCTATCGGAAGTCCTTGGTACCCCTTACTACCGTCGCGCGATTTATACCCCGGGGAGTTATTTAGTTCAACCAGCGGCTCTTGTTCGTGGATTGTCGGAGAGTTTGCCAGACAATGTCTCGGTGCTTGAGAACTCACCAATTCGTCACTTAACCAAAGAGAATGGACAGTGGGTACTTTATGGACACGAAGGAGTGATTAAATCACCAGTACTATTACTGGGAACCAGTATTTTTACGCGAGAATTCGGGTACTTAAAGAATCGCCTGTTGCCCGTCATGACATTTGCAAGTTGGACGCGGCCGTTAACCGATGACGAAATGCGTAAGTACGGGGGAGAATTGGACTGGGGGCTAACGCCTGCTGATCATGCCGCAACAACGATGCGTATGACCGCAGATCGTCGCATCATGGTGCGCAATAGCTACAAACATACGCCCAAATATGGGCGTAGTATTAGTCATGCAATGAAAGCAAAAATAAGAAACGATCACAGGCAAGCGTTTTTATTACGTTACCCAGCACTAGAGGATGTTCCTTTTACTCACACATGGGGAGGCGTGTACGCGATTTCACGTAACTTTACTAACTTTTTCGGGCAATTGGATGAAGGCCTTTACGCCAGTGCTTGTGATAATGGTGTCGGTGTCGCTTGGGGAACGATTTCTGGGACGTTATTGGCTGATCATGCGGTGGGCGCAACATCTAACCAATTAGACGATATTAAATATGTTACCGGGATGCCATCGTTAAACCCACCCGAACCTTTTTTAGGGATAGGTGTTAAAAGCCGTATTCAGCTGGCCAAATGGCAGAGCAGGAGTGAACTATGAAACAAGTAAAGCTGATCGACAGTGAAAGTTTAGAGTTTAGTGTTCGAGGCGACTCACCAGGTATGGCCTATGTCGCAAGAGCTGTTAGTTCGGAAATATCACCGCACATCGGTGTTGGTTTCGCAAAATGGGAAGGAGCAGTCGTGCCTTGGACGGTGTTATATGACGAAGTCATTTTTGTTATCGAAGGCTGCTTCGAACTTACCGCCAATGGTCAGACGCATTTTGTAAGGCCCGGACAAATGCTTTGGATCCCGGAGGGGACGGAACTGGTTTATGGTGGGGAGGCATTGTTTGGATATGTGGTCCATCCAGGTAATTGGAAGGCGTTACACGGTATTGAATAGCAGCCTCCGTGGCATTGACGAAACCGTTTATGCACAAGTTCGATGTAAGGCGGTAATGCTCTCTGCGATCTGGGAAGCCTTAGTTGACTTCGACGTCATGTAGTGTCCGATATCCCGCCCAAACCCGTGTTGCTGCCGTCATTAAACAGGCTGCGCCAAAAACGCCGGCAATCCATGCCATGTATGTAGGGAAAAGACACATCAACACAAAGCTGGCGATGGTTTCCGTGCCTTCGGTGATCCCGCCGATGTAATACATCGACTTGTTGGCGTACACCGGGTTATCAATCTGGTGTTTGCTCGCCATTATCGCAAACGCTAAAAAGCTTGCGCCTGTACCCATAAAGCAAAACAGCAGAAAGCTGGCGGCGATGGCGTTACTAGCGGGATCAGCCAGCGCAAAGCCAAAGGGAATGGCAGCGTAGAAGATAAAATCGAGGGTGATATCTAAAAAGCCCCCTGCGTCCGTGAGTCCTTGCTCGCGGGCGAGCGCGCCATCAAGGCCATCGAACAGTCGGTTAATGATAATGAACACAAGCGCCAGCCAATACACTTGTAGCGCCAGAGCGGGCACCGCCAGCAAGCCAATCAAAAAGCCCGATAGTGTGACGGTATCAGGTTTGATCCCCCATTTTGTGAGCTGCACCGCTGCCTGCTTCAATGGCCAACGGATCACGGCGATGGCATAGCGATCAAGCATTTTGTATCTCCTCTTGCAGTACTGAGCTAGCTGGGCGTTTAGGCCAATTTAAACAGCGGCTCTGGTGCGCAATATCCTCGGCATCATGTGTCACAATCAGCGCGGGGATGTTGCGCTGCGCGATTTGCTCAAACACGAAAGCCCGAAAATCCCGTCGTAGCGGCTTATCCAGCTTACTAAAGGGTTCATCAAGCAAGATAGCATCGGGCGCGGCGAGTAATGCACGCAACACACTGATCCGCGCGCGCTGCCCGCCGGAGAGCTGGCTGGGGGCATAATCGGCAAACTCCGCTAAATTGACAGACCCTAATGTTGCGATGGCCTGATCACGTTTTTGCGCTTTGCTCATCGATGAAGGCAGGGCAAAGGCCAAGTTTTGCCAGACGTTGAGATGCGGAAAGAGCAAATCATCTTGAAACAAAATCCCGATACGGCGCTGCTCCGGCGGCAAGTGATCAAAGGGTTCACCATTTAAGGTTAGTTGGCCGCTGTAATGCATGGGCGGTTGAATGTGTCCTGCCAATACGCTCAGCAGGCTCGATTTTCCGCAGCCACTGGGACCCATTACGGTGAGTATTTCTCCCGGGGCGACCGAGAATGATAAATCACGCACCAAGCATTGCTCAGGCGCGTTTATGGTGAGTTGATTGACACACAGTGTCATGGTGTTTCGCTCCTGAATAAGTCGGTGTTGATGTGGGTAAAAGGCGGCGCTCCGCAATACGGCTAAGCACGGTGGCCAAGGCGAAAACAATAAGGGGAAGCATCGCTTGCATCAGTCCATACAGGCCACTAATACGGCGATCGAGGCCGCTCGATAAGCTAACTGCCTCGGTAGTGAGCGTATTAATGCGTCCCGCGCCCAACAACTGCGTTGGCAGATATTGCGCCAAACTGACACTCGCGCCGACCGCCCACGCCAAGATGATCGCAGGCAAAAGCAGCGGTAGTTTAACGCGCCACCATGCGAGTGTCGCACTGACACCGAGGCTCCTGGCGGTTTGCATGAGCCGCATATCAAATTGCTGCCACGGCCCATCGAGCGCGAGATACACATAAGGAAACGCGAAAAAGATATGCGACCAGATAGTAGCTGGCACGTGCCACTGGCCGGGGAGGCTGTACACCGCCACCTGAATACCGAACAAGATAGAGAGTTGCGGAACCAATAATGGAATGGCGATGACGGCTCTCGGCACCGAGCGTCGCTGATTGGTTGAACGCTCCAAACACCCGATGGCAAATAACAAGGCGACACTGGCGCTGATCACCGCGAGAACAATGCTGTTTCCCACCAATGACCATACATAGCTCAGTTCTTGTTCCCAAAACCGTAAGCTATATCGACTGGGCAGCCAATCGGGAAATGACCAACGCAGCGCGAATGACCACACCAGCAACACAGGCATAATCGCAAGGGGAGTGATAAACACTGGCCACCAGAGTAACTTGCCAGGCAGCCATGCGTGGCGGCGGCCCGTGTATTGCCAGCGATTGAGACATTGGCAGCCAAGCCACTCCAAAAAGCGGAATAGCAATAACGCTAAGCCACATAGGGCAAATAACAGCAATGCCCCAGCTGAGGCTCTGGGCAATAACGCCAAATCAGGGTCATTGAACCATTGCCATACCAATACCGCATAAGTGGGCGGCGTATTGGGCCCGAGGATCATCGCCACATCAACCACCGACAGACTGTAGGCGATGACGGCAAAAATCGGGAACCGCATTTTGGCCAGCCAAAGCGGAAGAATGACTTTTAGCCAGGTTGCGGTGCGGTTATACCCGAGGCTGGTTGATACCATGGTCAGTCGAGCGACATCAATTTGACGCAGCACTGACAGGCTCATCAATAATAAAAATGGGGTCTCTTTTAGCGTTAGCGCCAAGGTGAGCCCGATAACATAAGGATCTTGTACTAACGCCCAAGTTACAGGTTTCTCACCGAGAAGGGGACTTAACAGGCGAAACAGCCAACCCGAGGGGGAAAGCAGTAAAACCAGACCAATCGCAAAGGCGACGTGTGGCAATGCCAGTAGCGCAGGCAAGCGCGTACTGATCTTTTGCCAAATGGGCGTGTGCCAAGCGGCCTGTAAAATTATAAAGCTAAATGCCACCGCGAGCAGGCTACTGCCCAACCCCGAGATGAGCGTCAGCTGAATTGATTGCCAAAGTGCCGGCCATGCCATGACTTGGTGCCAGCCGCTAAAATTGGCCTCTGTCAGCCCCAGGGTGGGCAAGAACGCAAAGGCACTCGCGAGCAAGCCGCCGACCCCTGGCAACAAGGGCAGGCAGCATACCGTTAGGGTGATGGCAAACAGCAAACGTGCCATATCAGCCTCGTTTCTATTGGCCGTAGCGTTTCAGCCAAGCAGCCTCAAGCGCGGTTTGCCAGCTTGGATGTGGCTCGGGCTGGGTATTAAAGCGGCTGACCTCGGCGGTGTCGGATAATTTAACGACCGGTGGATCGCCCCATACTTGGGTGTCGGCTTTACGCAGCTGTGCCTTTTCGCTCATCAAGAAATTGATAGCGACCATGGCGCCGGCTTTGGCATTGGCGTTGTATGGGATCGCCATAAAGTGAATGTTAGATAGCGCACCTTGGTCAAAGGCAAACGCACGTGCTGATGGGGCGAGCTTTCCAGATGCGACTGCCGCTTTTGCCGCATTGGGGTTAAACGCTATCGCCACGAGAAACTCGCCGTCGTCTAGCAGTTGTAGGGTTTCAGCACTACTTGAAGGAAATTGTGAGCCTTCGCGCCAGGCCACTTGATGTAATTGGTCCAGATAGCGCCATAATGGCGCGGTCACGGCGTTAAAGTCTACCTCATCAACGGGCAGGTAAAGGGCTTCGGGCGAATCTGTCAGCTCAAGCAGCGCCGCTTTCAAAAAGCTGGTGCCATGGAACTGCGGCGGTTTTGGGTAACTCACTCGACCTGGGTTCGCTTGCGCGAGACTCAGTAATTCAGCAAACGAGCGAGGCGGGTTGGCAAGTGTGCGCTTATCGTGGATAAATACCAGCTGTCCCACCCCCCAAGGCGCTTCGAGGCCGTCTGTTGGTTCCGTGAAGTCCTCTTCAACCGGTAAGCTTTTATCGACAATTTGCCAGTTGGGCAGCGTGCTAACAAAAGGGCCGTACAGCAAATCATTTTCTTTCATTGATTTGAAGTTTTCGCCGTTAATCCAAACCATATCGACGCTGCCGCCGCTATCCTTACCCGCCGTCTTTTCGGCAAGCAGGCGATTGACGGTTTCAGCGATATCCGCCACTTTGACATGTTTAAGCGTGACACCGTAATCGCGTTGCAACTCCCGATTTGCCCAACGTAAGTAAGCATTGATCTCTTGATTGCCACCCCATGCGTTAAAGTAAACGGTTTGGCCGTTGGCTTGTTGCTCAATACTTTCCCAACGGTCGTTTTCCGTGCTGGCGGAGGCGGTTAAACTTACGACACTTGCGATCGACAGTGTCATCGCCGCTATCCAATGTTTCATTTTAATCTTCCTTTTCAATTAGTGACGCATCCAACGGTGATATTTTTCGACCCATTTCAGCAGCTTCTCGGGGGCATGGGCTTGCTTCCACATCCCGGCAGTATACTTCACCGCTTCACTCATGGTGGGATAAGGGTGGACGGTGCCAAGGATCTTATTCAGCCCAAGCCCGTGCCGCATGGCGAGAGTAAATTCTGCGAGCAAGTCGCCCGCATGTTCGCCAACAATAGTTACCCCTAGAATGGTATCTTTTCCTTTCGGTGTCAGCACCTTAATAAAACCATGATCATTGCCATCAGCAATCGCGCGATCCAGATCATCAATGCCGTAATAGGTCACTTCCACCTCTTGCTGATTGGCCTTGGCTTCTTTTTCATTGATACCCACGCGCGCGACTTCTGGCGAGGTGTAGGTCGCGGCAGGCATCACTGAATAATCAGCACGAAAGCGCTTAAATTGACCAAATAGCGCATTCACGGCGGCATACCATGCTTGATGGGCACTGGCGTGGGTGAGCTGAAACGGCCCCGCGACGTCGCCCACCGCGTAAATATTGGGATAGGCGGTTTGCAGATACTCATTGACTTGAATTGTGCCACGCTCGGTCACTGGAATATCGAGCTTTTCGAGACCAAAGCCTTTGGTGTTAGCGCTGCGCCCTAACGCGACCAGTACTGCATCAAACGCGACGGATTTCTCCCCATCAGGACCGTCGAGTAACGCGACTTGTTGATCATTACGATGCTCAAATGCTTTCACCTTATGCTGAGTTAAAATCGTGACACCGTCACGCTCTAACGCCTGCTCAACCAATTGGGCGGCATCTTTATCTTCACGGCTGAGAAGTTGGTCGGCCATTTCTGCGAGCGTTACTTGGCTGCCTAGACACGCAAAACTTTGCGCCAATTCCGCGCCAATGGGACCCCCGCCTAACACCAATAACCGTGGTGGCAGTTGAGCCAAAGACCAAATCGTATCCGAGGTGTAATGCGTGACCTCAGCCAAACCGGGAATCGGGGGCAACATAGGGCGCGCGCCTGTGGCAATCACGATGTTGCGGGTAGTGAGGCGTTCGCCATTCACCTCGACTTCCCATGGCGAGACGATGTGTGCTTCGCCTTGCACGCACTCCACGCCGAGCTTGGTGTAACGCTCGACCGAATCGTGAGGCTCAATGTGGGTAATCACTTGCTTAACCCGCGCCATGACTGCCGGAAAATCAACAGATGGCGCTTGGGTATGAATGCCAAACGCCTTGGCCTTGCCAATTTCTCGCATGGTTTTCGCTGCGCGGATCAGCGCTTTAGAAGGCACACAGCCCGTGTTTAGGCAATCACCTCCCATCGAACCTTTTTCGACTAGCGTGACTTTTGCTTTCACCACGGCTGCGATATAGCTCGACACCAGACCGCCTGCGCCGGCACCAATGACCACCATATTGCGGTCGAACTGACCAGGCTTGCTCCAACCTTGATAGCGTTTACGACGCGTGATCCACGCCATAACCCACTTTGCCAGCAGTGGGAAGACACCCAGTAATGCGAGAGAGCCAAGCACCGAGGGTGACACCACGTCGCCGAGTGTGTCGATTTGGGCGAGTTGAGTCCCTGCATTCACGTAGACTGCGGTACCCGGCAACATCCCGAGTTGACTGACCCAATAGAAGGTGCGGGTTTTGAATGAGGTTAGCCCCATCACTAGGTTAATCAGAAAAAACGGGAAAATCGGGATCAGGCGCAGGGTCAACAGATACAAGCTGCCGTCTTTCTCGATACCACGATTAATGACGTCGAGCTTATTACCGAACTTGGCCTGGACCCAGTCGCGCAACATAAAGCGACTCACCAAGAAGGCGAGGGTGGCGCCAATCGAGCTGGCAAAGGAGACCAACACCAATGCCCACCAAAAGCCAAACAGTGCAGCGCCCAATAAGCTCGCCACCGCCGCTCCCGGTAGCGACAATGCTGTCATCACCACATAGCCGACAAAAAACACCAGACTTGCGGTGGTCGCGTTTTCGATAATGTAATCGTTTAATGCCGCTTGTTGTGCTTTGGCGTTTTCAAGCGTCAACCATTGGCTGAGATCAAAACTAAACCACAGGGCAATAAGCGCAACAATCACTAAACCAAGCAGGATTTTTTTTACTGGCATACTATGTCTCGTCAGGTAGCAAATAGGGCCCAGATATAACATTAGGTGCTTTAGACTAATTAACTGGCTGATTTTTTTAGTTGCATTAAGAAACTGTGCTCTTAATCGTACCTAGGATCAGACCTGTCCGATCGCGAGAGACTTTCAAATAGAGTGTGAAAAACGTGTGGTTGATGCTTTTTTGAGCGAAAAGCGAGGCGACACCGCCGAGAGGCGGTGTTGAACGCGAACATTGCTCACAGAAAAGATTAGAGCGTTATACAAGGGAGACTGTGAGAGGTTATTTTTCTAGATGTTGTAATAATTCTTGGCGGCGTTGAGGTGGGACAACTGACCAGTGTTTGCCAGTAATTGCGCCCTCTAGTGACCATAATAGCTCCAAGCTCAGGTCTTTATCGTGCGCCGATACCAAGGCTTTGTATGCGTTGACTGCGCCATGTTTTTGCAGCGTTTCGGGGGTGTCAATCCCTGCCTTTTTCAGCATTCTTTCTGTTGCTAACCGGAGGTTAGGGAGGTCTTTTAATCGCGACGGACTGGTTTCGGTTTTTAGCGAACGATCGCGAATAGCGACATCGAGTGCACTTTTAGCTTCATTGATGAGTTTTTGGTGATCGTCCCACCAAGCATCAGGAATGGCAAAGTACTTGGTCACCACCGGGAAACCACGCTTTTTGTAAACGTAAGGGGTAAGGCCCTGCTTCTTAAGTAAGGTTTCGTTTTCTTTGCCGGCGCGTAGATGAAGGGTGTTGTTGACGACAAGGGCGAACATGGTGTCTTCGCAAAATAAGCCAAATCCGCCGAACATGGATCGGGATTTGATATTGCCAAAATCGGCAAATAAACGCATCGCGTCTTTTAAAGCTGGTTTATCCATTAATAACAATCTCGATGAATGCAAATGCCTAAAAATAATGTGTCAGTGTAACAAGGCAAACAGGCAGGATTGTCAATAAGTTATCAGAATATCAATAATGATACTTCATATTGCATTGACGCCATCTTCAGCTTTATAACAACGATGCTGGCAACCCCGCTACCGTGACTGACTGAAACGATTGATCAGTGTCCGTAGGCCGGTGGCTTTGCGTCCCATGCTTTCGCCATGGTTTGCCTTGTTCAAACAGGGATAAGCATATAATACTTAGACAGTGATGTCGCCCTCACTAACCATACAAAATGTGATTTTGGTTCAAAAAGGTTGTAATTGATAAGTTAAAGTAAAGGCTCTTTTTGGCTCGAAAGACTAAAAAAGCCACCATACCCAAAGGCATTGGCGGCTTAAAAAACTTCTATAAAACACTAATTTATCGTTTTTACTGATTCACGACTAATGAGCTCGAGATCCATTTCAAATACTTGCTGTTGCGTATCATTATCGTTAATGCGTGCGAGCAAGAGTTTAACGGCGGTTTTACCGAGCCGCCGTTTAGGTTGGTGCACGGTAGTGAGTGGTGGTGAGTAATACTCGGTGAGATCAATATTGTCATAACCAATCACGGACATATCCTCAGGTACCTGCAACCCAGCTTGGTTAAAGGTGCTAATTGCCGCAAGCGCCATGATATCGTTGAAGCAAAACACGCCCGTGGGGCGGTGGGTCATATCAATGAACTGTTGTGCAGCGACTTTGGCCTGGTCTGCCTCGAAGTCAGCCTCTACAATCCAGTCAGGGTTCGCAGCTATATTGGCTTCATTCAGTGCGCGGTAAAACCCTGCTAGTCGTTGTTTACAGGTATTTTTATCCATTTGACCGGAAATGCAGCCAATTTGGGTATGGCCATTGTCAATAAAGTGTTTGGTGGCCAGATAGCCGCCTAATTCAGCGTTATCTTCGATGCGATCGGTGTTGATATGATGACTCCCCCAGTCCATAACCACCATGGGCAGGTCACGCTTTTTTTCCAATAGCAGCATGAGGTCTTCATTGAGATCCGAGCACACCACAATCAAGCCGTCGACGCGTTTTTCTGACAACATGCGCAAATAGTCACGCTGTTTTTCTAAGTTACCCTCGGTATTACATAAGATCAGGGTATAACCTTGCTCATAGCAGTAGTCTTCTACACCGTGAACCAGTTCAGCGAAAAAGGGGTTAGTCGATTTGGTCACCAACATGCCAAGCGTGCGCGTCGTATTGCATTTTAAGCTGCGCGCCACCGCACTTGGCGCATAGTTTAGATCATCAACCGCTTGCCACACCTTTTCGGTGGTCTTTTCGGCGACAAAGCGGGTTTTATTGATAACGTGTGAAACCGTCGTGGTCGAAACGCCCGCGAGACGCGCGACATCTTTAATCGTTGCCATCTTAATTCTTCTATATTGTGAAGCCTTGGGATCGTTACTCGCGACCTTACAGAAAAACGCCGCTGTAACGCAGCGGCGATGTCTTTCACAATCCCGGCTCATTAGACGGTTGCGAAGGTAACGAATCCGATTTCATCCATTCTCATAGTTAATCGGTTGCGATCTCAGTTTACTTAGGTTGCTGCTCAGTCGCAATTGGTCTGATGAGCAAGCCATCATCAACAGGTGGTTTTGTGACCCAGCTATGCTCTTGGAGAGTGATATTATTCTCTTCACTGTCGACAACCTTGTTATTAGGTCACTATCAGTGGGCAAGTATGCGTTGGGTGTGTCATTACTGTCAGTGGGTGTTGATAAATCTCAGTCATCTGATGGTGAGTAAAGCATTGCCAAGGCGTTCCCGAGAGAACCATTTCGCCTTGCTTCATAAAATACAGATGATCCGCATAGCGACTGGCTAGGTTAAGGTCATGAAGAACAATGATCACCGTCATGCCTTGGTCAACCAGTGCTCGGCACCGCATTAGCGTTTGGTGCTGGTGACTAATATCAAGAGCAGACGTCGGCTCATCAAGCATCATCATGGCGCGAGTCGGTTCCGTGTGCGCCAATTGCATGGAAATACGCGCCATATGGACTCGCTGCTTTTCACCGCCTGACAGTGTGGGGTAGGGACGATGGGCAAGATGAGATATGTGCCACTGGCGTAACTGAGCTTCGGCTAACGCTTGGATTTGTTTACGGTTTGCTTTCAATGGTGTGCCGCCCATTTCAACAACTTCTCTAACCGTAAAAGCAAAGGTTAACCCACTGGTTTGCGGCAAAAAAGCAACCTGTCTCGCGAATGCGTCGCGAGGCCATGCCTCTCTGGACGCTGACCAAAATGATACGTCGCCTTGTTGGTGTTGCTCACTCATTAGCTGTTTGAGTAAGGTGCTTTTTCCTGCTCCGTTCGGACCGAGTAAGACATGTAACTGTCCACTTTGAAACGCGACATTGATGTCGCGAAGCAGTGGGCGTTGGCCAAGGGTGTACTGAAGGTGTTGAACATGAAGCGCAATACGAGCCATTAGTGTACCATTGTTTGTCGTTGCTGAATAAGCAGCCAAATAAAAAAGGGGGCGCCCATCAAAGCGGTAATGATGCCGACTGGCAACTCCGCTGGTGCGACAATCACTCGGGCAATAATATCGGCAAGCGTAAGCAAAAGTGCGCCTAATACCGCCGATAAAGGGATGAGCATACGATGATCGGGCCCAGCGAGCAGGCGGCCAATATGCGGTACCACTAAGCCAATAAACCCTATTAATCCCGCAGCACTGACGGATATTCCCATCCCGGCAGCGGTTGCAATGATCAGTAAGCGTTTTAGTCGGTGAATATCGATCCCTAAATACGCAGCTTCGTTTTCACCGAGCAATAAAGCATTCAGCTGATGAGCCCGACAATAAGCAAATACCGTGAGGACGACAGCCGCTACGCCAGTTAAACCGATTTGCCCCCAACTGGCCCCGGTTAGGGAGCCCATCGACCACAGTGCGATATCGCGTAGGGTTTGGTTGTCGGCCACATAATTGATCATCCCTAACGCCGCGCCTGATAGCGCACTGATAGCGATACCGGCTAATAGCATGACGGTCACGGACGTGCCCATCGCGGTGGTGCCGATTCGGTATACAAATAGCGTCGCTAAAAGCGCACCGAAAAAAGCGAATAAAGGCACGGATAGGTGAAAGGCCAAATTTATACTGCCAAATGACAATAACAACAGCCCCAATGCCCCGCCGAGAGATGCGCCCCCAGAGACACCGATAATCCCAGGATCAGCGAGAGGATTACGAAATAGCCCTTGCATCAAAGCACCGCAAACAGCGAGCAAAGCGCCCACAAATAAGCAAAGCAGCGTACGAGGCAGCCTGACTTGCTGGACGATAGCGAGTACATGAGGCGCGAGCTGATCTTGCCAAGGCGTTAAACTTTGTAGACTGACCAGCCAACCTAGCTGCCATTGACCAACTGCAATCGAGGTCACTGATACGGCAAGCAACAGAATGAGCAACGCGGGAAAGAGTCGCTGATAAGGGTGCTGTATCTGCAATGACATCACTGATTACGCTCGATTAGCTGTGATTGCACACGAAGCGCCTCATCTAGCGTTTTCAGGCTCAAGCCGCCAACCAATACACTGCCATCAATCGCGAGGATCTTGTTTTGCTGAAATGCTTGGGTTTTTTCCAACAAGGGGACGGCATTGGCAAGTCCCGTTAGGCCGCCCAATTGGTCCAAAGAACGTTGCATCACCAGAATAAAGTCAGGGTTGAAACCGAGCAGCGCCTCGGGTGACAGGGGCTTATAACTGGTAACCGTATTGGCGGCCGGATTCGTCGCGCCGATAAGCTCAATGAGCGTATTGGGTGTTGTGTTCGCACCGGCAATACTTGCGGGACGACCTTGGTGGACGAGCAAGAAAATCCCCTGTTGGGTCGATGTCAAGGCATGACGTTTGAGTTGCGCACGTTTTTCATCGACGGCACGGAGCAGGGGGGCCGCTTCACTTTGTTTGTCTGTGAGGTTGGCGACTTGGGTTATGCGCTGCTTCAGTGCCGCGACCGTCGGTGCACTCGGTAGCGTAACCACCTCAACCCCGGCATTGTCGAGCTTTGTTAACACAGGTTTGGGACCCATTTCGTCAGAGCCCAATAAAAGCGTGGGTGATAATGAGAGCACCCCCTCCACCGCTAGCTGACGGTGATAGCCGATATTGGGAACATCTTTACTATCGAGCTGGCTCGTGGCGTCAATCCCCACAACTTGTTTTTCTGCACCAAGCTCAATCAGTAGATCAGTGACGCTTGCCCCCGCGCTCACTATACGTGGCGATGCAAAAATCGAAAATGAAGCGAGTGTCATCATCAGGGCAAGCAGTCGAACAGCAGCGGTTGCCATGTTTTATCCTTATTTTTCAGAGTCATTCGTGTCTAGAGGTTTATGTGCTGGTTAGATCGTCACACCGTGTGACATCAACGGAGACAATATATTACTCAATACAAACAAGATCAATTATCGTTTGCATTCCTGTTCTCGATCAATAGAATTGCCTTCAAATGATGATAAGTCGCATTTGCAGTAAGGCATAGAGAACCGTTATGAAAACCAGAAAGGATATTTGGACAGTAAAGCATAGCCACCGTGTCGCCCTGGCAGTCGGTGCCGTGTTGAGTACGATGAGTGTTGCGCCTCAGGCCGTCGCTGAGAGTGCCGACAGCCAGTCTAAAGAGGCGAACCCTGTAGAGACGCTCTCTGTCTACGGAAGCCGCATGAGCACACAAAAAGCGAACGCTGGTGTGGCCGTGAGTACCGTATCATTGGAGGAGATAGAGAAACGGCAGGGAAGTAACGTTACCGACTTAATCCATCACTTACCTAATGTGTCTGTGCTGGGCGGTGGGCGTGATGTGGCTCAATCTGTGACTATTCGTGGACTAAGCAGTGAAAACGGCCGCGTCATCCAGTTAGTTGATGGCACCCGCCAGAATTTCTCGGTCGGCCATCGCTCTAGCCTATTCATCGATCCTGAGTTACTCCGTTCAGTCGAAGTGGTCCGTGGCCCTTCCAGTACCTTGTGGGGATCCGGTGCATTAGGCGGTGTATTCGCCCAAAACACCAAATCAGCTAGCGATTTTCTTTCTGGCAGTCAGACCTTAGGTGGTTACCTTAAGCAAGGTTTCCATAGCAACAATAATGCTTCACGCACCAGCGGCGCGGTATTTGGTCGCACGGAGACGGTTGATTGGCTGGTACAAAGTTACTACAACGATAGTGATGATAATCAATTAGGCAATGGCAAAACCTTGTCTTATTCAGCCGAGCGAGAAAAAGGCGGGTTTGCCAAACTGGTGTTTACGCCTTCTTTGGATCACCAGTGGACGTTCACTGCTCGTCAAGGCGAACTTGATGATATGTCTCCATCAAATCCCTCAGTCAAAGAGCCGTCAGGTTCTTATCCGTTAGTATACCGTGAAACAAGGGACCAGAGCCTTTCCGTTGCCTACGATTATAGCCCCGCCAGTCATTGGGTCGATATTAACTCTCAGTTGTATTTCAATAATACTGAGATGAAAGAGCACCGTGTTGCATCGCAAGAACGTGACAATAATGAGACCCAAACCATAGGCTTCTCTATCACGAATACGTCCAACATAAAAAATATCGATTTAATTACAGGTCTGGATTTATATCGCGATAGTTATGAAACAAAACGTGATGACAGTAGTGCACCTGGAGAGCGTCCAGCAGGACAAGATGCAAATGCAGAAAGTATAGGGGCGTTTGGTCAAATAAATATTCCTGTATTCGACCAGCTTCGTTGGCAAGCGGGTGTTCGATTTGACTCATACCAAGGTGAAGATAATCGACCGACATCACTGGATAGTGAGAGCCGCGATCATGCATGGTCCCCATCGACGGCATTGACATGGAATGCAACCGAACAGCTAGCATTGACTGCCAGCTATCGCGAAGCTTTTCGCGCACCGAGCTTAGAAGAAATGTATGCCAGTGGTACTCATTTTACTACTCACATGGGGATTAACCAATTTGTCCCTAATCCGGACTTGAAACCCGAGCACAGTGCCAACAAAGAATTAGCCATCACGTACCGATTTACTCCGACGAGCTATGTCGATAACGCCTATGTTGATGCGCGCCTGTTCCGTAACGATGTTGACGATTTTATTGATATGAACGTTGACTTCATGGGCGGCACAACAACGCGCGAAAACGTTCAAGATGCCAAACTTGAAGGCATCGAGCTAAGCCTTCATCACCAACTCGGTGGTTTTACCAATAATCTAAGCTACAGCCAAACTGAAGGGAAAGACAAAGAGACCGGCAGTTACCTCGATAACATCCCAGCCCACAAGTTTGTCGCAGAAACCGACTATGCGCTGGCGACGTTACCAGTGAGTATTGGCGGTCGAGTCTCTCATTATGCCGAACAAACCGACACTAACGATGCCAAAACTTATGACGGCTACACCTTGTGGGATGTGTATGCAAGCTATAGCCCTAATGGCGAGTGGGATGGTGTGAAGTTCGATCTCGCGATCGATAACTTGACCGATGAACAATATACCCGAGCCTGGGCGCAAGTAGCCTCTCCTGGGCGTGATATTAAACTCAATGTTCGTTACCAATTTTAATCAAACACATACAAAGGGCAGGTAAACGCCTGCCCGCACTGATAGCACCTATCACAATACAAATAGGCTGGGAGTGATCAATGACAACCACCACGTTAACGGAACAGGTCAGCGCATTACTGAACGACAATGCCTCGATGCTACCTGCCGATATGGCAACAACTCTGGGGGTGAGTGAGGGGGAAGTGGTACGCGCTATGCCCGCAGACTATCAAACTTGGGTTGAGGGGCAGCATGCTGAAACCGTGCTCATGAAAGTGGCCGAATGGGGTGGCCCGGTCACGGCGATTGTGCATTCCGGCGGCTCAATCTTTGAAGTAAAAGCGCCGTTTCCCAAAGGAAAAATCGCTTACGGCTATTACAACTTAATGGGTAAGCCCGGCGAGATGCATGGCCACCTAAAGCTAGAGCGTATGGCGGGTATTGCTTTTGTCAGCAAGCCCTTTCGCGGCAAGACAACCCATTACATCGGCTTTTTCACCGAGCAGGGGGATTCAATCTTTAAGATTTACTTGGGGCGTGATGAAAAGCGTCAGCTTCTCGGCCATCAGGTTGAAGCATTCCATCAACTAAAAACGCAGTTAGCGACCTCAACACCAACAGACCTGGAGCAATAATTATGGATCAAGCGACGAAACAACAACGCCTACAAAACCGCCTTGGCCCTGAAATTAAAGAATTTCGTGAAAACTGTCGTACCTTGCAGCTCGCAACCGTCGATGCGCAAGGAAAACCTAACGTGAGTTATGCGCCATTTGCACAGCTAGAGGACGGTTTTTATATTTTAATCAGTGAAATAGCTCGCCATGCGCGGAACTTACAACAAAACCCTCAGGTCTCGTTGATGATGATCGAAGACGAAAGCGGCGCAAAACAAATTTATGCGCGCCAGCGTCTCAGTTTCGATGCCAATGCTGAATTAGTGATGCGTGACACCACGGCGTGGCAAACGGGGATTTCGGCGCTGTCCCACCGCTTTGGCGATATTATCGACAGCTTAAGCGGGTTGGCTGACTTCCATTTATTCCGCCTCAAGCCGGAAAACGGCCTTTATGTCAAAGGGTTTGGTCAGGCCTTTCAGGTTGGCAGTGATGACTTTGTCGATATGGTACACCTTGATCAGGGCCATCGAAAACTTGGCGACAGCCAGGATGTTCGTTCGACGGATGAGATAGCGGTTAACGACTAACCGAGTACGCTTTCCTCAAACGGCAATGTGTGATGCATTGCCGTTCTTGTGTCGCTTCAATCGGGCTTTACTTGGTAACAACCCAGTGATGAATATGATAAAGTTGCCGGCATCATAGAGCGTATAACCTGATTAACATGAATTATCTCCCGTTGTCTGAATATAAAAGGAAGTGGATCTTTACCCACCAGTCTTTACCTATTCCCGAACAGGAGCTGGCTGATATTAAACCCATGACAGAAGCTCGCGCCGCGCAGTTATGGCAAGAATTTATCAGCAAAGACAGCCCGACACCGGATCATTTTGGCAAGCAAGATTGGCCGACCCATCAAAGTGTTTGGACCCAGCGGCTGGTTTGGCAACAAGCCTGGGATGATGACGGTGACCTTCCTGATGAGTTTCTCGCTCACTTTCCATGGGAAGACAACATCACGGTCTACTTTTGTTATGACAAACACAATATCGTCGAAACGCACTGGGGGGTGTTTAAACGGTATTGGAAAAACTTTCTGTTCTACGACGATAAGCCTATTTTACTGGGGCGTCGGCGTAAGGAAGTGGCGATGTTTGAGCAATCAGGAGAAGTGGTAATTGGCAAGCGTGACTGACCTCAAGTTATCAGTGGTGGTGCCGTTATAAGTGATAGCAAGACGTCATTGTGACAGTAGACATGGTTTTATGGCGCAAACCTCTTGATAAGTAGCCTTAGAGAGAAGAGTGGTATTTGGTGCTGAGCGTAGGAAGAAGCGATGATTAGGATAATGGCAGCGGTGTGCTTGTCGATGTTGTTGGTCGGTTGCTCACTGCCAAAAATGTCGGACTTATGGCGCAATTACAGCACCATTGGCCTCAACGAAGCACTGCGTGGCGCGCAACAAGATCTTATCCATTGCCGCTATGATAAAACACTTGATACGGCGCAGCGTTATACCGTGATTGGTACGGCGCGAGAGAAAACACGTGCGTTTGAGCTAATGGGTATTGTCTACAGCGAACAAGAGAACAGCGCTGAGTTTGATCATACCTTGCAGCGCTTTTTGTTTTCAGAGCCGGGACGGACAATGACGGCCTCTCAGGTGCAGATGCAATGGCGCCAAGCCCAAATTGATATTGAACATCAACGCGAGGCTGTATTGAGTCAAACTCATTGCCTGCAATCGACCGACTCACCCAAAACAGGACCGCTAAAATAGCGCGAATATGACATTGAATCGTGGTTAATCAAATTAAAAAGGCAGCCACCGTAACCTGGCTGCCTTTTTATTATTCGAAACGCACTGACACTTAGGCTTTGAGAATACTCTCTGCCAGGGTCATCAGGCGTGGGTAGGCAAACTCGCTTTCTTTGGCGATTTCACCCTGTTCCGCCAACACTTCTTGCAAAATATCCGTGGTGGTGAGCGGATTGGCCAACACGACACGGAAAACCGTGGTGGTGCGTCGTTGCCATTGTTCTGGGGTGAGACGCGTGCGGGAGACAAAGGTTTTGCCTGATTCGCGCTGGCGCTTTTGAATAAACTTGGTTAAGTCGTTAAGCAAATTATGCATCAACTCAACTTGCTCTTCACTGGCCACAGCCAGTGCGGTTTGTACTTTGGCAGGGACAAAGCGGTAGGTGAGTAGGCACAACTCGGGTACCGAGATTAGCTCAAAATCTGAATGGGCAGTGATCATGTCTGCAAACGTCGCCGCTTTATCAATACTTTGATCAATCAACAACTCATAACCGCGGCGAGAGATAATGTTCATACAAGCAAACACCAACATTGCCATGCCACTACGAGAGCCCTCGAGTGTGTGACTGCCCAGATCTTTTGCTCCTTTACGGAGAATATACTCGGCGTGGTGCTCGATGGATGCGACCACGGACGGATCTTTAAACAGCACCATCCCCGCGCCCATCGGGACATAAAGCTGTTTGTGCGCATCAATGGTGACAGAGTCGGCACGTTCAATCCCACTCAGTTTATGTCGCTGGTTATTCGACATTAACGTCGCGCCGCCCCACGCGGCGTCAACGTGGAAGTGAATGCCCTCACGCTCCGCAATATCCGCCAATGCGTTGAGTGGGTCGATACTGCCGGTTTCTGTGGTGCCCGCGACACCCACGATGGCGACCGGCTTAATATTGTCTCGATTCAGTTGCGAAATGGTGTCTTCAAGTGCATCAATACATATGCGATTTTGGCTATCCGCAGGCACCGAGATCAGTTGGTCGCGACCAATACCCAGCACATCAGCCGCCTTACCCAGTGAATAATGACCACGCTCTGACACCAAAATAGCGAGGTCGCGATAGCCGTAGTGGCGCATCGCGCCAAACAAGCCAGCCTTGTTGATGCCAGGAAACTCTCCGTCAGGCTTGAGGACGTTATTTCGCGCGACCCATAAAGCGGTGATATTCGCCACTGTGCCACCTGAGCAAAAAGCACCGAGTGAATGGTTGGCGCTGTGCATCCAACTCTGATAGAAGGCGTCGTCTTGCTGATAAATCAGGTTATGCAACATGCCAAGCACTTGCCGCTCAAGCGGTGTAAACGCTTTAGAGGTTTCAATTTTGACCGTATTTTGGTTGAGGCCAATCATGATTTTAGACAGTGGCATCAAAAAATAGGGCAGTGCAGAGGTCATGTGGCCGATAAATCGCGGTGAAGCGGTATGTACTGATTGAGCAACGAGTTTCTCGAGCAGAAACTGCGTATGATCAGAGACAAAACTGGGATCTTCAGGGATGGCCGGGTCGCTAAAATCGCGCTCAATATCAGCGAGCGATCGCTCGGTGGCAGTAATATGGTTTTGTAAAAACCGGTTTAGATTCTGAGAGATCGCTTGCTCAATTTGGCTGAGCGTTGAATCTGGGGCTTCGGGGACAGTAAAAATCCGGTGCAAGGTTTCCGGTGTGGCGTCCGCGGCTTTATTGTGTGTTGCCATGACGTTCTTCTTATATCTGCTTGGCTGTCCAAATAGTGACTCTCTCTCAAGCGCATTGAGACTAGGGTCACGATCACTGACTGAAATTAGGCCTCAACATAGCAAAAAAAAGCCAGAGCATCAGGCTTTTTTTACTGAAGGATGACAGCTGAAACAGCGCACGCGATAGAGAGTAGAGTTGATAAGAGGAGCCAGCGATTGCTGGCTCTTACATGAGAGCGTGTTTACTGACACTGACGTTGGTTAATACTGTTCATTTGGTCATTATACTGATTGAGAGCTTTGTCAATCTCTTTTGGATGGCTTAGCAGATCAGCCAGTGCACTGCGAAGGGTATAGTTTCCGTCCATGGCTTCGCCTTGGCGAAAGTTAAACACTTTTTCAGCCAGCGTTGAGGGTGGCAATGAGCTTTGCGCGAGCGTTTTTACGTCTTCTTGACTTAGTTTTAGCCAAGACTCCACCGGTGCTTCCAAATTGAGCTTGGCACTGTCATTTTCTAGATAATAATCAAAAGCTTGTGCATTGAGATTGAAGTGATTTTTTCGGCCTTTCAAGAACCACGCGGCGACCTCATCCAGTGTCGGATCTTTTTTTACTGTCATATCGACCAGCGCTTGGTACCAATTGATCGATGCATCCACATAATCATGATATTTGGCCGAATAACAGTCTGCATTTTTGATAGGGGCAGCGTTTGACATTATTGGCAATAGTGCCGCGACCAGTGCAAGGGCATAGCGTTTCATAACATTATCCTAATCGTTATCGTGTTTGCGCTTTATGATTATACGCACTAACCGTGTGCGGGGCGCAAACAATGAGGTTTGGGCATCTTTGTGAATGATAAAACGCAGATATTGTAGAACGAGCCAGTTACAAAGTTAAATAACACATTGATATAAAAAGCCCTGTAGCAGAAAAGCTGTGACATCACGCTCAGTTAGCGCGTGACATGCCTTGCTGGTTCGACAATACCGACAGCCACTGGCGGGTAAATTCGGCAAAACCAAACCCTCCCGGCGCATCCGTGATCCAAGTTGGCGCGGTGGTCAATGCTGGAAGGTGAGGAGCAATATTCGCAACGCCGACGCTCAGAGGAAAGTGGGCAAACATGTCACTGTCGTTCGGTGAATCGCCAATAAACGCCGCGCGTTGCTGAGCCTGCCCACCGGTGACATTGTAACGCTCTAACCATGCTTGCGCTGCGCGTCGCTTACTATGGGTACCGAACCAAGCATTAATGTGAATCGAGCTGGCTGTTGCATTAATACCCTGTCCATGAAACTCGGCGAGCAATGCATTGATCTCATCTGTGGATGCACGTGACGTATGCTGGCCAATATCAACCGCTACTTCACAAAGGCGATAAGGCTGATCCGCAGCAAGTGCGCGATCTGGATAGCGCTGAAGTAAGCGGTTTACCCAGTCGACGAGGGCGGCTTGTTGTTGGCGGGCGGCTTGATTGATTTTCGTGAAGCGCTGACCGTTTTCTTGCCATAGGATCACCCCACCGTTTTCGCTGATCACCGTATCAACGGGCCACGCGTTAATCATGTGATCGCCCCAGCCGGCGCACGCGCCAGTAACAGGGACAACGTGAATGCCGGCTTCACGGAGATCGGCCATCGCCTTCAGTGTTTGCCAGGGCAGCTCACCTTGCCATGTCAAGGTGTCATCCACGTCAGTAAATAGCCATTGCACGTCACGCCAGCGTGTGGCGTGATCATGCATTGACGAGATGGGCAAACACTGATTCGGCATAGGTGTCGCGATCCTCGTTAATTAAATAGCCGCCACATGGCGATGATTAACCTGACGCAGATTAAGAGCCAGTCGTTTCCCTTGTTCATTGTCAAATACGTGGAGGTCGTCAGGGGAAATCGTCAAGGGAAGGTTATCGCCTTCAACCACCTTACTGTGCCCCTCTAAACGCAGTGTGATGAAGCTATCGGTATCGGTTATATGACCATAAACCAGCAAATCAGCCCCTAAAGACTCGGTCAAGGTGACTGCAAGCGTAAAACTGGCCTGATCGGCCGATACCACTTTTAAATGCTCGGGCCGCAATCCGACGGACACGGATTGTGTATCAACGTCCTGACACGCCGCCAAAACGTGTTTACCTATCGAGAGGGCATCACTGTCGATTTGACCCTCGACAATATTCATCGCTGGAGAGCCAATAAACGTGGCGACAAACAAGCTAGCCGGTGCATCGTAAACGTCTAACGGTGTACCAATTTGCTCAACGTTACCACCATTCAATACCACTAAGCGGTCCGCGAGGGTCATCGCTTCAACTTGGTCGTGGGTAACATAAACGGCAGTGGTATTCAGCTTCCTTTGCAAACTTTTGATTTCTAAACGCATTTGTACACGTAGTTTAGCATCAAGGTTGGATAATGGCTCATCAAAGAGAAAAACCTTGGGACGACGCACAATCGCACGGCCCATTGCCACCCGTTGTCGCTGTCCACCGGACAATTGATTGGGCCGTCTGTCGAGCAGGTGTTCTAGCTCGAGCATCGTCGCAACCTCGGTCACAAGCTGTTGAATGGTCGCTTTGGGTGTGCCGCGGTTTTTAAGGCCATAGGCCATATTGTCGAATACACTCATGTGTGGATAGAGCGCATAGTTTTGAAACACCATGGCAATATCGCGCTCGCCGGGCTCAAGATCATTCACTTTTTTATCGTCAATGACCAATTGGCCGCTGGAAATCGCCTCGAGGCCGGCAATCATGCGCAGTAAGGTTGATTTGCCACAGCCGCTGGGTCCCACCAACACAATCATTTCGCCATCTTTCACTGATAAGTCGACGCCGTGAATGGCTTTAAACCCATTAGGGTAGGTCTTTGCCATCTGTTCTAGGGTTACCGTTGCCATTTACTTCTCCGTTTCCACTAAGCCTTTCACAAAGAGTTTTTGCATGCCGAGCACCACGATCACGGGTGGTAGCATGGCCATCAGGGTTGTTGCCATTACGCGATTCCATTCCACTTCACCGTCGCCGACCGACAGCATGCGCTGAATACTCATCACAATGGTGTAATACTCATCATCCGTGGTGATCAATATCGGCCAAAGGTACTGGTTCCAACCGTATATGAAGGTGATCACAAACAGCGCGGCGATATTGGTACGCGAGAGAGGGAGCAGGATGTCTTTGAAAAACTTGAACGGGCCCGCGCCATCAATCCGCGCGGCTTCAAGCATTTCGCCAGGGACCGTCATAAAAAACTGACGGAACAAAAAGGTCGCGGTAGCACTGGCGATGAGTGGAATGGTCAGTCCCGACATCGAGTTGAGCATGTTCAGGTCGGCAATGACCTGGAACGTAGGCATAATGCGCACCTCCACGGGCAGCATCAGGGTCATAAAAATCACCCAAAATGCCAACATCCGACCCGGAAAGCGAAAATACACCACCGCATAGGCCGATAAAATAGAAATAGCCAGTTTGCCGATCGATATACCCATCGCCATTAAAAATGAATTCCACAGCATGCCGGCAACGGAAATATTTAACTCACGGGATGTCCCTTCGGTTAATACCTCTTTGAACACAGATAAGCCTTTGTCACCAAACCATAACGGCGTGACACCACTGACAAAGGCGCTGCTGTCATGGGTCGCAGCGGTTAACGCTAGCCACACAGGGAGTGCAACCGAGGCCACCCCTAAAATCAACACCAAATGCGAGAACACAGTAAGCCAAGGGCGACGTTCAACCATTAGTAAGCCACCTTCTTTTCAACATATTTAAACTGAATCACGGTTAATGCACCCACGAGGATCATCAACACCACGGATTGCGCGGCGGATGAGCCCATATTGAGGCCGACAAAACCGTCTGCATACACTTTATAAACCAGCGTCGTGGTGGATTGCCCAGGCCCACCTTGTGTCATGGCATGAATCACCCCAAAGGTTTCGAAAAAGGCGTACACCAAGTTCACGACCAATAGGAAAAAAGAGGTCGGAGAGAGCAATGGGAAAATGATGGTAAAAAAGCGTTTTACCGGGCCTGCGCCGTCAATGGCTGCCGCTTCCACCAAAGAGCGTGGGATGGATTGTAGCCCGGCGAGGAAGAAGAGGAAGTTGTAGCTAATCTGCTTCCATGTGGCGGCAATGATCACCATGGTCATGGCATCGCCAGAATGGATAAACGGATTCCAGTCTAAACCCATGGCTTTTAGCGCATGGGCCAATACACCGACAGTGGGATTGAACATGAATAACCACAGCACCCCTGCGACAGCGGGAGCGACGGCGTAGGGCCATACCAATAGCGTTTTATAGCCAGCCGCCCCTTTAATGACTCGATCGGCCATCACCGCAAGCACAAGCGCCGATAGCAGTGCGATGCCTGCAACAGAAAAACTAAATAATAAGGTGGTCAAAAAAGAGCGATAATAGCTGGCGTCTCCCAGCAACTCAGTGAAGTTTTCGCCACCGACAAACTCGGTACTGAGACCGAATGGATCTTCCAACAAGGTGGATTGCCATACTGCCTGCGCCGCTGGCCAGATAAAAAAGATAAAGGTGATCAGCAATTGAGGCGCGAGTAGTAAAATGGGAAACGCACAATGATTAAATGTGGGTTTATTGGACATAGGCTTTCTCAAAAAGTGGAGCGGCAGTTTATACCGCTCCGTCATACAACAAGGTTTTTTATGGAAGGAATTAACTGTCTATTGATTAGCTTTCGCAAACTTTGAAAGCAAGCCATTAGCGCGCTCAACGGCTTCATCCAGCGCTTCTTGAGCCGATTGATCGCCGGACCATACAGTCTCAAGCTCTTCGTTAATCACGTCACGGATTTGCACGAAGTTACCTAAGCGGATCCCTTTCGAAGCAGGCGTTGGTTCGACCTCGGTCATCTGCTTAATTGCGATGTCCGTGCCTGGGTTTTTGGCATAAAAGCCTTGCTTCTTGCTTAGCTCATAGGCGTCGTGGGTAATGGGTAAGTAACCGGTGAACTGGTGCCAGTCGGCTTGGATTTCAGGTTGAGACAAGAAGGAGAAGAACTGGGCGACGCCTTTATACTCTTCTGACTCGTGGCCTTGTAGAACCCAAAGCGTTGCGCCACCGATGATGGTATTTCTTGGCTGCTCAACGGCTTTGTCCCAGTAAGGGAGTTTCGCCACACCAAACTCGAAATCTTTCACGCTTTCACGCACACCGGCATAAGACGCTGACGAGTTCATATACATGGCACATTCACCACTGTAGAACAGCGGAGCACTGTCAGAGCGGCGACCGCCATATTCAAAAATGCCAGCCTGTTGCCAATCCGCCATTTTGGCAATGTGATCCACAAACGGAGACTGGTTAATCAGCATCTTGTTATCGACACTGCTAAAGCCATTGTCATTGGTGGCAATGGGGGCATTGTGGCGAGCGCCGAGGTTTTCAATTTGTACCCAAGATTGCCAACCAGTCGTGAAGCCGCACTGAGCACCATTGGCAAGCAGTTTCTCAGATACTTGCTCAACCTCTTCCCAGGTTTTGGGAGGATTAACGCCAGCTTTAGCAAATAGGTCTTTGTTGTAATACAGCACGGGCGTTGAGCTATTAAACGGCATCGACAGCATATTGCCATCTTCATCTGAATAATAACCCGTGACAGAAGAGAGGTAGTCAGATTGGTCAAACGGGACGTTAGCATTTTCCATCAGCTCATAGACAGGGTACACCGCTCCTTTTGCTGACATCATGGTCGCGGTGCCGACTTCAAACACCTGGACGATATGAGGTTGCTTGTTGGCGCGGAATGCCGATACGGCGCCTGTCATGGTTTCGGTGTAGTTACCCTTGTAGACGGGTTTGACGGAATAGTCATCCTGACTGGCATTGAACTTCTCGGCTATTTCATTCACTTTTTCGCCAAGATTTCCGCCCATTGCGTGCCACCATTCGATTTCGGTTGTCGCGTTGGCAGAAAAAGAGGCCAGCAACAGGGCCGAAGAAAGCGCGGTTAAGCGTTGGGTTTTCATGCGTCACTCCTTTTGAGGATTGGGTAATGTTCATTCGGCAACTTAATGAACAAAAATGAACATAATATGAACCCAAACGAAAAGGGAGATGACAATTGTATGACTTTTGACCGCCGTCTCATGCTGTGTGAAAAAAATGTTAAATAGAGCGTGTTTTGATGATGAAAATGCTGTAACCGCAACCACTTATTCGTAAAAACACTGTCATAGTTACGCGAGACAATGCGGTGAACGCTGTCCTACAATACCCGAATGACCGATTGAAATGAGACTGTTCAAATGAAAATCGCACCACAACAATTATGCGGGCATCGAGGTGTCGCCGCTCATGCACCAGAGAATACGTTAGCGTCTATTTCAAAGGTGCGAGAGATGGGGTTAAGCTGGGTGGAGGTCGATGTGCAATTGACCCAAGACGGGGTGCCCGTGGTGTTTCATGACCACACTTTGTTACGTTGCACGAATGGGACAGGGGCGCTAAAAGATACCGCCTTGGCAGACTTGCAGCAGCTTGATGCAGGCGGACATTTTTCACCCGTGTTTGGGTATGAAAGGGTACCCACGCTCGCGGCCGTTTTAGCCCAAGCGCACCGTGATGCACTTCATATCAACCTTGAGATAAAAACCTACCCGGATAGCGATATTCCTGCCTTATGCCGCGCGATATTTGCTTGCTTGTCGGCAAGCCCTATCAGCACCGAGAAGGTATTAGTCTCGTCTTTTTCTCTTGAAGCACTCGCGATTGTTCGTGATGAAATGCCTGAGTTAGCGCGGGCGATTTTATGGGAAACGATCCCTGACAATTGGCATGAGTTTCGGGACTTAGCGACGTTTAGTATTCACTGCAACTATCGCCACCTCACGCAAGACAAAGCGAAATCCGTGAAAGAATCAGGTTTAGTATTGAAGTGTTATACCCCTAATGAGCCAGCTGAAGTTGACACGTTATGGGCTTGGGGCGTAGATATGATGATCACCGACGACCCGGGCAAATACTTAACACACCCGTGCTAACACAGGGTTAAACGACTCGGTCGATGAGCGGTCGAGCATTTTCTGACAGCAAGGAGCATACG
This sequence comes from Salinivibrio kushneri, assembly GCF_005280275.1. Taxonomy (NCBI): domain Bacteria; kingdom Pseudomonadati; phylum Pseudomonadota; class Gammaproteobacteria; order Vibrionales; family Vibrionaceae; genus Salinivibrio; species Salinivibrio kushneri. The sequence goes on from NZ_CP040021.1 coordinate 1,301,333, forward strand.
TGCCACAAGAGGCAGAGTTAAATTGGCGTCAGCGCGAAATATTAGCGCAATTAGCAAAAACAGAGCACCTAGAAACGGATGATTTAGCCACGCAGTTTTCGGTTACGACGCAGACGGTTCGTCGTGATATTAATCAGCTTTGTGCGCTGGGCTTAGCTCGACGTCACCATGGTGGCATTAATATGCCCTCTGCGCATGTCAATAGCGATTACCAGCGCCGTTTGCAACGGCACAGTGGTGTGAAAACGGCGATTGCACGGGCCGTGGCCGAGCACATTCCTGAGGGGGCGACCGTGATGCTCGGGATAGGGACCACGGTTTCTGCGATTGCTGAGCAGCTATTAACAAGACGCAACCTTCGCGTGATCACCAATAACGTCCAGATCGCGCACATTTTGGGGGCGAACCCCGACCTTGATATTTGGCTGGCAGGGGGGAAGTTGCGCGCCAATGACCAAGACATGGTTGGCCACTCAGTGCTTCAGTTCCTATCCCGTTTCCAACCGGATATCGCCATTATCGGCTGTGCGGCGGTCAATGAAGAGGGATGGGTGTGTGAGTTTTCACCCGATGAAGCAGATGTCAGTGACACCATGCTTAGCGCGGCGAGTGCGCGTTGGTTGGTGGCAGATGGGTCAAAGTGGCAGCGCAGCGCACCGGTGAAAGTGACAACCTTAAGTCAGTTCGACTATGTGTTCACTAACGATGTACTGAGCAACTATTCGACGCTGCCGCCAGATATCGCTTTTATTCCTTGTGACTAGCGCGATCCCAGCCCTACGCAAGCGCCCATTACCGGTTGAGAAGGGCTGGCTATACCTGTGTGGCGACATACCATAGCGGGGATCACGCTTGCGCGGATAAAATCGCGCGATACAGTGCCTCGGTGGCTTCACGCGGCGTTTGCTCAGGGTTATAGAAGAACTCATTAATCACATCGAACACCGCGCTTTGTACATAACGTGTGGTAGAAAGACCGTGTGACATGCTGGGACTTAAGGTGCCATTCTCCTGCGCATAAATAAACGCATCACGCGATTGCTGTGCACATCGGTCCCCTTGGGGGAGGGGCACATCAAACCGAATAGGCAACGAGCCTTTGTAACGGTTAAAGTCACGCTGGAACTGTGGTGTGAGTAGGTACGAGGCCATGTCTGTTTGGCTTTGTCGCTCACTTTGATTATTGGGTTTGAAAAACACAAAGCTGTCGACGTTGTAACTAAAGGCTTTTCTTGTTCCCGGGAAGGCGACACAGGTAAAGGCGTTGCCTTCTTGTTGGTTGGCGGCAAAAAACTCGCCTTTAGCCCAATCACCCATCACTTGCATACCCGCTTGATTTTCAATGAGCAGGCGTGTGGTGTCGCTCCAGTTGCGCCCTTGGCCTGAGTCATCCACGTATTGGCGCATCTTCGCCAACAGGGTAAAGGCTTTAACCACATCGTCACTCAGCAGCGCTTTGCGGTCAAAGTCTAAAAAGGCTCGTTGATAATCTTGTGGTCCCAACACTGATAGCGCCAAACTGTCGAAAAGTGTCGCGACCTGCCATGGCTCGCCGCCTAAGGCGAGTGGGATATAGCCTGCTTGCTGCAGTTTATCGGCGGCAGCAAAAAAGCTATCAAAGTCGGTCGGGATGTCGGCATTGGCCGCTTCAAAGGCGCGTAAGTTGACCCACAGCCAATTCACGCGGTGAATATTGATGGGCGCCGCTACATAGTTACCTTGGTACTGCATGACATCACGTAGTGGGGCAGGGATTTTATCTTCCCAGTGTTCCGCTTCCGCAATCTCATTGAGGTTGCGTAAAAAGCCTAAACGGGCCCATTCGGTGATCTCTGGCCCTTTGATTTGTGCCGCAAGGGGCGGGTTACCACTGATGGCACGGATCCTCAGGGTGTTCATCGCGCTTATCCCTGCGCGACCACCGACCGCGAAGTCTTGCCATTGATGGCCTCGTTGCTCAATACCTTCTCGCAAGACAGAGGCGGCTTTGGCTTCACCGGCAGATGTCCACCAGTGTAAAACTTCAACATCACTAGCGGACACTGCAAGGCTGTAGGTGGCAAGCATGCCACTGATGATCCAGTGAGAGAGGTATCTATTTAAGCGTGCCATTATTCTTCTACCCGCGGAAAACTGATATCAACTTGCAGGCCACCTTCACTGCGGTTACTAAGCACCATATCTCCGCCATGCGCGTGGATGATATCGCGTGCAATCCCCAAACCAAGCCCGGAACCGTCGTTATCATCGTGTAAGCGTACATAAGGGTCAAACACTGAGTCGAGCGCTTGCTCAGGAATACCTGGCCCTTCGTCAATCAGGGTAATATCTAATGTGTGTTTGGCGTCCATGACGTAAATCGTCACTTTATCACCGTATTTCACACCATTATCAATTAAATTGGATAAGCAGCGTTTAAAGGCGAGTGGCTTGCAAGTAAACGGAGGCACCGCGTCACTTTCAATACTGACTCGGATACGGTTTTGATTGTGTGGTTCGACAATCATCGCCAAGAAATCAATGACATCAATAGCCGCCATGTTTTCATGGATATCGGTGTCTCTGACGGTTTGTACCGCGCCTTTAACCATGATTTCAAGATCATCTAAATCTTTATTGAGCTTCGCTGCTTGTACGTCGTCATCGATTAATTCTGCCCGTAAACGTAAGCGGGTGATGGGCGTTTTTAAATCATGCGACATGGAGCGGAATAAGGTCTCACGCTCACGCAGGTGGCGTTGTAAGCGACGCTGCATACGGTTAAACGCTCGTGTCACAATCGCGATTTCAGCCGCGCCTTCTTCCTTAAGCGGTGGCTGCTCGATATCGGTGCTAAATAAGTTTGCTGCTTTAGCGAGTCGTTTCAATGGTCGAGCTTGCTGGCGAATCAAGATGTAAGTAAAAAACAGTAATAGCGCAGTGATCACCACAATAAAGACCACTTGATCGGCGGTAATCAGGGTGTCGTCGAGCGTCACATAGGGCGCAGGCAACAACGCGGCGATATAGATCCACTCATCTTGTTTCAGCTCCATTTGTACCACCAAAATGGGTGGGTTTAATGGCTCTAAACTTAACGTGTGATGTGCCCAGGACTTGGGCAAGTCTTGCAATAAAATGTCGTTATTCAGCACGCGTAAGGTTTCAGGGCGCGAAAAATCAACATCAATCGTATTCAATGACGGGAGCTGCTCATGGAGAATGCCCGATACGGTGCGGGTCGCGACTTTTTTCGCCTGTGTCTCTTCAATGGGCGTGATTTCGATTTTTTCTTTGTTGAAGGAGACAAAAAACCGTGTCCCGCCCATATTCCTTAACTGGTTAAGCGCAACATGCCGGTAAGCAACGGGCAAGGATTGAAAAAAGGTGGTGGTTGAGGCAAACATGTTAGCCAAGCTCGCCGATGCGGACTCTAATCCCTCTAGCTGGGTTCGCTTTGACTGGGTATACCAGATTGACGTCGCGATCCCTTGTGCTAAGACCACGGATAGCAGCGTTAATAGCAGGGTTCTGGAAAGCAAAGAGCGGGGGATCAGCTTTTCTAGCCAGTCATGATTCATATTGGATCTCAGCCACAAACATATAACCCGCACCACGCACGGTTTTAATCAAGTTCGCTTTGCCAGTATCACGTAAGCGCTGGCGTAAGCGGCTAACTTGTACATCGATGCCACGCTCTTGCGCCTGAGCATCGCGGCCTCGTGTCGCTTGGCTAATCGCATTACGATCGAGCAATTGGTGTGGGTGGTCGATAAACAACATCAGCAGGGCATAATCAGACGCCGACAACTCTATTTCCATACCTGTGACAACGTGATGCAATTGCTGGGTGGCAGGCTCAAGACGCCACTGGCCGAACCGAATCGCTTTGGGTCGGGACAAGGTGGTTTCCTGCAATTGCTGGGTGCGACGTAGTAATGCACGAATACGGGCGATCAATTGGCGCGGACTAAAGGGCTTGGCGATATAGTCATCGGCGCCTAACTCTAACCCTACAATTTGATCGGTTTCGTCTGACACGGCGGTGAGCATGATGATAGGCACACTCGAATCTTTACGAATACTTTTGCACAGGGTAAAGCCATCATCCCCTGGAAGCATCACGTCGAGTAAAATTAAATCCGGGTATTGGACAGCCAGTTTAGTTTGCATCTCATGACCGTTTTGCGCGGTCATGACTTCGTAACCCGCTTTGGTGAGGTAAGCTTGGAGAAGCTCACGAATTTCGACATCGTCGTCGACCACTAAGATGCGTTTGGCTGAAGCCATATCGCCATTGTCCTCGTTGTTATAGTCAGTGTCCCCATTATCGGTGCTTTATCGTTGAGATGCTACAAACAAAGCCGCACTTTGTGTAAATAATCAGCGACTTGTTGATAGCCGTATTGGTGATGATGTCAGAGCAGACACCCAGGAGGGGTAAAGGTATAAAAAGGCAGATAGTGCATCGCATGACGACGCGAGAGCGTGAAAAAGACAAAGCCCTCCATTGAAGAGGGCTTTGGTTGACATCACAGTGTGTTATGAACCGTGACGCGCTATTCGCTATTCGCTATTGCTGTGCATGGCTTTACGAATACATAAAGCCGCGCCACCCCAAGTGACGGCAAAGCCGATAAGCATCATGATAATTGCGCCTGTTGTCATGCGTCTGTCTCCATATCGCGAGCAGGGGGTGTGGTGCTATTAACGATAATCCCTACCACAAGCATGGCAGCGACCAAGCCCCAACCTAGGGTCAGTAATTCGAATTGTGCGTAACCACCGTAGCCTTCGTTGAAGGTGTCAATCAGGTTTTTCACCAAGATCACCGCCAGCATAATGGGGCTGATAAAGCGGATACAAATTTCCATCCACTGTCCCACGCTGAACTCAGAGATACGGTTAGCATATTGACGGATGTCTGATAGTTTAACCAGCCAGCCGACCAAGAGTAGCTCAAGCAAGCAGCTTGTGAGCAGTGCAACGTTGTTAACAAAGTAATCGACCAAATCTAGCAGCAACAAACCGCCGTTAGTGGCGAACGCCATTGAGACGACAAAACCCACACCACAGACGGCTGTCGCCGCTTTTTGGCGAGTCACATTGAGTTTGTCCATGATGGATGATGTGACGGCTTCGATGATGGAAATGTGCGAACTCAAGCCAGCAACAACCAACGCCAGGAAGAACAGCGGGCCAAGAATATAAGGGATAGGGAGCAGATTAATCGCCGCGGGTAAGGTGACGAACGCTAGACCAACCCCACCACTGACCACGTCGGTGATCCCTTTGCTCTGCTCCGCGGCCATATAACCAAGAATGGAGAAGATCAGCACGCCGGCGACAATCGAGAAACCACAGTTGATCAACACCGTCATCAAGGCGTTATTGTTGACGTCAGACTTTTCTGGCAAATAGCTAGAATAGGCAAGCATGATGGCAAAGCCCACTGACAGTGTGAAGAAGATCTGTCCGTAGGCGGCGGACCACACACTGGCATCGGCCAATTTGCTAAAGTCAGGCGAGAACAGATAGTTTAAACCATCTAGCGCACCAGGCAGCATTACCACGCGGCCAATGAGCAACAACACCATGACAAATAGCAAAGGCATCATGATTTTGCTGGCTTTCTCTATGCCGCCTTTCACGCCACGGAAAACCGCTGCATAGGTGATAGCCCAAGCGATGATCATTGGAATCGCGATGTGCCACTGCCAATCACCCAAGCTGGTGGGAGAATTTTCCCCGAGTTTTAGGTAATCGGAGAAGAAGAACGCGTTGGTATCCGTGCCCCAATCTTGGCCAAACGAAAAGCCAAAGTAGGAAATGGCCCAGCCAATCACGGCCACGTAGTAAATCCCAATGGTGGCCGCGATTAAAACTTGAAACCATCCCAGCCATTCAAATTTGGTATTGAGCTTGGAAAAGACCACGGGCGATGAGCCGCGCAGTTTTTTCCCTAGCCCAAATTCCATAATCATAAATGGAATACCCGCGGTGAGCATGGCGAAAAGGTATGGAATAAAAAAGGCCCCGCCACCGTTCTCATAGGCCATGTAAGGGAACCGCCAAATATTCCCTAGGCCGACTGCTGACCCCACGGCAGCCAAGATAAACCCAGCGCGTGAGCCCCATTGTTCTCTTTTCATATCTACTTACTCCTTTGCGAATCGCCTTTCTTTACGTCCATCCAAATATGCAGTGTTGTGAGGCTGCGTTTTTTGGGTCGATATGAAAGAAATAGCACATTCCCGCAATATTGATTTTTAACTTCCTGTTGCCCGAATGTTGAATTTTTTATCTAAAGCGGGCAGTCATTGCACATTAAGCACAGCGTGAGGGTAAATCAATAGCCTTAAAACCAACAAGTTAGCAATAAAATGGGGGTTAACCTGCTATCTGTGCATATAGACAGATATAAATCATGTCTTTTTGCGATAAAGTAGTTAAATGAGCTGTCTAAATTGTCAATAACTGGTGATTAATGGTTATTTTTTGTCGGTCGCCAATTGATGAAAAAAACAACGGGAATACGTATCGAGCCCGTGCCACAGCGCCAAAAAACATGATCTCATTAGCAGAATTTTAGGCAACAAAGACGCACACTAAACATGGTTTATACTTGTTATAGCAGCGTGATCATCTAGGAGAACATCATGAATACGACCCTCACTTATGCATTGCTGACGACAGCCTGCGCACTCGGCCTTATTTTTACATTTGCCGCCGTGGCGGTGCTGGCATAAACATCACCGAGGTGGCCGCTAGCTCGATAACGATGCCACGGCGCGCTAAGCGCTAGCACAGTATCACACGACGCGTTAGACTATGAGCTATAGCTAACTAAAAATATTCAATAAAACATAAGCATAACGCTAAGTGTGATGGTAAGGGGCGAACGTGGTAGAAACTAATCAAGCCGTGCAGCCCACGGTATTGACCGACAACGCGTTGACCGCTAGTGCACAGAGCGGGACGCGCGCGCGGCCGCAGCGCATCGCCCTAGTGCTTCAAGGGGGCGGACAACGAGGCATTTTTACAGCCGGTGTGCTAGATGCTTTTTTAACCCACCGATTTGATCCTTTTGAGCTTTATTTTGGCACCTCAGCGGGTGCGCTTAATATGAGCGCGTATGTGTGTCAGCAATATCAATATGGCTACCGCTTTATTACGCAGCTCACCACGCAAGAACGCTTCTTCCATTTGATGAAGTATGTGCGTCGCCAGCATTACATGGACTTGGATTGGGCGCTCGATACGGCCTTGCCGGGCAAAGAAACCGCGTTAGATATGGAAGCCGCGCGGCGCCACCTGCAAAGCCGCTATGCCTACGCGTGTGCGACAGACGTCGATACATTGCAACCGGCCTTTTTCTCACTGACAGAAGACAGCTGGCCAGATGCTCTGAAAGCGACCTGTGCGATACCGCTTCTTTACCCGCATCCGGTGACTATCGGGACGCACCGCTATGTCGATGGCGGGGTCACCGCGGCGATCCCGGTAAAGGAGGCGTTCGCGCGCGGGGCAGATATTATTGTGGTTGTACGTACCGAGCCTGTGATAGAGCAAGAAAAGCGCGATGACGAAAACCGCCGCTTTCTTGAGACACTGCGCGAACGCTTTGAGGCGAAAAGACCGCAATTTAAGCTCTCCGACTATTTATCAAATTTTGAGTCGAAATATCGACTCGCCCGCTTTGAAACCTTCCAGAAAGAGCTGAGTAAGCAGCTCGGGGAACTATCAGAGCGCTATAAGTCTAGCCGCGAGCAACTGGTTAATCGTGTGCGCGACAGCATGAAAGAAAAAGCGATGCAAAATGGTGGTCGTTGGCTGTTTGGTGGTGACACGATTTATCGGTTGCAGTCTTTATCGGGCAAACCATTGAATACGGAAATGCTCAAGATGCTGACCACGCATTACCAAAGCTACCAAAGTGAACTGCAGTTTTTGGCGTCACCGCCAGCGCGTGCTCAGATAGTGCAAATTGCGCCGAGCGCGCCGCTGCAAAGCAGTGCCTTGCTGAGTAAGCCGGCGGCATTAGAAGCCGACTATCAGCTGGGGGCCTCGCTGGGAAACCAATTCTTGCGTGAATACGGTGACTCGCTGGTCTCTTTGTCGACAGTGGATAACCCCGGCTTTGAGTCAACGTCGTTACAAATGCCGCATCAAGGGTAGCGCCGATGACAGAGTTTGAAAAAATGCAACGCGGCCTGCCTTATTGTCCCGCGGATGAAGAGCTGACTTTGTTTCGATATGCCGCGCGTCGACTTTGCCAACAGTTTAATCGACTTGATCCTGAAGATGCCGCCAGTTTAGCCGTGGTAACCACCAAGCTATTCGCCCGTATTGGCGATAACGTTGAAATCGATGCGCCTTTCTTTTGCCATTATGGGATGAATATTCATCTTGGCAGTAATGTAAGCGTCGGTCCCAATTGCACCATTTTAGACGGCGCGCACGTCAGTATTGGCGATAATGTGAGTATTGGCCCTAACGTGGGGATCTATACCACGCGTCATCGCGTATTACCGCTAGACATTGCCCGAGGTGAATGTGAGTCCTCTCAAGATGTCATCATCGGTAATAACGTCATCATCGAGGGAAATACCGTGATAAAAGCGGGTGCGGCGATCGGTGAAGGGGTAGTGATTGAAGCCGGATCAGTGGTTGATGCGGACATCGAACCCTTTTCTATTGTGGCTGGTAATCCGGCTGCGGTCGTCCGTCGTTTGCAGTGATGAGGGTAGAGACAACGCGACAGGTGCCTCCCAACACGATGTTATCGCATCCTCCCTATAAATGTTATAATATAACATTTTTGAATTGGCATACTGATGTGGGTGTAGTAATGTTAGCGCCCTCAATCGGGTATCAGCAGTAAGAGATAGACGCAGAATGGTTAAAGTTAGGGCCCGAGTGCCGTTGAAAGTCGGGGTGGGAAGTCAGATCCCAGCAGAGATCCTTTCCTTCCATGGTTTAGAATCTGAGCAAGAGCACGTCGCGCTAATTTTCCAACAAGCCGATAAGAAAGCTGATCCGCCTTTAGTTCGTATGCATTCCGAGTGTTTAACCGGTGATGTCTTCCATTCCTCTCGATGCGATTGTGGTGAGCAACTTGAAGAAACCATCCAAAAGATGGGTGAAGATGGCGGTATTATTCTTTATTTGCGCCAAGAAGGGCGCGGGATAGGGCTGTATAACAAGCTGGATGCCTACAAGCTACAAAGCGAAGGGATGACGACGTATGAAGCGAACAACCACTTGGGGTTTGCCGATGACTTGCGTGATTTTTCCGAAGCGGCGCAGATGCTAAAAGCGTTAGACGCTCACCGTATTCGCTTGATTACCAATAACCCCAAAAAGATCGAAGAGCTACAAGCGGCAGGGATTACTCTCAAAGAAGTGATTGGCACCAAAGCCCACCTTAAAGACGGTAATCGTAACTATCTTAAGGCAAAGATTGAGCACGGCAAGCATCGTCTCAATATTGAGCAAGATTAAACATTCGTCGATAAAAATGGGCTAAATTGCTCGCAGGGCAGTGACAATCACTGCCCATATTCGCTACATTATTGCCATTATATCAGTCATTGCTCAAGGACGAGTCATGCGTGTGCAAACATGGCATTATCTCTTTCCCCCATTGCCCCCTGTGGCGATGCTCATTGCGGTTGCAATTGGCTTATTACTGAGCCATTTCTTTCCTTTTTCGCTGGTGCTGGGTGCGCCGATTTGGGCTGCCTTGCCTCTGGGGTTAGCTGTGGGGTTATTAGCCGCAGCTAAATGGGCGTTCCATCGCCATCACACCACACTTGATCCGCTGCAAATGCCTTCAGCGTTGGTGACCACTGGGATCTATCGTTATACCCGCAACCCCATGTATCTGGCGTTGGTACTCATCATCGCTGCGGCTGGGCTGTATTTTAATGCGCTATGGTGCTGGGGGATGATTCCCGCTTTTATGGCCTACCTATCCGCCACATTTATTCCTGCTGAAGAAGCCCGTTTATCACGCCAATGGCCTGATGATTTTGACGCTTATGCAGCTCGTGTCCGACGCTGGCTTTAGGATTAGTTAAACTAATCTTTAATATAATAAAGAATCGGGATCGTTATGATCGACTCTGATTGCGACATGCTCTCTTAAAGCCTATCATTCGCCTGTCTATCATTAGGTGGCAGAGTGGGTTAGGCCTTTATCCTTAATCTCGCCACCTATTCCTTACTTATTTTCGCATAATTATTTTTAGGAGTGCTGGTATGTCCTCGGCAATGCCTATGGGCAAGCTATTGCTATTGATCGTTCTATTAGCGGCGGTTGGGCAAATGACCCAAACCATGTATGTACCATCCATCGGTGCAATGGCGGACGACTTCGCCGTATCGCCCGCTTGGTTGCAAGCGGTGATGGCTTGTTATCTTATTCCCTATGGGTTATCACAGTTTGTTTATGGCCCTGTCTCCGATCGCATCGGCCGCAAGCCGGTTATCTTGTTTGGTTTAGCATTGTTTTTAGTCGGGACGGCTATCACCTTATTGGCGACCTCCTTTGCGATATTTTTACTGGGCAGTATTGTTCAAGGCGCGGGGATTGGCTGCGGCGGTGCCATGGCGCGCACCTTAACCCGAGATTGTTTTGCAGGAGCCAAACTGCACCGCGCCAACAGCCTAGTCAGTATGGGACTGATCTTTTCTCCCTTAGTTGCCCCGCTTCTGGGAGGGTTTTTAACCGAGGCTTTACATTGGCGTGCCAGTTACTTCTTCTTATTGTTACTCGCGGTATTGGTTTATACCATTATGGCTTGGCGCTTTAGCGAGACCTTGCCCGCTGATTTACGGCAACCTGGGCATTTTGGCGCGCGCTATCGTCATGTGATGCGATCACGTCAGTTCAAAGGCTATTTGCTATGCTTGATTACCGTTTTTTCCGGTGTGTCTTTGTTCGAGGCAGCGGCGGGCGTGATCATGTCAGATGCGTTGGGGTTATCTCCGAGTATGATTAGTTTGCTGTTTGTCGTCCCCCTGCCGGCTTACTTAGTCGGGTCAGGCCTGTCGAGTCGGCTTTCCGAGAGCATGGGGTATTATCCTACCCTGACATTGGGTGGTGTCTTAGCCTTGTTAGGGGCAGGAGTTATAGGTTTACCCGGTATGCTCGGTGACGTCTCACTCTATGCGTTGGTCGGTGGCGGCTGTGTGTATTTTGCTGGCGCAGGTATTCTCTTTCCGGCTGCCAGTACGGGGGCGATTAACCCTTTCCCTCACCATGCGGGTACCGCAGGGGCCATTCTTGGCGGCGCGCAAAATCTATTGGCAGGCCTAGTAACACTCGCGGCCAGTAGCCTCGGTGTGGCGAGCCAATTGTCGTTAGGGATAATCATGCTGACATTGGCGACCCTGGCAAGCTTAGGACTGGTGACCAGTTATCGCGCTCAAGCCCATGATGACGCGGATTCTGTGACCGTACTGTAATCATTCAACCGGGGATTATTCCATGAAGTCAGCACCAGTCCGCACCGATAACGCTTAAGTCATGTCTCCGCGACAGGGTATCCACAACTGACTGGACGCTATGGGTGGGACAGTCGCATCCACAACGGCAGCACCTATCGCTGCCGTTATCCTGTGGGGCAGGGCTAGTGGAGCTGTGTTGGGCTGCGCTTCCACAATAAATGACAGAATTTATTATCGGGATCTCGGCTGATGAGCATACGCACAAAGACTTCATCTAACACCTCAGCGCCAGCTAAACCCATTTGCACCTCGGCACACTGAGACAAGTCAACATCGGCGCCCACATGCTCTGGCCAATCACTATTGACCTCAACCACCACAGCGCCCCCTTCTTCTTCAAAACGGGACTCATAGAGCATTAAATCGTCGAACTCCAAGTTGTCTGGGGCCGTTTCGGCAAAAATCTCGAACGCGATCTCTAACACGGTCTCCAAGCTGAGTTGATTCTCTTGCGTCATGATAAGCTCTCATTGTCTGTATGTATGCGCACTATATCATGCTGTACGGGGTATCTCAGCCGCGCCGTACCGGTTGCCTTTTACAAAGACGTACCTAGAGCGTATACGCATTCCTCCTCCCAACCGTCGGTGTCCATGGTGAAATCGACAACCTCTGGCTAAAATAAAAGCAGACCCACAGTTAGAGCGTTGATTTGTTTATGCAGATGACCAACAATAGCGCGCGTACCCAAACCTGTGTGAAAGTCGTGACTCAGTTGCAACCCAGAAACGCCTATTTACCGGAGCCCGACCGGCGCGCCCCGTTCCAATCTGAATTTATCCCCGTGATGATTAAAGCGGTGAAGCAACTCCGTGGCTTGCTCGGCAAGCGGCTTCACAGCGTCTATGTGAGTGGAGATATTGTTTGGCGGCGGGCCGTGGTGAATGAAAGTGTGCTATCGCTGACGGTGGTGTGCCAACACGCCTTGACGCTTGATCAATCGAACGCATTAAACACCTTGCTCTGGCGATTAAAAACCAGCCATAGCAAGGTGATCAGTGATTGTCATATCGATATCGTGACCGTGTCACATGTTAGAGATCTCTCACAAATCTTTCACTGGGGATTCTTTTTTAAGCACAGAGCCATTTGCCTCTATGGCCAAGACTTGTCGGCCAGTTTTGGTTTATTTGAAGCCAGCTGGGAAGTGGCGAAGGCGATGAATCCAGATATCTCTGACAAACTCGCGCGTGCCAAACAAAAGATCACTGCCGCCACCACATGGAATACCCAGCTCAATACAGCTCAAGCGATTGCGGATACCTTGATACGCGGTGCATTTGGTTTGGTACTTCATAAAGAAGCGTATTGGAGTGAATCACTCAACGAGTGTGCGGATGCCTTTATCAAACACTACCCGGATAAAAAAATGGCGATTGAGCGACTTTTTATCCTGCTAGAGCGCAAACCGGTAAAAAAACGTGCTGTCATGACCCTCCTCAATGACTTTGGCGATTGGTTGATCAAAGAATACGCGCGCATTGACTTTAAAATTGGTTAACGAGCGTTTGGCAACGATGCGGGCGTTGGACGCTTGAGCATTAAGCGTATTCTGTGAGCCAACCCGCCTCATTCTCTACAAGTGAGTAACAGAATCTGATCTTGGTCAATAAAACGACGTAACAAACTTTTCACAAAAGGTGGTTTGTTGAACTATAAAACCACCATTAGGCATGTGCAATCTGCTTTTGGGGTGTATTTATTCAGTATTTATGACTAAATAGTTATTTACATCCTGTGCATGATTCGATAATCTGCATGTCAGTTAGTCACGGTGAGTGAATAATTAATCAGCAAAGGCGCTGATACTCGCGGTGAGATAAATATAAATTCAGGATTCAGACGTATGCAAAAAACTGACACTCTCTCTACGAAGTCACCTTCGATGAGAAACATTCTGATGTTCGCAATCCCATCACTATTGGGGTTGTTCCTTTTCATGACGCCCGTCAGTTTCGGTGACAGTGTCACTATTCCGATTGCGGTGATGGCGAGCAGTGTCTTGGACTTACTAGGTAACAGTGCAACAGCGGTCGTCACTGCCTTAGTGGTGTTGAGTGCCGTTGTTTCAGTGTTGGTTACGCTGACCAAACCTGCTGTTATCATGCGAAATGGCTTTCTTAATGGCTTGTTTAACGTCTCACCCGTATGGCTTGTCACCCGTGTTTTCGGGGCTGCCTTTATCGTGATGGCGTTTTATGGCTTGGGCTCGCCGGTCATCATGGGAGAAACAACGGGGGCCTTTGTGCTCAATGAGCTGCTGCCTACCTTGTTGTCTGTGTTTATCTTTGCTGGCCTATTACTGCCGCTATTGACCAGTTTCGGTTTGCTTGAGCTGCTTGGCGCGATTTTCACCAAGGTAATGCGCCCACTATTCGGTTTACCGGGGCGTTCTGCGGTTGATTGTGCCGCGTCTTGGCTAGGCGATGGCAGTGTCGGTATCTTGATGACCAGTAAACAATATGAGCAAGGTTTTTACACCCAGCGTGAAGCAGCAGTGGTTGGTACGACGTTCTCTGCGGTTTCAATCAGCTTTAGTTTGGTGGTGATAGCCCAAGTTGACTTAATGCACATGTTTGCCTGGTTCTATCTCACCGTCTGTCTAGCGGGGATTGCCGCGGCGATTATCGTGCCTCGTCTACCGCCTCTGAGCTGGAAAAAAGATGCGCTTATCGATAACGCTGAGCGTGAAACCAATGATGAAGTCTTACCGGCTGGTCACAATACGTTGAGTTATGGACTGCACTGTGCACTGACACGTGCCGAGAAAATTCGCTCGGTAAGCAGTGTGCTAAAAGAGGGCGTACAAAACGCCGTCGATATGGTTCTCGGTGTATTGCCGGTTGTGATGGCGATTGGTACTGCCGCGTTGATGGTCGCCGAATACACCGATGTGTTCAGCATCCTAGGAGCACCGTTTGTACCATTGCTTGAACTGCTGCATATCCCTGATGCGGTGAAAGCGTCTGAGACCATGGTGATTGGTTTTGCAGACATGTTTATCCCGGCCATCTTAGCCGCAGAAATCGACAGTGAAATGACCCGTTTTGTGATTGCTACGGTATCGGTGACCCAGCTGATTTATATTTCGGAAGTTGGGGCGTTGTTGCTGGGCAGCAAAATCCCAGTCAAGCTGTGGGAGCTGTTCGTGATCTTTATTTTACGTACGCTGGTCACACTGCCTGTCATCGCGGGGATTGCGCACCTGATTTTCTAATTAGACATCACGCATAAGCCGCCATGCGCGTCCCAATACATCATCAACGCCTCACTGTTTGTGGGGCGTTTTTTGTTAACGCGTCCTCGTTGTTGTGATGCAAGCTCTCTGTCGTATCAACCCCCTATGGGCAGCAAGGGGCATACCTTGGTATGCTGGACGCAGCGGCGAATGGGAGGCGGGATGAAAATAGTGACTCTTCATGGGTTATACATGCATGGCGTATTTTTGATTCCGCTGTGCGAGCGCTTGGAAAAACAAGGGCATCAGGTACTGAATGTTTCTTATAATACGCTTAATCCGGATCTGGATGATATCACCGCTAAGATAAATGCTTTTATTGGCGACCAGCCCGCGGTCTTGGTTGGTCACTCGATGGGCGGACTCATTATTCGCCGTTACTTGGAACAGCACACAGAGCAGAACGATAGACCACCTCTCGACATTCGTGCCGTGATCACCTTGGGCACACCGCATCAGGGCGCGAAGTTGGCACGTATCTTTGGCGATCTGGGGTGGGGCGGCTGGTTGTTTCAACGCAGCGAAGAGATGCTTATCCCTGACAAGGTCAAACCCTGGCAAAACCTTCCGCCATTACATAGCCTTGCCGGCGATTGCCCGTGGGGACCCGCTGGATTGTTATTAAAAGACCAAGTTTGCGATGGCACTGTGCTGGTTGAAGAGACCAAAATCGAGGGCATGATCAGTCACGATCTGTACCCGGTGACCCACATTGCCCTCCTATTTTCTCGTCGGGTCAGTGATCGTGTGATTCAGTTAGTCGCTCAATATACGTCGGCGGCTGTGCCAGCCGCCGAGGGCTAAAGTGGTGATTTTATAAGGTCACTTTAGTTCGGATGATTCGTGTTCTCCCACCCAAGTCTTAACAAATGTGCCATCGGGATCGTACTGTGCTGCTTGTTTATCGAGATTAAATCGGCGGCTGCCGCGCGGATCGGCACCAACGCCTGCTAAGTATTGCCAATTGCCATAATTAGCCGCTACATCAAAATCAATCAGTTGTTGTTCGAAGTACGCCGCGCCATAGCGCCAATCAACGCCTAATTCATGGATTAAGCAGCTGGCGACCAATTGTCGACTGCGATTAGAGAGCCAACCCGTTTGCTTAAGTTGGCGCATCGCCGCATTGACGATAGGAAAAGGCGTGGTGCCTTCACGCCACGCCATAAAGGCTTCGGCATAAAAGGTCGTGAGTGGCCGTTTGTTGGCAATGCCTTTAAAGGCAAAAAAACGGGCACCGTAGTGATACAGCATCCATTGGAAATACTCGCGCCACAATAGCTCGAAATATAGCCAATAGGTGGACTCGTTCTTCTCGACATTGCGCTCATAGCGATCGAGCTCTGCAGCGACCCAGCGCACGGATAAACTGCCGTTAGCTAGCCAGGCCGATAAGCGTGACGAAAAATCCCAACCATCCAAGCCATTTCGCGTTTCTTTATAACGCTGAATGCGGTGAGTATCCCAAAGGTAATGATTGAGCTGCGCGCGGCCGGCTATTTCACCGCCCTGATAAGGGGCTATTCGGCGATCAGACAAGGGCGCGGGGTCGGACTTAATCGCTGTGATGGGGGCAGGCAACGACTCAGGCACCGGCAGCGGCAGGCGCGGCATGAGCTCCCGTTTTTCCACCGCTTTACGGAATTGGGTAAACGTGGCAGGGATATCCGGTAAATCAAAAGGTAGTTGGTGCTGGGTAAACAAGGTGTGAGCATCCGAGACGACCACTCGCTGTGGAAAGCGCTCGACCAGCATATCAACCTGATGACGCTCGCGCGTGCCTGGGTGATCCGTCACGCCAATAAGATCAAACGCGTGATCCATACACAAATTCGCCACCACCTCGAGCGGCTTGCCGGTGCGAATGATCAGCTTTTGTCCCATCGCATCCAGCGCGCGATGCAGCTCGGTTAAGCTTTGCCATAAAAACGCTTCTCGTGGAGCTCCGAGGTGCTTGCTTTGAAAGTGATCCGCGCGATACCAATTTGGATCAATCACAAACACGCAGGTTAGTTGATCGCAGCTCGAGGCTAAATTGGCGAGTGCAGGGTTATCATGTATTCGAAGGTCGTGGCGAAACCACATTAATCCGCGTTGCATACATCTCTCCTTTTTCTCACCAATACGCCAAGAGGCCACCGCCGGATTGCTTGATGTGTCTCGTTGGCGGACAATTCATCGATATCATGTAGCAAAGCCTCTCGCTCACATTCGTAACTCAACGGTTGTGGGTGAGTGTAGTGGCTAGGCGTTAGATTTGTCGCTGCCGTTGTGCCCACATACCAATAAAAATAAAGGTCGCGACCAAGCCGGCAAAAAGCCAATGATCTGGCCATCCGCGCATTTGTCGTGCCAACCAAGGGGAGACGGCGATAATAAAAGCACCGTAACCAAAGGCATTGATCGCCACAAAAACGAGTGTACGCACGATAAAATGATGGCCGGTCAGTAAACGGCGTAGCGTCCGGTTGATATCATTGCCAAAAACCACCAACAGTGACGCGACAATCGCCACTGCAATATCACTGAGCCAGGGTGTTAACCATGCGCCCGCCTGAGAAAACCAAGAGATTAAAATATTCATAACGATTTACACTGTGTAGAATGCAGCTAGGTTACTGATTTCTGCTGGCGACTTCCAGCGCGGACTTGGCCCGCGGGAACGCACGATGTAAGGAGAAGGCATGAAGATCGCATCGATCGGGTTAGGGGACATCGCACAAAAAGCCTACCTGCCATTGATGGCCAACTGGCCGGGGCTGGAGTGGGTATTGTGCAGCCGTGATAGCGCGAAACGGGCGGCGCTGGCCACGCAATATCGTGTGAGTGAGACCGCAAGTGATATCCACGAGTGCTTAGCCTTAGGGGTGGATGGGGTGATGATCCACAGCGCGACCGACTCTCATGCGGCCTTGATTCGTACCTGCTTACAAGCAGGCGTGCCAGTGTTTGTCGATAAACCCGTTGCTCAATCAGGCGCGGAGGTTGAAGCCTTATTCAACCTTGCAGAGCAACAACAAACCCCCTTATTTGCCGGGTTTAACCGGCGTTATTTGCCTTTGCTCAACACCCACCTTAATGGCCAGCGCCCTGAAGATGAGCTGGGCACACCGCTTTTATCGTTGCGTTGGGAGAAACACCGTCATGCGCTGCCCGATGCGCCACGTCGTTTTGTTTTTGATGATTTCATTCATCCGCTCGACAGCATTAATGTCCATGGTGACATCAATATTGATGACTTGGATGTGTTTGCGCAATTTAGCGAGGGCTTGCTCGGGCGTTTAGATGTGCGTTGGCACCGCGACAATAGCTTGTTTGAGGCCAGCATGAACCGCCAGTATGGGGTCACCAAAGAAACCATTGCCGCGGCCTATCGTAACGAGTGCTATTTCTTTGATGGCTTTACCCGCGGTGCGCGCATGCAAGACAACGTCACCACACAGCTGACCTTGCCAGATTGGACGGGTATGCAAGCGAGCAAAGGTTTTGCCGCGATGCTCAGCCATTGGTTTGAGGTAGTCAGCGAAGGGCGGATTGATGCTGCTTTAACCGCTCGTAATGTGTCGAGCCACTGGGCCGCGGAAGATTTGGTCGCCTATTGTGAGGCGCTGCGCGATAGCCCCTAGGACACCGCGCCGCACGCTGTGGGTGGTTACGCTTCGACCGACTTCGCCGTGTGTGAGTGGATTAAATAAGGCAGCAACAACTGGCGGACATTAAAGCTGACGTTTAACTTGGCCGCCAGCAAATACAACCCGGCAATTTTACGGTGTAAAAACAGCGCATCCGCCGGCGGCGTGTGCCAATAGCCTTGCTCCATGCTCAGCGCCATCCCTCGGTTACGTAAACGGGTCGCTAAATCGGCGTCGCCAAAATTAAATGGCGCATCCGTTGCGATCGGCTCACACGCCGTGTTCACAAGCTCCAGCACGCTGGCTTTTTGCTCCGGCAAGATGTGCTCGGCAAAAAAGCCAATTTGGGTCAGTGCCGCCTCAATACCCACGTTGTCTTTTTCAATCGCCGCTAAAAATAGCTTGCGATAGCCATCGGTAAAGGTCGGGGCATACTGACGGGTGGCGCCAAAATCGAGCAACACCACACGCCCGGTGTCAGGCTGATACAAATAATTGGCAAAGTTGGGGTCGGTTTGTACTTCACCGAATACAAAGACTTCCTCAAACAGCAACTGGAATAAGCGACTGATCACACGATGACGAATTGTCTCTGAGGCGTTGTTGAGCCGCTCAATCGGTTCTCCTGCCATATAGCTCATGGTGAGAACGCGATCAGAGGTAAGGGCTGCGTGCACTCTTGGCACCATTAAACCGTTGGCATTTTTCAAATGGTCGCCAAACCGTGTCAGTGCTTGTGCTTCTTTGCGGTAATCGGCTTCGTCATGCAGCTGCTGCTTGGCTTCATCGAGTAAGGCTTGATAGTTGGCTTCTTTGGGGAGCAGGCCACTGAGGCGCAATAAGGTGATCACATTATCCACATCGCTATCAATGCTGTCTTTGATGCGCGGGTACTGTACCTTTACCGCCACTTTTTCACCGGCATCGGTATAGGCCTCGTGCACTTGGCCAATCGATGCTGACGCGATGGGTGAGAAACGAAAATGAGTGAACTCAGCCTGCCAATTATCGCCCAGCTCGTCATTAAGTACTGCTTTAAGCTGCGCCGGAGGCATGGGCGTGGCGTTACTGCGTAAGCGGGCGAGCAAATCACTAAGCTCTGGCGGGATCAGATCTCCTGCATCCATCGAAAGCAACTGACCAACCTTCATCGCCGCCCCACGCAAATCCGCCAGTTTATCCGCCACGTGGGCAATATTGGTCGGCGACATTACCAGGTCCTTACGACTCGGCCGATTACCCTGGGCAAACTTTTTGGTTCCTTCCCACGCCACATTCGACGCCACCCGTCCCGCCAACGAAGCCAGTGCACCAAAGCGAGAAAACTTACCATGCGGCACTTTACGATTTTTCATAGCCACCTCCTGAATACGCCACTAAGAATACGGGATAAATAGCAGAATGGTTTGGTGAGACGAGTTGCTCGCTCTCACACAGACGCGAGTTAAAGAGTTAAATCCACACCAGGATATGACAAAGACCTTTCCATTTACATGACATTCCAACCCGGGTCACAGCCCCGGGGGTGAAACTGCGTTTAGATCAAATAAAACAGCAGTTTATATTTTTGTCTGTCTAGTTAAGTAGTAGCATTTGCTTACAAAGTTAGTCTGCAGGGTAATTGCCAATGAAGCTGATGTTTAAAACGAAGATACTGCTACTTGCCATCGTGCCACTGATCGCCTCGATGCTGATTATGAGTGCGGTAACGGCCTATAACGAACAGGCATTAATAGAGGAAAATATTGCTACGTTTCGGGACAAGCTGGTTAACGAGCGTAAAAAGCAACTAAAAGAAGTCACTCAGGTGGCGGAAAACATCGTTAAGCGTATTAATCCTGGCACCAGTGATGATCGCTTGGCCGAGGTGAAAACAGCGCTCACAGATGTACAGTTTGGTGACGCGGGTTACTTTTTTATTTACAACAAACAGGGGATCAATGTGTTTCATCCTGTTAAGCCTGCGCTTGAAGGGAAAAACCTGATTGATTTTACCGATCCGAAAGGCAACAAGGTCATTCAGGGCCTGCTTGAGGCCGCACAACGTGGCGATGGCTACTTCAATTTTATGTTTGATAAGCCGGGTACCGATGCGCTGATTGATAAAATAGGCTATGCGGTAATGGTGAATAACGGTCAGTGGCTATTAGGCACAGGTGCCTACACCGATGACATTGAGCAAGAGGTCGCAGCCTATCGCACCGACGCAAAGCAAACCCTGGATGCGCAAATTTTCCGTTTAACCTTGCTTGGGCTAGGTACGGTAGTGATTACCGGCTTATTAGTGAGTTGGTTTGCGCAGCGTATTGGTGAGCCGGTGAAAAACATGCTCGATAAGCTTAATGATATCGCCAGTGGCGAGGGTGATCTCACTCAGCGCTTGCACGTGCATGGCCATGATGAGATCGCTCAACTTGGCCATGCGTTTAATCGTTTTGTAGAGAAACTGCAGCAGACTATTCAGCGTGTGGCGCAAGTGACGGCACAAGTAAACAGCACCGCCAGTGATATGGCTCAGCAAACATCTGCGGTAGCGCAAAAACTACAAACCCATGATAACGAGACCGAGCAAGTGGTCACCGCGGTAACAGAAATGAGCTCTGCTGCGCAGGAAGTGGCACAGAACACTACTCAGGTTGCTGATGCCGCTACGTCTGCCACCCAAGACGCCCAGAATGCACAAACCCAAGTGCATGAATCTATCTCGTCGGTTGAGCGGTTGGTAGCGAAAATGGGTGAGTCGAGCGGGCAGGTGGACCAGCTTAAAGCCCAGTCGGACAAGATCACCTCGGTGCTGTCTGTGATTGGTGAGATTGCCGAGCAAACCAATCTACTGGCGCTGAATGCGGCGATTGAAGCGGCCCGTGCGGGTGAGCAGGGGAGAGGCTTTGCGGTAGTGGCTGATGAAGTGCGCACCTTGGCCAGTCGCACCCAAACCAGCACTCATGAGATCCGTGACATGCTCGATGGCCTGCATGTGCATGTGGATAGTGCGGTCAAAACCATAGCCGACAGTGATCAAGAGTGCCAAAACATGGCAACGATCTCATCAGAAATTGGCGAGCGAATCACCTCGGTGAGTGCGGCTTTTTCGCAAGTGAACGATATGACCTCGCAAATTGCCAGCGCAGCATCAGAGCAAACCACGGTCACCGAAGATATTCATCGTAACCTCATATCAATACGCGACATTGTCACCAGCTTACTAAACGCGAGCGAGACGTCGTCACACGCGGCGGAAGAGCTGAGTTCGCTTGGCCAAGATCTCGATACCTTGGTCGGGCAATTTAAAGTCGCTTAAATCACGCTTAACTCGCTCCCACGCGCAAGCATAGGCGCGAGGCATGATAAAAACGTTAAAGGACGCTTACGGCAAGCGTCCTTTCGCTTTACAATAGCTATTTTAGCGGTATTATGCTCACGCAAACGTTTGCTTTAAACATATTGTGCGCTGTTGAGAGGGTTTCATGCTGCCTGATGTCGAGATTTGTCGTAATACCACACTCGCTCCCATATCTACCATTGCCAAGCAAGCTGGCCTCATTGACTCAGAGTTTAAAACGCAAGGTAGCTATAAAGCCAAAGTTTCTCTCGATTGCGTAAAGCGTCTTGCCTCCAACCGAACGGGAAAGTTGGTTCTGGTCACCGCCATCACTCCCACGCCCTTGGGTGAAGGAAAAACCGTCACCACCATTGGCCTGGCGCAAGGCTTAGCGAAGCTGAATCATTCTGTGACAGCGTGTATTCGTCAGCCTTCGATGGGGCCCGTATTTGGTGTGAAAGGTGGCGCAGCTGGCGGTGGTTATTCGCAAGTGGCTCCAATGGAGGAGCTCAACCTCCACCTAACGGGAGATATTCATGCGGTGACCGCGGCGCACAACTTGGCTGCTGCGGCTATTGATGCGCGAATCTATCACGAGCAACGCCTAGGCTATGACGATTTTGAGGCGCGTAGTGGCTTAAAAGCGTTAAAAATCGACCCAAGTCGTGTGGTATGGAAGCGGGTGATGGATCACAACGATCGCGCCTTGCGTATGGTAACTGTGGGTAAAAACGAGCCTGGCAAAACCATCAACGGCTACGAGCGTGAAGGCGGGTTTGATATCTCGGCCGCCTCCGAACTAATGGCGATTTTGGCGTTGGCGAGCGGTCTTCGCGATCTGCGTCAGCGCATCGGCCGCATAGTGTTGGCTTATAGCCATACCGGTGAGCCGATCACCACCGAGGATTTGCAGGTGGCCGGCGCGATGGCGGTGAGTATGAAAGAAGCGATTGAACCCACGCTCATGCAAACCTTAGAGGGCGTGCCGACGCTAATCCATGCCGGCCCCTTTGCCAATATTGCCCATGGCAATTCGTCGATTATCGCCGATAACATTGCCCTCAAACTGGGTGACTATACCGTCACCGAAGGCGGCTTTAGCTCAGACATGGGGTTTGAAAAAGCCTGCAACATCAAAGCGCAAGCATCGGGTAAAGCGCCAGATTGTGCGGTGATTGTGGCGACATTGCGTGGCTTAAAAGCCAACTCAGGTCACTACAATTTACAGCCTGGTCAGCCCATGCCCGACGCGCTCTTTGCGGATGATAATGAGGCATTAGTAGCAGGGTTCGAAAACCTCAAATGGCACATCAACAATGTGAATCAATATGGTGTACCGGCGGTGGTGGCAATTAATCGCTTTCCACAAGACAGTGATGCCGAGCTTGCGACACTCAAGGCGATGATTGAAGCCCTGCCCTACAAGGTAAGAGTAGCGATCAGTGAAGGCTTTGCCCAAGGTGGTGAGGGTACGCGTGAACTGGCGGAACAAGTGGTCGCGCAATGTGAAACCGATGCATCATTCTCGCCCTTGTATCGTGCCCATCAAAGTTTGGAAGAAAAACTGATGGTGGTTGCGGAAGTCGGTTATGGCGCGGGAAGCGTGACGTTAAGTGAAACCGCGAAACAGCAACTGCAACAATTGAAAGCGCAAGGGTATGACGGTTTGGCGGTCTGTTTGGCGAAAACGCCGCTGTCTATTTCAACCGATGGTGCGATAAAAGGCGCTCCCAAAGGCTTTGATGTACCGATCCGCGAGTTGAAACTATGCGCGGGTGCCGGATTTGTCTATGCCTTATGCGGCAACGTGATGACTATGCCTGGCCTACCGGAAAAACCGGCATTTATGCACCTCGACCTCGATGATGAGGGTAATATTGTTGGATTGAGTTAATGACTTAGCGTCCGAGCAGAGTGCTAGGACTGGATGACGTTGCTGGTTTAAAGGCGAATTCAATGGATGATCAACAAATTACGGATAAAGCTATAAAGCAAGCAAAAGCAATGAAAAAAGTGATTGCTAGAAAGCTTGTTGATCATTTGCCCGAGGAGGAGGAAGCGGCTTCTGTATTTATGGCAGGGTCGCCAGGCGCAGGTAAAACGGAAGCGGCTAGAGCGATGGTTCGTGCTTTTAAGAATGAGCACGACCTGACATTGGTGCACATAGAGAACGACGAGTTAAGAAAGGAGTTTGAAGATTATCAAGGTTATAATTCGCCCTTGTTTCAGCGTCCAGCTACAATCTTGGTAGAGGCTATTCATGATCGTGCTTTGAAGCGAAGAGTCAGCTTTATTCTTGATTCAACGCTTTCCAATTTCGATAAAGCGAAAGATAATATTGAGCGATCTTTGAAAAAAGGCCGCTTTGTTATGATTGTTTTTGTATATCAAGAGCCAGTGCAAGCTTGGCGGCTAGTGAAAGCGAGAGAAAGTGTTGAAAGCCGTCGTGTCCCTAGTGAAGTCTTCATCAATCAGTTCCTAAAATCGCAACGTGTGGTGAGTGAACTAAAGAAACTATTTAGGGATCAGATTGATATCACTTTTATTGAGAAAAACGTCGATGGCGATAACAAGAGACCACACTTTAACGTCAGTGACATTGACGCGTTATTGCGCAAAAAGTACAATCGAGAATCGCTTGAACGTATCGTCGGTATAACGAGAGGAGGAAGCCATGCAGAACAAGCGTAATAAGGTAAAATCTACCGCTTTCTCTGACTTCGTACGTCACTCATCGTCGAGAGAAAAGCGAAAGTTTTTCGATAAAATAGTAAGAGAAACGATCAAAGAGCAGCAAGACATGCTCACAAAGGCAGAGCAAACGGCTAAGTGTCAGTAATCGTTTATATTTCTCGTGAGAGCCGCTGTTGTCAGCGGCTTTTTTGTTTTGGCTAGACGCGGCGACGCTTGTGATTGTCTTCAAGGTCGCGTGATGTGGTATCCTCTCTGGCTTCAATTCTCCCACCGACTGTGAGCCTGACTTGAAAAAAATCGCGGTTTTTGTCGACGTTCAAAATATCTACTACACCACACGCCAAGCCTACGGGCGTCAGTTTAACTATCGCCAGTTGTGGCAAACCCTCAATGACATGGGGGAGGTGATAACCGCGTATGCCTATGCCATTCGCCGTGATGACGATCAGCAAATCAAATTTCAAGATGCCCTGCGCCACATTGGCTTTACCGTCAAGCTCAAACCTTATATTCAACGCGCCGATGGCAGTACCAAAGGCGATTGGGATGTGGGGATTGCTATTGATGTGATGGAAACCGCTCCCGAGGTCGATACCGTGGTGCTGTTATCTGGCGACGGAGATTTTGACTTGCTGATGAACAAAATCCGCGCGCGCTATCACACTGAAGCGATCGTGCTTGGTGTGCCTTCCCTAACGGCTAATTCCTTGGTGAGCAGTGTCGATCGCTTTATTGCGATTGAAGACGATATGTTGTTGTAGGCACGGCGTTTAGTTTGTGGTTCTGGGACAATTTCTGATTTTATTTTGATGTTGAAGTGAGTAAACGATGTACAAATTAATCGCCTTGGATATGGACGGCACCTTGTTAAACAGCGAGAAAGCAATCTCTGCTGAGAATAAGCAAGCCATTGCCCGCGCGCGTGAAAAAGGCGTGACTGTGGTATTGGCGTCCGGTCGGCCGCTTGAGGGCATGCAGCCTAAGCTGGATGAGTTGGGTATCCATTCAGATAAAGACTTTGTGCTTTATTACAATGGCTCGATGGTGAAAAACGTGGGGACCGATAAGGTGATCTTGCAAAAAGGGCTCGACGGAAAAGCCGCTAAAACATTGGCTCGGCACGCCGAGGCACTGGGAGCCTCTGTGCATGCCTTTAGTACTGAACATGGTTTGATTACCCCAGCACAGAATCCGTACACCGAGATTGAGGGCAAGATCAACGGCCTGGATATTACCGTGATGGATTTCGAGACCCTAAGTGATGATCATCCGATTATCAAAGTGTTGATGGTGGCGGAGCCAAGCAAGTTAAATGAAGTGATCGCCGCTTTACCATCCGCGCTGCGGGAGGAGTTTACAGTCGTACAAAGTGCGCCTTTCTTCCTCGAGTTTTTAAACCCTGAGAGCAATAAAGGGACGGGGGTGGCCGCCATTGCGGAGCATTTAGGTATTCAACCTAACGAGGTGATTTGCATGGGCGATGCTGAAAACGATCACGCGATGTTGGAATATGCGGGCCTTGGGATTGCGATGGCGAATGCCATGGAAGCAACCAAGCAAATCGCGGATTACATTACCGAGAGCAATGATGAGCACGGTGTGGCCAAAGCGATTGAAAAGTTTGTGTTAGCGGCCGATAGCGCCGTAGCGTAAAACGAACAAGCAAGAACAAATGGGGTGGGTGTTTGTGCCTGCCCCGTTTTTATTTCATGGTATTGATGGCGTATTCGTAGCGCGTTTTGGCGTGAGCCTATCTAGCTTTAATGAGCCGATAGCGGTATTCGCGCAAAACAAAAAAGCCTGCTTAAAAGCAGGCTCTCTGGAAATGGTGCGTCCGGGCAGACTCGAACTGCCGACCCCCGCCATGTCAAGGCGGTACTCTAACCAACTGAGCTACGGACGCGAATTTCAAAATGTGGTGCGTCTGAGTGGACTCGAACCACCGACTTCCACCATGTCAAGGTGACACTCTAACCAACTGAGTTACAGACGCATAGTTTAATTTTTCAAGCAACGTGGTGCGTCCGAGTGGACTCGAACCACCGACCCCCGCCATGTCAAGGCGATACTCTAACCAGCTGAGCTACGGACGCACAGTGCTTGAAAGCGGGATGAATAGTAGCGAGTTCATCTGTGTCACGCAAGCGCTTAAGCCCATATTTTTGCGTAGAAACGACTGTTTGGCGATTTGATCGTCAATATGGCGATGTTTTCGCTATCTGTCATGCGTGAGTGACTGTTTTAACGGTGACGCGCTGATTGTTGATGCGTTATTGGCCGAGTTTGACATCGCAACGCTGGAACAATTGTTGCCAGACATCAGCATGATGTTTAATCGCCGCTTTGTAGGCCTGATAAGCGTCTCCCTTCCAGTAGGCGTTTTTGTAATCGTTAAATGTGTCAGGCGTGTTTAAGCTCGCAAGACGCGCAAGAGCCGGGGCAAGATCGCGATACAGCCCATCTACCCGAGCCAGATATGGCTGCACATCACCCACGTAAAACTTATAAAAGACAGTCTGCAGGCGTTTTAAACGGGTGGTATCGAAATTACCGCCGCAACGCACTTTATCTTGATGGTTAGCAATCAGTTCACTGGTTTGGTTAAGCCAAGCGGTGTGATAGCTCAAGCTCACAAACAAATCGCCTAAAATTGGCTGTTTTTCGATGCTTTCTTGCCAGTCTGTAACAGACTCTGTGGGCGCTTGGGTTGAGGGTATTAATTGGCTAAATTGCGCAATGGTGTTGACCGCATTGCTATGTGCCGGAAGCTCGATGGGGAGCGTAAACGCCGGCAAGTTGAGCTGCGCGCGCCAAGCATCACTATCAATCAAGGTATTCCAGATCACTTTCTCCCGCTGCTGGCGTTTAAGCGCCAGCGCCTTTTCTAGCTCAGCGTGAATACTTGGATCCTTCACTTGCGGCAAACACTGCGCCGCGGTATCGATGAATTTGAGCTCGTAGTCAAGTTGGCGAAAGCGATCCGCGACTTTACCCAAGGATGAGTTACGTTCTGCAATAAGGTTGAATAAGCCACACTGGCGAAGCTCATAGGCATCGAGCACCCCCATTCGCAGTTCATCAAGCGGCTGAACCAGATCGCGTTTACGTGGCAATGTCGGTAGCTCAGGGGCGGTGAAATCGGGGGTTGGCGCATCCAACACATTCCCAAGTCGCTGATAGTAGTCGGTCATCATGTCCTTGGCTGGATCATCTGATTGGCATCCCGCTAATGCTGCTAACGATATGACGAGTATTGCGGTTTGTATTCGGCGCATGATGTCGTTTTTATCCTTTACCTTTTCAGACTCACTGCTTCATTTTACGCGAGCGATCCAACCCGCGATCGCTCTGCGTAGTGTTAGCTTAAGCGCATTGGCGGGGCTATGTCATTTATTTACCGCTCTGCCATGGCTAGTTGGAACTCGGGGGATTGTTGGCGCATCCAGCGTAAGCGTAGACCCAACAATACAGCCGCACTAGATAGGCCGATAATAATGCCAACCCAGAAACCATGTGCGCCCATGGCCGGCACCAGCCAGTCTGTCATACCAAGCACATAACCGAGCGGCAAGCCCAGCCCCCAGTAGGCGATTAGGGTGCGTTGGAAAATCGCGCGCATGTCTTTGTAGCCACGCAGGGCACCGGCGGCGACTACTTGAATGGCATCGGTGATCTGATAGATAGCCGCTAATAACATCAATGATGAGGCCAGCGTGGCGACGTCGGGGTTATCCGAATACAGGGCGATAATGAGATCGCGTAGCCATACGGTGAGTAGAGCAGTGATTACGGCCGTGCTGACACCAAGCCAAATACCAATTTTAGCGGAATTGGCCGCGCCTTCGGTGGTGCGTTTGCCCAATAGGTGGCCGACACGAATGCTGACTGCCACGCCAAGGCTCATCGGTAACATAAAGATCATGGTGGAGAAGTTGATCGCCACCTGATGCGCGGCCACGGTTATCGGCCCAAGTGGGGCGATTAAAATAGCAATCGCCGCAAACAAGGTCACCTCGAAGAAGAGCGAGGCCGCCACGGGGAAGCCGAGTTTAAATAAGCGGATTTGCTCTTTGATAATCGGCGTGTAAAGGGTGGCGAATAGGTGTAGACCACTTAGCTTTTTGCTTATCATCACATACGCGGCCATCAGCGCTGCCATCAGCCAGTACACTAGCGCGGTGGCAACGCCACATCCGACGCCGCCAAGTTCTGGGGCCCCCAGCTTACCGTAGACGAACATCCAGTTAAGCGGCACGTTAGCGGCCAGGCCGATAAAACCTATTACCATTGCTGGAACTGTGAGTGACATGCCTTCACATAAGTTACGAATCGCTTGGAAAAGCAAAAAAGCCGGGACGGCCCAAACCACGGCATGTAAGTAACCAATGGTCTTAACCGTGAGCGCCGCTTCGACATCCATCAAGTCAATAATAAAGCCAGCTTTATATAAAATGAGCCCAATCGGCACGCTTAATAGCAGTGCCATGTACACGCCCTGCTGAAATTGAAAAGGGATCTGGTTTGCTTTACCAGCCCCGTTGAGCTGGGCAATCACCGGGACCATCGCCATTAGCAAGCCGATGCCAAATAAAATCGCGGGCATCCATATGCTTGAGGCTACCGCCACGGCCGCCATATCGGTAGCACTGTAGCCACCTGCCATCACGGTATCGACAAACCCCATAGAGGTTTGCGCTATTTGGGCAATAAAAACAGGCACACTCAGCCGAACAATGGCTCTTGCTTCATCATGGTATTGCTGCACGTTGGCCTCAACATGTTTAAGTGAAAGGAAGGGAGGAATCGATTGCGCGCAATTATACGTGCGAGTGGAAGAGAAAGGAAAGCGAAAGCACTATCAATTTCGCACCTGCGACGATGCAATGATTTTAAGATAGCGAGTGGCGGTGGCTGCGAGCCTAACGACTAGAAAATTTGCTCATCGTCTGCATCAATAAACAGATTAATGGTTCGATGAGATTCATCAATCTGCATATCGTAATGAATGGCATTGCAACAGTTTGGGCAATCTTCATAAAACTCTTGGTTACCACCACTCAGATCCAATGTGATATCAAAGCGATGGCCACAGTGCGGGCAATTAACGATCCGGTCAGTCATATCGTCCATGGTTACACACCTCTTTTCGGTTCTCTGTACTTAAGGTCAGTATAGATGAGGATGGTAAGGGGATAAACGTAGGGAAGAATATGATCGATAAACTGGGCTTTGCGTCGCGACAAATGGCATATCACCTGAATGCCGGTGAATGCCATTTATGCTGCTATTACGACGTCGACGGCGAGAGCGATTCGAGATTATCTGCGCTAAATGCGCGAAGGCTCGCAAGCTTTTGGTCGGCAATCACGAAACGGGGATCTTCCCACTCGTGAGCGGCGGGCACAACAATGGTTTTCATTGAGGCCGCCTTGGCGGCAAGTAGGCCGGTAAATGAGTCTTCAAAGGCAACACAGTGCTCGGGATCCACATCCAAGGCGTTGGCGGCGTTAAGATAAACC
Organism: Salinivibrio kushneri; assembly: GCF_005280275.1. Taxonomy (NCBI): domain Bacteria; kingdom Pseudomonadati; phylum Pseudomonadota; class Gammaproteobacteria; order Vibrionales; family Vibrionaceae; genus Salinivibrio; species Salinivibrio kushneri. Next base: position 1,331,231 of record NZ_CP040021.1, read on the forward strand.
TCTGGATGAGGCTTGCCGTATTTAAGCGCGCCCGCTGACTCGACAATGGCAAATTGCTCACTGAGTCCTAACGCATCGAGAGTTGGATGAATAAGCGTAAGGGGCGATGACGAGGCTAAACCCACTTTAAGTCCGGCTTGATGGCAAATTGCTATCGCGTCTTTAACGCCCGGCATCATCGGTTTTTCGTCTTTCACTAACGCCACCACACGGTCGACGATCCGCGCTTGTACGTCGGCATTGGAGGGACCCTGCCAAGGCTGAGTGCGTGCGTAGTATTTGACTATCTCGTCAATTCGAACGCCTGTGGTATCACGTGTGTCTTGCAAACTGATGGAAACACCCAGCTCGCTCAATACGTCAATTTGTGCACGTTGCCAAAACGGCTCTGAGTCAACCAACAGGCCGTCCATATCAAATATTGCGGCAGATAACATTGCCAACCTCATTCTCAGTTTGTGTGCTCCGCATCCTACACCGTGAGTGTGAGTTTTGTCAGCAATTGTTCTGCTTGCGTGAGGTATGGCCCGCCGAATAAGTTGACGTGGTTAAGCACATGATAAAGGTTATAAATATCTTTTCGTTGTTGATAGCCCTCATCTAACGGCCACTCGGCTTGATAGCCGTTGTAAAAGCTTTGCGGGAAACCGCCAAAGAGCTCTGTCATGGCGATATCGGCCTCACGGTCGCCCCAATAACAAGCCGGGTCAAACACCACAGGGCCGTTGACCGACAGCCCCATGTTGCCCGACCAAAGATCCCCATGCAGTAACGAGGGCTTAGGCGTGTGGCCGACAAGTTGGGCTTTAACATTTTCGGTAATGGTATCGATGTCGCCAAAATGCAGCGAGCGCTCAGCCGCCAATTGCAATTGCCAACCAATGCGTTGTTCAGCAAAAAAACGACACCATTTGCGGTGCCAACAGTTTCTCTGCTCCGTGGTGCCAATGTAATTATCATCATCAAAGCCGTATTCTGCTTGTTCCCCCCAACGATGATGGCGCGCTAAGTGTTGCCCCAGCAAATACGCTTGCGTATCGTCTATCGGTTTGATGGGCAGATAGTTGAGCACTAAGACAGCGTTATCTTTCACGGGACCAACAAAATACACCTGAGGCACACGAATATGGCCGCTCATCGCGAGTTGACGTAACCCTTCTGCTTCGGCTTCAAAGGCGGGGAGTAGGGCACGCTCGTTCACCTTGACGAAAATCGTTCACCTTGACGAAAAAACGTTGATCGCCGCCATCGCTAATGCAATAGGCATCATGGATGTCGCCACCACTGAGAGCGTGTTTTTCGGTGATCTCAAAATCAATCCCGAGTTGATCGGATAGGTGTACAGACAGGGCATGCCACATAAGCGACTCCGTTACATCGAGGTAAAGGGGGAAGTAACAGTAACTGGTTATATAGTAGCCTAGGATGTCGCCTAATATCTGTGGATATGACAACAGTTTGAATAAAAAACGGCTCATAAAGAGCCGTTTAACTGTCGGTTTGGTGTTTATTGCCACGGTTAAGAGACGGTAGACAAGCTCGGCAAGAGGCTATTTGGCATTAAGCGATTATAGGTGCCGGTTTTAAGCAGTGCATTAGCCTTTTCGATATCGGGGGCAAAGTAGCGGTCTTTATCATAAAACGGCACCACGCCACGCAATTCCGCTTTGGCTTGCTCCAAGCGCTCAGAACTTTTATGAGGGGCACGAAAGTCAATGCCTTGACTGGCTGAGAGCAGTTCAACGGCCAAAATACCGCGTGTGTTGCTGCTCATATCATGTAGGCGGCGAGCAGCAAAGGTCGCCATAGAGACATGATCCTCTTGGTTTGCAGAGGTAGGCAGGCTGTCAATCGAGGCGGGGTGGGCCAGGGTTTTGTTTTCACTGGCCAACGCCGCAGCAGTGACCTGTGCGATCATAAACCCAGAGTTAACCCCCCCATTGTTCACCAAAAAGGCAGGGAGTTTACTGAGGTTAGTGTCGATGAGCAGTGCCATCCGACGTTCCGACAAGCTGCCAATCTCTGCAATCGCTAATGCGAGGTTGTCTGCAGCCATGGCAACGGGCTCGGCGTGGAAGTTGCCCCCAGAAATGATGTCGCCATCTTCTGGGAACACCAGTGGGTTATCGGATACCGCATTGGCTTCCGTAATGAGCACGTCGGCGGCTTGGCGAATTTGCTGCAAGCAAGCGCCCATCACCTGTGGTTGGCAGCGCAGTGAGTAAGGGTCTTGAACCTTTTCGCAGTTTTGGTGGCTATCGCCAATTTCACTGGACTCATTCAATAGGTGGCGATAGGCGGCAGCGGCATCCATTTGGGTTTGGTGGCCGCGTACGGCGTGAATGCGTGGATCGAAGGGGCGGCGGCTGCCGAGGGCTGCTTCCACTGATAATGCACCACAAACCGTGGCGGCGGCGTACAGATCTTCGGCCTCGAACAGGCCTTCGAGGGCAAAGGCCGTAGACGCCTGAGTACCATTAAGTAGCGCCAGACCTTCTTTTGGCCCCAGTGTAATAGGCGATAACCCAGCGATTTTTAACGCGGCTTCACCAGAAATCACTTCGCCTTTATAACGCGCTTGGCCTTCTCCCAATAGTACCGTGCTCATATGCGCGAGAGGCGCAAGGTCGCCTGAAGCGCCCACGGAGCCTTTTTTGGGGATGCAGGGATACACCTCGCGGTTGACCAACTCTGCCAGCGCTTTGACGACCTCAAAGCGGATCCCGGAATAGCCACGCGCCAAGCTCGCAATTTTGAGCACCATCATCAGGCGCACGGTGGCATCGTCCATAAACTCACCAATGCCCGCTGCGTGAGACAGCACAATCGAGCGTTGGAGTGTTTCCAGATCGTCCAGCTCAATGCGGGTATTGGCCAATAAGCCAAAGCCCGTATTGATGCCGTAGACCACCCGTCCTTGCTCAAGGACGTTGGTGACAGTGTCGGTGCTGGTTTTCATAGTGGCTTCAATGCCGTCAGCAAACGCCAGTTGCACGGGCTCTCGGCTGACTTGTCGTAGTTGGTCTAGGGTGAGCTCACCAGGTTGTAGCGTTAATGTGTACATCTTGCTCTCCTTAGCGCAGCGGTTGGTTAGGTAAGTCCAACAGCGGCAGATCGAGTTGTTCTTCTTTGGCGCAATCAATGGCAATATCGTACCCGGCATCGGCGTGGCGCATGACGCCGGTCGCGGGATCGTTGCGCAGCACGCGTGCCACACGTTGGTGTGCATCGTCGGTACCGTCACACACTATGACAACGCCAGAGTGTTGTGAAAAGCCCATACCAACACCGCCACCATGGTGCAAAGATACCCAGGTGGCCCCTGATGCTGTGTTTAGCATCGCGTTGAGCAATGGCCAATCTGACACCGCATCTGAGCCATCAAGCATGCCTTCGGTTTCACGGTTCGGGCTCGCCACTGAGCCTGAGTCTAAGTGGTCACGGCCAATCACCACGGGCGCTTTGAGTTCGCCATTTTTCACCATTTCGTTAAAGGCAAGGGCGAGGCGGGCACGGTCTTTGACACCCACCCAGCAAATACGAGCCGGTAAACCTTGGAACTGAATGCGCTCTTTGGCCATATCAAGCCAGTTGTGCAGGTGTGGGTCGTCCGGGATCAGCTCTTTGACTTTCTGATCGGTTTTATAGATATCTTCCGGATCGCCTGACAGGGCCGCCCAGCGGAACGGGCCAATTCCTTGGCAGAATAACGGACGAATGTAGGCAGGGACAAACCCTGGGAAATCAAAGGCATTGTCAACTCCTACCTCGAGCGCCATTTGGCGAATGTTATTGCCATAATCCAAGGTTGCTGCGCCGCGCGTTTGCAAATCAAGCATCGCTTTTACTTGTACGGCCATTGACGCTTTCGCCGCTTTCACAACCTCTGCTTCGTTTTCTTTGCGCTGAGCAGCGGCTTGCTCCATGGTCCAACCTTGCGGTAAGTAACCATTGAGAGGGTCGTGGGCTGAGGTTTGGTCGGTGACCACATCGGGGGTGATATTGCGCTTCACCAGCTCAGGGAAAACATCAGCCGCATTGGCCAGTAACCCAATGGAAACGGGCTTGCCAGCTTGATTGGCTTGCTCAATCATCTCCAGGGCTTCGTCAAGCGAGGTAGCTTTGCGATCGACATAGCCAGTGCGCAAGCGATAATCGATACGGCTTTCATCACACTCAACCGCAATCATTGAAAAGCCAGCCATGGTGGCTGCCAGTGGCTGTGCGCCACCCATGCCACCCAGACCACCGGTCAAGATCCAACGCCCCTTGGCTTCACCATCGAAATGCTTCTTAGCGACGGCAACAAAGGTTTCGTAAGTGCCTTGAACAATGCCCTGTGAGCCGATATAAATCCAGCTCCCCGCGGTCATTTGGCCATACATCATTAACCCTTGCTTATCGAGCTCATTGAAATGTTCCCAGTTTGCCCAGTGCGGCACCAAGTTTGAGTTGGCAATAAGCACACGGGGTGCATCTTTGTGGGTCGGGAATACCCCGACAGGCTTACCGGATTGCACCAACAAGGTTTGGTCGTCATCAAGACGTTTAAGCACCTCGACAATTTTATCGAAACATTGCCAGTTGCGTGCGGCCCGTCCAATTCCCCCGTAGACAACTAAGCCATTAGGGTGTTCGGCCACGTCTGGATGTAGGTTATTCATTAGCATGCGAAGGGGGGCTTCGGTTAGCCAGCTTTTTGTATTTAGCTCTGGTCCGGTTGGGGCTTTAACCGTGCGTGAATCAAAACGTGGATCCGTCATGGTTACTCTCCTTGTGAATCAATGTGGTGCGACGTCGCGTGTAGCATGGTCCAAGCCATGCGAGCCGCTAATCGACTGGTTTGCTGGTCGCGGTCGTAGTTGGGATTAACTTCAGTGATGTCGAACACGGGGACACGAACACCTTGTCGGTCGGCTTCACCAAAAATAAACTGAATCAGTGGTTCAATGACCTGTACTGGCACGCCGATTGTCCCTGGCGCGCTCACACCCGGCGCGGCACTAGCGGGAAAAACATCCATATCAAGCGTGAGGTATAAGTAATCACACCCTTGGATAAATTCGCTTAATTTCGCCTTCAGCGCGGGGATAGCCGCCACATGCATCTCAGTATCGTCTTCTACCCAGCATCCAAGTTGATCGGCTTTATCAAATAGTGCCTGGGTGTTGCTGGTTTGGCTTACGCCTAAGCAGGCGTAGTGAAATGGCCAGCCTTTTTGCTGACAAAGCTGGGCGATCTGCGCGAAGGGTGTGCCTGAGCTGCCGGCTTCGCTGATCCCTTGTGGCGTACGCAAGTCAAAGTGCGCATCAAAATTAATGATGCCAATCTTGGGTGCCTTCTGGGATGAGACATGACGTGACAAGTAGCCGGATAAACCTTGAAAACTGGCCCACGCGGTTTCATGTCCGCCCCCCAGCACCAGAACATTATGCTGTGATAGTGTTTGGTGAATGTGTTGACTTAGCCCTTGCTGTGCAAGAACGAGGTCGGTGTCATCACAGACGATATTGCCACCATCATAGAGGGCAGGGGCGTTGTGCCAGGCAAAGTTCGCTAATGCCTGCCGAATGGTATCCGGTGCCAGTGCCGCACCTTGACGACCTTTGTTGCGGGCGACACCTTCATCGCAAGCAAAACCGTAGATCACTACGCCGCCTTGTTCACAAGAAGACGTGTACGAGGTCACCGTTTGGTGCAAGCGTCGTCCGCGCTCGCCGTCCTCTGGGTCAACACGCCCTTGCCACAGCGTCATATCAGCCGGTAAGTGTTTCATCAGCGGCTCCCCTGGTTGTCATACCATGTTCCGCCAACGATGCGCCCAGCCAGTGGCGCAGTGCCCACCATGTAACTAAGCTCAGCCGGGGATTGGCAATGCCAAACCGCCAAATCCGCATCAAATCCGACAGCGATTTGCCCTTTGTTGTCTAGCCCCATGGCTTGTGCAGCATGGCGGGTGACACCGTAGAGGTTCTCTTTAGGCGTCAATTTAAAAAAGGTTGAGGCCATGTTCATCATCAGGGTTAACGAGGCAAAGGGTGACGTTCCTGGGTTAAAGTCCGTCGCGAGTGCCATGGGTACTTGGTTGTCACGCAATGCTTGAATCGGAGGGAGTTGAGTTTCACGGAGAAAGTAAAACGCACCAGGAAGCAAGGTCGCAACTGTGCCGCACTCTGCCAAAAGCTGAGCGTCGGCTTCTGATAAGTATTCAATATGATCCACCGACAAGGCGCCTGCTTTTGCGGCTGCCACACTGCCACCGAGATCGCTGAGCTGTTCGGTGTGCGCTTTAATCTTTAATCCATGCGCATTGGCTGCGGCATAGACTTTTTCTGCTTGGTCGACGCTAAAGGCTATTTTTTCACAAAAGACGTCTACGGCGTCAGCCAGTTGCTGTTCTGCCGCGGCGGGGATCACCGAGTGACAAATATAATCAATATAATGGTCGGCATCGTGTTGATACTCAGGCGGTAATGCATGCGCCGCTAACAAAGTCGTTGAGATCTTGATAGGCAAGTGCTGTTCAATGGCTCTTGCTACACGCAGCATTTTGAGCTCGTCTTCGAGGGTAAGCCCATAGCCTGATTTGACTTCGATTGTTGTGACACCGTCACGCATTAACGCCTCTGCCCGAGGGAGAGCAAGCGCCAGTAATGTCTCTTCGCTGGCCGCACGGGTAGCATTCACGGTCGATAAAATCCCCCCACCTTGTTTTGCAATGGTTTGATAGGGCACACCGTTGAGGCGCTGCTCGAATTCACCGGCGCGGTTACCTGCAAACACGAGGTGGGTATGACTGTCGATCAGTCCCGGGGTGACGAGACACCCTTTTAACGACTGCGTAGGCCAATCGAGCTGCTTGGCTTGCTGTCCTACCGCAACAATTTTGCCGTTCTCGACGGCGATCGCTGTATTGGGTTGGCACTGGTAGCCAGTACTGTCACGAATATCGCTCGCCATACTGACCACATTTGCGTCGGTAAATACCTTCTTCATGGCGAATACCTTACTGCTTTATAAATGTCTATACAAATGTATAGACAAATAAGGGCGCGAGCACAAGAGGGGTTGTAAAGGTTTTGTGATCGGCTCGATCGTTTTTCGGCGAGAAGCGAGACGTTTAACGTAGAAGGGGAGGATGAGCCTTAATCATAAAGGCCCACTTTAAAGTCTGAACCCGTTCATCATAGCGGCCGGATTGACGCGGCCGGATTGACGCAATTGTTGTAAACCTTGATTTAGCGCTGAGAGGTATTCATCCAACAAGCATCGCCTAACGAGACGCTAGGCTATCTGTCTGTACGTGATGTTAGCTTATAACGTGAACCAGGATGGTAGAGTAATGCGGCGCTGACCAGCGTTTGCTGACTCCAGGTGCGGCGGTGGAGTAAAAGGCAGGGCTCATCAGACTTCATCGCCAATGCCTCTTTGACTGCTGCTGATGGATTAATCGCTTCGACACTATGCTCAATGGTGTTAACCGGGCATACTGAAGACAAGTACTCATTGGGGGTGGTCTGGTTGAAGTCTTGTTCCAGATAGGCAGGCGCAAGCGCCGGGTTCACCCAGCGCTGCTCGAGCTGGAGCGGTATCTCATCACCGTAGTGGACAATTTCGCTGTAGTAGACGTCGGTGCCTAACATCACACCCAAGCGCATTGCCACATCAACGGGCGCAGAGAGGCGTTTCAATGCATGGATGACGCTGTGATAGTGCTGACCGCGTGCAGTGACTTCATCGGCAATATTGCGAATGTCCATCAACGGTGATTCCGCTTTGGGTTCAGTAACAAACGTGCCTAGCCGCGGCGTGCGTTCAAGTAACCCATCAGTCACCAAGTCACGAACCGCCTTATTGACCGTCATCCGGCTAACATTGAATAGGTCGCACAGTTCGTACTCGGTGGGGATACGCGTACCAACCGGCCAAACCCGTGTCTCAATTTTTTCTTCAATATAGGCTTTGATTTGTTGATAACGGGGCGCATTGGCCATACGGTTTCCTTGTCAAAATTGTGTATACAAATCAGGGTTAATGAAGTTTCATGTAAAATCAAGTGAATGATAGAAAACTTGATTGTTTATCACGCTGATTCTCGCGTAGAAATTATTATTGGGATGACTTGCATCACAAATGCGGGATCTTCATAATCGTCATTCTACTCGCACTGTGCGGTTACTTACTAATCGCCAAAATACACTTCATGTGCCACTTGGTGTGTGGCACCACTGAGAAGGATTGTTATCAATGCCTCTAATTACTCTCCCTGACGGCAGTCAGCGTTCTTTTGACCACCCTGTTTCGACTTATGATGTTGCCAACGATATTGGCCCAGGCCTTGCCAAAGCCTGCATTGCCGGCCGTGTAAATGGTGAGCGTGTTGACGCGTGTGATCTTATCGAGCACGACGCGCAACTGGAAATCATTACCGCGAAAGATGAAGACGGGTTAGAAATCATTCGCCACTCTTGTGCGCACCTTTTAGGTCATGCGATTAAGCAGCTTTTCCCTGACACTAAGATGGCGATTGGTCCAACCATCGACAACGGTTTCTACTACGACATAGACATGGATCGCTCGCTCACCCAGGATGACCTGGACGCCATTGAAAAGCGTATGAAAGAGTTGGCGAAAACCAAATATCAGGTCGTGAAGAAAAACGTCAGCTGGCAAGAGGCGCGCGACACGTTTGAAGCGCGTGGTGAATCATACAAGATGGAAATCTTGGATGAGAATGTATCACGTGACGACCGTCCGGGCTTGTACCACCACGAAGAATACGTTGATATGTGTCGTGGCCCACACGTGCCAAACATGAGCTTTTGTCAGAACTTCAAAGTCCTGAATGTGGCGGGTGCTTACTGGCGTGGCAATAGCGACAACAAAATGTTGCAGCGAATCTATGGCACGGCGTTTGCGGATAAAAAGCAACTTAAAGCGCACTTAGTGCGTCTCGAAGAAGCCGCGAAGCGCGATCACCGTAAGCTGGGTAAGCAACTTGACCTGTACCATATGCAGCAAGAAGCACCTGGGATGGTATTTTGGCACCATAACGGCTGGACTATTTTCCGTGAACTTGAGCAGTTTATCCGCGACAAGTTGACTGAGTATGATTACCAGGAGGTCAAAGGGCCGCTGATCATGGATCGCGTGCTTTGGGAGCGCTCGGGCCACTGGGATAAGTATGCGGACTACATGTTCACGACGAATTCTGAGAACCGTGAATACGCCCTTAAGCCGATGAACTGCCCCGGTCATGTTCAGATCTTTAACCAAGGTCTGAAGTCTTACCGTGACCTACCGTTGCGTATGGCGGAATTTGGTAGCTGCCACCGTAATGAGCCCTCTGGTGCGCTGCATGGCTTGATGCGTGTTCGTGGCTTTACTCAAGACGATGCGCATATCTTCTGTACCCCAGAACAGGTACAAGAAGAAGTCAGCGCGTGTATCGAGATAGTCTATGAGACGTATCAGACTTTTGGCTTTAACAACATTGAAGTCAAGCTGTCGACACGTCCTGAAACACGTGTCGGCTCTGACGAGATGTGGGATAAAGCCGAGCAAGCCTTGAATGAAGCCCTAACGGCAATGGATATTCCATTTGAAATTCAAGAGGGTGAAGGTGCATTCTACGGACCTAAGATTGAGTTTACGCTACATGATTGTCTCGATCGCGCTTGGCAGTGTGGTACAGTACAACTTGATTTCGCGTTGCCCGAGCGCTTAAGCGCGACCTATGTAGGGGAAGACAACGAACGCCATACGCCGGTTATGATTCACCGCGCTATTTTGGGCTCGTTGGAACGTTTCATCGGGATTCTTATCGAAGAATACGCGGGACACTTCCCAGCGTGGTTATCACCACAACAAGCGGTTGTGATGAATATCACGGATAAACAAGCAGGTTACGCGCAAGAGATTGCGAAAAAACTGCAAAAAGCTGGATTTAGAGCCTCTGCGGACTTGAGAAACGAGAAGATTGGCTTTAAAATCCGCGAACACACTTTGAAGCGTGTTCCGTATATGTTGGTTTGTGGTGACCAGGAAATGGAAGCTGGCGAAGTCGCAATACGGACCCGTAAAGGTAAAGATTTGGGTAAAATTAAGATTGATGACTTCTTAGCGCAGTTGCAGCAAGAAGTGCAAGATCGAACACTCAATATTGTGGAGGAATAAGGTATTAAAGGCGCAAGAAAAGCCCCGGCAAAGAAAAACGCTCATCGTCTAAACAACGAAATTCGTGGTGTTAAGGAAGTCCGTCTGACTGACGCCGACGGTGAACAAGTGGGGATTGTCCCATTTGACGAAGCACTCGCCAAAGCAGAAGAGGCGACTCTTGACTTGGTAGAGATCAGTCCGAACGCTGAGCCGCCGGTTTGTCGTATCATGGATTACGGCAAATTCCTTTACGAGAAGAGTAAAGCTGCGAAAGAGCAGAAGAAAAAACAAAAGACTATTCAGGTTAAGGAAGTTAAATTCCGTCCTGGCACAGATGTAGGCGACTATCAGGTAAAACTACGCAACCTGGTTCGCTTCATTGAAGAGGGCAACAAGGTCAAGGTCACTATCCGATTCCGCGGTCGCGAAATGGCGCACCAAAGCATCGGTGTTGACGTGCTGAACCGCTTGAAAGAAGACACTGCTGAAATTGCTTCAGTAGAAAGCTTCCCTTCACGCATCGAAGGCCGTCAGATGATCATGGTTCTGGCCCCAAAGAAGAAGTAATTCTGGCTTCCAAGTAACAAGCGGCTGCGCCTGCTGGGTGCAGCCGCTTTGTTCGCCAAATTGCTATGTTATTAACACAATGCGGAGTTATTCATCATGTCTAAGATGAAATCCAACAAAGGTGCTGCTAAGCGTTTCAAAAAAACGGCTGGTGGCTTCAAGTACAAGCGTGCAACCAAGCGTCATATCTTGACTAAACGTACTACTAAGAACAAGCGTCAGCTTCGTCCAAATGCGGTTCTTCCTGCGTGTGAAAACGCGCAAGTTGCTCGCATGCTGCCATACGCATAAGTTTTTAGTTTTATTATTTAGTTTAGGAGAGAGACAATGGCTCGCGTAAAACGTGGTGTACAAGCTCGTGCACGTCACAAGAGTGTAATGAAGCAAGCGAAAGGTTACTATGGTGCGCGTTCACGCGTATACCGCGTAGCTTTTCAGGCGGTAACGAAAGCAGGTCAATATGCTTACCGTGACCGTCGCAACAAGAAACGCCAATTCCGTCAACTGTGGATCGCACGTATCAACGCTGCGGCTCGCCAAAACGGTATGTCATACAGCCGTCTGATTAACGGTCTTAAAAAGGCATCGATCGAAATCGATCGTAAGATCCTTGCCGATATCGCGGTATATGACAAAGCAGCATTCTCTGTGCTGGTAGAAAAAGCGAAAGCTTCACTGTAATTTTTACAGTAAAGAATTGCTGAGAAAGGAGAGCTTCGGCTCTCCTTTTTTGTTATTTGTTGGTGTCTAGATAATTGCACTTTGTGCATATGAAAGTGAGTGGTGCATTATACCATTTAACTAAAATATCGTGTTATATTGCTTACATAATAAGATGCATAATGCCTTCGCACTTTAAGCAGGCACAGTGTCACTGATGCTTTGTTGAGCTATTAAATCTTCATCTGCCTCCGGCCTTAGTTAGAAGGATAATAGCATGATAACTGTAAATAAGTGGGAAGCATTTTCTGATAGCTTCGAGCAGAGAAATACCTACGTTGTTGGGCAGGCCATTATAGACACAGTCAAATAGAGGCTTGCTGGATTACAGAACCTCGGGGTAGTACTTGAGCTTGGTTGTGGAAATGGTACGTATACGAGCAGCCTTCTCCATAATGCTACATCGATCCTAGCGACTGATTTATCAGAGAAAATGGTCGAAACCACAAAGCAGCGTTTTCAAGGTCATGCAAATGTCCACGCAGATGTCGCTAATTGTACGCAGTTACCATATTCAGATGATCAGTTTGATACAGTCTTGATGGCTAACCTTTTGCACATCATTCCCTGTCGACATGCAGCATTACTTGAAGCAAAGCGAGTATTAAAACCTGGTGGCCGATTGATTGTGATGAGTATGACTCAATACAGTATGGGGTTCTTCCAGCAGTTTGGGCTCATATATCGTTATATCAAAATGTACGGTAGCAAGCCTGCCGGTGCGATTAAGCTCACCCCTAAAAGAACACAGCATTATCTTGATGCGGCGATGTTTGAGGATGTTCAAATCGAAGTTCTAGGAAATGGAGTAAAAGCGTTGTATGCAGAAGCAGTGAAAGCGCGCCGTTAACAACAGGTTCTTGGCGCTAGGGGGGCCACTCATCAATACTAAAGATTTACATAGACTGTTAATGCATTGGCCTTACATCGGTCAGTGCTCGTCTATTGAAGAAATCGAATGCGGGGCAGTGAATGTTACGTACAAGGTCCATGCTAGACACACTTACTTTTTACGCGGTTATCAAACGTTAACGGACGCGCAAATCTTACAGTCTCATCAGATTCAGCGCTCGCTAGCAACCCAGCTGCCATTTGTGATTGCCCCTTGCTTCACGGAAAAAGCGCTAACGTTGATCAAATTTAATGGTGCATCTTACGCTTTGTACTCTGCTGCTCATGGAAAATCCGTGAGCAAACTCTCGTCAGTTCAGGCTCAATCGGCGGGTTTTGCTCTCGCACTAGTGCATAGCGCGCTAGTTCAGCATGATGGTAGCGCCTTTCCAACTATTACCCTTAGTTGGGAAAAAGAGGTTTGGTTACGCAAACTAGAAACGATCATTAAACAAATTCGTCAAGCACCTACCAGTGATGACAGCTACTGGGCAATGCGGCGTGCTGAACAACAGCAAGAGTACTTAGCGAATAACAACAGTGAGCACCAATATAAGATAGTCACTCAGCGTCAGCTAATCCACGGCGACTACCATCAGGCTAACCTCTTTTTCGATAGGCATAATGCAGTGTCAGGGCTGATTGATTGGGATTTATTGCAGAATATGCCACGTGCCTATGATGTGATTCGGGCATGTGCATATATGTTTCAAATGGATCCTCTGCTATCAAGTGCCTTTATTAGTGGCTATACGTCGCAATTACCACTGACTGCCGAGGAGCTAATAGATGATGGAGCCAGAGCTTGGGGTATGTATGCGGATCACCATATTTGGCCGCTAGAGCAGGTGTACTTACATAATAATGTTGCTGCAAAGCGCTTTTTTCCTAATCAAGATTTTCTGCCTTTTTCTCAGCAGTGGTGTCGCGTCGCTTACCACCTAAAAAACGATAAGGATATACGATGAACCAATACGTCTTTTTTTGTCAGCCTAACAATTGTGACCAGTTTACTTACTTGATCAAGGAATCCCCCAACTACCTAGCCGAAAAAGAAGCATTGTTAGAGCAGGGGTTGATCATCGAAGGAGATGTGATTGTTGCTGATTGTGCGGAGACTGCGATTGAAAAATTCCGCCAGATTAATCTCAATGCAATCGAGGATTACATTCAGCACGATCCTACCGTTGGCTTTACGACTTTTATCGTGGAAATCTATCATTCGCTGCGTCGCCGGCTTGGAATGAAATCATGATTGTTGATATTTATCAGGTTGATGCCTTTAGCGCGTCATTGTTTCAAGGAAACCCGGCAGGGGTGTGTATCTCGACGTCCATGTTGGATGAAGCAACTATGTTATCCATTGCCGAGGAAATGACTGTCTCTGAAACGGCGTTTCTTGCCTTAGATACCATGTCCTTACGCTGGTTTACACCGAGAGTAGAAGTCGCACTCTGCGGTCATGGCACGCTTGCAACAGCACATATTTTAGCTGAGCGCGGTGATGTTAACATGGGTGACAATGTCACTTTTTATACCCAGTCTGGACCGCTTGAGGTGACGATACAACGCGAGGGGATCGCGATGGCATTTCCTGTTCCAGAGCTGGTAGAGGTAACGCCAAATCCATTGCGGCTAGAAGGTTTAGGTATACATGGCTCTGTTATCCGCGCGAGTTATTGCTTTGGCGAAAAAGAGCTATTGGTGGTTAATACTGAAGACGATGTAAAAGCGCTGTCTCCTGATTTTGCTGCGCTAACTACGCAGCCTGGACGTGGCGTGGTGGTGACTGCAGCAAGCTCTGATAACACGGTCGATATTGTCTCTCGCTACTTCGCCCCTTGGGTAGGGGTGAATGAAGATCCCGTGACGGGTTCGGCGCATTGCGCGCTGGCAGCGTATTGGTCACAAGCATTGAGTAAAAAGCAGCTTATCGGTTATCAAGTGTCCGCGCGCGGTGGGCATATCAAGATGACGCTTACCAACGAGCATGTGTTGCTACAAGGCCAAGCAGTGACCGTATTTGGCGGAAAGTTAGATTTAAGTAAGACCTAGCAAAAATCAGCGCAACCAAAAAAGAGGCCAAACGGCCTCTTTTTCAGTGGTGAAGTGGGGTTACGCCACTTGTACTTGTTGTTGTTCGATGTCTTCACTGGGTGTGGCACCAGACTCAGCACCGTGCATCCAACGAATCAGCGTGCCGGATAGCGCGAGTAAGATCACACCGGAAATCGCAGCGGTTGCCGCGATACCACCGAAGATCGCCAAGGCGCCATAATCACCGACATGTGAGCCAATGATGCCCGCCACATAGTTGGCAATCGCGTTGAAGCCAAACCAGGCGCCCATCATTAGAGAGGCCAAACGCAGTGGTGCGAGTTTGGTGACCAGCGATAATCCAATTGGAGAGAGGCAAAGTTCGCCTAACGTGTGGAAGAAGAACGCGCCCACTAGCCAAAACATCGACGTCTTCACTGCGGTGTCGCCGCCTTGCTCTAACACGGCCCCGATCATGCACAAAAAGCCAAGCGCCAGCATAAATAACGCCATGGCAAATTTGACCGGTGAGCTAGGCTCTTTAGAACCCAGGCGCACCCACAATGATGCCGCTATAGGGGCACAAACAATGATGAAGAAAGGGTTGAGTGACTGGAACCAAGCCGCTGGGATTTCAAACCCACCCACCATGCGATCCGTGTACTCCTGGGTGTAAATATTCATCAACCCGCCAGCTTGTTCAAAGCCAGCCCAGAAAATGATCACGAACAAACCCATCAATAAGATGACTTTAAGGCGATCGATTTCTTGCTTAGTCAGTGGGGCATTGGTCTTGGAGTGATTGGCGTCTCGCGCTTGCTGTGCGGCTGGGACTCGGCCTATTTCACCTAACCAAGAATTGGCCATGGTTAGCTGGATCAGCAAG
Organism: Salinivibrio kushneri; assembly: GCF_005280275.1. Taxonomy (NCBI): domain Bacteria; kingdom Pseudomonadati; phylum Pseudomonadota; class Gammaproteobacteria; order Vibrionales; family Vibrionaceae; genus Salinivibrio; species Salinivibrio kushneri. The sequence continues at coordinate 1,346,490 of NZ_CP040021.1, forward strand.
CTGAACACCATACCCACACCGGCGGCAAAGAAGCCATATTGCCAGCCGTAAGCGCTGGTCACAGAGCCAGAGACGAAGCCTGCTAACAATGAGCCAATGTTGATGCCCATATAAAAGATGGTAAACGCACCATCACGACGATGATCGCCTTCATCATAAAGGTCACCGACCATCGTCGAAATGTTGGGTTTTAACAGGCCACAACCGGTGATGAGCAACGCGAGACCGGCGTATAGCGTATGAACAATGTCTAAACCGTATTGTTGAGCAGGGAAAGCTAAGGTGAATTGTCCAATTGCCATCAGTGCACCACCGACAACGACAGCGCGACGTTGGCCAATAAAGTTATCGGCAATCCAGCCACCAATCAGTGGCGTGATATAGACGAGGCCAGTGTAGTAGCCATAAAGTTCGAGTGCGTCTTTGGTTGACCAGCCTAAACCACCGTTAATGGTTTGATCGGTCAAGTAAAGGACGAGGATGGCACGCATGGCGTAGTAGGAAAAGCGCTCCCAAAGCTCAGTGCCAAAAAGTAAGAACAGTCCCCGAGGGTGACCAAGTATTGTTTTTTGGTTTTCCATAACTATCTAATTATTCGTTGAATGATTGTTGGGTCTGCATGGGGCTAGCCGGGTGCAGGGTGTTGGCCTTAACGCCTTTGTAAAATGGCCTCCTGTATTTTGTAACAAAATATGTAAAACTAGCGTAATGGTTTTTTACCAAAATTAAAAACTATTATTCAAGTCGCTTGCGCGTGGATAATAATATTCCATCTGTTATTTGTGGGATATATAACCAAAGTAGACCTGCCACCTATAGTGACGTGACAGGCGTTAACGTCTTTGCGTGGGATCAAAGGAGAGGGGATTATGTGATAGAGGTCACTTTAGAGGTGTTCAGCGATCAGGCGATGGCTTGACGTAACCACAGGGCTATATCTTCGTACATAACTTGGTGACTTTGATCGGCATCAGCCCAGCTCATCACAAACTGGTAAAGTTTTTCTGGATGGTAGGCTTGTCCGATCAATTGATTGGCCAGGGTTTCTAGCGGTCCTGGCGTTAAACTGTCAGTGAATAACTGGCAATCGATGATTTCTCCATTTTTCACATCCAAATGCAGCTCAACCCCTCCCCATTCAAAACGCACATCAAAGGTATGCATGAACTGCGGGCTGTTACCGAAATTCCATGCCCAACTGCACTGTTTTTCATAAATAGCGTCAAACCCTTCGACATCGGGCTTGGCGTTGGGGGAAATATACTCAACCTCAGTGGTATGGCCGTAATGGCGGAAAAAGGCGGTTTTAATTGCGTCACACACGCGTTGGTGATCAATGTCTGGGACAAAGTCAGCGATATTGGCCACGCGCGCACGCACAGATGAAATCCCCTTAGCTTGTAGTTTTTTAGGATCAGGGTTGAGGTAGTCACCCAGTCGCGACAAGTTGGCATTAATCAAGAGCGTACCGTGGTGAAAGCCGCGATCTTTGGCCTCTTTGTAGGCAGAGCCCGATACTTTTCTTGGGCCTTCGGGCGTGTCCATGGTGAGATCATTTCGGCCACTGGCTGAGGCACTGATCCCGAGCGTTTTCAGCGCATCAAGGACGATTTGGGTGGACACTGACTTATCATAGCCCGGCTTACCTGCCATAAAGGTAAAATTGGTGTTGCCCAAGTCATGAAATACCGCGCCTCCACCGCTTTGGCGTCTCGCCAACACCACAGCATCTTGCTCCATTTTGCGCGTATTACACTCGCGCCATGGGTTTTGGCCGCGTCCAATGACCACCGTATTGTCATTACGCCAGAGGAACAGGACGTTCTGCTGTGCCGACATGGTACGAAATATGGTGTCTTCCACGGCCAGATTGAACCAAGGGTGAGTGGACGTCGAAACAAACACACGTAAAGGGCGACTGGTGTCTTGCATACTGGCTCCAAGTATTCGGTAAACAAATTATTCGGCAAACGCGAGCGCGGACCAACTGGGTTGTTGCCACACAAGCTCGTTCGGCAATCAATATAGACGCTAGAATATCAAACAATGCTTAGCGAGTTATTCAATCAGCGCTAACAGGCTCGATTTTTACCGCATTAACGCGCTGAATGACCAATCTGCCATCAAAATGACGCCACACGTGACCGGATGGCGAGGAAAAATAGCGTAAATGCTGTTTAGCGTTTGGCATTAGTCGTGGCATTAATTAGTATGTAAGGTCAATTTATTACCTGTTCTCTCAGTCAATTGGCATTGAGGCGTATTATTGAGACGACTCTGTCAGTTTGCTCAGACAATGGGTGAAACCATGATGTCAGCAGGTATTGTCACGCACCTACCTGATTTGGACTGCCCAACGGGTCGACGAGGAAACAATGCAACAATTAGAAGAAATTCTTGCGAATGCAACCAGTGCGGTGGCCGATGCCGCCTCTGTGGCTGCATTGGATGAAGTCCGGGTTAAATTCCTAGGAAAGAAAGGCGAGCTAACCGCACAATTACAGGCGTTGGGCAAACTGCCACCGGAAGAGCGCCGCGAAGCGGGTCAAACGATTAACCAAGCCAAGCAAACCGTACAACAAGCGATTGCTGAGCGTAAAAACGCACTTGAGCGCGCCGAGTTGGAAGCGAAGCTTGCCGCAGAAACCATTGACGTAAGCTTGCCGGGCCGTCGTATTGAAAACGGTGGTATTCACCCCGTGACGCGTACCATTGAACGTATTGAGCAATTTTTCGGTGAGTTGGGTTTCTCTGTTGCGTCCGGGCCAGAGATTGAAGATGGTTTTCATAACTTTGATGCGCTGAATATCGCCCCTGATCATCCTGCGCGTACCGACCACGATACTTTCTTCTTTAACCCTGATTTGATGTTGCGTACGCACACCTCTGGCGTGCAGATCCGTACCATGGAAGCGGGTAAACCTCCATTCCGTATTATTGCCCCCGGTCGCGTTTATCGTAATGACTACGACCAAACGCATACCCCGATGTTCCACCAAGTGGAAGGGTTATTGGTCGATAAAGACATCACCTTTGCTGATCTCAAAGGGATCCTCAATGACTTCTTACGCAACTTTTTCGAGGAAGATCTAGAAGTGCGTTTCCGTCCCTCTTACTTCCCATTCACTGAGCCTTCTGCCGAAGTTGATGTGCGCCGCAAAGGCGGAAAATGGCTGGAGATCTTAGGCTGCGGCATGGTTCACCCGAATGTACTACGTGCGGTGAATATCGATCCAGAGGAATATCAAGGCTTTGCCTTTGGTATTGGCGTAGAGCGCCTGACTATGTTGCGTTATGGCGTGAATGATCTCCGTGCGTTCTTTGAGAACGATCTGCGCTTTTTGAAACAATTTAAGTAATCAGTGGGGCAAGGTAATAATGAAATTCAGTGAATCTTGGTTGAGAGAGTGGGTAAATCCAGCAAACGACACCGACGCGCTGGCCCATCAGATCACCATGGCCGGCCTTGAAGTCGATGAAATTGCACCCGTTGCTGGCGACTTTAGCGGTGTCGTTGTGGGTGAAGTCGTTGAGTGTGGCCAACACCCAGATGCAGACAAACTGCGTGTGACCAAAATCAATGTCGGCGACGATGAATTGCTTGATATCGTTTGTGGGGCACCTAACTGTCGTCAAGGCTTGAAAGTCGCGGTCGCGATGGTGGGCGCCGTATTACCCGGTGACTTCAAAATCAAAAAAGCGAAGCTGCGTGGTCAACCGTCCTTCGGTATGCTGTGCTCATTTACCGAGCTGGGTATTGATGTGGAATCAGACGGCATTATCGAGCTGCCTGCCGACGCGCCAATTGGAACCGACATTCGTGAGTACCTCGCACTAAACGACGTCACCATCGATGTCGACTTAACCCCGAACCGTGCTGATTGCTTGAGCCTGCGTGGTTTGGCGCGTGAAGTCGGCGTATTGAACCGCGCCGATGTCACCGAGCCAACCATCACTCCGGTCGCTGCCAGCATTGAAGATAAGGTATCCGTGCGTATTGATGCGCCAAAAGCGTGCCCACGTTATTTAGGGCGTGTGGTAAAAAATGTGGATCTTAATGCCCAGACCCCGCTGTGGATGCAAGAGAAATTGCGCCGCAGTGGCATTCGCGCTATCGACCCTGTGGTGGATGTCACTAACTATGTGATGCTTGAGCAAGGTCAGCCGATGCATGCCTTTGATCTTAGCAAGCTTGAGGGTGGCATTGTGGTGCGTATGGCAGAAGAGGGTGAAACCCTCACACTGCTGGATGGCAACGAAGCAACCCTTAACGCTCAGACATTGGTGATCGCGGATGAGAAAAAAGCCTTGGCGATGGCCGGAATTTTTGGCGGGCAATACTCTGGCGTCACCACCGACACGCAAGATATCTTACTCGAATCGGCGTTTTTTGCCCCTGATGTGATCCGCGGCCGTGCACGTAGCTATGGGCTACATACAGATTCCTCTCACCGTTTTGAGCGTGGCGTCGACCCAGCTTTACAAGCAGCGGCGATGGAGCGGGCGACTGAACTGCTATTAGCGATTTGTGGTGGTGAAGCGGGAGAGATTGTTACCGCTGAGTCGGCAGAAACACTGCCAACTCGTGACACTGTCACCCTCCGTCGTGAGAAGTTAGATGGTCTATTGGGTCATTCTATCGATAACAGTGATGTACAAGCTATTTTGTCCCGTCTAGGGTGTGCGGTAACAGAAACGGAGAAGGGCTGGCAAGCAACGGCACCTAGCTGGCGTTTTGATATTGCCATTGAGCAGGATTTGATTGAGGAAGTCGGGCGTATTTATGGTTACGACAACATTCCAACCCGTGCGCCTACAGCGGCACTGGCTATGCGCGAATACAAAGAGGCAGCGATGCCACTGAAACGTGTCCGCGATTTATTGGTTGACCGTGGCTTCCACGAGGCGATTACCTACAGCTTTGTTGAACCTAAACAGCAAGCGCTGATTGTTCCCGATGTTGAGCCACTGATCCTGCCAAGCCCAATCTCTGCGGACATGTCAGCCATGCGGCTGAGCTTGCTTCCTGGGCTTTTAAACACGGTGGCCTATAACCAAAAACGTCAGCAGCCTCGTGTGCGCTTGTTTGAATTCGGCTTACGCTTTACCCCGGAAGGTGACACCGGTGGGACCGTTCGTCAATCGAGCATTCGCCAAGAGAGCATGCTTGCGGGTGTGATTGCAGGCCCTGGCAATGAAGAGCATTGGGATCTGGCAAGCGCAACCGTCGACTTTTTTGATTTGAAAGGCGACCTAGAAGCGGTACTGGAACTCACCGGTAAGTTGAAAGACTTCCGTTTCGTGTCAGCATCCCATCCTGCCATGCACCCAGGTCAAACTGCCGCGATCGAGTTTGACGGCAAAGTAGTGGGTCATATTGGTACCTTGCACCCTGAGCTTGAGCGTGAGTTTGGCTTAAATGGCCGAACGGTGGTGTTTGAGCTGGAGTGGCAAGCCATTGACGAACGCTTTATTCCCGAAGCGGCAGGGCTGTCGAAATTCCCTGCCAACCGCCGTGATATTGCGGTGATTGCCGATCAATCGCTTGCGTCGGGCGATGTGGTAGACGCGTGTTTGCAAAGCGGCAACCCATTGCTTAAGGACGCACAGCTTTTCGACCTTTACACTGGCAAAGGTGTGGAAGAGGGCAAGAAGAGCTTGGCAATCGCACTGACCTTGCAATCTGATGCGCGCACGCTTGAGGAAGCCGATATCAATGATGCCGTGTCTGGTGTTGTTAGCCATTTATCAGAGAAATTAGGCGTTACCTTGCGTGATTAAGCTAACGTCATCCCAAAAAGCAGCGGAAACGCTGCTTTTTTTATGCCTAAATGGCCTAACATCTATCCATTTGAAAAACTAAATAAATTCACTATATTTGATGAGTAAGTGTTCAAATATTGATAAAAAAGCCTAATATTAAGCAGCTTAGTAGTCTATGACCTATGCTGGTTAAGAAAACGCTTGTAACACCTTGGTTTAAAAGGTCAATTTTTTGGACATTGCTCGTGATTTTTTAATGTAAAAAAGTTGGCGCAAATCAGCCAGTTGGCATACACTTGTTTTGAGCTGGCCTGCAAATATCCCTAAAATACAAGGGCTAAAGACGTATGGGTCAAGTGTAGAATGGTGGTGTCGATACTGCGGTATTGCATATGTGTTCAACAATTCTTGAGGGAAAAACCTATGGCGCTCACTAAGGCCGATTTGGCTGAGAACCTGTTTGAAAATATCGGGATTAGCAAACGGGACGCCAAGGAGACAGTCGAGGTGTTTTTCGAAGAAGTTCGGAAAGCGCTCGAAAGTGGCGAACAGGTCAAGTTATCAGGGTTTGGTAACTTCGACTTGCGAGACAAGAATGAACGTCCCGGTCGAAATCCCAAAACAGGGGAAGATATTCCGATCACTGCGCGCCGCGTCGTGACATTTCGACCTGGCCAGAAACTCAAAGCGCGAGTTGAAAACGCAGACGTTGAACAATAACGCTGCGTGACCCCGACAGTGGTGACGATACCACACTAGAAAGCCGTGTGCCGATGCGCCACGGCTTTTTAATTTGTCTATACATGATCACATTGTGAGGGGAAAACACTGGGTTTATTGGTTATCTCGCTGTAACGTTTTGTTGTCTAGTTGTAATAAAAGGAAGCATTATGCTGACAGCACGCCCAGGTGCCTTTATTGATGCCGCACTCACCGCCCCCCATGCCTTTACGCCAGACTCATGGCGAGTGGGCTCGCTTACCTTCAATCACAGTGCCCCCGGTATTATTTCGATACAGCCCGATGTCGCCAAGGTTTCACGTTGCGTCGTATTGTCATCAGGTATTCATGGTGACGAAACCGCGCCCATCGAGCTTATTGACCGGCTACTCGCCGATATCTTGTCAGAGCAATTTATCCCCAATGTGCCGCTATTACTGATTATTGGTCATGCCGAAGCGATTAAAGCGCACACTCGCTTTATTGAAAATAACCTTAATCGTCTATTTGGTGGCTGGAATGAAGAAAAGAATGAAGAGCACTATCTTGCTAACCAATTGCAAACAGCCGTGAGCGACTTCTTTGCCGCCCAGCCAGACGATATGACTCGTTGGCACCTCGACTTACACAGTGCGATTCGTGAGTCCTATCATTATATGTTTGGTGTGATCCCCACCACGCCGACCGCGAGAGATGTACGTCCAATGGCCGCATTACTCAATGACGCCAAAATGGATGCCACTGTCCTTTCCCAATCGCCATCACCCACCTTTAGTTGGTATAGCGCCAACCACCACGGTGCGCTGGCTGCCACCTTAGAAATGGGCCGGGTCGCGCCATTGTTTGAAAATGATATGCGTGAGTACGAGCCGCTTGATCGCACCTTACGAGGCTTACTCAAAGCCGCCACATTACCGACTGAATTAGCGCCGATGCGCTTTTACCGTGTGACGCGAACCTTGACCAAGCACACCGATCAGTTCGCGCTCACTTTTCCCTCGTCGGCTAAAAACTTTACACCGTTCGAGCAGGGGGCATTATTGGCCACCGACCAGGGACAAGAAATCTATGCCGAGCATGAGGGAGAAGTGGTGATCTTTCCCAATGCCAATGTCCACGTTGGTCATCGGGCTGGGTTACTCGCCACCCCCTTTGAGCCCACTGTCAATCAACCGATCTATGTGCACGCACCACAAAAAGCCTCGGCGTAGCGCTTTTCAAGCGGGGAATCAGTCGGTAAAGTGCGTCGCAGTATTGGTTTAATGGATGACGCATGCGAGTGTCAGAACTTACCGCCCGCCAACAGAGCCGTTGGCGGCGCGCGTTACTTACTTTCTCGGCTTTGCTTTTGTTGGTGTGTGGGCTTGCACTGAGTGTGGGCGAAATATGGATCAATCCTTTTGCGCCCGGCTCAACATTAGAGCAGCAGTTACTCCTACAACTTCGCCTCCCTCGTGTGCTAGTCAGTGTGATGATAGGCGCCTCACTGGCGATGGCTGGGGCAAGTTTACAAGTGCTATTGGGTAACCCACTGGCGGAGCCAGGTGTCTTAGGCATTTCCGGCGGCGCAAGCATCGCCGTGGTCTTACTGTTGTTGCTCGCCCCGGCTTGGGCGTCGAGTGGCAGTATGGCCGTCGCTGCCATGTTGGGCGCGAGCTTGTTTACCTTCATATTAGTGATATTAGCCCGTCGCGCTCTAGCGACGGCTCGCATTTTATTGGTCGGTGTTGCGCTTAGCATTTTAGCGGGGGCAGGCGTCACCTTGGCGTTTTACTTCAGCACTGACTTTAATTTGCGCCAATTAATGGTTTGGTTAATGGGATCGCTGTCCGGCATGCGATTGGAGCATGTGGGTATACTGACAATGACCTTACCTTGTATTGCACTATTGTGGCGATACGGGCATAAGCTTGACCAGCTTATGCTCGGCGAGTCTCAGGCGCAGCAATTAGGGCTAGACACACATCAACTACGTTGGCAATTGATCGCCTTAATCAGCGTTTTAGTCGGGGTGTCTGTGGCTGTGGCGGGTGTTATTGGCTTTATTGGCCTCATTGTTCCGCACTACTTACGCCTTTGGCTCGGCAGCCGTAACCGTACCTTGTTACCCATGTCTGCGTTGGCAGGGGCGCTATTATTGGTCAGCGCCGATACCGTTGGCCGACTTATTCTTCCCTCAGCGGAACTGCCGGTGGGGGTAGTGACCAGTGTGCTTGGTGCGCCATTATTTATTTGGATGTTGGTGAGGGCGGGATGATCGTTGACGCTAAAGACTTAAGCTTAGCACCACGTCTGCTGCCGATATCTTTATCGGTTGAGGCCGGGCAAGTGGTACACCTTATCGGCCCCAACGGAAGTGGTAAAAGTACTTTACTGGAACTCTTGTCGGGCTTGGAAGTGCCGCAGTCGGGGAGTGTTTGGCTGCAAGGGCAACCGGTATCAGGACAAACCCGATACGATTTGGCGCAAGTGCGGGGATACCTGATGCAACAACAGCGCCCCGCGTTTGTCATGGTGGTATTTGAATACCTCAACCTGGTGCTCGATAGTGTGCAATTGGCAACCGGTGAGATTCGCGACAAGGCCGTCGCTGACGTGGTGTCTCGCTTGGCCATCAGCGACAAGCTCCACCGAAGAATAGACAGCTTATCGGGCGGTGAGTGGCAGCGGGTGCGTTTGGCGGGCGTTTTATTGCAAGTCTCAAAAGCGTTAAATCCACATGCGTGTTTACTGTTGCTAGATGAGCCGTCAACTGGGCTCGATGTCGCGCAACAGGCGGTGATTTATCAAGAAATAACCGCCTTGGCGCGAGAGCAGGAGATTGCGATTATCATGGCCAATCACGACTTAAACCGTACCCTTGAGCACGCGGATACGGTGGTGGTGCTTCAACAAGGGCGTATTGTTTCGCTTGGCCCACCGAAGGCAGTATTGACCGATCGGCTGCTTTCAGATGTTTTTGCCACGCCGCTAGAGCAAGTATCGACCGCCAATGGCCCGGTGATCATGCGCGCGTCCTCGTCATGAGTTTGCACATCTTAAACTAGCTTTCGTCGTCGTTTTCAATCACATTAAGCTTGGCGCGAATAAACTCGGCATGATCCACATAAAGTAGCTCGGCGGTTTTACGGATCACCGCTTCCTCGAGCGGATCAATGTTCTCGTCAGCATATGCCACCGACCACATCGCCTCGATTAGGGCTATCCGCGCTTGTGGGTCAAGATCGCGCAGTTTATCCGTATATTCATACAGCGAGGTCGCATGCTCACTGTGTTGCCTTGCATCGTCCAACAATTGCTCAGCTTGTGCGGTGTCCAGGGAAAGGAGCTGGCATATTCGATCACGTTTCGTGGCCTTCTCGCGCTCGTCGATATCGTGATCGGCCATCGCCACTTCACTTAATAGTCCCGCCATCGCTTGGTGGAGGGATAGCCCCGCTTGCTGACCCGATTGTCCTATATCAGCGTTCAGCGCCGACTCTAACTTATTCAGTAGTTGTTTAAGCATGGTCACTCTCCTCACTGCGGAGCGAAATTGTGATTGGTTTATTCAGACACTGTCGCGGTTTGGCCATTTGCTAGATAATACGTCGCAAATGCGCTCAGCGTTTACTTATTACCGGCATGGTATAGAGGGCGGGTCACTCAATGACACGCAGCCTCACCCATCCCGCTTTGATTCTTTTTACTTTGTGATAGGATGCGACACCAATCAACCTTATTTATCGGCTGTGACACTGATAAACGCCTTAAAAGATTAAGCAGTAAGCAGGAATCGCCTTGAGTTCACGTCATCACAACACGCCAGAGACACTGTTTGCAGCGCTAAACGATTGTATGCTGCAAGACCGTTTTCGTTTTAAAAAGCGCATCCACGGCGCGCAAAAAATCAAAAAAGACGACGCCAAACAGGCGGTGTACGATCAAATCGCCGCCGAGATGGCGCAGAGTATGCAGCGTTTGTTATCGCGACAAGCCAGTACGCCAACCGTTCGCTATCCAGAAGAACTGCCTGTTAGTCAGAAGAAAGATGACATTGCCGAGGCAATCGCGAACAACCAAGTGGTGATCATTGCGGGGGAAACGGGCTCAGGTAAAACCACTCAGCTGCCCAAAATCTGTATGGAGCTTGGGCTAGGCGTCGCCGGTACCATTGGTCACACTCAGCCACGTCGCTTGGCCGCGCGCTCGGTCGCCTCACGGATTGCTGAAGAACTCGACGTCGAGTTAGGCAGCAGCGTGGGCTATAAAGTGCGCTTCAACGACAAAGTCTCAGAGTCGACGCAAGTCAAACTGATGACGGACGGGATCTTGCTGGCCGAAATCCAGCACGATCGGTATCTGAATCAGTACGATTGCATCATTATCGATGAAGCCCACGAGCGCAGCCTAAATATCGACTTTATTCTCGGCTATTTGCGCGAGTTATTGCCCAAGCGTCCCGATCTCAAAGTCATCATTACCTCGGCAACCATCGATCCTGAGCGCTTTTCCAAGCACTTCAATAATGCGCCTATGATAGAGGTGTCTGGCCGAACGTATCCGGTGGAAGTGCGCTACCGTCCATTAGTGGAAGAGGACGATAGCGATCGTGACCAGCTGGAAGCGATCAGCGATGCGGTCGATGAACTGTGTCAGGAAGGGCCGGGTGATATCCTGATTTTTATGAACGGTGAGCGTGAAATTCGCGACACCGCTGAGCACCTTCAGCGCCGTCAACTGCGCGATACCGAGATTTTACCCTTGTACGCGCGACTGTCTGCTGGCGAGCAAAACCGTGTATTCCAATCTCACTCGGGACGCCGGATTGTACTGGCCACCAACGTCGCTGAGACCTCACTAACCGTACCGGGCATTAAGTATGTGATTGATCCCGGCACGGCGCGGATTTCTCGCTATAGCTACCGGACCAAGGTGCAGCGACTGCCGATTGAGCCGATTTCACAGGCCAGTGCTAATCAGCGTAAAGGACGCTGTGGCCGTGTGTCGGAAGGTATTTGTGTGCGTCTGTATAGCGAAGAGGACTTTTTAGGCCGTCCGGAATTTACCGATCCAGAAATTTTGCGGACGAATCTAGCCTCCGTTATCTTGCAAATGACGGCACTAGGGCTCGGTGATATTCAAGCCTTTCCGTTCGTTCAACCGCCTGACAGCCGTCATATTAAAGATGGTGTCCGCTTGCTTGAAGAGCTGGGCGCGATTAAGCCCGGCCAAGCCACCGACAAACGTAAACTGACCGCCATCGGTAAGACCTTGGCCAAACTGCCGATTGACCCGCGTTTGGCACGCATGGTGATTGAGGCACCTAAGCATGGTGCCTTACATGAGGTGATGGTGATTGCCGCGGCCTTGGCAATCCAAGACCCGCGTGAACGACCTGCCGATAAGCAGCAACAAGCGGATGAAAAACATCGTCGTTTTGCCGATAAAGAATCGGACTTTTTGGCCTATGTAAACCTTTGGGATTACGTCAAAGAGCAGCAAAAAGCGTTATCGAACAACCAGTTCCGTAAGCAGTGCAAAAAAGACTACCTCAATTACTTGCGCGTGCGAGAGTGGCAAGACGTCCACTATCAAATCACCCAGGTGATGAAAGAGCAGAAGGTACAATTTAACCAAGAGCCCGCCAGTTATCAGGCCATTCATATGGCACTGCTTGCCGGGCTATTGAGCCACATTGGCCTGAAAGACCAAGAAAAGAATGAATACCAAGGTGCTCGGAATGCACGGTTCCATATTTTCCCCGGCTCTGGGCTTTTCAAAAAGCAGCCTAAATGGGTGATGGTGGCCGAGCTGGTTGAAACCTCCAAACTTTGGGGGCGAATTGTCGCGCGTATCCAACCCGAATGGGTGGAGCCACTGGCGCAGCATTTGATTAAGTGCAGCTACAGTGAGCCACATTGGTCACGCAAGCAAGCGGCGGTGATGGCCAGTGAGAAGGTTACGCTATATGGGATCCCGATTGTGGCGAGCCGTAAAGTCAATTATGGCGCCATCGATCCGGTGCTCAGCCGTGAACTGTTTATTCGTTCGGCATTGGTTGAGGGGGATTGGCAAACCAAGCATGCCTTTTTCCACCAAAACCAAAAGCTGCTGGAGGAAGTGGAGGAGCTCGAGCTCAAATCTCGCCGGCGCGATATTTTGGCAGACGACGATACTTTGTTCGACTTTTACGATCAGCGCCTCGATCACAGCGTGGTCAGTGGGCGTCACTTCGATACCTGGTGGAAAAAGGCACGTCAAGACAATCCGGACCTGCTCAACTTTGAAAAAGCCATGCTATTGCAAGGCGACGCCAGCCATGTCACGGAGCTGGATTACCCCAACTTTTGGTATCAAGGCAACTTGAAACTCAAGTTGAGCTACCAATTCGAGCCTGGCCAAGACCACGATGGGGTGACGGTGCATATCCCACTGCCGATCCTCAATCAGGTATCAGAGGAAGGGTTTGATTGGCACGTGCCCGGGCTACGCCACGAGCTGATTGTCGCGCTGATTAAATCGCTGCCTAAACCGTTGCGACGTAACTTTGTACCCGCGCCGAACTATGCCGATGCGATCTTACAGCGGGTGACGCCGATGGAGGCGCCCTTGCTCGATAGCATGGAGAAAGCCTTAAAGCAGATGTCCGGTGTCACCATTGAGCGCGACAGTTGGAACTTTAGCCAGCTCCCCGAGCATTTGCGCATCCAGTTCCGCGTTGTGGATGATAAAAACCGCACCTTGGCTGAAAGCGAAGACTTAAACACACTCAAAGTCTCGCTAAAAGACAAAGTACAAGCGACCTTATCGGATGTCGCGGACGATGATATTGAGCAGCAAGGGATCACCCAATGGAGCTTTGGGGCATTGCCTCAGCGTTATCAGCAGAAAAAGCATGGCTTTGAAGTCAAAGCCTATCCGGCTTTGGTGGATGAAAAAGACAGTGTGGCGATTCGTCTGTTCGAAACCGAATACCAGCAACAAAAAGCCATGCAAGCGGGTCAACGTCGGCTGATCTTGCTCAATGTGCCATCGCCAATTAAATATCTACATGCGCATTTGCCCAACAAGTCGAAACTCGGTCTGTATTTTAATCCATATGGCCGTGTGTTGGATTTGATCGATGATTGCATCGCCTGTGGCGTGGATAAGCTCATTGCGCAACACGGCGGCTTAACCTGGGAGGCGCAAGCATTTGAGGCGCTTAAAGAGACGGTGCGTGCGGAGCTAGGCGATACCGTCGTGGATATCGCGCAACAGGTCGAACAAATATTGACGCACGCGTTCAATATCAACAAAAAGCTCAAAGGCAAAGTGGATCTCTCGATGGCGTTTGCGATGTCGGATATCAAAGCCCAACTAGAAGGGCTGATTTATAAGGGCTTTGCCACCGAATCAGGCTGGCAACGCTTACCCGATATTCTGCGCTATATGAAAGCGATCGAACGTCGATTGGAAAAGCTCCCCGTGGATCCTACCCGCGATCGCAACCACATGCTCAAAATTGAATCGGTGATGAATGATTATAAGGCGTTGCTGAACAAGGTGCCTAAGGGAAAGCCTGTGCCTGATGAAGTAAAAGCGATTCGTTGGATGATTGAAGAGCTGCGCGTGAGCTATTTCGCGCAACAACTCGGCACGCCTTACCCCGTCTCGGATAAGCGGATTAAAAACGCCATTGCGGCGATATAACCCGGCAAGCTTATGCCGCTGCGGATTAGATGAAGACGGGCAAAGTGTCGACGTGAAATAATTTATATAAATATCAATAAGTAATCAAAACCGTGTCATATGGCACGGTTTTTGTTTTTGTCAATACGAACGACAGACCGCTCGGTAGTTCGTGTTGCCGTGGCAAGAAAGGAGCAAAAAATGAAACAAGCAGGTGTGGCCCCTTGGTATCGGGTCGTTTTGTATGTATTGGCGATCAGCATGCCAACCTCGGTTTGGGCCAGTTTTAAAGATGAGGTCAGTGGGTTGTACCAATCTCTCAATCTCGCTGGGGAGGTGTCATACCAGGCCTTCGCAGATGCGTATCGCCACTTTGCCCATAACCGTAGCCGCAAACCTGTAATGACGCTAATTGACTATGGCAAGCCTTCGTCAGAAAAGCGATTTTGGGTGATCAATGTGAAAAAGCGTCAAGTGTTATTTCGTTCCTACGTGTCACACGGCAAAAACAGTGGCTCCCTTTACGCAAAGCGTTTTTCGAATCAGATTAATTCCTTGCAAACATCATTGGGGGTCTATCGTGCGGCGGAAACCTATCATGGTAAGCACGGCTACTCACTGCGTTTAGATGGCCTTTCCAAGGGATTAAACGATAATGCGCGCGCAAGGGCGATTGTGATCCACGGTGCCGATTATGCGCACCCTAAGGTGATTAAACAAAGCGGCCAATTAGGCCGAAGCTGGGGCTGCCCGGCGTTACCTAGCTATTTATCGGCCCGCGTGATTGATGCGATCAAAAACGGCACCTTTATCTATGCGTTTACCAGCTAAGCGTGAGGATACGAAGACGCCGTACTTGACGAGGTTTCACGAGTTATTTCACGGTGGATGATGTAACACCTGCGCATTGTTCACGGTGAACGCTAATTCTCTACCACGAAAAAATAAAGGCATGTTGATACGCCTTTTATCGCGCTAGCGTATGCTCCTTACCACTAAGGAGGAATGCCATGGCACGCCTAAATCCTTTTACTTTGTGCTTACTCTCCGCATTTACCCTGTTTCCCACCAGTGATGTTGATGCTGCACCGTCGGCACCAGCGCTGATGCATGGTATTGACGGACAGATTGCCGAACACGACTATCGTGGCTATTGGGTCAGTGAAAAACTGGATGGGATCCGCGCCTATTGGACCGGCACGCAACTCTTAACGCGACAAGGAAATCTCATTCACGCACCGGATAGATTGATTCAATCACTGCCAACCACGCCTTTAGATGGTGAGCTATGGGCCGGAAGAGGTGGGTTTCAAACCGTGTTGCGTACCGTGTTGGACGATAAACCGGATCCTGACGCGTGGCAGAACGTTGGTTTTTATGCGTTTGATTTACCGGATCAACCCGGCCCGTTTTCTGCTCGCTATGCAGCACTGAAAAAGATAGTCACAAACAGCGCATCGCCGTTCTTAGCCTTGGTAAAGCAAACGCCGGTGACTGATAATAATGAACTCGAGGCACAGCTTTCTGCTATTGATGAATCGGGCGGTGAAGGCTTGATGCTGCATCATCCTGATAGTGTGTATGTGGGGCAGCGCGTAGACAGCGTCGTTAAGTTGAAAACCTACCAAGAAAAAGAAGTGACTGTGGTAGGAGTGAATCCGGGAAAAGGGCGGTTACAAGGTTTGATGGGCTCTCTGGTAGTACGCCTTGCTGACGGCACCGAGTTTAGCGTGGGATCGGGCTTTAGTGATGTGCAACGGGCTGATCCACCACAGATTGGTAGTACTATCTTGGTGCGGCACAACGGTGTCACTCAAAAAGGCATCCCACGCTTTGCGCGTTTTATTCACGAGAAACCAACGCGTTAAAAAAGAACCCGCCAAACGGTTGGCGGGGTTGTGGGTCCATTTAGTGCTCGTGCGTGGCGGGTGACGTGTCCTGACTTGCGCGAGGGCGCAGTTGGTGGTCTAAGCACTGGCAATCAACACTGTATTTTTTCTTCCCGGTCTTTCCAATTCCGGGGTTAAAGCTGTTGGTCGGGTCTAACTGGTGATAGAAATTAGCCAAGTCCGGCTCCGCGGCATAAAGGTGTCCCACATTATGCTCTGCTGGGTATTTGGCGCCTCGCTCATTCAGCAACGCTAGCATTTTCGCCTTAATTGCCGAAACGTCCGCACCTTTTCTCACCACGTAGTCTTGGTGGAAGACGTGGCAGAAAAAGTGTCCGTAATAAAGCTTGGCGACCATTTCTTGCTCTATCTCGACGGGCAAATGTTCTTCCCACTCGGTCTCGTTGCGCTTCAGGGCAATATCTAACGCAAGAATGTCTTCCACATCGCGACTGTGCATCGTGTGGTAGCGAATCGCCGCACCGGCCGCGGCAAAGCGGTGAAGCATGGCTTTTTTCGCTTCATCCTCACTGCAGGCAAAGTAATCACTGTCTGCGTGTTCGGCAAAAAAACGGCTTAAAAACGCCGAAGCCTCCTCGATTCCCTCCTCTGAGGCTTTGAATATTAGGTGGTGCTCAAACCTATCGCGAAACGCGAGCATACGTTTGGGTAAGTGCTGCGGAAAAAGCTGACTGGCGTATTGCATCACTTTATCGGGTAATGCGTTAGGCAGTAACGGCACCTTATCCAGCCAAGCGGTGATTTTTGCTTTTAGTGCAAACATTTTCGGGATTGAATCCGTGCCCAGTCGACCAATCGCTAAAAACACATCTTTTCCGTAACGCTCAGCGATATCAAAGGCGTCACGGTGCATATATTCCGCCACTTCAGGCAAGTGTGAAAGCTCGGTAAGTACACGGCGACGCAATGTATTGAGCACATCTGGGTTGTTAGTGCCAATGTAAAAGACTTGCTCACGTTCAGGGATCGGGTAGGTATCAAGGCGCACGGCAAAGACAGCCAGTTTCCCTGCACAGCCGCTCACTTCATGTAAGCGGTGTTTGTCGGCGTTATAGCGCGCGGGGCTGTCAGCATCGACATCACGCAAGATTTGCTCGTAGTCATCCGCAGACGCCTTACGCGCGTCATAGGTGATATCAATGGCTGTGTAATCACCACGCTCCACGCGCGAAAGAATGGTTTCTGGGTCATCACCCAGGGCAATGCCTAAATGATTCACCAGCGTCAGTTCACCATCCTCATTTAACTGTGCAAATAATGAATATTCGGTATAAGCCGGGCCGCGTTTAACCAACGCGCCGCCGGAATTATTGGCCACACCACCAACAATCGATGCGCCAATGCACGACGAACCGATGACCGAATGCGGCGCGCGCTTAAGAGGCCTGAGCGTCTGCTCTAGCTGATGCAATGTTGTGCCGGGAAAACTCAGTACCTGCTTACCGTTATCGATAAGCTGTAATCCGTCTAAGCGTGTGGTGTTGATTATTACCACATCACGATCGTAGTCGCTGCCTTTGGGGGTTGAGCCTTCGGTTAAGCCCGTATTCGCGGCTTGCATGATCATTACCACATCCGCGTCGACACAGGCTTGGAGCACCCGCCATTGCATCACTAAAGAGGTGGGAAAAATAACGGCGAGCGCAGGACCACCTCCCGAGCGAAAGCCAGTCCGATAATGCTGGGTCTGGTTTGTCTCAGTGAGTAAGTTATTCTTGCCTACGATGTCGGTTAAGGTGGAAATAAATGCTTGTTGCTGTGATGACGACAAACGTGATGGGGTGTTCATAAGCGTTCCTTTCCTTTACGTTACGACAAAGGCTGGGGTCAGCCTAGCTGGCCCGCTTGTGGAGAGAAAGGCCGAGAGGTGGTTCGGCCAATAACATGTAAGATTACGCCCCGGAGAGGACATCGGCAAACTGCAACACATTGACCAAGACAATGCCGATGACAGCGGCGGCAATCAGGTAATAAAGCGTGGGTAAGACGGTTTTACGCAGGGTCACGCCCTCACGGCCGAGTAAGCCGACCGTCGCGGATGCGGCGACCACGTTATGGATAGCGATCATATTGCCGGCTGCCGCACCGACGGCTTGCAGGGCAATCACCACTACGGTCGATGCTCCTAAGGTTTGTGCCACTTCAAACTGAAACTGGCTAAACATCATATTGGACACTGTATTGGAGCCTGCAATAAAAGCGCCCAATGCGCCAATGGTAGCGCTCAACGCTGGGAAGCCATCTCCTACTAAATCGGCCGCAAAGCGTGCGGTCATGACCGGCATACTCACCAAATCGGCACCATTCACGCCTGAGTTAATAAAAATACGTACCATAGGGATGGTAAACACCAACACAAACCCGGCACCAATCAATGTTTTACTCGATTCACGCGCCGCGGTTAACAGCGGCGACAATTGACGCGCCTGAAGCAACACGGCTAACAAAGCCACGAACGCAAGGATGCCGCCTGGCAGATAAAGCGGCTGAATGGCAGCGTTGACCCCAGTTTCACCAAACAACGCGGAGAAACCAAGGCTGACATCGGTCAGTGCCGTTTTGACCGTCGGGCTGACGCGGCTGATCACCAAGAAAACCGCCAACAACACATAGGGCGTCCAGGCCATGGCCATGCTCATCGGTTTTTCTTGAACCTTGAGATCCATTTTCAGCGAGCCTAGCCAATGGCTCGGCCAGGTCGACTCATCATCAAAATCCCACTGATTTTTCGGGACTAAAAAGCCTTTACGTGCGGCAGTTGTGACCAACACGATCCCTGCCAGACCACCGAGTAATGAAGGGAATTCAGGTCCTAACAACCAGCCGGTGAGGGCATAAGGAACGGTGAAGGCTAACCCGGCGAAAATCGCAAACGGCGCCACCTCTAAGCCTTCTTTCCAGCTCTTATTTTTGCCGAAAAAGCGGGTCAACATCATTGCCATTAGCAAAGGCATCAGTGTGCCAATCACCGCGTGAATAAAGGATACTTGCGTGGTAATAGATTGCAGGTAGGTCGCCCAATCACTGCCATTAGCGGCGAGCGTTTGCCCAATCGCATGGCTGTCTAACCCTTTGTTGACGCCCACAATAATAGGCGTGCCGACCGCACCAAAGGAGACCGGCGTCGATTGGATCATCATACCGACGACAACTGCGGCGAGAGCAGGGAAGCCGATGGCGACCAACAACGGCGCGGCAATGGCGGCGGGCGTACCGAAACCTGATGCGCCCTCGATGAAAGATCCAAAGCACCATGCAATGATGATGGCCTGAATGCGTCTGTCATCGGAGATGGTGGTAAAGCCGTTACGTATTACAGTAATCGCGCCGGTGTGTTTTAAAGTGTTGAGCAAAAGGATGGCACCAAACACGATCCAAAGGACGGCTGCCGTAATGATCAAGCCTTGTGCGATGGAGGCCGACACACGTGCTGCACTCATCTGCCACTGGAAGAGTGCGATTAAGACTGTCATGATAAAGGCAACGGGCATCGCCTTTTTAGCTGGCCAATTTAAGCCGACCAGTAAGATCGCCGCGACCACGATGGGTGAAAACGCGATGAGGGCGTATAGGGTATCTGTCATAGGTGTTCCTTATTAGGTGTCTCTTCCGTTGAATCACGTTGAATAAACAAGTCACCGATGTGTTGTTATTTTGCTGACAGTTCGGTGACTCGATGTTAACTGTATGTGACATTACGCGTTTGCATTTTTCTGATATATGGAAATAATGAAAATAATTACTTCCATAATTGACATAATATGCCGAAAACAGATGATCTCGTCCTCTTTGCTCAAGTCGCCGAATGTGGCTCTTTTAGCAAGGTAGCGGAAATAAATTCGCTGACAAATTCCGTAGTTAGCAAGCGGATTAAAAAACTCGAAGAAGGCTTAGGTGTGCAGCTTTTGTATCGCACCACGCGCAAACTGACACTGACCGATGCCGGGCGTACCTTGTATCAAGGTGCAAAAAATGTGAAGCAGGCCGCTGATGAGGCCTTTGATGCGGTCGCAGGGCTCGGAGAGTCAATAACCGGCCAGATTAAAATTTCAGTGCCGACCATTTCTGGCGAGCTATTACTCGCTGAAGCGGTGGCAGCGTTTTGTGGGCAATATCCGGGCCTTAACATTGATATGTCGCTGGACAATCGCTTTGTTGATTTAATTGATGAAGGCTTTGATTTGGTTATCCGCACCGGTTACCTCGAGGACTCTAGCTTAATTGCACGCCATATTATCGACTCACAATGGGTAGTGTGTGCGGCACCCAGCTATATTGCGCGTCATGGCCGGCCGCAACATCCGATTGAGTTAAAACAACATAATTGCTTGCAATATGCCTACCAAACCACGGGGGCCAGTGACTGGGAATTTAAAGGCGAGCACAAAAACCAAGTCATTAAAGTGGCCGGTAATTTTTCGACCGACAACCCCATCGCCTTGCGACAAGGCGCGCTAAGTGGTCATGGCATCGCGTATGTACCGCGGTGTTTAGTCTATGACGACTTGATGCAGGGCGTATTGGTTGATCTTTTTCCTGACCAAGTAGGCAAAAAGCTCGGGATTTATGCGGTATATCCATTCACTCGCCAGCCGCCTAAAAAAGTGCGTTTGCTGATAGAGCACATCCGCAATAAATACCTTGCCATTCAGCATTGCTTTTAGGAAGCAGCGCGCCGTGGGCTCATAGATTGAGCCCATGCGATAGCTGTTAGAAGCGCTATTTAAGCATTTTGGCCATTTCACGCCCTGAGCCAATGACATCGTCGATATTCGCGACCACGGTTTTAGGCAAACCGAGAATGTTGTACTCGAGCTGCTGTTCGAGCCAATCGAGCTTGGAGTCGGTGGTAACAAACTCCCCCCAAGCGACGTCGATTTTATTGGCTAAGCGAAGTATGCCCGCCAATGGCGAAAACTGCTCATCGTGTACGGGAGAAAACTGATAACGAATCGCATCGCTTAGCCCTTGAGGGAAATTCCAAGTTTGTGCAAGCTCGCCACCTAACTCGGCGCTGGTGATCCCCAAAATAAGCTGCTGTGCCTCTTGCTTGGGCTTACCCGCTTCCATATGGAGATTAATGCGGTCTAACTTGTCGTAAGCGGTGGTCATGATCAGCAACTCACCGAGATTATGGAGCATCCCTGCAGTGAATGCCTCGTTACCGTCCATTCTTAATGCATGTGCCAGGGCTTTACTCAAGGTTGCAATTTCGAACGTGTGTTGCCAAAAGGCATCCATATCCACTTCGTCATCGACGTCAAAAGCACTCATCAGTGCGCTAGACACCACCAGGGTTCTGACAGGGCCCAAACCAAGCCGGATAACGGCCTCGTTGACAGAGCCCACGTTTCGGGCGCGACCAAAATAGGCTGAATTAGACAAGCGAAGCACACGCGCGGAGATGACCTGGTCGTAGGCGATTTTTTCGGCGATTTGATTAAGCTCAGCGTCATGGCTGTTGACCAACTCAATCAATTCTTGCACGACTTTGGGGATCTTGGGGAGACGATCGATAAGCTCGACTAAGCGACTGGATTCCATAACAACTTCCTTCAGCGTTGGCTCTGATTTAACTATAGATCAGAGCCAAAGGCTTTAGGGAAGAAAATTACTCTGTGGCGGGGGTGGCGCAGTAAGCCTGTTTTCTGGCATTAAATCGGTCTACCAGGTTTTGAATGGCCTCTTCGCAGTAGGGGCGCAAACCACTGGCCACCATGGTTTTGCATCCGTGTCCCACACGCTGCCCATCGACAATAAAATCAAAGGCAAGATCGACTTTTCCGCGTTTGCCGCTCACGTGCATCATCGAATCTGATAAAGCGACATCGGCAGAGTTGATTGAGAGATCATCAAACGCCAAGCTCATTTTCTCGTACATGACTAAAGGACGTTCCGTGTTGATCATCATTTGTTGCTCCCGCATCAGTGGCACCATGATATGCGGGAAGTTCTTACCGGAAAACTGCACGTAGTGCTCGGCGATCTCTGTTGCTAATGCTTTATCGTGACGTGTCTGACCATGGCGTGTCATGGTGAGATAAAGCTTTTGGTTATCATCGATGACGGTAACGCTATTGCCTGTATCGACAATTGATAAGGGCGTGTTGGCACTGATCATACCATTGAATTGAATCTCGATTTGCTCGCTGATCCCTGTTTTAGCCAATAAGATAGAAAGCAGCAAATCTCCAGGCACACAGAAGCGTGACGCGTCCGTGTCATGAATCGGGTTAAAGTCGCCGGCGATACGTTTAGCAAAGTCACTTGCTTGCTGGCGAGTAAAAATCAGTTTGCCATCTTGCTCGTTGTAATAATCTTCTAGTTTCATAATGGTTAACAGATGCGAGAAATAGGCAGACATTGTAACTCAAGCGACGCGCGGCATTGGTCTAGCCAGTCGTTGCATTGTCCTTTTGTGATTAGAGTCAACGACTAAGGTCTAAAGCCTTACTACTTCAATGGTAAGCATGAGCGTGTTATAAACTCAATAAACAGGTCACGGCATAGGAACGACGTATGGCATTCCCTTATCGACACATCGTAGTTTTGACAGGTGCGGGCATATCTGCAGAGTCAGGGATTAGAACCTTCCGAGATCAAGATGGCCTTTGGGAAGAGCATCATATTGAAGACGTTGCAACGCCTGAGGGCTTTGAGAGAAACCCGACCCTTGTTCAGCAGTTTTATAATGATCGTCGGCGCCAGTTACAAGGAGAAATCACCCCCAACCCGGCCCACGAGGCTCTGGCACGCCTAGAGCAGGAAACCGAGGCCACTGTGCTTGTTGTGACCCAAAACATTGATAATCTTCACGAGCGCGCGGGCACACACAATATCATTCATATGCACGGTGAGCTGTTAAAGGCGCGTTGTAGCCACTCGCAGCAAACCATCGATTGGACCGGCGATATTCAGGTGTCCGATCACTGCCATTGTTGCCAGATGCCCGCTCCGCTGAGACCACACGTGGTGTGGTTCGGAGAGATGCCCCTGGGAATGGGGAAAATTCATGATGCCCTTAATCAAGCGGATTTGTTTATTTCTATTGGCACCTCTGGGGCGGTGTATCCCGCGGCAGGGTTTGTGCACGAAGCGGCAATGCATGGTGCGCACACTATTGAAATAAACTTGGAGCCCAGCGCCGTGGAAAGTGAATTTAATGAGCGGCGTTACGGGAAGGCGAGCACACTCGTGCCTAAGCTGGTGGAGGAAATTCTGGCACTGGAGCAGTAACGCAAGAGGATACAGATAGAAAAGGGCTGCTGGTGGAATAGCAGCCCTAGCGCACGGGTTACTGTAACCTGTCTTTCGCGAGCCACTGCGAGCACATAACCAACACCAATGACACCAACAGCATGATGGTGGCAAGCGCATTCACTTCTGGTGACACGCCCACTTTTACCATCGAATAGATCTTTAATGGCAAAATTTCATAGCTTGGCCCTGTCACAAACGAGCTAACGATGACGTCGTCCAGCGAAAGAGTAAAACTTAGTAGCCAACCTGCACCGACCGCCGGTGCCGCCAGTGGCAAAATAATCTTGCTAAGGATCACCCATTCGCTCGCGCCTAAATCACGCGCCGCTTCAAGCATTTTAACGTCAAAGCCATTTAAGCGGCTATAAACAGTGACTACTACGAATGGTAAGCAGAAGGTGATATGAGAAAGCAGTAGGGTCAAAAAGCCCAGTTGTGCGCCCATCAACACAAATAGCGCCAATAACGAAATAGCCATCACAATGTCCGGGGACATCATCACCACAAAGAGCATGCCATTGACAAATTGTTTGCCACGAAAGCGGTAGCGAAAGAGGGCGACGGCGGTCAAGCTACCAATAATGGCAGCAGCACTAGCAGAAAAGACCGCAATGGTTAATGAGTTACCCGCCGCTTGCATCAGGCTATGATTATTGATCAGCTGCCCATACCACTCCCAGGTAAAGCCTTTCCAACTCATGCCGAATTTGCTGGCATTGAACGAGTTAACGATCAGAACCAGGATAGGGATGTAGAGAAAGGCGTAAACCAAGGAGAGAAAGCTGTTTCTAAGCCACCGGATCATAATGCCTCCTTGCGATTCATCCACTTACCCACACGCCAATACGCAAACAGCAACAGCCCCATTAACACTGTCAGAGAAATACTGGCCGCTGAGCCAAACGGCCAATCGCGAACGTTCAAAATCTGACTTTTAATCACGTTACCAATCAGTAGGTTTTTTGCGCCTCCGAGCAAATCCGAGACGTAGAACATGCCTAGCGCAGGGAGAATCACTAGCAAGCTGCCGGCAATAATGCCGGGTGTGGTCAGTGGTAGGATCACCCGCAAAAAGCATTGGAGTTTATTGGCACCTAAATCACGCGCCGCCTCCAAATAGCTACGATCGAGTTTCTCGATGCTCGAATACAAGGGCAGGATCATAAATGGCAGCAAAATATAGACAAGGCCCACCATCACCGCATATTCGGTATACATGATGCGAACGGGGCGTTCTATTAAGCCAAGCCACATCATACTTTCATTGAGCAGCCCTCGAGTGCCAAGAAAGATTTTTAGTCCGTACGTGCGGATCAAAGAGTTGGTCCAAAAGGGGACAATCACTAAAAACAGCATCAAAGGTCGTGTGCTTTTCGGCATTTTGGCAATAATAAACGCGAATGGATAGCCAATCAGTAGGCAAATCAGGGTCGCCAAGGCCGCCATGTAGAATGAGTGCCAGACCACTTTGGCATAAAGCGGATCGAGCAGTTTTGCATAATTGCTCAGCGTAAAGGTCATCTCGATGAGATCAGCGTCATCGCGGGTTAAAAAGCTGGTCGCGATAATCATTAGGTTGGGTAAAAAAACAAAGACCAGCAACCAACCCACGACCAAGCCTACGATGGCGGTTTGCAGATTAAGCTTTTTCATCGGCCAATACCACCTCCCAGCTTTCTACCCAGGTCAGAGCGACTTTCTGATCGATGGAGTGATCAACGTCAGGATCGTCTTCATTAAAGAACTCGCTCACCATCACGGTTTGCCCTGATGGCAACTCGAGTACCGAGTCGAGGGTCATGCCCTTGTAATTTCGCTCGCGTACGTAGCCCACAATACCATTGGGCTCGGCATTGCCATGAATTTCTTCTAAGCGGATGTCTTCAGGGCGAAGCAATACCTTGATCGCGTCACCCGGATGCACATCGAGCTTGCAATAAACCTCACACTCACGAGATTCAACCCGGGCCCAAATACGCTTGTCATCAATGTGTTTGATGACAGTGGCATCAAACACATTGATTTCGCCAATAAAGCGTGCCACGAATAAATTCTTAGGCTCTTCATAAATCTCACGCGGTGAGCCGTCTTGCTCGATTTCGCCATCACGCATAACGATAATACGATCTGACATCGAGAGGGCTTCTTCTTGGTCGTGGGTGACGAAGATAAAGGTAATCCCAAGCTTGCGCTGCAGCTGTTTCAGCTCCATCTGCATTTGTTTGCGCAGTTTGTAATCGAGTGCAGAAAGGGATTCATCCAGCAAGAGCACGCTCGGTTTATTCACCACGGCACGTGCGATAGCGATACGTTGCTGCTGTCCGCCAGACAATTGATGAGGTTTACGAGAGGCATAATGGTCAAGTTGTACCATTCGCAGCGCTTCCATCACTCGAGGTTCAATCTGGTGATGATCCACGCCCTGCATGCGTAGGCCAAAAGCGACGTTTTCAAACACTGTCATGTGTGGGAAAAGGGCATAGCTTTGAAAGACAGTGTTTACATTGCGTTTTTCTGCTGGCAGGTTAGTGACATCTTTACCATCGATAACGACAGCGCCACTGTCGGCATCTTCCAGCCCCGCAATCAAACGGAGCACTGTTGTTTTGCCACAGCCTGAAGGGCCAAGGATAGTTAGGAATTCTCCGTTATTGACCGTTAGGTTGAAACGGGAGATGATTTCTTTGCCGTCGAAACTTTTGGTTAGTGACGCGAGCTCGACAACCGGTTTGTGAGATACATTTGCGTGCTTCAATGGTTCGTTCTCTCTCTACCTGGCAAATTGTCTTGTACATTCGTACCCATAAAACAGACGGCGCATAATAGACGCGTGGCAATCGAAGTTAAAGCAGTTTTTCGCGCGTGTTGGCACTTGTGTCTCTGTTGTCCATTAAGGTATCCAGCCTAAACCAGACCATTATCTACGCAAAGCCAATCTGGTTATTTTTCCTTATTTGTCAGAATGGTTTTTGGCTATGGGTTACAGTCAGATATACTGGGTGCATTAGTCATGATAGATAACGATTATGAGTCAACAAGAATACAATAATGCTTTACATATCGGTGGGTCGGTAGAAACGGCGCTAAACGGTCGCTACCGGCTCGATCCATTTGAGATAATCAAAGAAGCCTTCTCTCAGACCTTCAAGCACTTCTGGTCGTTTTTGCCCGCCACCTTGTGCCTATTCGCGGCTCAAATAGGTATTTTAATGCTGATGCTGACGTTGTTGTTGGGGGCACCGTCGCATTTATTTGAGGCATTGGTCGGTCAACGTGAGCTGACCACAGATATGATTTCATCTGTGTGGTTGGCGAATTTTACTTCTGAGGTTCTGATTGCGCCATTATATGCGGGGGCGAGCTTAATGGGCTTGAGTCACGCTATAGGGTTTCGTTCTAAACCACGCCATTTGCTAAAAGGGTTGGTATTTGCGTTGCCCGTGACGGTGGTGATCTGCCTGTCAGCGACACTGCAAAGTGTGGCGAGTATGATTTTTCCATTGCTGAGCCTGTATGTTGCGATGGCATTTTCCATGTCGCCGTTATTGATTTGTGAAAAGCGTCTCACGCCAGTTAAAGCACTTACCGTATCCTTTCGAGCGGTAAACAAGAAATTGTTCCAAATGGCAACCATCTATGCGGTTGTAGGCGTGCTATTTCTCATTTCTTTTGCCACTGCTGGCTTTGCCTTGGTTTGGGCGTTACCCTTTCTCTTCAACGTTAAAGGTGTGATTTACCGAGAAATGTTTGGCGTTGGTGTCGAGGTGACAGTGTCACAAAACGAGAATAAAGAAGGGGCGTCACACAGTACGACTAACTCGTCGTCACCTGACCAAGACACCTTTGACGCCTAATTCCGCTTTAAGCCTGCAACTGGAGTTCCGATGAAAAAACTAGCCAGTGTACTGGTTATGCTGGGAATGGTGAGTGTCCCGGCCAGTGCCGATACATACCGCTTTAGCTACAGCAAGCTATTTACTCAGCTTAAACATAACATAGAAGAAGGGCACCCTGATATTGGCGTGGCGTACTTTATGGTCTCCGCCGAGTCGGGAGAGGTTTGTCCGATTTCTCGCGCATGGATGAGCAAGGAAGAACATTATGAAGCGTTTGATATCCCAGCCTCTCAAGCGTTACCGCTTCCTCTTGATAACCAGCTCCGCAAAGTGAATCCGGATGTTTTTGTTGAAACGCCTGCCGATCGAAACTGTGATATCTCGTTCCAAGTGTTGGTTGATAAGCCCGTAGGAAAGCAATTAACTAGCCAGCAGATCCAGGGCTGGTTGCCTCAGATGGACACCATGATGGAAAACTTAGGCGGGATGTTTGCTTCTTGGTTTATGCCTAAGGCACAGGGCGTGGTTCTACATTTTGCGCCCTCGGTGACCGGCGCGGTGACCAGCAGTGAGGGGAATAAATACCCCATCGATGCTCACCAAGCCATTATCGATGTTAATCGTCTTGGCGATAGCACCACGTTAACGCTGCCAGATGCCCCCATCAAAGTGTCGCCTTGGTTGCCTAAAAACGGATAAACGGGTAGAGGCTTTAAGTCTGTACTGAGCTTCAAAGATACAATGCGCACTATGATGTAGAAGATTGAAACGACAAAAAACGCCCACTGTCTGAAGTGGGCGTTTTTATTAGCAGGCCATTTAGCGCCAACTATGATTCTGTCATGCTTCAAACACTATGTGCCGACATTGACCACGTCGAGTGATAAATTGGGGTCAACTTCCACAGGGCTTTCTGAAACGGGCGCCGGATCGGTAAAGTTTTCTTTATCGAATGCAGTATCGCCGTCTCCCTCAAACGCCATCCCCGCTGCGACGGATTTAAAATCAAACAGCTCGATATCGGCCATATGGGAAGGGACGATATTTTGCATGGCTCGGAACATCGTCTCAATACGGCCTGGATACCGCTTGTCCCAATCTCGGAGCATATCTTTGATCACTTGGCGTTGTAGGTTGGGCTGTGAGCCACAAAGGTTACACGGAATGATCGGGAAAGCTTTTTGCTCTGAGTAACGCTCAATGTCTTTTTCTCGACAATAGGCCAGTGGACGGATCACCACATGTTCGCCGTTATCAGAGACGAGCTTCGGTGGCATGCCTTTCATCTTGCCGCCGTAGAACATGTTTAAGAGCAAGGTCTCTAATATGTCGTCTCGATGGTGACCCAATGCAATTTTGGTCGCCCCCAGCTCTTTCGCTGTGCGATATAAGATACCGCGGCGAAGTCGCGAGCATAGGGAACAGGTTGTCTTGCCCTCAGGCACTTTCTCTTTGACAATGGAGTAAGTGTCTTCTTCAACAATTTTGTACTCGACGCCTAAGCTCTCCAAATACGCTGGCAAAATGTGCTCAGGAAACCCAGGTTGCTTTTGATCTAAATTGACCGCAATGAGTTGGAATGAAACTGGCGCGCTCTTTTGCAGGCTTTGCAGCATATCAAGCAAGGTATAGCTGTCTTTGCCGCCTGATAAACAAACCATGATGCGATCGCCGTCTTCAATCATATTAAAGTCGGCAATCGCTTGTCCGGTGTTGCGACGAATGCGCTTTTGCAGTTTATTAAATCCGTATTTTTGTGCTTTGCTCAGCTCTTCGGTGCTCATAAGTACTATCGCGTTGTCAGGCAAGGTAAACGCATTACACTGCCAGTGTGCATGAATGGCGGGTATGATACGGATTTTGACCACAAATGCCAGTCACCCGCAGGCAGTGAATGCCACTGCCTGCTAGATAAGGGAATGAGAAAGGTTAATCGTTAGCGCGAGGATCGAGTGGGCTAATGTAGCCATCAGGTTTAATGGCAAGTAAGTCACAGTCGAGTTGATCAATCATGTGCTCTGCGGTGTTGCCAATGAACACCGCGGATAAGCCAGTGCGTCCTGTGGTACCGAGAATAACAAGCTCGGCATCCAGCTCTCGGGCAATGTTGGGGATAACATCTTCCGGCAACCCTTCTTGGACATGCGTGCGTGTTTCTTCGATATGATGGCGCTGACGCAAGGCTTTCATGGCGGTGAGATGATGACCTCTCACCGCATCGGTATAGGATGTCGGATCAAAGTCAGGCAGCTCGATAGTAATATTCACCGGGGTGGCGGGGTAGGCATTAGCCAGGTGCAACTCAGCCCCTAGCATAGCACTCATGATATTCCCCTCATCGACTAATTTGTCGTTGAGTTCAGCGTGGGTTTCGGTTTCAGATGCCACATGCACAGAGGCAACGATCTTGCCTTTATCCGGCCAACCGTGGTCTTTAACTAATAACACTGAACTTGGGCATTTGCGTAACAAGTGCCAATCGGTGGGTGTAAAGATGACCGAGCCTAGTGTGTCGTGCTGGTGTGTCGCTTTAACCACCAAATCGTGGTGGTGGCTCAGCACGCGTTCAACGATCGCCTCGTAAGGACGATTATGCCATACCACGACTTTTTCGATTTCACACTCTTGAGCTTGATGCGTTTGAATAATCTCATTCATCCACTCTTCACGTTGGTGCATCACACCTTGACGCATCGCTTGCCGCTCATCCGATGAGAGCATGGATGTCATTTCGTAAGAGAAATCATAAATAGCAAGAAAGAGGGTGAGCTTAACCTTTGCATCACTTCGCTGGCTAAGCGTGACCGCACGCGAAAGTGCAGGCTGTTGTTCTTGGGAAGGATCAATGACGACGAGCAGGTTCGTGTACCTAGACATATCTGCCTCCTTTGCACAGATGCATCGGTTAATGTCACTTTAACCTACTTCGCCCGTTCACGCGAAAGAAATTGCTTACCATAGAGCAAAAAAGAGAAATGGCGCATAAAGCGCCATTTATTAACAACTTATTTACTTCTGTCTGCTAAACAACGCATTCTTCATCCGCAAGACGAGCAAGCTCTTCTAAGTCTAGAACCGTGATATATTTCCCTTTGACCGCCAAGATTTCTGACTTTTGGAAGCGACCTAATAAACGACTGATCGTTTCAACGGTCAGGCCAAGGTAGTTACCAATGTCACCTCGTGTCATGGTAAGGCGGAACTCACGCGGAGAGAACCCACGCTGAGAAAAGCGCTTCGAGAGGCTATAGAGGAAAGCGGCCAAGCGTTCTTCAGCCGTTTTCTTCGATAAAAGCAAAATCATATCCTGATCGCCTTTTATCTCATTGCTCATTAGTCGCATGATTTGCTGGCGAAGCTTAGGCACCTTCCCAGAGAGGTCATCAAGCGTCTCGTAGGGGATCTCACAAATCATTGACGTTTCTAGCGCTTGAGCAAAGCTGGGGTGTTCACTATCGTTAATAGCATCAAAGCCTACCAAATCGCCGGCAAGGTGGAAGGCAGTTATCTGCTCATCCCCTTGTTCTGTGATTGTGTAGGTCTTAACCGTACCTGAACGAATCGCATATAGCGCTCGTAGACTATCACCGGCTTTGAACAACTCTTGGCCTTTCTGAATAGGTTTTTTTCGCTCAATGATGCTATCCAGTTGATCCAACTCTTGCTCATTTAACGTATAAGGGATACACAGTTGGCTAATGCTGCAATCTTGACAATGAATTGCGCAGCCGCCTGACTGAACCCGCCGAGTGATGATCTTATTAGACACCATACACCTGCCTGAAATTGATTAACGTCAATATACATATTACACCATGATTATGTGCTAGGTCGACCTTATATCAGGAGTTTGAGCGCTGAATAGGCCGTATAAAAGCCATAAAGCGCCAACATTGTGGCACATATCAAACGCAGTAAGTGGTTGTTAAGAATGGGCTTAACCCGCTCGGCAAGGGCGCCAACAGTTAACATCGCCGGTAACGTTCCGAGGCCAAACCCCAGCATTACAAGGCCGCCACCTGAGGCACTGCCAGCGACGGCAGCCCAACTGAGCGCTGAGTAAACCAGCCCGCAGGGAAGCCAGCCCCATACAAGGCCAAAGGGATAGGCATATAACGGCGAACGCAGTGGCATTAGCTTGGATGTTAGTGGAGAGATAAATCGCCAGAGTTTGCTACCCATTCGCTCAATATAGCTAAGGCCATTCCATATTTGGGCCATATAGGCTGCCAATAGCAACATCATGATGGCCGCAAACAGTCGCAATACCGCAAGATGCTGCGTTAAATCGGACAAAGCAAGCAACGAGGCCACAGCGCCACCAATCATCGCGCCAGCAAGCGTATATGAGCTGATACGCCCCAAGTTATACAAGAGAAGGTATGGCCATTTGGCCTTTTGCGAAGGAATGCCAAGCGACATAGCCGCAGCGACCCCGCCACACATCCCCAAGCAGTGACCTGCCCCGAGCAGACCAATGATGAGGGCACCTATAAAATCAACGTTTGTCATCTTGGGTCGACGCGTCAGGAGCGGTGGGTTGGCTTGAGTGTGATCCGGCGTTTTTTTCTGGCTCTTCTTCATCGAAAAGGATCGAAGAGCCTTGCCGTTCTAGATCCTCGAATTGATCAGATTTGACCGCCCAGATAAAGACAACGGCCGCCACGCAAACTAACATGATGGCGATCGGGATCAAAATGTACAAACTAGCCATAACGCTAATCCTCTTTTTTGTTCAGTAGGCGCAGCGAGTTAGATACCACAATGATCGAGCTTGCTGACATGCCTACCACCGCCACGTATGGGGCAACATAGCCCATAACCGCCAACGGCAGAATGGTAACGTTGTAGCCTAAGGCCCAAATTAAGTTTTCGCGGATAATACGGCGCGTTTGCTGGGCAAGATGCCTGGCGGTCAGCAGTTTTTCTAAATCGTCACTCAACAACACCATATCGGCGGAAGATTTAGCAATATCAGTGCCTCCGCCCATCGCAACCGACAAGTGGGCACCGGCTAAAACCGGCGCATCATTGACGCCATCACCGACCATCAGGGTCACGGTGTCATCATCAAGGCTTTGAAGGTACGCCAGTTTTCCTTGCGGCGATACCCCTGAAATCACAGAATCTATGCCAAGGGTGCCCGCGACTTGTTCCACATTGCGTGACTGATCACCGGTTAGCATGGTGGTTTGGATGCCAGATTGTCTCAATGCGGCGATTAATCGTGCGCTGCTTGGCCGAATCGGATCGGTCAGTGAAAACGCAGCCACTACTTGCCCGTTGCAACTAAGCACGACGGGATAGGCATCATACTCAGTTTTAGGCGAGGATAGAGCAAATGCAGCCTTACCAATACGCCACTGTTGGCCATTGATCTCGCCGCTTACCCCTTGACCAATATGGTTGTCCGCTGCTTTGACTGTCAGAGACTCAGTCGCTTTTGCTTGGAACGCGTTGGCGATGGGGTGATTGGCAAACCCTTCTAAGCTGGCTGCAATGTTCAAGGCCGCTTGTTCGCTAATGTCAGCGGCAAATACGCGGACGGAATCAATTTTTACCTCACCCTCGGTCAGTGTGCCTGTTTTATCAACCACCAATCGATTCACCTTGGTTAAGGTTTCTAAGACGTGGCCTCGGCGTAACATGATGCCGAGCTGGCCAAAGGTCGATGTTGAGCAAGTAAGGGCCGTAGGGGTGGCGAGCGATAATGCGCAAGGGCAGGTCGCAACAAGCACGGATAACATGATCCAAAAGGCATCGTCAGGCTGAACAACATGCCAATAGAGCCAAGTCGACGCGGAAATGATTAAGATGGCGGCGACAAAGTAACGCGCGATATGGTCTGCCAGCACCGCTACTTTGGGCTTTGCCATTTGAGCTTCATCTTGCAAACGCACAATATGAGCCACGAGAGACTCTTTGTGATTACTCGTGACACATATATCGACATTCCCTTCCACATTCATGGTGCCGGCATAAACGGCATCACCGAGTTGCTTAGTTTGTGGCAGCGATTCCCCCGTCAGCATGGCTTCATCGACAGAGGTCGTGCCAGACAGTATTTTTCCATCGGCAGGGAAGGGCTCACCGGGCAACACACGAATGTGATCGTTTTCTTTAAGACTGTTAGCGGGCACGGCTTCACCGTTAAGACGACGCGCCATTTTGGGGACCAGTTTTAACAAGTTAGCGCTGGCCGCCGCCGCAGTACGGCGTGCGCGCATTTCCAGAAAACGCCCGAGCAATAAGAAGAAGGTGAACATCGCTACCGATTCGAAAAACACTTCTCCTTTTCCGGTAACGGTCGCATACAAGCTAGAAAAATAGGCGAATAACAAAGCAATAGAAACGGGGACATCCATGCCCAGTGTGCGTGCCTTAAGGTTGCGCCACGCATTGATATAAAAAGGTAACGCGGAATAAAGCAAGACAGGCGTCGCGAAGATTAAACTTATCCACCGGAAGTAATTGCGAAAGGTTTCGTCCATATCGCCAAACACTTCGAAGTACATCGCCACCGCTAACATCATGACCTGCATGGTGGCTAAGCCAGCAATACCTAATCGGTATAAGTACTGCTTCATGTTGCGATGATATTGTTGTTCTTGCTTGTCGGCCTCAAAAGGTGCCGCTTTATAACCTAGATGATGAATGTGTGTGAGTACCGTACTCAGGGAGGTTTCATTCTCATCCCAACGCACCTGGGCGCGGTTCGTGGTAGTGTTGACCTGAATATGTGTCACGCCCGCTGTACGTTGCAACTGCTTTTCAATCAACCACGCACAAGCGGCGCAGGAGACACCATCAAGTGACAACGTCACCTCTTTTTGGTCTGCCACATCGCGGACAAACTCTTGTTGTACATCTTGATTATCGTATAGGTTCAGTGCTTTGAGCTCTTCGGGGACCAAGTCGGCCTTATCGGCGTTCTCTGTCCGATATTGATAATAAGAACTCAAACCACTGTCTACGATCGTGGTTGCCACGGCTTGGCAGCCAGGGCAACACATAAGGCGAGGTTTATCGAAGATCACTACTTGGTAGGTGTCTCCTGTCAGTACAGGATCACCACAGTGATAACAGGATGTGGTCATGGTTACTGCTTACCGCTTAACGTCAGGGGAGTTGAGACAGGGAAATCGACACGACCGTGAACTTTCCATTGCTTATCGAATGAAGTGATTTCGATAAACCAGGGCCCAGATATTGGCTCAGCCAGATCGATATGATAAACCCCTGCTTGGTTTGGGTTTACCATCACATTCACATCTTTTCGCTCGAGTGTACGGTGCTGAATATGCACCTTAAGCGCAGGAAATGACGCGAGATCACCTTTATCTAGTGTTATCGCGATTGCTTGGTTGCTTGACGACAGTTGCGCTGAAACACCTAGCTGTGCCGCGACTTTCAGCTTGGAGAGATCAACATTGATCGCTTTGCCTTTCTTATAGTAATCCTCTGCCACGAGAGACACAGAGTTCATTGAAAAGACGGTCACAGTTAACAAACTCGCGACGACAACAGAAGCGGGAAGGGCAATCAGGAACCAAGGCCAAAACTGCTTGTACCAGGGTGTTACCATCAGAAGCTCCTCGGTTTGAGCATTTACATTTAACAAGCCCCTGCAAGCAGGGGCTGTGTATCACACCTAAGTGCTTATTCTACTTCAGGATTACTCAAACGCCATACATAGGCAGAGAGTATCTGAATTTTTTCTTCGCCAAGGTGAGCTTCCCACGCGGGCATCACGCCTTGACGACCACCACGAATGGTTTGTTCAACCGCGCGGCGAGAGCCACCATATAGCCAGATATTGTCAGTTAAATCCGGCGCACCAAAGGCAGGATTACCTTTGCCGTCCGTGCCGTGACATGCGGCACATACAACAAAGCGAGATTTACCCTTAGCAGCCATTTGCGGATCCACTTTACGGCCTGACAAGCTCAGCGCATAAGCCGCAACTTCTTTAACGCCGTCTTCACCCATGGTATCTAACCAAGCTGGCATGTTGCCTTTTCGGCCATGGAGAAGAGTGGCTTTAATGGTTTCAGGCTCGCCACCGTACAACCACGCATCGTCGGTAAGGTTCGGGAAACCAGCCTGACCGCGCGCATCCGATCCATGACAGGCCGCGCAGTTTTGGCTAAACAAACGTTGACCAACCTTTAAGGCTTCTTCATTACGTGCGATTTGAGTAATCGGGCGCAATGATTTGCCATCTTCTTGGTACGCCAGTTTGCGGAATGCTTCACCAAATACCTTGTCAGCCGCCTCGAGCTCCATCGCATATTGGTTAATGTGCTGCGCTTCTTGCGCTTTTGCCATTAACTCACGCGACTCCTCGACACTGCTTACGTCTTGGTACGAACTTTTCCACCCTAACACGCCGGCAAAGTTACCCAGCCCCGGATAGAGGATAAGGTACCCTAAGCCGAACACCAGGGTTGCCCAAAACATATACGACCACCACTTAGGTAGTGGGTTATTGAGTTCACGAATACCATCATACTCGTGACCCATGTCATCGCCTTCTGCGACGCCCATTTTATCTTTGGTTGTCCAAATGATAAGAGCAGCACAGCCAGCAATCGTGCCGAGTACGATGACTGTTACGAAGATACTCCAAAACGTACTCATTAGCGATTATCTCCTGTCTTGTGATTGGACTTATCCTGATTGTTCTCCTCATCGTCGAAAATCAGGTTAGCCGCTTCATCAAAGTGCTTTTTGCGACGTTTGCTATAAGCCCAAACAACGATCCCAATGAAGCTCACAAATAGGACAACTGTCCAGATACTATGAAAGGTGCCGATATCCATAGGCCCTCCTTATTACTTCATTGCGTGACCTAGTGACTGAAGATAAGCAATCAACGCTTCTATCTCCGTTTTACCTTCAACCGCTGCCTTAGCATTCTCGATGTCCTCATCGGTGTATGGCACACCAAATTGGTCACGGAATAACTTCAGCTTCGCGGCCGTTGTTTCCCCATCTAGCTTGTTCTCTGCTAACCAAGGGAAGCCAGGCATGTTCGATTCAGGTACTACGTCACGTGGATTAATTAAGTGAACGCGGTGCCATTCGTCAGAGTAACGATCCCCAACTCGGGCAAGGTCAGGGCCAGTACGCTTAGAGCCCCATAAGAAAGGGTGCTCCCAAACACTTTCTCCTGCGACGGCATAGTGACCGTAACGCTCGGTTTCAGCACGAAATGGACGAACCATTTGACTGTGACAAACGTTGCACCCTTCACGGATGTAGATGTCACGTCCTTCCATTTCTAGCGCTGTGTACGGACGAAGGTTATCTACCGGTTCAGTGGTTTGCTTTTGGTAAATCAATGGCGTTATCTCCACCAATGCACCAAAGCTGATTGCAACGATGATCAAAATCGCTAGCAAACCTGTGTTTTTTTCTACTATCTCGTGGCGATTTGAACTCATTTAATCGTCCTCCTTACACCGCAGGCTCAAGCGATTTCAAGCTAGCTTCAGGCGCACGAATTGTTTTATATGCGTTGTAAGCCATCAAGAACATGCCTGATAGGAAAATCGCACCGCCGATAAAGCGGACGAAGTAGAACGGGTAGGAGGCTTCCAATGACTCCACAAAGCTGTATGTCAACGTACCGTCAGTGTTGACAGCGCGCCACATCAGACCTTGCATCACACCAGAAATCCACATGGCAACGATGTAAAGTACGGTACCAATCGTGGCAAGCCAGAAGTGTACGTTCACCAAAGACACCGAGTACATACGCTCTTGACCAAACAGTTTTGGAATCAAGTGGTAGATGGAGCCGATAGAGACCATCGCAACCCAACCAAGTGCACCGGAATGAACGTGACCGATTGTCCAATCGGTGTAATGCGACAAGGCGTTAACTGTCTTGATCGACATCATTGGGCCTTCAAACGTGGACATGCCATAGAATGACAAAGACACAATAAGGAAGCGCAAGATGGGATCATAGCGGAGTTTATGCCACGCACCTGATAACGTCATAATACCGTTAATCATCCCGCCCCAAGAAGGTGCAAACAAGATTAACGACATCACCATCCCCAGTGACTGCGTCCAGTCGGGTAGTGCCGTGTAATGAAGGTGGTGAGGACCCGCCCAGATATAGAGAGAAATCAATGCCCAGAAGTGGACGATGGAGAGTCGATAAGAGTAAACAGGGCGTCCCGCTTGCTTGGGAACGAAGTAATACATCATACCCAGAAAGCCTGCTGTTAGCAGGAAACCAACCGCGTTATGTCCGTACCACCACTGTACCATCGCATCGACTGCGCCAGCATAGATGGAGTAAGACTTCATCGGTGAAACAGGGATTGCCATGCTGTTAACGATGTGCAACACCGCGATGGTCAGAATAAAGGCACCGAAGAACCAGTTGGCCACATAAATATGTGACGTCTTACGCTTGATAAGCGTGCCAAAGAACACGATAGCGTATGCGACCCATACCACCGCGATGGCGATATCAATTGGCCACTCTAGTTCCGCGTACTCTTTAGAGGTGGTGTATCCCATTGGCAGCGAGATGGCTGCAGAAAGGATAATGGCTTGCCAACCCCAGAAGGTGAACTCTGCTAACTTCCCTCCGAACAACCGTGTTTGACAAGTTCGCTGCGCAACATAATAAGAGGTTGCAAACAACGCACTGGTACCGAATGCGAAGATCACTGCGTTAGTATGCAGTGGACGCAAACGGCTATACGTCAAATACGGAATATCAAAGTTCAGTGCAGGCCACACTAATTGAGCGGCAATAAGTACACCTACAGCCATGCCCACAATACCCCACAAAATGGTTGTTAGAGTAAATAAGCGGACAACGCGGTAGTTGTAGTCTTGTTCAAGCTGCTTAACTTGGCTCATATTGCATGCTTCCACTTTTAGTTAACTACACTCACGTTTGATACGGACGAAGCCTCCGCTTCGCCTGTTAACATACCATTTTTAAGAAAACGCCCCGTTGCGTATGGTTTTTAACCACTTTGCACACTCCGTTGCTATTTCTTTGTAAAAATGGCATTTTCGACCAGAATCATACTGTAGATACTGGTTAAAAAACAGGGTCTAACCCACACACTTAGTGCGGCTTACCTACCTTTCTTATAAAACTTTGACCTCTGTAACACGGAGAAAGCTACCCATGGCAGCAGAAAAACTCACTCGAGGACGACTCGCGCAAATTATCGTTATGCTTACACTTTTAGTGGTTGCTTTCTTCTGGAGGACGCTGGTCTATACACCCGGATTGACCATTATAGACTGTGAAGGTGAGCGTGGATTTTGTGGCACGTCACAATCTCAGCAAGCGATAGCGTTCTCATGGAGAAAAGAGCAGAATAGTGTAATTTTTTCAGCTACTTCAGACCAAAAGCCACACTTGGCTTATTGGGGAGAGGAAGGGAATAAGCAGATCGAAATTAGCGATCAGCAGGACCGAGATGGGGAGAAGATCACGCTGACTTGGCAGTGGAAAACACAAGATTTACCTCGCGACGCCATGAGCTTTAACCTTGTCTTTGATCAATATCAATTTAAATTTAATTACCCTAAAAGCGAGTGAAAAACTGCGGTTTAAAGCTTATTTTTTCTCGTTTATGACGATTATAAAAGGAAATGCTTATTTATGAGTGTTTCCTTTTTTATCTTGTTACAGCTTAATTTTAAACTCTTGATCGTTAATGCTATTTGACTCATCACTCAAAAGAAAGCATACCAAAGGAGATAAAACTTCGCTCTTTTTACGCGACGGTAATATTTCCACATCAGTGTTAATATTGTGATCCGACCAGAAACTTATACTGTTAATCCGTTGCAGGCGATTTGTAGCCGGCTTGTCATTGAGAGACACGCTACCCAGGTGCCTGTTTGTAGCAATAACGACACAACGAGCCTCCACCTGACAAAACGCATCTAACCCATCAATCCCCAGCGATTGTATATAGGCATGCCCGAGCTCAGAGACGATAACGGCACCGATAAAAGGGGAGAGTTGCGCAGTACACTGATCAAGCGTGACTTGGAGCGTATCTTGCGTGAGCGCAGGGGCTTCTTTAAACCTGACTCGGGGATCATGAGCGACAATGTCGAGCGCTGTCGTTTGATTATGATCGATAATAACAGGGGTATAGCCTTTCGCGGCTAATTGATAGGCGATAGTGGCACCTAAGGTGCAGGCCCCACCGAATAACGCAACGGGTCGACAATCCATGTTGAGCGCTCTAGCGATATAAATGAAGTGATAGAATACGTGATTTCAAGCGCGATTTCAGTGGGTAGCGCAATGATTTGATTGCCTGATACAAGTATCATTAAAATCGTGATAAATAGCGAAAACAATAACGAACGTTAAGATGAAAATAGCCACAGCATGCACACAACAACCAGACGCAGTGGACGCCGCGCAAACACTGGCGCGCACTTTATTGAGCCGCTTAAGCGCACCGAGGCTTTTAATGGTCTACTGCACGGAGCAATACGATGTTGATGCACTTCAGCGAGCAATGGTTGCACTCTTTCCTAGCGTGCCATTGATAGGTTGTACGACCTGCGGTGGTGTCATGACGCAAGCCGGTTACATCGAAGGGCCAACAGCCGCAGTGTGGGCTTGCAATGATGAAAAGGGGAGTTACGGTACATCCCTTGTGCCACATCAAGCCCATCGCCCAATACGCGATTCAGCACGTATTGCGCTTAATCAAGCCATAGAAGAGAGCGGCCGTTGTGGTGAACTTCCCAAACTCATCGCTTTACACAGTACACCGGGGGATGAAGAGACGACGTTAGCTGCCATTCGCGAAGAGTTGGGCGTATCGGTTCCGGTGATAGGTGGCTCAGCGGCGGCCGATACCGTCGGCGGACGATGGGCCATTTTCGATAACAAGCAAACCGCGCAATCTGGCATCGCAATCAGTGTTTTTTATCCAACCGCACGGGTGAGCTATTCATTCCACTCCGGTTATGCCGCCACAACGAAGAAGGCCATCGTTACAGAGGTACGTGGTCGCACCTTAGTGAGTTTGGATCACAAACCCGCATCGGTGGTTTATAGAGACTGGTACGAAGAAGAAACCGGGCAGACGCTAGACTTAGATGATTCGTTATTTGCGCGATCAACCTTGTATCCGCTCGGGACACAAACGGGCAAGATACACGGCTTACCCTATTACACCTTGTCACACCCCATGTTTGTGAACCAAGACGGACATATGGAGCTCTTCTCGCAAATCGCCGTTGGGCAAACCGCACACTTTATGACAGGCACCAGTGAAGGGTTAATCGCCCGTGCAAGTCGAGTCGTGGAATCGGCAAACGATCATGCATTGCGGACACCTCAACCTCTTGGTGGGCTGGCGATTTATTGTGCAGGGTGTATGCTTCACGTCAAAGATCGCTTGGATCAAGTCGCCGACAATATCAACACGGCCTTATACACTGCGCCGTTTGTGTGCCCGTTTACCTTTGGTGAACAAGGCCTGTTTAAGGGTGGGGAATTGTCCCATGGTAATTTAATGATCTCGGCTGTGTTATTTCATAAGGATTAATCATGACGTCGAAACGCGTATCGACCTTTGAACGTTCAGACTCTGACTCTTTACAAGAAACCTTATTTGAACTCAGTCGTGTTGAAGCAAGAGAAAAGCGTTTAAGGGAAGAAAACGACGCAATTTTATCGGCGATCTCAGCCATGACGGAAGCGACGTCAAAAACCGATATTTTTGCTTCCTTACTTGATGTGATCCGCCGTTATGTCAGCTTTGATAGCGCCGTGGCGCTAAGCCGTAACCGAGAAACAGAAGATGCGTTTCGCTGTTTAGTATCGACTGAACGCTTGCTCGAAACCGTCACTTGGCAAACAGGGGATGTGTTTCGCCGCTGTGTGAGTGGCGAAACGGTTGCTATCTATAAACCTGGCATGGTGAAAGAGCTGCATTGCTTAACGCATCAATATGCCAGTTATTTACAAGGCACTGCGCTGATTAGCGGGCTGACGGTCAATGACAGTGAAGTCATGCTTATTTTACTGTCACACCGCCGCGATGCATTTAATAACGAAGCTCAGCAAGTTATCGACCGGTTTCGCCCCTTGATTGAGCGGACCATTATGGATATCGACTACCGCCATCGCCTCCATGCATTAGTGGGGAGTCGCACCCAGGAACTGAATGCTAGCCGCCAGCGCTTTCAAGACTTTGCCCAAACAGCCAGTGATTGGTTTTGGGAGCTCGATAACCAATTTCAACTGACTTACCTGTCGTCACCCAATACTGATACCGACATTGATGCTGAAGCCCTGCTGGCAAAACTCAAATCAGATGCCGAATTAAAAACGACGTTAGAAGCGTACATATACACAGAAAAAGCCTTTAGCGATATTGAGTGGCATATAGCATCTCGTCACCATGATTATTGGGTAAGTCTATCAGGCCGTCCTTGCTACAATAAGCGCGGTGAACTTGCAGGTTATCGGGGGACGGCTAAAGATATCACCGCGACCAAACGTCGCGTCGTTGAATTGCAGCAGGCGCGTCAGCAAGCTGAGTTGGCGAATAATGCCAAGTCGCAATTCCTTGCGGTCATGAGCCACGAGATCCGCACACCACTCAATGCTGTTTTGGGATTGATCGATGCATTGCAACACTCTTCATTGACGCAAGAGCAAAAGCAGTGGGTAGGGCAAATGGATAAATCTGCTCAGTTATTGCTGACATTGATCAGCGATGTGCTAGATTTGTCTAAAATTGAGTCTAACCGCTTTTCACTCTCTCCCTCATTGATGAAGCCCAGCGATAGTGTGTTGAATGTCTATCAACAGTTGATTGAGCGGGCTGATAAAAAGCGCATTAACCTCTCTGTCAGTGTCTCTCCTTCTGTGCCTAACACCTTGTTTATGGACGAGAACCGCTTTACGCAAATACTGCTTAACTTGGTGGCCAATGCTTTAAAATTCACGGACCGTGGTGGGGTGACAGTGTCACTTGACGCTCATGGTGAGCACCTTGAGCTATGGGTGAGAGATTCGGGAATAGGTATCGACGAAAAGCAGATTGATCGAATCTTTGAGCCTTTTACTCAAGCGGATGGCAGCATTACTCGCCGCTTTGGTGGTACCGGCCTCGGATTATCCATTTGCAAAAAACTGGTAGAGATGATGGGGGGCAGTATTCACGTAGAAAGTGAGCCTTATCAGGGAACTGACTTCTGCGTTCGCTTGCCGATTGTCGAAACACCTCAAGATGCAGAAAAGTACCAAGCACCGCCCAATGTCCCGGCTGATGCCGTGCAGCCTATGTCGATATTGGTCGCCGAAGATAGCCGCGCTAATCAGATGGTG
The DNA here is from genome assembly GCF_005280275.1 of Salinivibrio kushneri. Classification (NCBI taxonomy): domain Bacteria; kingdom Pseudomonadati; phylum Pseudomonadota; class Gammaproteobacteria; order Vibrionales; family Vibrionaceae; genus Salinivibrio; species Salinivibrio kushneri. The sequence continues at coordinate 1,388,987 of NZ_CP040021.1, forward strand.
GTGAGGTTAATGCTTGAAAAACAAGGCCATACCGTGACGCTCGCATCCAATGGCGAAGAGGCTCTGGCACGGGTTGAACAAACAGAATTCGATCTTGTGCTCATGGACATGTCGATGCCCGTAATGGATGGCATCGCAGCCACCAAAGCACTGCGCGCGTCTGGATTTAAACGTCCAATTGTTGCGTTAACGGCTAATGCGATGGATGAAGACAAACAACGGTGTGTCCGTGCCGGTATGGACGACTTTGTGACTAAACCTATTAGAGCCGCGAGTCTTACCGCCGTACTGCATGTTCATCAGCCATTAGATCTGTCCACTAATTACCGCTGACTTGAATCGATTTAGGCCAATTCATTTGGAATAATCAAGATTAAAGGAAGTAGTAATTAGCTATTTTATGGTAAATAGATAATTACGTTTAATGACAGCAAGCGAGTAGTGCTGGGCGAGCAGAAACAGTGTCCAACGTCAGACCTCAAACCATTATTTAACATAATCTATATAATGCGCACTTAAAGGTGTGCGTTAAGATAGGAGCGATATGGCATTTCTCGTCCCGCACGGCGTGTAATCTGATGCTATTTGAATGACTGATGTGGAAATACGTTTTTGATACGTTGTTGAATACGGTTATCGATGCTGCGCGACATCACCACCTTCGCGGGTTTAAAGCGATTGCTATACACTTTCACTGTGCCCGTAAACGGATGGCGCTTCGCGATGTCTTGGCAGTCATGTAAGAAACCTTTCGGCACTTTTCCTTTATGACGCACTAACTGACCATCTTTAAATGCAATCACGATCAGTGGCCGGTCGATCAACATGAATGCGAGGAAAATGGCAAAAGAGATCAGTAAAAAGTAGCCCATACTGCAATGCTCGCTTATCGGTTAACAGGTTTCACATTCCTAGCAAGTTACTCAGATCTTGCTTTAAGGTGTCTACCTGCTTATTGGCACTCTCTGAGCGATTAGCCTCAGAAAGTAAGTATTCGATGGTGTCTGACAAGGTCGCGTCAAGCTCGTGTGCTTTTTGCGAGAGTTTCTCCCACACCCGGTAATCCAAATCGATGGATTTTTTCCGCGTTTGCTCTTGCTCAGCGTTAAAGTGACGCTTGCGCTTGGCGCGAATCGCTTGTTTTAGCTTTTTCTCCAACGACGGCGCCATGTGCTTTTCAATCCATTGATGCACCCGCGTGGGTTCATGTTCTAAGGCTAACAAAGCATCAACGGCTGTTTTAGCCTCATCGCTATCAATGTATTTTGTGACAGTGTCACCGTCTTTCCACTTTTTCACCAGGTAGGCCCATTTCCAGCCTGCCTCAAGGTTCTCGAGTTGTTGATATTTCATATGCCAAGCTTTTGTCACGCCAAGTGGTGACAGCGTAACACTAACGCGCTGTCTGTTCAATTATCACACACCGAAATGATGCTAGGTGCGCCAATGGTTGATCCAGTGGCCCCACTATCCTATTACCACAGTGTGTTATCCTTTATACTCTATCCATTCTAATCTTAGTCAGTAATCATAGACATGCATGAAGTTGATTGGCGTGATGCCAAACCACATTATTCTCAGTTTTCTCTCGACATTGCACAATTTGCGCATTTAGAGGCGGCGTCACTGTTATCACTGCAATCACGCTTAAAAAAGGCGCTGACTTGGTTAATGTCACCTTCGTGTCCAACGGCTTGTCTTACCGTGATGTCCGCTGACTTACCTCAATACCTTAATGCCTATCAAGCAGAATTAGCGACACAGTACCCAGAGGTGCCGGTTGTGATCGGTGATGCGATTACTGAATCAACACTGTTTGGCTTTGCTTACGATGCGAATAAAAATGTGACAGCGTCACAAAGAAGGTACGGTTTGCTACATCAAGCTCACGATGGCGTATTGATTTTAAAAGTCGCGGATATACTGCAGCAGCCGCGCATTTGGGTGCGTCTCAAGCAATACTTGTCAACGGGCAAGCTCGCTTGGCAAACCGCTCGCGCCGATCAAGTGACGGAGTTGCCCGATGAGGCAGTGAACGTACGCCTGGTGTTAGTCGGCGACAGACAGTGGCTGGCCGACTTTGAAACCAATGAGCCTGATCTCTACGACGGCCTGTCAGCTTATGCCGAATATGAGCAAGACATTGCGCTCGACGCGACCACCATTTTGCCCTACTTTGCTTGGCTAAAAGGCTTGGTTACCGCACACACTCACTTACCCATGACAGAATCAGGCTTAGTACGTTTGTTGCAAGCCGGGGCACGTGAAAGCGAAGATCAATGGCGGATGCCCTTGTGTCCGGTTTGGTATCATCAACTACTGGCTGAATCTGTCATAACGGCGTCGGATGCCCTCGACAAAGCTGCCATTGATGCTGCTATCTCTCAGCGTTACCAACGTGCTGCCTACCTCCCCGAACGTGCGATTGAAGATATCCACAAAGGGCAAGTTTTTATTGATACCCGCGGCGAGCATATCGGTCAAATAAACGGATTAACGGTGATCGAAGTGCCTGGGCATCCGATGAGTTACGGTGAGCCAGCGAGAATTTCTTGTGTCGTTCATTCCGGTGATGGTGATATTGCTGATGTTGAGCGTAAAGCCGAGCTTGCGGGCAACATTCACGCCAAAGGCATGATGATTATGCAGGCCTTTGTGAGCGTGGCGCTAAACCTCGATGACCCTTTACCGTATTCCGCCTCCATTGTATTCGAACAATCGTATAGCGAAGTGGATGGTGACAGTGCCTCCTTGGCTGAATTATGTGCCTTTGTGAGCGCGTTATCTCAACAACCGATTAATCAAGCCATCGCCATCACCGGCGCCGTTGACCAATTTGGTCGCGTACAAGCGGTTGGCGGGATTAATGAAAAAATTGAAGGCTATTATCAAGTCTGCGCGCACCGTGGTTTAACCGGTCAACAAGGCGTGGTGTTACCCAAAACCAACCTCTCTTCTCTGTGTCTACGTAACGACGTGGTTGATGCGATTAAAGCCGGCCAGTTTCATATTTGGGCGGTGGATGATGTCGAACAAGCCTTGCCGCTTGTGACAGGTCTCCCATTCTCCGGAGATGATGAGGAGACATTGCTCAGAAAAATATCTAATCGAATAAATCATTTTCATACTGATGACAAACAAAGCTGCAACAGTTTGTTTAAACGCTTAAAAAACTGGTTTGGCCAGTACTGATCCGAGTTGTTTGGCGTACACGTGTACGCTAATCTGCTCGCAATTGAATAAGGAGCAGTTTAGATATAATGAAACGCCAAAATTCCTATAATCGCGACGATTTACTCGCGTCTAGCCAAGGTGAGCTCTTTGGCCCGGGACGTCCACAGCTTCCGGCACCAAACATGCTGATGATGGACCGCATCACCAACATTACCGATCAAGGTGGTGACTTTGATAAAGGCGTGATTGTCGCAGAGTTGGATATCAACCCAGACTTATGGTTTTTCGACTGTCACTTCCCTGGTGATCCCGTGATGCCAGGTTGTCTTGGTCTAGATGCCATGTGGCAGCTAGTCGGCTTTTTTCTCGGCTGGGTTGGCGGCGAAGGAAAAGGCCGCGCCCTAGGAGTGGGTGAAGTGAAGTTTACCGGACAAGTATTGCCAACGGCTAAGCGTGTTCGCTATGAAATTCACATGAAACGCGTGATTAACCGCAAACTCGTGATGGGTGTCGGTGATGGCCACGTCTACGTGGATGATAAAGAGATTTACGTCGCGAAAGATCTGAAAGTGGGGCTTTTCCAAGATACCTCAGCATTCTAATCCTCGCTGTCTAGCCGGTGACTATCGCCGGCTTTTTACCGCCCGCCTTCTTGACCCACCATATTTCCCCTCGCGCTTTGCTCGACTAATGGTTCAATTTTTTAGCGATTGTTAATGTTATCTTTGTACTTATTTTTACTTGGTGACAAATAAATAAAGTTATAGTGCATTAAGTGCGAGTTAAAAAGGCCTTACCAAAACGGTAAGGCCGTAGAAGATTAGAAAGAGACTACTTCATCATTTCCGATTTACTGGTTCTGCCTTCGCGCCATCCGCCAAGCCAGCTACTTCTAGCATCCGTTTGTTGGTAAGGACATAGTTCAGACGATCGACCGTTTATACCTGCTTGAAAGCCCTTTGACTGTGCGCGTTCCAAACGATCTCGCTTCTGTCTTTTCATAGGGTCGCCCTCTTTATTCCATTTTGTTCAATGCTGCTTGCTATTTGCAAGGATGCTTCCGTCTGTGACGTTTTTATGAAGCACCTTCTACAGCTTCGATCATGATTATTTTTTAAGCAAGCACTATCGCGCAACAACTAAACAAAATGTGAGTCATATCCCTCCCATATGTGACAACGTCACTAGCGCAATTATTGCATCGCTTCCAATTCTTCCCAGCGTTCAAAGGCTTGCTCTAGTTCCTGTTCAGCCTCTGCTAATCGAGTCAGTTTAGGTTGGGTAACATCCTGACTTTTCGAGAAAAAGTCAGGATCGTTCATTTCTGATTGTAATGCTTCAATCTCTTCTTCTAGCGCCTCAAGCCGCGCTGGCAGGGCTTCTAGCTCACGTTGCAGTTTATAAGAGAGCTTGCGTGGCTTACTCTTAGGTTTTGCCGTCTTTTGTTCCGTATCAGCCTCACCATCCGTTGAATGCGTGCGGCTATTGGGTGTGATGGCTTTAAGATACTGCTCACGCTGTTGTTGGGCATCGTGATATCCCCCAACAAACTTATTAATGGTACCGTCGCCCTCAAATATCCAGCTATGAGTGACCGTGTTGTCGACGAATTGACGATCGTGGCTGACCAGCAACAAAGTGCCTTGGAATTGCGAAAGCAAGTCTTCCAATAGTTCCAGCGTTTCGATATCGAGATCGTTGGTTGGCTCATCAAGAACCAATAGATTCGCTGGCTTGAGGAACAACTTAGCCAACAGCAGACGGTTTTTCTCGCCCCCAGACAGTGCCTTAACTGGGGTTTGAGCGCGGCGAGGATGGAATAAGAAATCTTGCAAATATCCCATCACGTGACGCTTACGACCACCGACTTCAACCTCGGTTTTGCCTCCCGCCAGGTTATCGATAACCGTTTTTTCTGGATCTAGCTTCTCCCGGTATTGATCAAAATAGGCCACATCCAGTTTTGTGCCTACATGCAAAGTGCCACTGTCCGGGGTGAGTGTTTCAAGCATCAGCTTTAATAGCGTACTTTTACCACATCCGTTCGGGCCAATCAGCGCAATGCGATCGCCGCGCATCACAGTGAAACTAAATGGCTTAATCAGCGGCTTGTCTTGATAGCTAAAGGCGACGTTTTCTGCTTCAAACACAATTTTGCCGGAGCGGCTGGCATCGTCGAGCTGCAAGTTAGCGTTACCCTGTAACTCAACGCGGCTCGCACGCTCTTGGCGTAGCGCTTTCAGTGCGCGCACTCGCCCCTCGTTACGGGTACGACGTGCTTTGATACCTTGACGAATCCAGGCTTCTTCTTGAGCCAGTTTTTTATCAAATTCAGCGTTCTGCTCAGCTTCCACTCGCAGCGCTTCTTCTTTACCGTCGAGGTAGGTTTGATAGTCGCCTGGCCATGAGGTCAGCTTACCGCGATCAAGATCAACGATACGTGTGGCCATCGCGCCAATAAACGAGCGGTCATGCGAGATAAAAACGATTGCGCCTTTAAAATCTTTTAAGAATTGCTCTAACCACAAAATGGTCGAGACATCCAAGTGGTTAGTGGGCTCATCAAGAAGCAACACATCCGGCTCACAAACCAGAGCGCGCGCTAAAGCGGCTTTGCGCTGCCAACCGCCAGATAAGGCTTTAAGCGCGGTATTGCCCTCTAGGCCTAACGCCCCTAACACCACCATAATCTGATTATCAAAGCGCCAAGCGTCAGCGTGGTCGAGCGCTTCTTGCACTTTGGCCAGCTCGGCAATATTGCGATCACTAGGATCGGTTTCGATCGTCGCGATCAGCTGATGATACTGCTTGAGTTTGTCCCCTGCTTCCGCGAGACCTTCGGCCACATAATCGAACACAGTTCCTTGGCTATCGCGGGGGGGATCTTGTTCAAGCCGGGAGACTTTGAGTTCAGACTGACTTTGAATACTGCCATCATCGAGCTGTACCTGACCATCAAGCACCTTCATCAAGGTAGATTTACCGGCGCCATTGCGCCCTACCAGACACACGCGCTCACCTGGCTGGAGAATAAAGTCAGTTTTGTCCAGTAATGGGTTGTCGCCATACGCCAACTGGGCGGAGGTTATTTTAATCAATGCCATGTTGCGTTAACCAAGCTTGTAATTGTGTGTGATCAAACGGCCATCCTAATTCAGCCCTCACCGCTCCAGACTGATCACGTATTGCGATCACAGGGATAGTGACGCCGTAACGCTCAAAGAGCGTATCGTCAAAGGCAATGTCCTGACTGTTGAGTGGCGTTTGATAACCGAGAGATTGATAGAGTGCCCACGCTTGTTCACAAAGGTGGCACCCTTCCGTACTAAACAATACGAGTGTCATGCGGACATATCCTGATGACGAATAATCCAGCAATTGTGAATATGTGGGTTGCGGGCAAAATCTTCAGGAATCGAGCGTTTGCTAATATTTTCTGCACTGAGCCCTGCAGCCGCTAAACCTTCCAAATCCATCTTAAAGTGTCGCTTGTTATTGGAAAAAATAATTTCACCATCGGGACGTAAACGGTCTTTTAGTGCCAAAAGGACATCCAGGTGATCACGTTGAACATCGAAAGTGCTGTGCATTCTTTTCGAGTTAGAGAATGTCGGCGGATCGATAAAGATTAAATCAAATTGCTGATCTGATTGGCGAATCCATTGCAGACAGTCTGCCTGTTCAAAACGGTGTTGACGCCCGACAATGCCATTGAGCGCCATATTGCGTTCCGCCCACGCTATATAGGTTTTTGACATGTCTACAGTCGTGGTAGAGCGTGCGCCACCGACCGCGGCATGCACCGACGCACTGCCCGTATAGGCGAAAAGGTTAAGGAAATCTTTCCCTTGCGCTTTCTCGTCGATTAGACGACGGGTATTGCGATGGTCAAGAAATATCCCTGTATCAAGATAATCATAGAGATTAACCTCAAGCGCCACGCCGTATTCATGGACCGTCATAGTGCGCGACGCGCCAGCAAGCTTTTGATACTGATTGTTGCCCTTTTGCTTTTCGCGCGTTTTCAACACCACTTTATTGGCATCCACACCCGTCACTGCAATGGCAGCACGCACCATATCCAACAAGCGACGACGTGCTTTCTCAGGCTCAATGGTTTTCGGCGCTGCGTATTCTTGAATCACCAAATAATCGCGATAGCGATCTATCGCGGCTTTATAGTCAGGCAAGTCGGCATCATAGAGTCGATAACACTCTAACGCTTGTTTCTTCGCCCATTTGTCCAGCTTCGCCATATTCTTGCGCAAACGGTTAGCAAAATCTGGGGCGACGTCCGCCTTTGGCGCTTCACTCTCCGGTTTTTCACCACGCGCAGTGATCGCATAGGTTTTCATCACACAGTCTAACGCACCGTTGCGTAACTTAAATTTGTCTTCCGCGCGCATCCGCAAGCAACTCAGTAATTCTTCCGATCCCGAATACAAAGAAACCGTGTTCCCCGCAAATGCCTCTTTAAGGTGATCACCGAGCTGCGTGTAGAGGGCGATCAAGCCAGGCGTGGTTCCCAAGCGCTCCCCGTACGGCGGATTAGAAAGAATATGTCCCCCTGAGAACCCCTCAGGCGGCGTCACTTGCGTGGCATCACCCGTTGCAAAATCAATCAATTCACCCACGCCAGCACGTCGTGCATTCGCGCGTGCTGTCTCAATCATACGGGCATCGTTATCCGTGCCATAAAAACGTGTCTGGCACTGACTTACACCTCGTTTGGCCTTGACACTCGCTTCCGCTTTGATCGCTTTAAAGGCTTCATCATCAAAGCCCAACAACGATTCAAAGCCCCAGCGCTTGCGCTTTAATCCAGGCGCGATTTTCGCTGCCATCATCGCCGCTTCTATCAGCAGGGTGCCCGAGCCACACATGATATCCATTAAAGGCTGATCCACCTTCCAGCCACTCCTTGCGACTAAGGCTGCCGCATGGGTCTCTCGTAAGGGCGCAGCGCCTGCTTGGGTACGATAGCCGCGCTGATGTAGGCCGCTCCCTACCATATCAATCCCAAGCAGGCCTTGATCTTTCGATAACCGCATATGGATACGTAAATCAGGCTGTTCGCGGTCGACGCTTGGGCGGGGCAAATTCGACTTTTCAAACTTGTCTACAATTGCGTCTTTGACTTTCAACGCCCCGTACTGGCTGTTGCGAATCTCGCGATTGGTACCATTAAAGTCCACCGCTATCCGCTGACTGGCGTGAAAATAATCGGGCCAGTTAATTGCCGTTGCCCCGAGGTAGAGATCCATATCATCGCGCACCGCAAATTCGCCCAGCACTAAGACAAACCGCGACGCAATCCGACTCCATAAACAGCATTGATACAGTGTTGAATCGTCGGCTTTAAATTTAACCCCTGCATGAACTTGCTTGACGCTAGAGACGCCAAGTTGTTCAAGCTCTTGAGCTAGCATGTGCTCGAGGCCTCGAGCGGTTATTGCGAGATAGTGTTTCATTCAGTCTCTACACCCTTTGGGCGTCGTTATCATCATGGCGGCGATTATACATCAATCTTGCGCCTATCGTTGACCCAAGCGGTAACAAACACCATTGAATGATGAATAAATCGCCGGATTATTGTTTCCATATAAAAACAGACGACCAGAAAGGTTTGTTTCTGCATGGAATCAATTATCCGGCCCAGACCCCCATCCGTGTTTCCACTAGGAAACCACCTTACTTCTACACTGACATCGCCTCGCGCAATGCGGTTTGAACCGACGCGTGTAAGTATTCACTGCTGCTATGATATCTATCAAACCTCATTTTATAACAATAAAAACGGACTTATTTTCCCTTTGGGAAAGAATGCATCACCAACAAAACTGGACTATACCAGAAGAGGTTTACTCAAGCATTTTGCCGGATAAAATAGGAAGAAAGCAGTCAATAACTGCCGTGATAAGGGTGAAAACATCCCCAAATGAATGAAAAAATGATCAGAGATGCGCACACTTTTCGTTCATAAAATGAACTGATATCACATTTTTTTATGCACGTCTGTTTGGTATAAGAAACGTCAAGATACAGCTATCGCGCTGTCATCTGTCTACGGAACAAGGAAAGTGAGGGAAGAAAGGAGGCGTGAGCTGAGTGAAAACCACTCAGCCCACTAACGCAAAGCGACCTTTTTGGCTATTTGTTTGACATATTGGTTGCGATAGCCGGTCGTTCATTACTTTAATCGCACCACAAAACGCCATTTTTTTATTCGCGCTCAGTTCAAAATCCGCTTCGCGCGCGAGCATGCACAGTGAAGCGGAACCGGCGTTCTCTATGATAATAAACGGCGCCCTATCCCCTGTTTGGCTGGTGAGCTCGACTATTTGCCCCCACTCAGGGGTGGCAATAGTGTCTTGTTGTGGCTCGAAAAACCAGCTTTTAGGTAAGACAGGTTTGTGGAAGCGATAGGCTGCCACTGCGTTCAAAGCGAGTTCGGCCTGACGAGGACCGGAAAGTGAGAGATTTGACAGAGGCTCTGTCAAACGTTGAAAGAGTGATGCATCCTCAACAGAAAATGGGGATGATGAGAACGCATCGGGGATGAGATGTTTGGCATTAACCGCCACGCGAAAAACCATGTCATCGCCTAAATCCAGCATCAGTGAATTCGACGTATTATCGAAATACCATCTCCATGCATCATTAGGTTTTAACATACTTCAGCTCCCGCGATGACTCACTTACTGGGTGTCTGGCGATAACAACACTGCCATTGCCTGAAGTGTAATGGGCTGAAGCGAAAAAAAAAGGGGAAGAAAACGTCCCCTTTAATGCGTTAAGCGTTTATTTACTAAGCTAAATATGACGCACGATTTGTTTGATGAGCCCAGGACCTTGGTAAATTAACCCAGAGTAGACTTGCACCAGATCCGCCCCCGCTTCGAGTTTTTCTCGCGCGGCGGTGACTGAGTCAATGCCGCCTACCCCAATGATGGGCATCGCACCATCGAGTGCACGATGTAGTTGGCGAATGACCTCGGTGCTTTTTAGTTGCACAGGACGGCCACTCAGCCCACCCGCTTCACGATAATGTGGCATACCATCTACCAATGAACGCTCAAGCGTCGTGTTGATCGCAATCACGCCATCGATCTGATGACGAATCAGTGCTTGGGCCACTTGTTGAATTTCGTCTTCACTCAAGTCTGGGGCAATCTTAACTGTCAAAGGCACGTATTTATCGTGGGTGTCTGCCAAGTGTGCCTGTTCCGCTTTCAGTGTGCTAAGGAGTTCATCGAACATCTCGCCATATTGTAAGGTACGTAATCCTGGCGTGTTAGGCGACGAGATATTGACGGCAATATAGTCAGCGTGTGGGTATACTTTTCGCATGCAGGCGAGATAATCGTCGGTCCCCTGCTCGATGGGTGTATCTTTGTTCTTACCAATATTAATCCCCAACACACCATCGAAGTTTTTCGCACGTTTCACGTTTTCTACCAATGCATCAACGCCTTGGTTATTGAAACCCATTCGATTGATGATCCCCTCGGCAGCTATAATACGAAAAAGTCGAGGCTTATCGTTACCCGGTTGCGGACGGGGCGTCACTGTCCCCACTTCTACAAAGCCAAACCCCATCGCGCCAAAGGCTTCTATGCACTCGCCGTTTTTGTCCAATCCTGCTGCTAAGCCAACGGGATTATTGAAGTTGAGTCCCATCACGGTAACTGGACGAGGAGGAAGCTGTTGGGAATAGAGAAAACGAAGCGGGGTGTGGTGATATCGAGAAAGGGTGTTGATGGTTAGATCATGTGCTTTTTCTGGATCTAACTGAAAGATAGCCGGTCTGGCGAGGCGGTAAAGCATTATCCCTCCTAATAAAAAAAGCCCCGTATAAACGGGGCTAGATTATTGCGTTATTGGCGCGCTAATTCAATTTAAATTTAACAGCGACAATTCACGGAGTGCCACCGAGAACTTGGCAAACTCATGCACTGAGCCCACTTTGAACTCATCAACAATGCTCTGCCAGCGGCCGAGGATCACCACGTGCTCATCCATCCATTGCGCTAACCCTGTCTCAGCATCTTGATCATCCGCCATTTCAGACACAATATGAGCGGTGAGTAAGCGTTGTTGCCAATCCAGATCTTCACGGAAAGACGCACGGGCCAAGGCTTGCCAGTGGTTATCCACGGGTTGATTGTTGATTTGTTTCAAGAACCAGTGCAGTGACAGGCTATCCCCTAGCACGTAATACAAGCGCGCCACCAGCTCAAACGGCTTATTCAGCTGCTCTGACACCTGTGCTAAGTCTAAGCCAGAGAACACGCTAGTGAGACGACAGACTCTATTGGCCAGTGCATCCGGCACCCCAGCTTGTCGCAATGTCTCCGCCTGTTGGTCATGCTCTTTGATTTCACTCTCAACTAGATACTTGTCCAAGTGCTCAACCAAGTTTTGCAGCGCGGGGCGATAAAAGGCCACTTGTGCCTCGATGCTCTCCCCTTTACGTTTGTTGCGTAACATCCATCGCGTTGCGCGCCGTAACATCCGACGGCAACGGAACAAGATATCGTATTGCACCTTAGCACTGACCTGATTATCTAGCGCTCGGACATCGTCAAATAATTGTTCAAAGCCAAACACATCACGCGCGATAGCATACGATTTGGCAATCTCACTGACACTTGCGCCGGTTTCATCTTGCATACGCGTAATGAAATTAAAGCCCATGTCGTTCGACATCTGGTTCGCCAACGCCGTCGCAATGATCTCGCCGCGAAGTGGATGGGATTCCATTTCTTGGCGATAGTGACGCTGTAACTCTTTCGGGAAGTAACTGGGAAGTAGCTGGCCAAAGTGTGCATCTTGCGTCACTTCGTCGACCACCAGTTGCTCTTTGAGCACCATCTTCCCGTACGCCACCAGCACGGCAATTTCTGGGCGCGTTAGGCCCGTGCCACGCAGATTACGCTCAGACAAGGTCTCATCATCCGGCAAATATTCAAGTGCGCGATCCAGCTTGCCCTCTTTTTCAAGATAATGAATAAAGCGGATCTGCTCTTTTAATAACGCAGCTTGCTGATTGTGGGTAACCGAAATCGACTCACTCTGACTGTACGCATCTTCAAGCACGATATCCGACACTTCATCTTCCATCCGCTCTAGTAGCTCGTTGCGTTTTTTCATGGTCAAGTCGCCAGCGGCCACCAGCCCATTGAGCAAGATCTTGATATTGACTTCGTTATCGGAACAGTCGACCCCACCAACGTTGTCGATAAAGTCGGTATTGACGCGACCGCCTTTGAGCGCATATTCGATCCGCCCCAGTTGCGTCATTCCTAAGTTGCCCCCCTCACCGATAATGCGGGCGCCAATTTCGTTACCATTAACACGCAATCCGTCATTGGCGCGATCACCAACAGAGGTGTGGGTTTCATCAGACGACTTCACATAGGTGCCGATCCCACCATTCCAAAGTAGATCAACTTTGGCTTTTAAGATCTGCTTAATCAGATCATTCGGTGCCATTGACTGCTTGCGTGTCCCAAGCAGTTTTTGTATCTCTGGCGTTAAAGTAATCGACTTGGCGCGGCGAGAGAATACCCCCCCACCTTTGGAAATCAACTTGCTGTCATAGTCTTCCCAGCTTGAGCGCGGCAGGTTGAAAAGGCGCTGTCGCTCTTTCCAACTTTTTGCCGCATCTGGCTCAGGGTCAATAAAGATATGCATGTGGTTAAACGCAGCCACCAAGCGAATATGTTTAGACAGCAACATGCCGTTACCAAACACATCACCGCCCATATCGCCAATCCCCACACAGGTAAAATCTGTGGTTTGACAGTTGATATCAATTTCGCGGAAATGACGTTTCACTGACTCCCACGCACCGGAGGCGGTAATCCCCATCTTCTTGTGGTCATAACCGTTGGAACCACCCGACGCAAACGCATCGCCTAGCCAAAAGTCATATTGTGCGGAAACACTGTTAGCAAGATCGGAAAATGTCGCTGTCCCCTTATCTGCAGCAACCACCAGATAGGCATCGTCTTCGTCATGACGGACAAGGTGTCGCGGCGGTGTCAGGGTACCTTCCACGATATTATCGGTAATGTCGAGCAACCCTTGGATGAAGATCCGATAGCAGCGCTTCCCTTCCGCGAAAATCGCATCGCGACCCGAGAGCTGGTGCTGTCGCTTACAGACAAATCCACCTTTCGCCCCAACAGGCACAATCACGGTGTTTTTCACCTGTTGCGCTTTGACAAGACCAAGCACCTCGGTACGGAAATCTTCTTGCCGATCCGACCAACGAAGCCCGCCACGAGCCACCTTACCACCGCGTAAATGCACCCCTTCAACATCGGGGGAATACACGAAGATCTCGAACGCCGGAACAGGCTTGGGCATATCCGGGATTTCAGAGGCCTCGAGTTTTAACGAGAGATAAGGCTTGTCTTGGCCATTATCCGGATCTTTTTGGAAGAAGTTGGTCCGTGTGGTCGCCAACATGATGTCCATGTAACGACGAATAATACGGTCATCATCAAGGCTCTCAACATTATCGAGCGCTTCTTCGATATCATTGATAATGGCGTCCTGCGCGCGCTTGGTTTGCTTACCCGCCGGATCAAAGCGCGTATTGAACAGTTTTACCAAGAAGCTGGCAAGCTGAGAGTGTGACGCCAACGTCTCTTCTATATAGGCTTGACTAAATGGAAAGCCAATCTGACGCATATAACGCGCATAAGCACGTAAAATCGTTACTTCTCGTCCCGACAACCCCGCATTGAGCACCAAGCGATTAAAGCCATCGTTGTCCAAACGGCCATGCCAAATATCGGCAAAGGCATGTTGGAAACGATCTCGGGCATTACCAAGATCAAACGCCGAGCCGGCACTGTGCAACATGGAGAAATCAAGGATCCAGTATGTATCCCCTTGGCTAGTTGCCACCTCATAAGGCGACTCACCAATCACTCTCAGCCCGAGGTTTTCCAACATCGGCATCACATCAGACAGATGAATAGGCTCGCCCTTTTGGAACAACTTGAGGCTAATCGCGTTGGATTGATGGCTCACCTCTTGAGGACGGTAAAGCAACATGTCTAGCTTATTATCATCACTGAGACCTTCAAGGCGCTCAATGTCAGCAACGGCTGAGCCAGGGAGCATGGCTTCCTTGTACGAACGTGGAAACGCGCGTAAATAGCGTTTGGCGATTGGCGTACCTCGGTTTTCACCAAAGTTAGCAATCACCGCCTCTTGCAGGCGATCGTCCCACGACGACGCTGCCTCTGTTAGGTTTTGTTCGATCTTCTTCACATCAATATCGAAATTGTTGTTTTCTACTCGGACGATATAGTGCGTCCGTGCCAAGGGGCTTTCCGAGAAGAAAGTGGTAAATTCTACCGTCTGATCGGAACCAAAGTATTGCTGGAGAATACGCTGGGTTTGACGACGGAACTCGGTGTTGTAGCGCTCACGAGTGATATACACCATGCACGAGAAAAAACGCCCAAATGGATCGCGACGGACAAACACTCGCAACATGTCGCGATCTTGCATCTGCACCACGCCCATCCCAACGTCGCGCATTTCGTCTTCCGTCGCTTGGAACAACTCATCACGCGGATAGTTTTCCAAAATATTCGCTAATGCTTTCCACGAATGAGATTCACGATAAAAACCACTGTTATCGAGAATGCGGCGTACTTTATTTCGCAGGACGGGAATACTTGCCGTGGATTGGTTATAGGCAGATGATGCGTAAAGGCCTGTGAAACGGTGTTCGCCAATCACATTCCCTTGTTTATCAAACTTTTTAATGCCGATGTAATCCACATAAGCCGGACGGTGAACTCGCGATTTGGCGTTACTTTTTGTGAGCACCAGTAGCTCTTTTTTCAACGCTTCAGCACGGGCGGACTCTGGCATTTCTGACAAGCTGAGTACCGCGGGCGATTTATGTTTTTTCGCCAAGCCAAGCGCATTACAGTCTGTGCTTGCTCTCAGTTCATAATCCCCTTCAACAGGCACTAAATCAAAACACTTGTACCCCATAAAGGTAAAGTTGTTGTCAGTAATCCAACTCAAAAACTCGATCGCTTCTTGCCGACGCTCGTCATCAATCGGCAACGGTGTGTCTTTCAATTCCGACACCAACTCAAGCATCTGCTCACGCATCGGCTTCCAATCGTTCACCACCATCACCACATCCGTTAAGGTTTCAGACAGCTCAGCCTCAAGTGCCGCCATCTCTGACTCATCGGACATTTTGTCAATTTCGATATGGAACGTGCTTTGGAACTGGCCATTATCATCACCAATGGCAATCACATCACCCTGCTCATTCTTTTGTGATTTTATAGGGGTGTTAAGCATTAAGTGGGTGGTGATCCCCAAACGGTTGAGCGCCATACGCACCGAATCAACCAAGAAAGGGGCGTCAGGTGCCAAGATCTCGACAATGGTGTGGGTTGACTGCCACCCATTGCCACTAAGACTGGGGTTAAAGACTTTTACAAAGACTTTATCTTGTTCAAAGGTGTTGAGGTGGTGCCACAAACTCATCACAGCACCGTAGAGATCTGACTCATTGCGTTCCTGCAAATCATCATCAGAGATTTGACCCAATATCCTTTTGGCTAATGCATCGACAAGTGGTTGTTGAGTTTCATCGAGTTTATCGGCAATCAACTGATAAACCTTCTCAAGTAACACAGGTACTATAGGGTCACGCGAGGTCATTCTGGAGCTCCGTTGTCCTTTTTAGAACATTATCGTTGTGAGTATTCAGAGGTAAACATTGCGTTAACAAACGCACTGTCTAGTGTAAGGCTTGGCAGATAAAAACGTTATAGATAAACGGCTGGATTTACGCGAATTTCGCCAGAATGTGACTGGTGTGGCTATTTAAACAGAAGAATTGATGAGGCTTTACTCGCGCACCACTAGGCTACCCGCATTAACGACTGGAACTTGTGGTTGGCGTCTGTCACCAGTTTAAAACGCCCGCGTATACCGAGGTGTGATAAGAAAGGACGAAAACGAGAAGCCGGGATCTGAAGACGCAGCCCCTGATCGGATGTCACCACCACATTGGCCGCGGCACCACTGTAGTAGTGTTGATACTCTGAGTAAGCAATGTAAACGTTAAAATAGTACTCCATCTCTTCCGCTCAATCTATCACCGTGACACCGCAAACCAATCAACCACCGAAAACAAAAAGCCGCCCAAGGTGGACGGCTTTTCACACTTGTTAACGCTTGGCTGATTTTATCCCAAATCGTTTCTTACTGCTCAAGTGTTTTTTCTACTTTTTCATAAAGATCCGCTGCTAAGTTATCCATATCGGCCAACTCTTGCAATATCTGGCGCATTTGCTGCTGGCGATCGCGATCGTAATGGGCAAGCTTGAGCATAGGATCAATCAATCGAGACGCCACCTGTGGGTTAGATTGGTTGAGTATCACTAAGATCTCTTTCAAAAACCGATAGCCGCTACCGTCTTTAGCGTGGAAACGCGCAGGGTTTCGGTTGCAAAAAGCGCCCACTAAGCTGCGAACACGGTTGGGGTTTTTAAGGGTAAAGGCCGGATGGTCCATTTGCACTCTAACTTGGTCAAGCGCATTGTCTGCTGGGTTTGCCCCTTGCAGCATAAACCATTTGTCCATTACTAGCCCATCATGCTGCCATTTATCACTGAAATCTTTCATCAGTGGTTCACGGCACGGCAATTGCGCATTGTTGGCAGCATTCAATGCTGCCATGGTGTCGGTCATATTATTCGCAGCATGGTAATGACGCTCAACATGCGTATTGCCGTTTTCCGTATGGGCGAGATAGCCCAAACAGGTATTGCGCAACGCGCGCTCACCGATAGCTTTATGAGTGATCTGATATTCAGGCTGCGCATACTGGCGGTATACCGCATCAAACTCATCAACCATATGATCGGCAAACTGCTGCTTGAACGCCGCCATCACCTGGTGAATAGCATCAACGTCAACGGTATCAAACCACCCTGCCACTTCGGTTTCACTTGGAAGATTAAGTACTTCTGCAATCAAAGCCGGATCCGTGTTGTCACTAAGGAGTACGCCACGGAACGCATCAATCACAGACAGAGGCACATCAATAGGCTGCTCGTTCTGTACCCGTGCGACGTTCGCTTTAATATGCTTAGCCAGTAGGCTCTGACCCGCATCCCACCGCGCAAAGTCATTACGCGCATGTTGCAATAAGAAGGCTAATTCATCATCTTGATAATCATGATCAAGCTTCACCGGCGCCGAGAACTCGCGCAGTAGTGATAGCACAGGTTGCTCGTCCACCTCATCAAAAATAAAGGTTTGCTCTGTCTCCGTTACCGCGAGCACATTGGAGACGCTCTCACCGTGACGCTGTAACTTAATCACACTGCCATCACGACGATACAGCTCGATATCCAATGGGATGTAAAGCGGCAACTTCTCCTGTTGATCCGCCGTTGGCGGGGTGTGCTGAGAAACATGCAGTGCTAATTGTTTGCTATCAGGATCATACGTCGACGACACGCTGAGCACTGGCGTTCCCGACTGGCTATACCAACGACGGAACTGGGTCAAATCAATCCCAGAGGCATCCTCCATCGCTTGAACAAAATCATCACAGGTTGCCGCGGTACCATCATGGCGCTCAAAGTAAAGCTTAACCCCTTTTTGGAAGCCTGCTTCACCCAAAATAGTATGCATCATGCGGATAACTTCGCTGCCCTTCTCATACACCGTCAGGGTGTAAAAGTTATTCATCTCGATCACCTTCTCTGGCCGAATCGGATGAGACATGGGGCTGGCATCTTCAGCAAACTGCGGGCCACGCATAATACGTGCGTTATTGATACGATTAACCGAGCGCGAGCCTAAATCTGACGAAAACTCTTGGTCTCGGAATACCGTTAGCCCTTCTTTGAGGCTCAGTTGGAACCAATCACGGCATGTCACTCGGTTCCCCGTCCAGTTATGGAAGTACTCATGGCCAATGACCGCTTCGATGCCAAGATAATCGGTATCGGTGGCGGTTTCTGCGTTTGCCAATACGTACTTGGAGTTAAAGATATTTAAGCCTTTATTCTCCATGGCGCCCATGTTGAAGAAGTCAACGGCGACGATCATGTAGATGTCTAGATCGTATTCAAGATCAAAGCGATCCTCGTCCCATTTCATTGCGTTTTTGAGTGAAGTCATTGCGTGATCGGCACGATCCAAGTTGCCTTTATCAACAAAAATCTCCAACGCCACATCTCGGCCAGATCGTGTGACAAACGTATCGCGTAACACATCAAAATCGCCACCAACCAGCGCAAATAGGTAGCTGGGCTTGGCGTAAGGGTCATGCCATTCCACCCAGTGGCGGTCACCTTCCAATTCACCCGACGCGATCTTATTACCATTACTGAGTAAGTACGGATAATTTGCTTTATCCGCAATCACCTTGGTGGTAAAGCGCGCTAACACATCGGGACGGTCGAGATAATAAGTGATTCGGCGAAACCCTTCCGCTTCACACTGGGTGCAGTACGCCCCGCCTGAGATATAGAGCCCCTCTAAAGCAGTATTGTTTTCCGGGTCAAGCTGAGTTTGTACGGTTAACGTAAACGCTTCAGGAACGTCTCGGATAATCAATTTACCCGCTTCTTCACTATAAGCCGTCCAAGGGTCGCCGTTGATGTCTAGGCGCACTAACGTCAATGCGTCACCGTCTAGTTCGAGATCCGTCGCGTCATTATTCAGGCGTTTTACCTGACTGACGGCAGTGACCAGGGTGTTGTTCGGATGGAGATCAAACTCAAGATTGATGTCCGTAATAGTGAAATCCGGTGCACGGTAATCATCACGGTATTTGGCGGTGGGTTGTTGAGACATGTCGTTTCCTTTTTATCGAGTGTACCTCAGCCAACGAACTGTATTCATTCGCCCAAGGGCGATTTTGCATGCCATACCTTACCGCGGCTTGGCATCGATGACTATAGATTTAACAGTTTGTTATCAAATGTTTGCGTTTACATTCAATAAATGCCGCATAATGTCAACGAAGCCTGCCAATCCCAACGGAAATATAATGTGACGACGGTTAAATTTTATAAAAATTGCGGTACTATGACGCTCATTTCGTTTTGTAACCCGTAAGGCGTTCACCACGCATGCACAATCCGATCATTACATCACTTTTGGATACTGATGCTTATAAAATCAATATGCAGCAAGCAGTATTCCATCATTATCCTGATGTCCACGTTACCGCTGACTTTTACTGCCGCAGTGATGAAGACCTCTCCTACCTATGTGAACAGGTGGTGGATCATGTCCACCATCTCGCGACATTACGGTTTCGTGAAGACGAGCTCAGCTATCTGGACTCGCTAGGTCTGTATCAAGCAGACTTTCTCGCCTTTTTGTCAGGTTTTCAATTCGATCCTGACCAGGTCACTGTCGGTATCGAAGACGGTCAATTGGCGATTCATATCGCCGGCCCCTGGCACGAGGTGATTCTCTGGGAAGTACCCCTACTGGCGATTATTTGTGAGTTGAGAAATCGCGCCTGCTACCCTCATCACACGGTCAATGACGCGCTCACGCGTCTTGATGATAAACTTGCACATCTACCCAAAGATGGCTTTGCGGATGGGTTTCAGCTGGTGGACTTTGGCACACGACGACGGTTTTCACGCGAGGTGCACCAAGCGGTAGTGACACGACTGCACGACGTCTATCCGCCTTTAAAAGGCACCTCTAACGTGTGGCTAGCGAAACAGCTAGGGCTCCCGCCTGTCGGCACCCAAGCACATGAGTGGTTTCAGGCCCATCAGCAGCTTGCCGGCCAGTTAGCTGACTCTCAGCAGCTTGCGTTACAAGTCTGGCTACAAGAATATCCCGATAGCCTCGGGATAGCGTTAACCGATTGCATCAACATGGATGCCTTTTTACAGGACTTTGATCGTTCACTTTGCCATGCCTTTAGCGGCTTACGTCATGACAGTGGTAACCCGATTGCGTGGGGTGAAAAGGCGATCGCGCATTATCGGGAGCATGGCATTGATCCCAAAGATAAGACGCTGGTCTTCTCCGATAGCCTCACGCTGGCGAAGGCTGTGCACATCTATCAATACTTTGCCGACAAAGCCACGACCTCATTTGGTATTGGCACGCAGTTGACCTGTGATCTGCCCAATGTGAAAACCCTGAATGTGGTGATCAAACTTACCACCTGCCAAGGGAAACCTGTCGCCAAAATTTCTGATGAACCTAACAAAGCCATTTGTAAAGATGAGGCGCACCTCTCTGCACTAAAAGCCGCGTTCAAGTTACCGGACTAAACCGTTGTCGGACGAGACGCTTCACACCTACAGAGAGGGCCGGTTAATTACCGGCCCTTTTTAATCTCGACTTCTTCTACTGATATAGCCACCACCGCTAACGTTGGCGTTGTAACACCGCCTCCATACCAAACACCTCATTGGTTAAGCGTAAGGTATCTGAGGCGAGTTGGTACTGGGATGAATGGCGTCCTTGTTCATAAATAAGCATCAGGTTGTCACCTTCAACCAAATACACCCCGCGGTGAGTAATGGAGCGGCCATCGTTGCCACGCACCTGCATCGCGAAGAGAAAGTCTGGGCGAAGTTTCAGCGACACACCATCCACCGCTTCACTCACATCTTCCCCTTCAATACGGTTTGAACGCCATACACCGGAGAGATCCTCCGGCAGCAGTTTGGTAAAAACCGCCCCCTGAAGCTGCAACTGGTTATGATTCAACTGGTAGGCATGCACTTGATCCGCCCCCTGCCCATCGTACAACCGTAATGCTTGATGGTTCACCGTATATCTGCCGGCCGCCGTTTCAAGTTGCCCATCACGACGCAGCATATCAATACGAAATTCATAATGAGAATTAAACGAAAGGTTAATGGCTTTATAAGGATGACGAGCCTCTGACTCTTCCTCAGCACTAAACCAATACCATTGACCAAGCAGTAACGGGACGTCAAATCGCGCTAAGTCGTCACCGCGTACTGGCAACGCCATCACTAAGGCCACAAAAGCACCCAATAAGCAACGCATACCTTCCCCCTTATTGGCAGTGATGCCCTACCAATAAGGTTAGACGGACTTCTCAGTTTTATGCAGTTTTTTGAGCAAGATCTCGTTTCATGTTGAGTGACACCGTCTCGTCGTCACCATAATGTCATAAAAAAAGCCTAGGCGAATGGCCTAGGCTTGGGGGGACTCGGACAATGCCAACCTGCTACCTAACGGTTGGCAGAAAGAAGATTAGCCAAATCTTTTGTGATGCTCGCGGCTTCATCTAAGTATGCATCTGGCTCTTCGTAGTCTTTAGGCACATCATCGAGCGTTTTAAAGGGGGGCTCACCCAATGCTTCCTGGCGCGTATTCAACCGCGCCAAACGCGCTTCGTCTTCCCGATCCATGTCTTTGCGACGTTTTTGTTCGTTCAAAGAAATCGTATTTTTATCTTTCTCTTCTTGGTAACGCGCAATATCTTGGCGAATGAAGTCGAATTCACGATCATCTTTGATCCGCGCTTTGTGCCTTTCGCCCAGCGTGCTTACCAGCGACGAAGGCAGCGATCTTGGTTGATAATCTGCTTTTTCAATCCGATCCCAAGGAAGCGCATTCTCCTCGACACTCTCACCGGTTTCATCCGGTGTGACGGGAGAAGGAAAGACAATATCTGGCACCACACCTTTGTTCTGGGTACTGCCACCGCTAATCCGATAGAACTTCTGGATAGTGTATTGCACGTAACCCAGCGGTTTGTCGAACAAGTCATAAATATGGTTGAGCGAACGGTGCTGCTGTACGGTTCCTTTACCAAAAGATTGCTCACCAAGCACGACCGCGCGATCGTAGTCTTGCATTGCCGCGGCAAAGATCTCAGACGCTGACGCACTATAGCGATTGATTAATACCGTCATCGGCCCGTCGTAGAAACGTTTGCCGTCCGTATCACTGTTCACTTTCACTCGCCCATAGCTGTCTCTGACTTGTACAATGGGGCCTTTCTCAATAAACAAGCCACTGAGCGCAGTTGCTTCACTCAGTGCACCACCACCGTTATTGCGTAAGTCGACAACGATGCCGCTGATCCCCTTTTCTTTAAGATTGGCGATCTCTTTTTTGGTGTCATCGGCCAGCCCGACGTAAAACCCGGGGACCGTCAGTACGCCGATTTTTTCGTCACCACGCTCAATCACGTCAGATTTTACCGCGCGATCTTCTAGGCGTATTTTGTCACGGGTTAGAGTGACGTTGTAACTCTTAGCGTTAGCCCCTTCGGGCAAGATCTTGAGTTTCACCTCACTGCCTTTAGGGCCTTTAATCAGCTCGACCACATCGTCCAATCGCCAGCCAATCACATCAACAACCGCCTCGTCTTCTTGGCCCACGCCAATAATACGGTCGCCAGGTGAAAGCTGTTTGGACTTAGATGCCGGGCCACCGGCGACGAGGGAACGAATCACTGTGTATTCGTTTTTCACTTGTAACACCGCCCCTATTCCTTCGAGGGACAAGTTCATTTCCGACTGGAATTGCTCGGCATTACGTGGTGATAGGTAGCTGGTGTGTGGGTCAACTTCACGCGCAAAGGCATTCATGTAGACCTGAAACACATCTTCGCTGTGACTTTGGGTTAAACGCTTCAATGCGCTGTTATAACGCTTGCCCAAGGTCTCTCGGATTTCTTCATCCTCTTTCCCCGTCAAACGTAGGTTCAAAGCATCGTTTTTAACCCGTTTATCCCAAATGGCATCCAGTTCGGCTTCGTCAGCCGCCCAAGGCCGCTCCGTCCGATCTAGCACCATGCTTTCGTCAGCAGAGAAATCAAAGGGCTTGTCCAACACGCGCAGCGCGTACTGATAACGCTCAAAGCGTTTTTTCAGCACATGATTGTAAATCGCATAGGCTGCTTGTGTATCACCTTCTTTAAGCTGGTCATCTAAACGCGTTTTCCAGCGTGATAGACGTTCGACATCACCTTGGGTTAAAAACACACGGTTATAATCCAGTGTTTCCAAATAACGATCAAAAATCGCCGCTGAGAAGGCATCGTCGAGCGCGAACTGCTTATAGTGGGATCGAGTGAAACGAGAAGTTACACGCTTGGAAGCGGTTTCATGTTGGGGTTCAGCGGACAGTGAAGGGAGTTCACTGAGTTGAAAATTGGCTTCTACGGCCTGGGCAGAGGCTGCCAGCATCAAGCTGGCAGCGATAGCCGAAACGCGGCGTCGACAAAACATGCGTCGAGGAGTCTCCTTTAGGCGCTGAGGTGCTCCGCTTTTACTAACATGGTTAACCCGTTAGTCAGGCGAACACGCACCTCATCCTTGTTAATTTCAACAATGGTCGCTGGCAGATTACCGTTGCCCATGTTCACATTCACGTCTTTACCTACGACAACGTCGTTGGCGTTGAGTTCGCGACGTGGCTCACTCTCTTTCTTAGTCATTTTAGCGGGCTTTGGTTTACTCGTACGGCCTTTCGCTGATTGCGCAGCCGCCTTTTTGCCTTTTGGTGCGGCTTTACCCGCATTTTTCGCCTGGCCTTCTGACTTTTTCGCTTGTTGCTGCTTACGACGCTCTGCCGCACGCGCTTTGCTTTCTGACAAGGTCTGCGCAGCATGGTCGATATGCTCTTGCTCAAGCTCGCCACACGCATTGCCATCAAGGTCAACGCGTGACGCCCCTGGTTTCACGCTGTGCAGATAACGCCAGGAAGACGTGTACTGACGAAGCGCAGCGCGCAATTGGGTTTTGCTTACCTTGGGATCGCCTTCAAGACGTGTCGCAAGATCTTGAAAAATACCAATTTTTAACGGCTTGGCTTCGCCTTCAACAGTAAAACATTTAGGGAAACGTTCAGCAATGTAGGCAATGACTTCTTTGCTGTTCGCGAGCTTTTCAGTATTTTCCATGTTTTTTCCTGGCCTGCTGCGAGAAACCACAGCAGCGTATCTACGTGTATTTAAGTATGAAAGTGGTGCGTATTATAGATACCTGATATGAAAAAACTACCAAGATTGGCGAAATCACAAGTGTTTTTGCATTTCTTTGACCAAAGTAGCCAGTCCATGTTCATCTTCTTGGTCAAAGCGACCGATACTTGGACTATCAATATCCAGTACTGCCTGTAATTGGCCATTGACCCGAACAGGCACCACAATTTCCGAGTTACTCGCCGCGTCACACGCGATATGTCCTTCAAAGGCGTGAACATCTTCTACTCGCATCACGGTATCTTGGCGATAGGCCGCCCCACATACCCCTTTGTCATAAGGGATGCGTACACAGGCTGGTTGGCCTTGAAACGGGCCGAGCACTAACTCTGCGCCTTCGTCGAGATAGAAACCCACCCAGTTAATATCTTCAAGCTGGCTATTGAGTAACGCACTTATATTCGCCAGTTTTGCAATAAGGTTGGGTTCCCCTTCACATAACGCAACCGCTTGTTGGGTTAACAAACGGTAAAAATCAGCTTTGTTTTCCATAAATCACTGCATCTCAAACAACAAGACCATTACAATAGAAATAATCCAAAGACTTTTCAATTGAGTAACCCTATTTATGATCACTTGGCGCTGGCTTCTTGACCAAGCTCGACCCCATCGCACTCGGCTTATTTGGGCCAATGTGGTAGCCATTGCGGCCACCTTGGTCAGTGTGCCTATTCCGTTACTCATGCCATTATTGGTCGATGAGGTATTGCTAGACAAGCCAGACTGGGGGCTTGCGGTACTCAACACCCTGCTCCCAACGAGCTGGCAGCATGCGGCCGTCTATATCGCCGCTGTGTTGGTGATTGTCGTGTTGATGCGTGTGATTAGCCAGGGACTCAATATTTTACAAAGCCGCCAGTTCACGCTCGTCGGCAAAGCGATTACCTACAAGATTCGCCAACACTTGATTGCCAAGCTCGGGCGGATCAGTATGCGTGAATACGAATTACGCGGGAGTGGCGGCCTTACCTCTCACCTTGTCACCGATGTCGAAACCATCGATAAGTTTATTGGTACCACACTAAGCAAGTTTATTATTGGTCTGTTGACGGTGACTGGCACCGCGGTTGTCCTACTTTGGATTGATTGGCGACTCGGTCTGTTCATCTTGCTAATTAATCCCATTGTCGTGGCATTAAGCCGCACCCTTGGCCAACGGGTTAAGCATCTTAAAACAGAAGAAAACCAATCTTTTGAGCGTTTCCAGCAACGTCTCGTGGATACGTTAGACGGCTTGTATCAACTTCGTGCCGCCAATCGAGAGCGTGAATATTTACGTCAACTTGACCACAGTGCCAGTGAAATTAAAGACAGTGCTGACAAGTATGCCTGGCAGTCAGAAGCCGCAGGACGTTTATCATTTTTGATGTTCTTGATCGGTTTTGAGCTGTTTCGCGCCGTGGCCATGGGCATGGTCTTTTTCAGCGATTTGTCGATTGGTCTGATGTTTGCGGTATTTGGCTATTTGTGGTTTATGCTCGGCCCGGTCCAAGAGCTGCTAGGGATCCAATTTGCTTGGTACAGTGCTAAAGCCGCAATGACACGTATTAATGAGGTTTTACAACTGGCCGAAGAGCCGCGTCGACCCGCGGGCATTGATCCCAGTCGTATCGCCACCCACGCACAGGGCTCGGGCTTAACGGTCGAAATTGATAACCTATGCTTCTCTTACGATGAGGATAAATCGGTACTCAATGGTTTAAGCATGGATATCCCTGCCGGCCAGCGTGTCGCATTAGTCGGTGCCAGTGGCGGCGGAAAATCAACCCTAATTCAGTTGCTGTTAGGACTATATCCGGTAGAACAAGGGGATATACGCTTTAACGGCCACTCGATTAATCATGTCGACATGGATGCCCTCCGTCATCAAATTGCCGTGGTATTGCAACAGCCTGTACTGTTTAATGATACGTTGAGAAATAACTTATGCTTGGGGCGTCATCTCGCTGACACCGCGCTTTGGCAAGCTATAGAGCACGCCCAATTGGGGGATGTGGTGACACAGCTCACCGACGGACTCGATACACCGCTTGGACGCCAAGGGATCCGTTTATCTGGCGGTCAGCGACAACGCGTGGCGATTGCACGCATGCTACTGAGTGACCCTAAACTGGTTATCTTGGATGAAGCCACGTCAGCGCTAGATACGGCCACTGAGCGCGCGCTGCACCAAGCAATGCAAACATTTTTGGCGGGACGGACAACCCTTATCGTTGCTCACCGTCTCTCGGCAGTTAAAGAAGCCGATCTGATTTATGTGTTGGATGAAGGGCAAGTGACCCAACAAGGCACGCACACAGAGCTTGTTAATGCGCCCGGGGTCTATCAAACCTTGTATGGGCCAATACAACAGGCGGCGGGAAAGTAGACCATGACACAATCACCAGACAAACCATGGGCGACGTCTCCACCTTTAACGAGGTGTTCGGGGTGCGATCTGGTGTTACAACCGTGCCAAACAGGCTCCGATCACCTAGCGATCTGTCCACGCTGCGCCACCAAGCTCGCACACGGACGGCGGCTCTCTTTTAATGGGGAAATAGCCTTAGCGCTGACGATTTTGGTGCTGTTTCTGCCCGCTCACCTTCTGCCACTCCTTTCCATCGATTTACTGGGAAAAACCATCACCACATCCGTGCTTACCGGTGCCGAGATACTTTGGTCTTCATTTCCATTTGTCGCCAGCCTCGTCATATTCTGTGCGTCATTCGCACCGCTTTTATTTACCTGTGCCTTATTGGTACTGCACCTCTCTCGACGCCGACAATCTATCCGATGGTTTCGTCCAGCGGTGCGCGTGATTGCGCACAGCCGCCACTGGGTGATGGCGGATGTTTTAATGGTTAGCTTAGCCATCGCCTGTTTTAAAATCCAAGATTATGCCACCCTGCACTTTTCCGTAGGGCTTGCCTGCTATGCAACGATACAAATCTTGCTATCGGTTTTACTGGTGCGGGTCAACACGCAAAGATATTGGGATGCGTTTACACAACCAACGCCGCTGCCCAATCATACGCCACTGATGCGCTGCGACCACTGTGGGCTGACTCAAACCGTCAAGCAAGACACTCGATGTCACCGATGCCACCAAGTGCTTCATCCTCGTCTGATACGTAGCGAACAAAAAACCTGGGCCTGTTTGATCACCGCTACCATTTTTCTGTTTCCGGCCAACCTATTCCCAATCTCCATTTTGTTCTCCAACGGCATTCGACTTGAAGACACCATTTTTTCTGGGGTCGCGAGTCTGATTAATAATGGGATGCCAGGCATCGCTGCGATCATTTTTACTGCCAGTATCGTCGTGCCCGTTGCAAAGATACTAGGGCTAAGTTTGATATTAATAAGCTTACGGTGCACCACCGCCATCACACCACGTCAACATATGTGGCTATACCGAGGCGTGAAATGGATTGGAAAGTGGTCGATGATGGATTTATTCGTGATTGCGTTTATGGTCGCCTTAGTCGATCGTGGTCGCATTATGGACTTTATGCCTGGACCGGGTGCCATTGCATTCGGCTTGGTCGTGGTATTAACCATGCTTGCTACTGAATTTCTGGATACGCGTTTGATATGGGATCATCATGAGCGACAAACAAGACATACCCTCACCGATCGTTAAAAGCAGCTATGGCTTGTCTCCTCTATGGATACTGCCTGTATTGGCCTTATTGATGGCCGCTTGGCTGCTATTTCAATCCATCAGTGAAGCGGGGCAGCGGATTCAAATTGTGTTTAGCGATGCGCAAGGGTTAGAAGCTGGCCAAACCACGATCCGTTACCAAGGATTAGAAGTGGGGAAGGTGCGCAATATCACACTCGCGGATGACTTGGACGGCATTTATGTTGATGCCAATATCTATCCAGAAGCAACAAAACTGCTCACCAGTGGCACCGAGTTCTGGCTAGTGAAGCCACGCGCCTCAATCACTGGCATCAGCGGCCTCGAAACCTTGGTCTCAGGCAACTATATTGCCTTACAACCGGGTAGCGGCGATCCCAGCCTATCCTTTGTTGCGCGTGACGAACCACCGACAGACATCGCCGAAAAAGCTGGCACAACGGTCAAGCTACACGCACCGACATTAGGATCACTCAATGTCGGTTCGCCGATTTACTATCGGAAAATTCGTGTCGGCGAAATCTACAGTTACCGGCTCGATCAAGATGCGCAAGGGGTGACGCTCTCCGCGTTAATTGAGCCGCCATTCTCGCATTTACTCAAACAAGACTCACGCTTTTGGTCGATCAGTGGTGTAACAGCCAATGTTGATGTGTCTGGTGTTGACGTGCAGCTCGAGAGTGTGGCGAGCTTGATTGCCGGTGGCATTGCATTCGACTCCCCGAAAACAAGCCCAACACTTGAAGAAGGTCGCCCTTTCCAGCTTTATCAAAGCCTTTCACAGGCTGCACGCGGTCAATCGATACAAATAGCGCTCCCTGAACAACATGGACTGCCCGGCTCGGGAACGAAGATCACCTATCAAGGGTTAGAAATCGGTGAAATTACCCATATTGACATCGAAGCACAGCAACAGCAGCCTGTCGCGACCGCGCACATTGACCCCAGCATGACCTGGCTTCTCAACCAAGACACCTATTTTCAGATAGAACAGCCACAAATTGGTTTTGATGGACTAAAGAACCTGGGGAATTTAGTCCTCGGCAACTACTTGGCGATCCAGCCTGGTTCGGCAGATGCTGATCCCGCGATGCCTGACGATATCTTTACTGCCCGCACTTGGCACCAACAGCAAAAGCAACTGGCCAATGCCCTCACGGTCACCTTAACCGCAGACGATGCCTACGGCTTAACTCCCCACACCAAAGTATTACATCGTGGCATTCAAGTGGGTTTTATCGACCGTGTCGGGCTTAACGAAAGTGACACTGTCACTTTGAAGCTGCTCATTTACCCAGAATACCGCCATTTGGTGAAGCAACAATCGCAGTTTTTTATTCTCGGTGGGATCACTGGCGAGTTCAGTGGTGATGGTCTCAATGTGGTCGTACCGGCGATGGAGCAAATTGCCGATCCGGCTTTAAGCTTTACCAGTGAAGGGGCAAAAGGCGTTAAGAAGACGTATCCACTCTACACCTCCCCTATCCAAGCGAAGCACGCCAAGCAAGATGCCCGCGGTGAAACACGCTTTACCTTAGTGGCGAGTCGTATGCCCGGTGTGAGCGAAGGCAGCCCGGTGATGTACCGTAACTTTGTGGTCGGCCACGTCGAAGGGTATCAGCTGAACGGCAACAGTGTGTCTATCGCCATCGCGGTGAATAATCGCTATAAGCATCTGATTAATCCGCAAACCGTATTTTGGAATCAATCTGGGCTGGATATCAAAGCTAACCTCAGCGGCGTCGAAATTAATACAGGCTCGTTGCGGTCACTGGTTAACGGCGGTATCGCGTTCGGCACCATGCCTGGCATCAGTAATCAACGAAACGGCGATTGGAAGCTTTATCCCTCAAAGCAAGACGCCGCCCAATACGGTGTTGATATCAGGCTAACGGTTGACCAGGCCAACGGGGTGAAAGTGGGCAGTGCTATCCGCTATCAAGGGGTCGATGTTGGCGAAGTGATCACCTTAAGCCCCAACTTCGACCAAGATAACGTGACCATTCAGGCTCGCCTCTATCCGGAATACAAAACGGCGCTTGCGCGAAGCGGCAGCTATTTTTGGCTGACTCAACCTGTCCTCAGCCTCACTAAAACAGAGAACTTGGACTCGTTATTTGGCACCTATATCTCCGTGGTGCCCGGAGACGGCGACTTCACCCAACAATTCATCCTCCATGACTCGCCCAAATATCCAAAAGGGCTGACACTCATCCTGGAGAGTGACGCTCGCCACTCTATCGCCCCTGGCACACCCGTGTTACATCGCGATATAGAAGTGGGTATCGTCTCTAGCGTTAAATTAGGCGAGCTATCTGACCGAGTCATTTTCGAGCTACAAGTCGCGCCCCAGTATGCGCACCTGGTTCGTAAAAACACGGTATTTTGGAACGAGTCCGGGGTCGATGTATCCATCGGCCTGACAGGGGCGGATCTAAAAAGTGGCACCATTGATAGTTTGCTGAAAGGCGGTATTGCTTTCTCAACTCCAGACGATCAACCTTTGCAGCCGGTGGCCAATAATCATCGCCATTTCTTGTTGCACAGTGAGAGCAAAAAAGTATGGCGAGAATGGCGAACCGCTATTCCAACACCATAAACGCCGTACAAAGTGACCATCGATAGGCGCTTTAACAGCAAATCAGGGACCTTGGCTTACTCGCTAGGCCCCTGATAATACTGTTTATTCCACAAAGTCGTGTCACAAACTGGCAAGCCGTTATTGATAGACTACACTTTAGTAATCACAACCTAAATATTGGCATATGGCTCTTTGAGCCTTTTCCCTGAACCCGGAACAGGACGTTCCGGGTATTTTTTTACGCTTAGAAAGTGACACCGTCACTTGTTCAGGTAAATCCCGTCCGCTTCGATACGAATTTTACGTTGCTTGTAAAGTCCGCCCAACGTCTTTTTAAACGTGGCCTTGCTGGTACGAAAGAGAGAAAAAATAGCGTCCGGCGAGCTCTTATCATTGAGTGGTAGAAAGCCCCCTTTGCTCTCAAGCGTTTTCATCACTTTGTCACTCAGATCATCAACCCGCGCCTTGCCGTGCTTTTGTAGGGCAAGATCGATTTTGCCGTCCTCACGCACGGTTTTTACAAAGGCACTGAGCTTTTTACCGATAAACAGCTTCCCGAACGCTTCAGCGCGATAAATAAGCCCCCAGTACTGATTATTCACCACGCACTTAAAGCCGAGATCAGTGATATCCGTAATGATGACCGACACTTTGTCACCCGCTTTTAAACGCGGCTTTTCGTCGCTGATAAACTTGTTGAATTTGCGGCTAGCGACGATACGGCCCGAGGCTTTATCCGTGTATACGCGAACCACATAAGGCTTACCCTCTTCCATGCGCGTACGTTGCTCGCTAAAGGGCACTAATAAATCTTTGCTTAACCCCCAGTCGACAAACGCCCCGACCGAATTCACGCCAACACAGCGCAACGATGCAAACTCGCCCACTTGCACATACGGCGTTTCAGTGGTGGCAATAATGTCATCTTCGGAGTCAAAATAGATGAACACATTAAGCTCGTCGCCGATATGGGTATCCTCCGGGACGTACCGAGTTGGCAGCAAAATATTGCCGAACTCATCACCATCAAGAAACACGCCGAAGTCTGCCTGCTTCACTACCGTCAATGTGTTGTATTGGCCTAGTTTAATCATTGTCTCAGTGCTGTAAAAAATAATGCCTGTGAGTATACGCAATTTGTCCTTCAGATGTGGAAGAAATGCGTTGTGGGTGAGGAAAAAAACACCAAACCATGCCAGCTAATATCCCTACATTCTATCTCTTGTTAGCCACCGCTAAGCTGTTAGGCTTACACCATAAAACCAAGGGGGAAGATATGGCAGTATTTGATGGTGAACACATTCGGTTTAGCTTTAGCCAGCTAGGCAGTGCTTTTGGCAATGCAGTGAAACCCACTCCCCTCGACAATGGCCGGCTTCTAACATACAACGCCGCACTGGCTGATGAGCTTGGATTAACGACGGCAGACATTCACAGTGAAAGCTTTCGAGCGATTCTGTCTGCGGAGGCGCCGCTTGCGGGCCGCCAACCCTTTGCAATGAAATACACAGGGCACCAATTTGGTCAATATAACCCTGAACTCGGTGATGGCCGTGGGGTGTTATTGGGGGAGTGGCGTGATGATAAAGGCACACTCTGGGATTGGCATTTGAAAGGGGCGGGAAAAACCCCCTATAGCCGCCACGGCGATGGTCGAGCGGTGTTGCGTTCGACACTCCGTGAGTATCTCGCTAGCGCCGCCATGAGGGGGCTCAACATCCCCACCACACAAGCATTAGCCATGGCCACCAGCGATACCCCGGTGATGCGCGAACGTATCGAGACCGCCGCAACGCTGCTTCGCGTTACCGAGAGCCACGTGCGTTTTGGCCACTTTGAGTACTTATTTTACAGCCGACAGCACGATGCGCTGCGCACTCTCGCTGATTATGTCATTGCACGCCACTTCCCTGAGCTTGCCGAGGCCGAGACGCCCTATGCCGCATTGCTACAGGAAATTGTCGAACGCACGGCAGAAATGATTGCCCAGTGGCAGGCAGTCGGCTTTAATCACGGGGTGATGAATACCGACAATATGTCGATTTTAGGCCAGACCTTCGATTATGGCCCCTATGCTTTTTTGGATGATTTCAATCCGAGTAATATTTGTAACCACACTGATTACACCGGGCGATATGCCTTTAATCAGCAACCGGCTATTGCGCTATGGAACCTCTCTGCGCTTGGCTACGCCTTTACGCCGCTGCTTGAAAGTGACGTGATTAACGACATTCTCGGCGGTTACGAGCATCACCTCCAAGTTGCTTATAGTCAGGTAATGCGCAATAAACTCGGGATCTCCGATGCCCAGCAAGGAGACAGTGAGTTGTTCAATGCCCTCTTTTCGTTGCTCGAGTCTCAACGTGTCGATTATACCCTGTTCTTTCATAGACTCAGCCACATCACACAAGATGCGTTATTAAGCGCAAAGACACTCAGCCAGTTTAACGACCTCGTATCAGATGCTGACACATTAACGGCTTGGTTAAGCGAGTACCACCAACGGGTAGCGGCACATGACGACAACACTCGCCTCACTTGCATGCAGGCCACCAACCCTAAATTTGTTTTACGTAATTATTTGGCCCAACAAGCAATCGAGGCGGCAGAACAAGGCGACATGCAGCCAACGCACGATTTAATGCGTGTTCTGGCTGACCCCTTTCGATCACACAGCGGCCTCGACCATCTTTCCCAACGCCCCAATGATGATGAGAAAGATTTGACGCTAAGCTGCTCATCCTAAAACATTGTGCGCCTCCGCCATTTATTTGGCCGAGGCGCACGCTGCCCAGCCAAGAGGGCATTCTAATAAGAAAAATCCAACAGATGTCACATTGATGCTTTCATGGGCGGCGTTTTTTGCTATCTTACTGGCTTCGCAACAGAATAAGATGTGAGGAAGGCTGTCCTCTATGCCCCTGAAAACCGATGAGCTTCGAACACGCGTGGTCGATACCATGCCCACGCCCGCAGAGGTGGAAGCTGCCCACCCCATCAGCGACAGTGTTGCTCACCATATCACCGCCGCTCGACAGGCGATCAGTCGCATTCTAAATGGCGACGATCAGCGGCTTCTCGTGATTGTTGGGCCCTGCTCCGTCCATGATCCCGATGCGGCCCGTGATTATGCGGAAAAACTTAAAACCCTAGCGGACAAATACACCGATCAATTATTGGTGGTGATGCGCACCTATTTTGAGAAACCACGTACTGTGGTTGGTTGGAAAGGTCTCATCAATGACCCGCACCTTGACGGTAGCGGAGACATACGTGCAGGGCTATTCACCGCACGAGAGCTACTGTTAGATATCAACAAAATGGGTCTCCCGACCGCCACTGAATTCCTAGACATGATCACGGGTCAGTACATTGCCGACTTGATCAGCTGGGGCGCGATTGGTGCCCGTACCACGGAGTCACAAATCCATCGCGAGATGGCCTCTGCGCTATCGAGCCCGGTAGGATTTAAAAATGGCACTGACGGTAACATCCGTATTGCGGTCGATGCCATTCGCGCAAGCAGAGAGTCACACCTTTTCTGCTCGCCCGATAAAAATGGCAGCATGACCATTTATCGCACCGCAGGCAACCCAGATGGGCATGTCATTTTGCGAGGCGGTCATCAACCGAACTATGGCGCCGACGATGTGAAAGCCGCTGCGCAAACGCTGAGCGATTTCAAATTGCCTCGCAAGCTTGTGATAGACTTCAGCCACGGTAACTGCCAAAAACAGCATCGCCGCCAACTGGATGTGTGTGCCGATGTGGCTGAACAGATCCGTCATGGCGAACAAGCGATTGCTGGCATCATGGCTGAGAGCTTCTTACAAGAAGGTAATCAAGCCATGGGTAACGTCCAATCACGTGTTTATGGCCAGTCGATCACTGACCCCTGTCTGGGTTGGGCCGATACCGAGCGCTTGCTTGCACAACTGGCTGATGCCGTCGCGGCGCGCAACAACTCATAATGACTGACGATTTATCGGCGTGACTGACTCATGCCCCAATTAGGAAAAGACTATGCCTTCATTTGATATTGTCTCTGAAATTGACAACGTTGAGCTAAAAAACGCAGTGGATAATGCCAACCGAGAGCTTGCAACTCGCTTCGACTTTCGGGGTGTCGAGGCCAGCTTCGAACTTGATAAAGAAACCGTGAAAGTAACGGCTGAAGCAGATTTTCAGGTTAACCAAATGATGGACATGTTACGCAGTAACCTCGCCAAGCGTGGCGTTGACGCACGCGCAATGGAAACCCAAGACATGGTCCACTCTGGCAAAACCTTTTATCAACAAGTGAAGTTTAAAAACGGTATTGAAACGCCTGTCGCCAAGAAGATCACCAAAGCGATTAAAGATGCCAAGATGAAAGTGCAAACCCAGATTCAAGGCGAGCAAGTCCGTGTCACCGGCAAAAAGCGTGATGATCTACAGGCCGTGATTCAATTAATCAAGGAAAGTGACTTTGAGCAGCCTTTCCAATTTGAAAACTTTCGCGACTAACCCAAAGCCCTTTTATCGATACAATAAAAAACGGGCCTATTAGACTTAGGCCCGTTTTATCCGGCGGTACGTGTGTCGCTAAGCGCTTTTTCGTGACAACACTCGCACTGCGTTACTTGTACTTGCTTTTGATGGCCTCAAGCGTGCCATCTGCGGTCGCTTGGTCAATGCCCGCTTGTAGCTTTTCAATATAGCTGTCTGGCGTGTTGTTACTAAAGCTATAGTAGAGCTGAGACTCATCCAAGACATGAACCACTTCAAACTGGCTGGTATCAATATTGTTTTGGCTCATAATAAAGGCACTGACGTTTTCCTCGTAAGCCCACATATCGACACGGCCCGCCGCCAATTGTTTAGCGAGTAAATCCGCTTTTGGCGACAAGCGCAGCGCGTCTTCATCGACCCCCATTGAGCGTAACAAGTGCTCGCCGACGTCATCGCGTACAACGCCTACTTTATAATTGGCAAAGTCACTCGCATTGTCGATAGTGATCCCTTTACTTTTAGGCGCCCAGACCACAATTTTAGTGTCTGTAATCGGCCCAACCCATTTAAATTTATCTTCCCGTTCATCCGTCCGCGTGGTTGAAAACAGTACCGTATTGGGCTCAGACAGTGCTGTGGCATAACCACGGGCCCATGGCTGAATTTTCACTTGATCTCGGCTCACCGGATCGCCCGCTGCTTCTGTCGCAGCTTCGAGAAAATCAACCGCAATCCCCTTTAATTCACCGCGCTCTTCATAGTTGAACGGCGGATACACCTCAGTGATGTAATCCAGTTCGCCTAAGTTTGCAGCGACTGTGGTGGTTGAAAAAACCAGCAAGCTGGCGGCAATGAGTGACTTCATTGGACTACCTCTTTTAACCTTCCATTAAACATGCCTAGCCAACATTATTATTATTCGCTCGTACCAAATAGGGTAAGTGGCACCGAACAAGGCATGACCTTATCGCGATTCACTTACTACTTTTAGTGTAGTCAGCTTCCATATCCCGTGCGCAGTTTTGCTAGAGGTTGTGATCTAACTTCCGTTTTTTCTATACACAAGCGTTTGAATAAAAAGACAAAAAAGAGCCCTTCAGCGCTGATTACGAATTTAAACGCGCCCTCATATGCCTCTGCCAAACCCGCACAATCAAGTAAAAAAGTTGAATTAGGTCACCATTCATGCCTAAACTTTGTCCCCAATTACAGCGTAGTTATGGGTTATCGCAGACCAACGCCTTTACAGCGTTTCGCAAGGGATCATTTTTGCCACGAAGGCACCAGATAACGCCCAATACTCATCATCGACCTAATTAAAAGACAATATCGAGTCTGATCATTCATGAATAACCAAAAACGTCCTCTCTATATTCCCTATGCGGGACCGGCCTTGCTAGAAACACCATTGTTGAATAAAGGCAGCGCATTCAGCGTCGAAGAGCGTAAGTTTTTCAACCTCGAAGGCTTGCTGCCTGACGCCATCGAAACAATCGAAGAACAGACGGAGCGCGCTTATCAGCAATATCAACGTTTCGAGAACGATATCGACAAGCATATTTATCTACGCAACATCCAAGATACCAACGAAACGCTTTTTTACCGGTTGGTTTCCAATCACATCACCGAGATGATGCCTATCATCTATACCCCGACGGTAGGAGCAGCCTGTGAGAACTTCTCCAATATCTATCGTCGAGGCCGCGGGCTTTTTATTTCCTACCCTAACCGTGATCGCATTGATGATGTGCTCAACAACGCATCACGTCACAACGTCAAAGTGATTGTGGTCACCGATGGGGAGCGTATCCTTGGCTTGGGCGATCAAGGCATTGGCGGCATGGGCATCCCGATTGGTAAGTTATCGCTTTACACGGCTTGTGGCGGGATTAGTCCAGCCTACACACTCCCGATCGTGCTGGATGTCGGTACCAACAACCCACAACGTCTTTCCGATCCCATGTACATGGGCTGGCGTCACACCCGTATAAGTGGACAAGAGTACGATGCCTTTATTGAAGAGTTTATCCAAGCGGTGCAGCGTCGCTGGCCAGATGCCTTGATTCAATTTGAGGACTTTGCGCAAAAAAATGCTATGCCGATCCTGGAGCGCTATAAGGATCGCGTCTGCTGCTTTAATGACGATATTCAAGGCACCGCCGCGGTAACGGTTGGTTCCTTGATTGCGGCGTGTAAGGCGGCAGGTACCAAGCTCTCCGAACAACGCATCACATTTTTGGGCGCGGGATCAGCGGGCTGTGGTATTGCCGAAGCGATCATCGCGCAAATGGTCTCTGAAGGGATTTCCGACCAAGAAGCCCGCGCACGTGTCTACATGGTCGATCGCTGGGGATTGTTAATCGATGCCATGCCTAACTTACTCGACTTTCAGCAACGACTGGTGCAAAAGAACGAGGCGCTCAGCCACTGGCAGTTAGAAGACAGTAACATTTCATTGCTCGATGTCGTGCGTAATGCGAAACCGACCGTGTTGGTCGGTGTCTCTGGCGCACCTGGATTATTTACCGAAGACGTGGTGAAAGAAATGTATGCCAATTGCCCACGTCCTATCGTTTTCCCTCTCTCTAACCCGACCAGCCGTGTAGAGGCGACGCCCTTTGATATTCTGCGCTGGACAGAGGGTCAAGCACTGGTTGCTACGGGGAGTCCGTTCGAGCCTGTCCGTTTAGACAATGGCAAGACCTTTCCTATTGCGCAATGTAATAACAGCTACATTTTCCCAGGCATCGGGCTGGGCGTGTTAGCCGTCGCCGCCTCCCGGGTGACAGATGGCATGCTGATGGCCTCGTCACGTGCTTTAGCTGAGTGCTCGCCGTTAGCCAAGCGTGGCACAGGCGCCCTACTACCGTCGTTAGAAGATATCACTCAGGTATCAAAACGCATCGCGTTTGCGGTAGCAAAAGAAGCGATCACTGAGGGGGTGGCATCAGAACTGTCTGACGAGGCGCTTAAAAAGCGTATTGAAGAGAGCTTTTGGTCACCGCAATATCGTGCTTATAAACGGACCTCTTTTTAACGCGAACCTAACAGAAAAAAGCGTCTACCGAGGCGCTTTTTTTGCTATTATTCCACCTACTTGCCCGCACACGTGACCCCGAGTGCGGCTTAATGCTCGCAAAGGTAATAAAACGCACCATGGCTCTCCAGCGCCTTTTTCGTCAGGCGATTTTCACATTGATTGGGTTTACTGTGGTCACCGCTATCGTGATGGCTGCCAGTGATATCGCGATCACAGTTAACGCCAAAGGCCGGGTTTATCAACACGCTGAGACGCTACCCGCTCGGCAAGTCGGCTTGGTTCTGGGAACCAGCAAGTACATTGGTAAAACCCCCAATCCCTATTACACCTATCGGATTGAAGCGGCGGAGTCGTTATACCATGCAGGTAAGATTCAGCACCTTTTGCTCAGCGGCGACAACGCGCACCGCTCGTATAATGAGCCCTGGACGATGAAGCGAGATTTACGTCAAGCAGGGATCCCGGAAGAGACAATTCACCTAGACTATGCTGGCTTTCGAACGCTGGACTCTGTTGTCCGTGCGAAAACCGTTTTCAGTTTGGCGCGCTACACCGTGATCAGCCAACAGTTTCATTGCGAGCGTGCGTTGTTTCTCGCCGATGTAAACAATATTGATGCTATTTGTTACGCCGTACCGAGTCCGCAAGGCTGGGCAGGGGTCAAAATTCGCGCTAGGGAAGTATTAGCGAGAACCAAAGCGGTACTTGATAGCTTTATTCTCAACGTCAAACCTAAGTTTACCGGCCCCAAAGAGCCAATCAGTGGCGTCTCAACGTCGAAGGACTAACCCCAGTACCGACCAGTGCCGACCCAATCACAATTTTCACATTACTTTAATCATTTGTTTAAAAACCTGCCTGCAATCGATTAACACACTGACTATTTAGGCGTATATTAGCCGTCGCTTGACGGCCAACTGCCACCCAAATAGCAGCAACCCTGTCCCTATCAAGCACCTAAAAACTCAAAGTAAAACATTATAAAAACACTCAATAACGTTTAAGAAAAGGACGCCCTATGGATGTGCAAACCCTTTCCTCCCGTGCGCCGGGGCTGGATAGAAAAGCGTGGATCTTGTTTGCTGACATTGCCCTGTTTTTCATCTTGTATAATACTCTGCCGTTTGAAACAGATGTCACAACCGGCCTGAGTCTACTGATATTCATTGCCGTGCTATGGCTGACTGAAGCGATTCATGTCAGCATCACCGCGATCCTGGTGCCCATTATGGCCGTCGCGCTTGGCGTGTTTGAAACACCCGCGGCGATGTCAAATTTCGCTAATCCCATCATTTTTCTCTTTCTCGGTGGCTTTGCCTTGGCAGCCGCGCTGCAGGCCCAAGGCCTCGATCAAGCCATCGCCAATAAAGTGCTCACGATTGCGCAGGGCAAAATGTCAGTGGCCGTGATGATGCTGTTTGGGGTCACCGCCGCCCTTTCCATGTGGATCAGTAACACCGCGACCACCGCCATGATGTTGCCATTGGTGTTAGGCATTTTACACAAGGTGAACAATCAAAAAGATCATGGCACTTATGTGTTTGTGCTCTTGGGTATTGCCTATTGCGCGAGCATCGGCGGCATAGCAACCATTGTCGGTAGTCCCCCTAATGCGATTGCAGCGGCTGAAGCCGGGCTTAGCTTCGCAGATTGGATGAAACTAGGCCTGCCTGTCACTCTGATATTGCTCCCCGTCGCGGTTATCGTCTTGTATGCACTGACCAAGCCGAACCTTAACCACCGTTTTGAAGCGGATCAGCGTGACTTCACCTGGAGCACACCTCGCGTGATCACGCTTGTGATTTTCGCACTGACCGTCAGCGCTTGGATTTTCAGTAAACCATTGAATGCCATGCTCGGTGGCCTGAGCAAATTTGACACCATTGTGGCGTTATCTGCGATTGTCTTGCTGGGGGCGACGCGGGTTGTAAAATGGAAAGAAGTCGAAAAAACCGCTGACTGGGGCGTGCTGTTACTCTTCGGCGGCGGAATTTGCTTGAGCAATGTGCTCAAAGCAACCGGTACGAGTTTGTTTCTCGCCAACCACCTGAGCAATGCACTGACAGGATCTGGGCTATTTTTCACCATGCTAGGCGTGGTGGCATTCGTGATCTTCTTGACTGAGTTTGCGAGCAATACCGCCAGCGCCGCATTATTGGTACCGGTTTTTGCCACCATCGCCGAAGCATTGGGCGTGTCGCCAGTCGCACTTTCTGCGCTGATCGCGATTGCCGCGTCGTGTGCCTTTATGCTGCCCGTTGCCACGCCACCAAACGCCATTGTGTTTGGCTCAGGGCATATAGAGCAACGTGATATGATGCGTGTTGGCTTATATCTCAACATTGTTTGTATTGCGGTCTTGGCGATTTTCACTCGCCTATTCTGGTAATCACTCTCCCACTACCTGGTGTTTGCGCCAGGTAGTGTTTTTCACGCCTTATCGACCATCAAAATTGTTTCATCCGAGTTTCAGGTTTACACTAGCGCCACGCTAAACAACCCGTAACTAACTATGGCATTTGCAGAAATTACAGGCTGGGGGAAGTGTCTTCCGCCCGCGGTGTTGAGCAATGACGATCTCAGCACAATTTTAGAGACCAATGATGAATGGATTCGCTCACGCACAGGCATTGAAGCACGCCGAGTGAGTCATGTCGAAACCTCTGAGCTCGCCACTGTTGCCGCCCAACGCGCGTTAGCGACAGCAGGGATTGAAGCAAGCCAGCTCGATCTGTTGATTGTAGCGACCTGCTCACCAGATACCCTGATCCCTAATATTGCCTCCAAAGTGCAAGGCAACTTGGGGGCACTTCGTGCCGCGGCATTTGATATGAATGCTGCTTGTACCGGTTTTTTATACGGGTTAGAGACCGCAACCAAGATGCTCCAAGCTGGCCATTATCAGCATGCACTCATTATCGGCGCAGAGCATTTAACCTGGTATTTGGATTGGAGCAAACGCGATACCGCCGTGCTATTTGGTGATGGTGCCGGCGCCGTCGTGGTAAGCAAAAGCGAGCAGGAAGTGGGGTTACTTGATGCACAACTTGGTTGCGACCCAGCAGGCCGTGACGTGTTAGCGATCCCCGCTTTCGGGACGGCAATGGATCGCTTCGACCCGGATAATGGCTATTTTGCGTTTGATTTTATCGGCCGTGATATTTTTAAGCGTGCGGTCAAAGGCATGGGATCAGCGGCAAATCAGGTATTAACACGGAATCAGCTCAACGCCGACGGTATTGATCTGGTCGTGCCGCATCAAGCCAACAAACGGATTATCGAAACCTTATGTGAGCACGCTGGCATCGAGTTAGACAAGGCGTTTATTAATATCCAGCGCTATGGCAATACCTCAGCAGCCACCATCCCTATCGCCTTGTGCGAAGCGGTTGAGCAAGGGGCCGTTAAGCCAAATAGCCAGCTGCTCACCGCGGCATTTGGCGCTGGCCTGACATGGGGCGCAGGATTAATCCGTTGGGGCGAGCGTACAACACCGATCGCCGAGTCTGATGCGGCGTTACCGCCAACGGACAAAACGGCACTTGAGTTACTCGACAACGCCATCCGCCATTGTCAGAACAAAAAACCAGAATAAAATCGCTCACACAAAGCCGACGTTCGTCGGCTTTGTTATTGGCATCAGGTTAAATGTAAGAAGGCAGCGCCACGCACCCCTCCCGCATCACCGTGCTGCGCTTTCACAATATCAGGGGCGTTAGCCGCAGACAGCAGATGTGCCGGTAAGCGCTCAGGCATCGCTTGATACAGCTCATCAAAGTTAGAGAGACCGCCACCAAGCACGACCATGTCTGGATCAAACGCGGTTAACACGCCTCCCAGTGCCATGGCTAATACATCAAAAAAGCAGTCAACAAATGCCACCGCATCCGGCTCACCTTGGCGATACTGTTCGATGATTTCGATCGCTGACAACGGCTGATAAAAGTGAGCATAAAGCTGTTCAAACCCACGCCCAGATAAATAATTGTCCAGGCAGCCTTTATTGCCACAGCCACAGTCAAACATCGGCGGTTTATCCCCCAACCGTAACCAGGCATCAATCGGCATACGCATGTGCCCGACTTCGCCTGCCATTTGGTTTTTACCATTAATGACCTTGCCATTGATCACTAATCCACCACCGAAGCCGGTGCCCAAAATTAACCCTAGAACGGTTTTTGCCGATTGCGCTTGCACATCCCATGCTTCCGACAACGCAAAACAATTGGCGTCATTGCTAATCCGCACTTCTCGCCCCACACGTGCTTGTAAATCATCTCGCAACGACTGTCCATTTGCCGCGGGAACATTGACCGTCAGCACCGTGCCATCTTCTGCTTGAGAGCCAGGGATACCAATACCAATGGTTCCTTTTTGCCCTAGCTCCGCATCATACTTTTCCACCAACCGCACTAATGTGTCGATTAAGGCAGGGTAATCTTGCGTTGGGGTTGGGTGACGCTCGGTCGCGACACGATTGAGTTGTTTATCGAAGGCACCAAATTCAATTTTCGTGCCGCCCACATCAAAGCCGTAATACATGGCTGAGCCACCTTAAATTGTCGTTATTTAACTAGATTATTCAGCAAAACAAGGCAAAAGTCCGTGATTTGCCCCAAGTTTCGTTGTTTTCCAACCAGACTTTTCACTCAGGTGTCGACATTTTTCGCCAGCGTTTGGACATCAAGCAAGCGCGTCAGCGCATTGTCTTCTGCAAGGTGTTGTTGTCGTTTGCCTGCTAAGTATCGCTCACGAAAGACATCGAACCATTGGTTTAAGTACTCTGCCGCCTTGCGCTCTTGATTCACGGCAAGCACTTCTGCAGCCACTTCTGCTGTTGCCAGTTGATTTTCACCGTGAGCATCGCGCACGCGATAACGAGATAATGCCTGAGGCTCGATGCTTAAAACCGGAAAGTGATCAAGCCAAGGGCTTTTGCGAAAGATTTTTTTCGCCTCCCGCCAGGTACCGTCAATGATGATAAATAGCGGCCGCTTCGCGTTATCATGGAGACGTGCTGGTGAGGTCATGCGCGTCGGGGTCGTGTACTGAGCAGGAAAGACCACATACGGTTGAAAAGCTGAGCGGGATAACAACGCCAGCATGTCAGGATCAGGGTGCGTGCGAGACCAGATAAAGGCGTAGGTATCGGCCACGCAGTCAGCAATCAAACGTCCTGTGTTACTCGGTTTTAGTACCTCGTCGTCGTACATCAGTAACATGAACGCAGCATGGGTCTGGCGGGCGGCACGGTAATCACACACACAGAAATGACGAACTAACATACATGCTGAACAGCGGTCTACACCAGCGCCACGTGCGCGATAGGGACGCGTTGCACGTGCCAAACGGGCGGAGTAAAGCTGATGAATAGCGTGACGCGGAGCGGATGGGGACATGGTAAAATCTAAGGTTGTCAATGGGCCGTCTAGTATACCGACCTGAGCTTAGCTGTCAGTCTCGATCGCTCACAATCGTACAAGGGGTATACAGGCATTAGACGGTTACCGTCAGGGGGTCACTAGCGTAGCTCGACCATGGCACCATCGAACAGGTTTTTCACCAGGGCAACGTACTCTTCGAGAAAGCCAACCTGCTCGGCGGTGACTGGTTGCTCCCAGCGACCCGCCAGCACTTCTTCCATATCTTCCACTACACGGTCTGCCTCTCGCAATATGGTGAAGCGCAATGCAGACGAAAGCCCAGGATTTTGCTCGCAAATGGTCATAATGTTAGAGGCGACTAGATCGTGCACAATATCCGCAACGGTATCATCGCCAATGGCTTCACCCGGTTTTTCAAACACAGAGAGATTAAACGCAAAATGTTCGATCAGTGCTTGATACCCGTCTGAATCTACTACCATGATTACTTGTCCTTAGACTGTTCAACTATCGTTATTGTATCGTGCCCGTCGGCTATTTGCGCCTCTTGAAGGCGAAATTAGAAAGCGAGTCACGCTTCGCAGTGCTTAGCGTACTGTATACTATAAACTAACCATCGTACTATGACACGATGGCTGCTCTCACCGCCC